>JAYPUB010000001.1:0-79141 GCA_038133865.1 Candidatus Pelagibacteraceae bacterium
AAGATCAAGAGACAAATTCTTTTCACAAAGGTTTAGAAAATTTGTGCAAAAAAAGTTCTTATGATTATCCAAAATGGAAAAAAGAATGTGATGAATATTTTTATTTAAAACATCGAAAAGAGCCAAGAGGAGTAGGTGGTATTTTCTTTGATTATTTGAACGATGATAACTTTGAAAATGAATTTAATTTTATTAAGAATTTAGGGGTATATTTTAAAGATTTTGTCCACGACAATGCTGCAAGAAAAAAAGATTTATCTTATACTGAAGAAGATATGAAAAAATTAATGCTTAAAAGATCTAGATACGTTGAGTTTAATTTATTATATGACAGAGGTACATTGTTTGGTTTAAAAACAGATGGAAATGTTGAGGCTATATTAATGTCAATGCCTCCAAGAGCGGAGTGGAATTAATGTACGAGTGGATTAAAGTTTTACATATTATTTCTTTTGTTGCATGGTTTGCAGGGCTTTTTTATTTACCAAGACTTTATGTTTATCATGCAGAAAATGCAGATCACGATCATACAAGAAAAACTTTAGAAACAATGGAATATAAATTGCTTAAATTTATCATGAACCCAGCGATGATTGCGACTTGGATTTTTGGAGTTGGATTAATCCATTATGTTGGTTCAGCGGGGTGGTTGCATGCTAAAATTACATTAGTTATTATTTTATCAGCTTTTCATATGTATTTAAGCGTTGTTAGAAAAAAATTAATTAATGAACCATCAAAATATTCTTCTAAGTACTTTAGATATATTAACGAGGTTCCAACTGTACTTTTAATTTTAATTGTAATTCTAGTAGTAGTTAAACCTTTTTAATTGAAAAAAATATTATAAAAGATTAGAAAACATTCAAGGACAGGTGGGTGAGTGGTTGAAACCAGCTGGTTGCTAACTAGCCTTACGAGTAACATCGTAACGAGGGTTCGAATCCCTCCCTGTCCGCCAGAAATATGAAAAAAGATATCTCAATAGGAAAAACTTTAGCCAATTCATTCCAATTCTTGATTTCTAATTTTGACAGAAGGTTAAAAGATGGCTTACCCGCTGTCATTTTTATCACAATTGCTTTTAACATATTGAATTATTTAATTGGTAATCAAATTGCTACTAATTTTACTATTTTTTTCTTCTTTATATTTACAATGATTGTATCTAGCGCAATTGGAGTTTGTGTTCATGAAGAAATTTTAAATAAGTCTAAAATTACCTTTTTAAAAGAATTTCTATCTCCAAGAAGTATTAAGTATTTTTTTAATTTCTTGGCTATAACCTTAATTGCTTTATCGCCATTATTAACACATTTTGTATTAAAAAACTTTTTATCCGTTGAAAGCGATCATGCTTCTGGTCTTTTAATTTTATGGATTTTTACAACCATTTTGTCTTTAAAATTAATATTTATTTTACCAAAATTAACTTTAGGAATTAATTATAAGTATGATTTTAAAGAATTAAATTCGATTGGATCAAAGTTATTCTTATTGTTAACTATTGTAACAGTTATATTTTTAGTTCCTTCGTTAATTTATTTAACTTTGCAATTATCATTCATGACAAGTTACAAGGAAATATATCAAATGATTAAACCTTTGTTTGATGTAGGATCTTTTTATATTTCTTATCTAAATTATATTACAATTTTTGCTGTAATTTCTTACGCTTTTAAAGATTATTTTTCAAAATAAAAATTTTTCAATATCATTAGTTACAGTTTTTTTATTAATGACGTATTTATAAACTAGAATATTTTCAATAACTCGTTGAACATAGTTTCTTGTTTCAGTAAATGGGATTAGCTCTATCCAGTCGATCGGATCAATTTCTCCTTTTCTAGGATCTCCAAATCTTTTTATCCAACGTCTAACCCTATGTGGTCCAGCATTATATCCCGCAAATGCCATATACATAGCCCCTTGAAATTCTTCATTTAATCCAGAAATATAATATGAACCAAGTTGCAAATTAAAATATTCATCTTCAATCAATCGACTTCTAGTATAATTTAATCCCGCTTGTTTGCTAACCACTCGTCCGGTAGCTGGCATAATTTGCATTAAACCTTTTGCGCCAACCCAACTATTTGCATCTCTGTCAAATTCACTTTCTTGTCTGATTAAAGCTAAAATAACTTCTTGTGGCAAAATAGTTCTTTTTGATACAATTTTAGGCGTCTCAATTATTGGATAGTTTAATTCAAGTAAGTTTTTATTTTGATAAGAAGATTGTTTCGCAATTTGAACAGCAAAATCCAATCTTCCAACAGATTGAGAAAGTTTACCAGCTAATACCTGTTCTTTTATTGAACTTTCTTCAGAACCAAGATGCCTAATAATATCTTTACTTTTAAGGGACTGGTCTAGTTCATCTAATAAAATAACAGCCCGTGCTAAATCTGATTTAAGAAGTTTTTGAAACTCTTCTTCTGAAAAAGAATAGCTATTCTTAACTTTAAAATTATTTTTATTAATTTTTGCTGCAGCTAATTGACCATAGAATGTCGTATTAAAAACAGAAGATTTTTGATACCAATCTTTTGCATTTTGTTTTTTTCCCATTTCATCATAGGCTTTACCAACCCAATATGCGGCTCTTGATTTACTAATAGGATAATTCACTCCTTCATACATAATTTTAAAATGGTTAACCGCTGCCTCTGGTTTATTTAAAAATCTTAACGCTAACCAGCCGGCATGCCATTCAGCTTCTGCTAGATTTCCACTATCTAAGACGCCATGATTAATTAATAAATTATAAGCATCTTCAAATCTTTTTTTATTAATTCTGCTACGTGCAATAATAAATTTTTCCTTAAACCAAAGATCTGGTTTGAATAGTAATTTTGGATCTTGTGGTAATTGATTAATAATTTCTAAAGCGCTATCGTATCTTCCTCTTTTCCTTCTCCATTTAGTTCTATCAAATTGTAATCCAATATCATTTTTAAATTGAGGAGGTACCTTTGATATAGCGCTATCAACACCATAAGACCTAGTCATTAAGGCAAATCTTGCAAAATATAGTTCTTTATGGCCTTGCGGGAGGTATCTTAATGTTCTTCTAAGTTCATAAAAATCTTGTTCCCAGGCTAAATAGTTTGCTCTTTCAATGTAATCCTGAGTAGTGATTAAATTCTTAAATTTTTTATTTAAGTACCTGTGTTCTTCACTACTTAAATTCGCAGTTTTAAAACCGTCGGCAATTAAATCATGTGCCTTTTTCGTTTCACCCCTGGTTAAATAAGCTTCACCTAATTTAATTTTTCCGTAACCACTTAACGGCTCTTCTTTTTCAAAAAACTTAATTATTTCTCTAGGTTTTACATCTTTTAAATTAATTTTATGTTCAGCCAAGTATCTTAATCTATTTATTCTTGGCCAATTAGGATTTTTGTTTATAAATTTTCTATAATCATCAAATTCTAAGCGATTTATAGGTTCTTTTAAATACATCCAAGTTACTAAAGTATTTAGTAGTTTGGATCTAGATTTTCGAACCTCTTTCATTGCAGAGTTCCATCTTTTTCTTTTTATTAAGCCAAATGTTTTTTGAGCAATTAAAAAATCTTTAGGTGCTAAAATACTAGATTTCTTTTTGGATATTCCTAAATCCATTGGTTTTTTTAGAGGAATAATTTCATTCGATACAGTAAACTCTTCCTTCTTTTCATTGCTAGGTTCTTTTTTAATTTCTTTAACAACATCTTTTTTTATTTGTGGTTGTTTTTTGGCATTATTTACATTCTGATTAATAGTTTCTTTAGGCTTTATTATTTTTGGAATTACTTTTTTAACCGGTTTTCTATCGGGTTTTTTAACAGGTAATGTTTGCTCTTTTATAAATTCTTTAGGCTTTGGTTCAGGTGAAATTAATCTAGCAAATGAATTACTTGTAATTGACAAGACTGTTATCAGGCAAAACAATAATTTTAATAAAGTTTTCACTTTAATCATTTAATAATTCTATATATAAATATTTCAAATTTACTAACTATGTTTAAAGGTTCTATAACAGCTTTGGTTACCCCATTTAAGGGTGATAATTTGGATTTAAATGCCTATGAAAAATTTATAGATTTCCAAATTTCGAATGGCACAAATGGCATTGTTCCATGTGGAACTACTGGCGAATCGCCAACCATAAGTCATGATGAACATAAAAAATTAATTGAGACTGCAGTAAAAGCTTCTAATGGAAGAGTTCCAGTAATTGCGGGCACAGGATCAAACTCTACAGATGAAGCTGTTGAGATGACAAGATTTGCCGAAAAAGCAAAATCTGATGCTGTTTTAATTGTTACCCCTTATTACAACAAACCTACCCAGGAAGGTTTATATCAACATTATAAAAAAATTAATGATAGCTGCGGGGTGCCAATAATAATTTATAATATCCCAGGAAGATCAGTAGTAGATATGAATGTTGATACTATGGCTAGACTTTATGAATTAAAAAATATTATTGGCGTAAAAGATGCCACTGGAGATCTTGATAGAGTTACACAACAAAAAAATAAAATGGGCAAAGATTTTTTATTGTTATCAGGTAATGACGAAAATACTTATGAATTTAATAAACTAGGTGGCGTTGGATGTATTTCGGTTTCAGCAAATGTAGCACCAAAAATGTGTTCAGATTTTCACAAATTATGTAACTCAAATAAATTTGAAGAAGCAAAACCATTATTCGATAAATTGTTACCGTTACATGATGTTATGTTTGTAGAAAGTAATCCTGTACCAGCAAAATATAGTTTAAGCTTAATGAATATGATGTCAGAGGAGGTAAGACTTCCTTTAGTAACTGCTGAAAAATCTTCTAAGGAAAAAATAAAAGCGGTTTTAAATAGTTTATCATTAATTTAATGAAAAAAAAAAATACTTCTAGCAACGTTGTTGCTCAGAATCGTAAAGCAAGTTTTAATTATTTTTTTGAAGATACACTTGAAGCTGGTATTGAGCTTTTAGGATCAGAGGTAAAATCATTAAGAGCTGGAAAAGGAAGTATTGCAGATTCATATGCAATAGATAGTGAAGGTGAAATTTATTTACACAATTCATATATTCCTGAATACAAACAAAGCAGTTATAATAATCATAATCCAAGAAGATCAAGAAAGCTTTTACTAAACAAAAAAGAAATAAATAAAATTATTGGAAAAATAAATAGAGATGGATTTACAGTTGTTCCTACTAGAGTTTATTTTAATTCCAAGGGGATAGCCAAAGTCAATATAGCTATTGCTAAAGGAAAAAAACAACATGACAAAAGACAAACAAAAAAACAAAGAGATTGGAATAGAGAAAAATCAAGAGTTTTTCGCAGATCAAGTTAATGAAAATTTTAGCATTTGGATCAAATTTAAAATTTAACAATAATTCTCCCTTAGAAAATATTGAATCTGCATATGAACATTTGGAAAAATGTAACATAAAGATTTTAAAAAAATCTCATATTTATCAATCAGAAGCTTATCCAAATAAATCTGATCCAATTTTTTGCAATTCAGCAGTATCAGTAGAAACAAATTTGAACCCATTTGATTTATTAAATAAAGTTTTAGAAATTGAAAAATTATTTGGCAGAATTAGAAAAGAAAAAAATAACCCAAGAACACTAGATATAGATATAATTTGTTATGATAACTTAATTTTTACACAAGAAAATTTAAAAATTCCTCATCCATATTTACAAAAACGGCCATTCGTTTTTTTGCCAATTAAAGATTTAGATAAAAATTGGAAACACCCAGTTTTATTAAAAACAATAGATCAAATTTCTAAAGAATTTAGTAAAGATGAATTAATTAAAGTTAAAAAAATAAAATAAATTGGTATAATTGAAATATGTCAGATGCAACACAATTAATAAGTAAAATTAAAAGTTATAACTCTTATGTTGATGAGAGCGTAATTAAGAACGCCTATAAATACGCAGCTGATGCACACAAGTTACAAAAAAGACATTCAGGTGATCCTTATATAAGTCATCCATTGGCTGTAGCAAATATTTTAGCAGAATTGAAATTAGATGGTCCAACAATTACTACTGCACTTTTGCACGATACTATTGAAGATACAAAAGCTACTTATGATGAATTAAAAAAGAATTTTGGAAATGAAATAGCAGAATTAGTTGATGGTGTTACAAAAATTTCAAAATTAGAAAGTGAAAAAAAGAACTTAACTGCTGGTGAAAATTTTAGAAAACTTATTTTAGCAACCTCGAAAGATATTAGGGTTCTTTTAGTAAAATTAGCGGACAGATTACATAATATGCGAACAATTAATTCAATTGAAAATAAAGATAAAAAAGAACGAATAGCACGTGAAACTATGGAAATTTATGCGCCTTTAGCCGAAAGAATGGGTATGCATAAAGTTAGAGATGAGCTGGAAGATAAATCTTTTTCAGTTTTAAATGATGAAGCAAGATCATTGATTGTTAATAGAGTTCAAGAAATTGCACCAAGTAGATTAAAAATATTTAATGAAGTTTTAAAAGAAATAAAAAATATTTTAGATGAACATCAAATTGACGCTGAAGTTATTGGAAGAGAAAAAACACCTTTTTCTATTTGGAGGAAAGTAAATGATAAAAGAGTATCTCTTGAACAAATTACTGATTTGATAGGATTTCGTATTATTACTAAAGATATATCTGATTGTTATAAATCACTAGGTGTTTTTCATAATAAATGGAGCGCAGTTCCTGGAAGGTTTAAAGATTATATTTCAACTCCTAAGTCGAATAAATATCAATCAATACATACAACAATTATAGGACCTAAAAAACAAAGAGTTGAAATACAAATTAGAACTAATGAAATGAATGATTACGCAGAAAGAGGAGTGGCAGCTCATTGGCTGTATAAAAAAAATGAGAAAGTTGATAAAAGAAATAGCTATGAGTATTCATGGTTAAGCGATTTAGTCGAATTCTTAGAGTCTGGTGAAAATCCTGAGCATTATTATGAATATACTAAATTACAACTTTATGCTGATCAGGTCTTTTGTTTTACTCCGAACGGTGCCGTTATTAGATTGCCAAAAAAAGCAACACCAGTAGATTTTGCTTATGCTGTACATACTGATCTAGGAGATACGTGTACTGGCTGCAAAATAAATGGAAAAAACTCACCATTACAAACACAGCTCAGAAATGGTGATCATGTTGAAATATTAAGTTCAACAAAAAAATCACCGTCTTACCATTGGTTATCATATGCAAAAACAGGAAAGGCAAGAAGTGCAATTAGAAGATACTGGCATGATAAACTTCCAGTTCAAAATGAGAGCAGGATTCATAAATCAAGTATTTGGGTTTTATTAAGTCATAAAGCAGGTACTCTAGGTGAAATTTGCACTTTGATTGGTAAACATAAATGTAATATTTTTAATGTTGAATTAGTTGATAAAAAAGAGGATTTTTTAAGTTTTATATTTGATGTAGAAGTAAAAAACTTAAAAGATTTTACAAATTTGATATCTGAATTAAAAGTAAGATCAATTAATTTTAAAATTATAAGACATAGAAAATCTAATTGATGTTATCTGAAGAAGAAACAATAGAAATACTAAAAAAAACTAATTCTTTACTAGAAGGGCACTTTATTCTTTCATCAGGCCTTAGAAGTGAAAAATATCTTCAATGTGCACAGCTAATGATGCATGCAGATCTAGCTGAAAAAATCTGCAGTTCTTTGGCAGAAAAAATTAAAAATCAAAATTTAAAATTTGATTTGATTGCATCACCTGCAATAGGCGGAATTATTGTTGGTTACCAAGTATCAAAATTTTTAAATGTTCCAAATATTTTTGTAGAAAGAGTTGATAATATTTTTAATTTAAGGCGTGGCTTTGAATGTAAAAATAAAAATATCTTAATTGTTGAAGATGTGATCACTACTGGCAAATCCAGCATGGAATGCGCTAAATGTTTAGAGAATTTAGGAGCAAATATCAAAGGTTATGCTTGTATAGTGGATAGATCTTCTGGAAAATCTAATATTAAAAATATTATTTCACAAATTAAATTTAATTTTCCAACTTTTTCAAAAGACAGTTTACCTGAGCACTTAAAAAAAATAGAAGCAATTAAACCTGGTAGTCGAAAAATATAATTAAATGAAAACTAAACTCGGTGTCAATATTGACCATATTGCAACATTACGAAATGCTAGGGGAGAAAATCATCCTGATTTATTAAAAGCTGCAAAAGAAGTGATTAAGTATGGCGCTGATTCAATTACTATTCATGTAAGAGAGGATCAGAGACATATAAAAAAAAACGATGCTTTATTTTTGAAAAAAAAAATTAATAAACCAATAAATTTAGAAATGGCACCCACGAATGAAATGATGAATTTTGCTTTAAAACTTAAACCTAAGTTTGTATGTATTGTACCAGAGAAAAGGAAAGAGGTAACGACTGAAGGTGGATTGAAATTATCACAAAAAAAACTAAAAAAAATTATTAATAAATTAAAAAAAAATAAAATCGAAGTTTCTTTGTTTATTAATCCAAATATAAAAGACGTTAAAAATTCATATCAATTAAATGTTGATGCAATTGAAATTCATACAGGGTCTTTTGCTAAAGCCATAAATATCAAAAATAAGAAAAAAATCATTTCTGAATTTAATAAAATAAAAAAATGTAAAATCGAGTGTGATAAAACTAAAATGAAATTTAATTTAGGGCACGGTCTATCCTACGAGTCTGCAAAATTTTTAAAAAAAATTAAAAATATTAACGAATGTAATATCGGTCATTTTATAATAGGTGAAAGTTTATTTTTTGGACTTGGAAAAGTTATAAAAAAATTTAAAAAAATTATTAGTTAGATATGTCAATTTTAGGTTTAGGTAGTGATATAATTAATATTACAAGAATAGAAAAAATTTTAAAAAAAAATAAAAAAAATTTTATAAAAAGAATTTTTAATTCAAAAGAAAAGTTGCCCAAAAAAATTACTGCACAATTTGTAGCAAAAAATTTTGCTGTTAAAGAAGCTTTTTCAAAGGCTGTTGGTACTGGATTAGGAAAGGTAATTAATTTTAATGATATAATAGTGAGTCGTAATAATTTAGGAGCACCAAGTATAAAATTAGTTAAAAAAGCTGAATTGCGTGTTTTGAAAAAGTTGAAAGTAAAAAAAACTAAATATTTTGTATCTATAAGTGATGATTATCCTTTTGCTTTTGCAATAGTTATTATATCGAAATAATCCTTAATGAAAAAAAAAATAGTAGAAAATATTAAAACATTAATAATAGCTTTAATATTAGCTGTAATTATTAGATCCTTATTATTACAACCTTTTTATATCCCTTCATCTTCCATGGAAAATACTCTTTTGATTGGTGACAGGTTATTTGTAACAAAATACACTTACGGTTATAGTCGACATTCTTTTCCTTTTAGTATTAAAATTTTAGATAAACGATTATTTTATAGTGAGCCAGATCGTGGAGATGTAGTTGTTTTTAAAACTCCAGCAGACAATCGAACTGATTATATTAAAAGGTTGATAGGAAAGCCTGGAGATCAGGTACAATTTATAAAAGGAGATCTTTATTTAAACAAAAAAAAAATTAACAAAGAATTTGTTAAAAAAAGTAAAGTATTTTGCGGTCGTGAAAGTATTAACGTAAATATTTATAAAGAAAAAATTAATGAAAATAGCAATTATGAAATTGCTTACTTTGAAAACGACTCTTTAACCGATACCGATCCATATATAGTGCCTAATGACCATTTCTTTTTTTTAGGTGATAACAGAGATTGCTCTAAGGATAGCAGATTTTTAATGAGTGTTGGATATGTTAATAAAGAAAATTTAGTTGGAAAAGCAAGGTTTTTATTTTTTTCAAATAATGGAAACGTTGGAGGTTTTTTTACTTTTTGGAAATGGCATAAATCAATTCGTTTTAACAGAATTTTAAAGAAAATTATTTAATGAAGTCTAATGATATTAATCAAGTTGAAAAAATTCTTGGAATTAAGTTTTCTAATAAAACTATTTTAGAGCAAGCATTCACTCATAAAAGCAAATCAGTAAACATTAATTTAAATAATGAAAGGCTTGAATTTTTAGGAGATAGAGTTCTAGGGTTGGTTATTGCTAACTACTTAAATGATCAATACCCGAAAGACAGCGAGGGTATGTTAGATAAAAAATTAGCATCGTTAGTTAATAAAGAGGCATGTTCTAAGATTATATCGTCATTAAAACTTGATAAATTTTTAAGCTTAAGTAAAGCACAAAAAAAAAACAAAACGGGGAATAAAAAAATTCTAGGCGATCTCTGCGAGTCCATAATTGGAGCAGTTTTTTTAGATAAAGGTTTTGAACAAACTAAAAAATTTATTTTAAGAATATGGGGAGATAGTTTAAAAAACACTAAAGAAGTTATTATTGATCCAAAAACAAAACTTCAAGAATACTCTCTTAAACTTTTTAAAAAATTACCAGAATATAATTATATCTCTAATACAGGACCTTCGCACAAGCCAAACTTTAAAGTTTCTGTTTCTATCGAAAAATCTAAAAATTTTTTTGCTACTGGTAGTTCAAAAAAAAATGCAGAAACTAATGCGGCAATGAAATTAATTGAATTCCTCAAAATTAAATAATGAAAACTTCTTATATTGCTCTTTCTGGCCCAACCAATTCAGGAAAATCTACTTTGTTAAATTGTTTTGCAAACAAAAAAGTTTCAATCGTTTCAAAAAAAATTCAAACGACAAATTTTAATATTGAATTTTCAATTAATCATAGAAATACTCAAATGATATTTATAGACACTCCCGGGTTTTATAAAGATAACATAAACGATAATTATCTTAGAGAAGCATACCAAGGCTTAGAGAGAGCAGATATAGTTATATTTTTGTTAGATATAAATAATAAATTTAGACATTTAGATAAAATCAAACAAAATTTAAATAATATAAAAAAAAAAATATTAGTTTTTAATAAAATTGATCAAATAGATAATGATGAAATTTTAAAAAAAATTAAAACTATAGATTTTATTAATGAATTTGATGAAATTTTTTATATTTCTGCTTTAAGAAAAAAAAATACTGAAAAAATTTTAGATTTTATTGAAAAATTTACTACAAAAGACTCTAAAAAAATTTCAAAAAAAATTACAAAAGAAAAATTTTTTTCAGAAATTACCAGAGAAGCTTTGTTATATTATATTCATAAGGAAATTCCCTATAAATGTTTAATTGTTACAGATAACATAAAAAAAGGTAAATTTATTACGATAAACCAAACTATTATCGTTAAAACAAATGCTCATAAAAAAATTATCTTAGGTAAAAATGGAACGATGATTAAAAATATTGGTATCTACTCAAGATCACAACTCGAAAAAATTATGAAAAAAAAAGTTAATCTTTTTCTAAAAGTAAAATTAGCAAAAGTAAAATAAATGCGCTGGAGTGATATTGGATATCTTGTATCAATATTTCCAAGTAAAGAAAATTCATCTATAGTTAAAATTTTTTCTAAAAATTACGGATGTTATTCAGGTATAGTTTATGGCAGCTCATCAAAAAAAAAGAAACCTGATTTACAGTTAGGCAATAAACTAAAAGTTAATTATAACTCTAAAAGCGAAGATGCACTCGGCTATTTTTCTTTTGAGCTGATTGAGAATACTTCTATTAAGTTTTTTAATGATACTATAAAATTAAATTTATTATTAGCTTCAATTGAAATTATTTCTAAAATTATTCCTGAAAGACAAAAATATATTGAATGTTTTCAGGATTTTGATTTTTTTATACAGGAGTTAAATAATGATAGTTTAAAACCTTATCTTGTATGGGAGTTTAACTTTTTAAAAAATATGGGGTACGGTTTAGATTTAAATGATTGTAATCTCGAAAATGATACAAAAGCTCTTTTGTTAGGAAAAAAGGTGGACTTTTCATTTCAAAATCTTAAATCAATCTTTGATTTAAATAGTGGAATAATTACCGATAGATTAGTCGATGTAATTAATATATCTAATTTTAAAAATAGACAAAAGATTCTTAAATTTTTAAATGAGTAAAAATATAATAAATGATGAATTAAAAAATCAATTTGCTAAAAAATATTTAGCATATGCACTTTCCACTATTACTCAGAGAGCATTACCAGATGTTAGGGATGGTTTAAAACCAGTACATAGGCGTTTAATTTATGCTATGTATCTATTAAACTTAAGTCCTAAATCTCAGTTCAAAAAATCAGCTAGAGTTGTTGGTGATGTAATAGGTAAATTTCATCCTCATGGCGATCAGTCAGTTTATGATGCCCTTGTTAGATTGGCTCAAGATTTTTCAACTAATTATCCTTTAATTGATGGACAGGGAAATTTTGGAAATATTGATGGCGATAACGCTGCAGCAATGCGTTACACTGAAACAAAACTAACAAAAATTTCTGAATTTTTATTAAATGCCATTGAAGAAGATACAGTTAGTTTTAAAAAAACTTATGATGGAGAATTAGAAGAGCCAGAAATTTTGCCTTCTCAATTTCCAAATATTTTAGCTAATGGATCTTCTGGTATAGCTGTTGGAATGGCAACTTCAATACCACCTCATAATGTTCAAGAAATTTGTGAGGCAATTATTCATTTAAATAATAATCCAAACTCTACAATTCGTGATTTATTAAAATTTATTAAAGGCCCAGATTTTCCTACAGGTGGTGTGTTAAACGAAGACAAGAAAGAAATTTTTAAAGCTTACAATACTGGCCGAGGATTTTTTGAAATTAAATGTAAATTCAAAGTAGAAGATTTGGGAAGGGGATTGTATCAAATTGCAGTTACAGAAATTCCTTACTCTGTAAATAAATCAAAATTAATTGAGAAAATTGCAAGCATAATTATTAATAAAAAAAATAAATTATTAGATCATGTAAGTGATGAATCTGATGAGAGAATTAGAATTGTTCTTAGACCCAAAAACAGAAATGTTAATCCAGAGGATTTAATGAATTCTTTATTTGAGCAAACAGAGCTTAAAAATAAAATCTTTCTTAATATGAATGTTCTTAACGAAAAAAATGAGCCTAAAATAATGAATTTAAAAGAAATATTAAAATCTTTATTGAAGCATCGTTTTATTATTTTAAACAAAAGAATTAATTTTCAATTAAATAAAATTAAAAAAAGATTAGAGATTTTAAAAGGTTTTCTAATAGTATATAAAAATTTAAATAACATAATAAAAATAATTCGTAATTCAAAAGATCCTAAAAAAGACCTTATTAAGAAATATAAATTTTCCTATGTTCAAGTTGAGGCTATTCTTGAAATGAGATTGAGAAACCTTAAGAAAATTGAAGAATTTGAAATTAAAAAAGAATTTAAAAATCTTGAAATTGAAAAAAAAAGATTAACTAAAATTATCAATTCAAAAACTTTACAAAGAAATGAAATTAATAGAGAATATGAAGAAGTAATTCAAGAATTTGGTGATAATTCAAATTATGGTAAAAGAAAATCAATTTTAGAAAAATTTCAAAATATATCTGAGGATGAATTAGAGTCTAAATTAGAAGTTATTGAGAATATCAATATTTCATTAATTAATAATCAATACATAAAAGCAAAAAAGGGTAGTTATAAATTTTCAGATAATAATGGAAATAAAGATGTTAATTTAGTTTTGAACTGTAAGACTACTGATCAAATAGTTTTATTATCTGATATTGGGAAGTCTTATGTCATAGATTGCAAAATATTAAAATTTGGTTCAATTAAAGGTGTGCCGGTATCTTTTTATTTAAAATTAAAAGAGAATGAAAAGATCGTAGATTTATTTGTGTTTTTAGAAAATAAAAAAATTATCTTATCTACAAAAAATGGATATGGTTTTATAGTTAAATCTGAAGATTTATTGAGCAACAAAAAATCAGGTAAAAAAATATTTAATGTTAAAAAAAATGATGAATTATTCACTACTTGTTTAATTGATGAAAAAAAAGATAAGTATGTTTCTATTTATTTGTTTAATGGTTTAAATTTAAAATTATTAATTTTTAATTTAAAAGAAATTCCCTTGTTACAAAAAGGTTCAGGGGTAATATTATTTAAATCAAAAGATTTTATTTTGAATTCTTTAAATACACTTCAAGATAAATTTGTTTTTTATAATTATCATAAAGAGGAAATTCAAATAAATAAAAATATTAAGACTTTTTTATCAAAAAGAGGTAAATCTGGAAAAATAATTAAAACTAAAATTGTTAATAAAATTTTTAGAGGATTTGAAAATAATTATAAATTTAAATGATTAAAAATTTTAAAACTGCTTTATCAAGATATCCAACCGGTATTGTATGTATTTTTTCTAAAAGTAATACTGGCTATGAATCAATTATTGTTAATTCATTTGCCTCTGTTTCTTTAAAACCACTTTTGGTTTTATGGAGTTTGGATAAAAAATCTAGTAAATTTAATATCTTTAAGAAATCTAAACAACAAGTTATTGCAGTATTAAGCAACAATCAAAAAAAAATAGCAAATGAGTTAGCTTTTAAAAAAAATCATGTAAGTGAATTCGATTTTAAGCAAATTTTAAAAAAATCTATTTTCAATTTAAATTGCACAAAAACAAAGCAAATTAGAGCGGGGGATCATTATACTTTTTTCTTAAAAGTAAATAAAATCTCAAGTATCAATAACTTAAAACCACTTGTTTATCATAAAAAAAAATTTTTAACGATTTAGAATGTTAATAACTTCATTTTTTAATAAGTTGAGTTGAGATTTTTAATCTTTTATATAAAACATAATTATCTTGTTAAAAAAATATATTACAAATACGGTTTACATATCTTCTGATCATGCAGGCTATGAGTTAAAGAAAAAAGTTTCTAAACTTTTAACTTCAAAAAAAATTAAGGTTATTGATTTGGGTCCAAGCCATAAAAATTCAGTTGATTACCCCGATTATGCTAAAAAACTCGCAAAAAAAATTTTAGACAAAAAATATGGAGTTTTAATTTGCGGTACAGGTATTGGAATGTCAATTGTTGCGAATCGATATAAAAAAGTAAGAGCATCTTTAGTTTCAAGCACTAAAACAGCCATTTTAGCAAGAGAGCATAATAATGCCAATGTTTTAGTTTTAGGATCTAGAGTGACAAATAGAATTAATGCTTTAAAAATAGTAAATATTTTTTTTAAAACTAAATTTTTAAAAGGAAGACACTTAAGAAGGGTAAAAAAGTTTAATAATGTCTAAAGAATTAAATATTAATAGTAATTTTTTTGATCAATCTTTAAAAGATAGAGATCCAGATGTATATTCATCTATTCAAGAAGAGTTGGATCGTCAAAAAAATCATTTAGAACTTATAGCATCTGAAAATATAGCATCAAAGGCGGTAATAGAAGCCCAGGGATCTGTATTAACCAATAAGTATGCAGAGGGTTATCCTGGAAAGAGATATTATGGTGGATGTGAGTTTGTAGATAAATCTGAAAATTTAGCAATTGAGAGAGTTACAAAATTGTTTAACGTTAAATATGCAAATGTTCAACCTCATTCAGGTGCTCAAGCTAATGGAGCTGTTTTCTTAGCATTGTTGCAACCCGGAGATACAATCTTAGGCATGGGTATAGATCAAGGAGGCCATTTGACTCACGGTGCACCACCTGCACAATCTGGAAAATGGTTTAACGCTATTGCTTATGGAGTAAATAAAAAAACTGGATTGTTAGATTATGAACAAGTTAAAAAATTAGCAGAAGAGCACAAGCCTAAATTAATTATTGCAGGCGGTAGTGCATATTCAAGAATTATTGATTTTAAAAAATTTAAAGAGATCGCAGAAAGTATAAATGCATATTTGTTAGTTGATATGGCTCATTTTTCTGGTTTAGTTGCCGGAAAAGCTTACCCAAATCCTTGTGACTACGCAGATGTAGTTACTTCTACCACACATAAAGTTTTAAGAGGGCCTCGTGGAGGTATAATTTTAACTAATGATGAAGAATTGGCAAAAAAGTTTAATTCTGCTGTTTTTCCAGGTTTGCAGGGCGGACCTTTAATGCACGTTATTGCCGCAAAAGCAGTTTGTTTTAAAGAAGCTTTGCAAGATGATTTTAAAGTTTATGCAAAAAATGTAATTGAAAATGCAAAAATTTTATCTGAAACACTAAAAAATCTTGGTTATGAAATTTTTTCAGGTGGAACAGATACCCACTTGGTTCTAATAGATTTGAGACCACTTGGTTTAACTGGAAAAGAAGCTGAAAAATCACTGGTTAATGCAAATTTAACTTGTAATAAAAATGGCATTCCTTACGATGAAGCAAAACCATGGATTACATCTGGAATTAGATTAGGAACTCCAGCCTGTACAACAAGAGGTTTTGGGTTAGCAGAATTTAAATTAGTTGCTGAACTAGTTGATGAAGTACTTCAAGGTTTAAAAAAAAATAAAGAAGACAATTCTGAAGCTGAAGCTTCAGTAAGGAATAAAGTAATTGAACTTTGTAAAAAGTTTCCAATATACTAAATTATGCTCTGCCCATTTTGTAAAGAAAAAGATACTTCTGTAATTGATTCAAGGTCTACAGAAGATGGCACTGCAATTAGGCGGCGAAGGTTATGTGGTTGTGGAAAACAGAGATTTACAACTTTTGAAAGAGTTCAATTTAGAGAATTGTCTGTGATAAAAAAGAACGGAAGAAAATCACCTTTTGATCGTGAAAAGCTTACAAGATCAATTAATACTGCATTAAGAAAAAGGCCTATAGATAATGATACTATTGAAAAATTTGTTTCAAAAATTTATCGTAGCTTAGAAGATCTTGGTCAAAATGAAATCATGTCTTCGACTATAGGAAAATTTGTAATGGATGGTTTAAAAGAATTGGATCATGTTGGTTACGTTAGATTTGCTTCCGTGTATACGGATTTTAAAGAAGCTAAGGATTTTGAGCAATTTGTAGATAATATCAATGCCAAAGTTAAAAAGTAGTAATTTACATAGCTATTTTTTAAAACTATCGAATAAGCTTTCAGAAATAAATCAATTTACTACTTTACCCAACCCCAGTGTTGGTGCCGTTTTATTTTCTAAAAATAAAATTTCTACTTCATGCACAGGTAAAAATGGATCACCACATGC
This sequence comes from Candidatus Pelagibacteraceae bacterium, assembly GCA_038133865.1. Classification (GTDB taxonomy): domain Bacteria; phylum Pseudomonadota; class Alphaproteobacteria; order Pelagibacterales; family Pelagibacteraceae; genus HIMB114. The sequence goes on from JAYPUB010000001.1 coordinate 17,172, forward strand.
TGAGTATCAATTATTAAAAAATAAAAAAAATATAAAGAATGGGTATCTTTATACATCGCTGGAACCGTGTTGTCATAAAGGTAAAAACCCTCCATGTACAGATATAATTATAAACAAAAAGATTAAAAAAATTTTTACTAGTAACAAAGATTTTGACCCAAGAGTCTTTAATCAAACAAATAAAATACTTAAAAAAAATAAAATTAGAATTTTTTATAGAAAATTAAATAATAAACCTTCATTAATTCATAATTTTTCCTCCATTAATAAAATCCCTTATGTTGTAGCTAAAATTGCAATTAGTAATGATGGTTTCACAAAACATAGGTTTAAGAGACTTTTTACAAGTTCCAAAGCTTTGAAATTTGCTCATTTGAAGAGATATCAATCAGATAGTATATTAATTGGTAAAAACACCCTTAATGATGATAATCCCAGATTAGACCCAAGAGTAGATGGGTTAAACAAAAAAATTTCAAAATTTATTATTAATCCAAAATTAGACTTTGATTCTGCTGTACTTAAAAATAAATATTTAAAAAACTCATATGTTTTTCACCGATCTCAAGATCTAAAAAAAATAAAAAAATTTAGTAAAAATTTTAAACTTATTTATTTTGATTTTAAAAAAAATTTACCATCTTTAGAAATCTTAAGTAAAATTTATCAACTTGGTTATAAAAAACTTTTAATTGAAGGAGGATTGAATACCTTGCAAAGATTTATTCAGTCAAATTTGATTAATGAGCTTAATATAATTAAAAATAAACAAAATTTTGGTAATCAGGGAGCGGTAAAAGGTAATAAAATTACAAATTCTAAAAATTTAATCCTAGATGAAACAATTACACTAGAAGATGATAGTATTTTGATTTACAAACCTAAGTATGTTTACAGGAATAATTCAAAATACATCTAGATTAGAGAAAATTGATCATCAATTAAAAAACTATACTTTTGTTTTAAATAGCAATTTAAGTATTGGGAAAAAAGATATAGGCACTTCAATTTCAGTAGATGGTGTTTGTTTAACTTTAGTAAAGGTATCTAAGATAAAAAAAAATAACAAATTATATTTCAATATTTCACCAGAAACTTTGAAAATATCATCTTTAAAATTAAAAAAAAAAGGTGATTTGTTAAATCTAGAAAAGTCTTTAAAACACGGGGATGAAATAGCTGGTCATTTTGTTCAAGGTCATGTTGATGATATTGGAAAAGTCGTATCAATAAAAAAAAATAAAAACTCCTGGTGTTTCTGGTTTAAAATAAAAAATAATTTCTCTAAATTTTTAATAAAAAAAGGTTCTATTGCTATTAATGGAATTTCTTTAACAATTAACGAAATAAAAAAAAATAATTTTAGAGCTGATATTATTCCCCATACATTTAAAAAGACAAATTTAAGATTTTTAAAAAAGAATATGATTGTAAATATAGAGTTTGATTTATTAATTAAATTTTTAAGAAAATGAAAAAAAATTTTTGTTCAATAGAAAAGTTAATTAAATTAGCTAAGAAAGGTAAAATATTTATATTAGTTGATGATGAAAATCGTGAAAACGAAGGTGATTTAGTTTTTTTAGCAAACAAATGTACACCAAAAAAAATAAATTTCATGGCTAAATACGGAAGGGGTTTAATTTGTCTAGCTCTTAATAAAAAACAATCTGATAAACTAGGTTTAAAATTAATGTCAAACTCTAATGGAACACGTTTTAGTACTGCTTTTACAGTAAGTATAGAAGCCAAAAATGGAGTCACAACTGGTATATCCGCATTTGATCGATCTAAGACTGTTTCAGCTGCAATAAAAAAAACATCGACAAAAAAAGACATTGTTACCCCAGGACATATTTTTCCATTAGTTGCTAAAAATGGTGGTGTTTTAATAAGAGCTGGTCATACCGAAGCATCTGTTGATATTGCAAAAATAGCTTCAAATTCAAATGGTGCAGTTATTTGCGAAATTATGAATGAAGACGGATCTATGGCTAAGAGAGATCAGCTATTTAAGTTTGCAAAAAAACATAAGTTGCAAATTGCCAAGATTGAAGATTTAATTTCTTATAGATTAAAAAAAGAAACATTTATTAAACTTAAAAAGCAAACAAAAATTAAATTTAAAAATAAAGTTTTGGCAAGGAGTATTTTTTTTAATTCTATTGATAAACAAAGACACGTTTCTTTTTCCAGTTTAAATTTAAATCCTGATAATTGCAAAGTTAGAGTGCTTTCATTAAAAACAAAAGATAAAAATAAAAATATTTTAAATTTAACTGAAGTAAAAAAATCTTTAAATTATTTAAATAATACAAAAAATTTTCTTTTGATTATTATTCAGGATTTCATGATGAATAATAATATTTTAAAATTTATTAATACAAAAAAGGAGGCCCCATCAAATCTGATAAGAAATTACGGAGTAGGTGCTCAAATTATAAAAAAAATGGGGCTTAATAATATAATCTTAGTAACTAAATCAAAAAAAAGGATAGTAGGTTTGGATGGTTTTGGTATTAAAATTAAAAAACAAGAAATTTTTAAATGAAAAAATGTTTATTAGTTTATTCTGATTATTATAAAGATATATCTAAATCTTTATTAAACGGAGCAATAAAAGTTCTAAAAAAGAATAAAATTACATATGATGTTAATCGTGTTGATGGATCTTTTGAAATTCCGCAATTAATTAATATTAAACTTAAAAAGAAAAAATATAATTCAGTAATTGCATTAGGTTGTGTAATTAAGGGAAAAACACCTCATTTTGAAATTATTTCTAACTCTATATCTAATTCATTAATGGATTTATCGCTAAAATATTCTGTTCCAATATCAAATGGAATTTTAAATTGTTTAAATAAATCTCAAGCTATAGATAGAAGCTCATCTAAAAAAAACAAAGGTATTGAAGCTGCAAATGCTCTTATATCCGTTCTAAAAAACCTAAAATGAAATCTAGTACTAGAATAAAGCTAGTTCAAAAAATATATGAAAAAACTACTAATTCTGATGGGGTGGTTGATTTTGGTAAAGATCCATACTTGAGGCACATAAAAAAAGTATTTAAAGGTTATTTTGAATGTAATGAAGAATTGGACAAACTTTTATTAGAAAACTTGTCAAAAGAACTCAATATTAAAAATCTTGATATACTATTAAAAATAATTTTAAAATCCTCAATATACGAGCTAAAATATTGTACAAAAATTCCATTTAAAGTTGTTATTGATCAATATTTAGATGTCACTGATGCATTTTACGGAAATGACCAAAAAAGGCTTGTAAATGGCGTACTGGACAGCGTGGCAAAAGGGTTAAATTAGTATTTTAAGTTGATTTTATCACCAATTTTTGGCAATTAGCCTGTTTTTAACTAAGAGATAAAAGAAAGAGATATAATGAACCCAGCAGAAATACTTAACTATGTAATTATTTGCGGTGTTGTGGCCGTAGCATATGGTTGGTTAACAAGTACACAAATTTTAAATGCGAGCGCAGGAAATAAAACTATGCAAGAAATTGCAGGCGCTATTCAAGAAGGTGCTCAAGCATATTTAAATAGACAATACAAAACAATTGCTATTGTAGGTGTTGTTGTTTTAGTTCTTATTGGAGTTTTATTTAGTCCACTTGTTGCAGTAGGGTATTTGATTGGAGCTGCATTATCAGGTGTCGCTGGTTATGTTGGGATGATTATTTCTGTAAGAGCAAATGTTAGAACTGCTGAAGCAAGTAGAAAAGGTTTAGCGAAAGGTTTAGATATTGCATTTAAATCTGGAGCAGTAACAGGTATGTTAGTTGCAGGTTTGGCTTTATTGGCAATAGCAGTTTATTATAAATTTTTAATTTTCAACAATTCTTCTGAAAGACAAATCATTGATGCATTAGTAGCTTTAGGGTTCGGAGCTTCACTAATATCAATTTTTGCCAGATTAGGCGGTGGTATATTTACTAAAGGTGCTGATGTTGGTGCTGATTTAGTTGGAAAAGTTGAAGCTGGTATTCCTGAAGACGACCCGAGAAATCCAGCAGTTATTGCAGATAACGTAGGTGATAACGTTGGAGATTGCGCTGGTATGGCTGCGGACTTATTTGAAACATATGCAGTTACTGTTGTAGCCACAATGGTTTTGTCATCAATATTCTTCACAGGTAATTCAAGCATGATGGTTTATCCTCTTGCTATCGGTGGAGCATGTATACTTACATCTATCATTGGAACTTTTTTTGTCAGACTTGGAAAAAGTAAAAATATTATGGGAGCATTGTATAAAGGTTTTGTTGCTACAGCTATTTTATCATTATTTATCATGTATCCTTTAACAGATTACGTAATTGGACTTGAAAAAACATTAAAAGTTGGAAAACTTTCTTTTCAAGGAATTGATCTTTTTTATTGTGCAGTTATTGGATTAGTAATTACTGGATTAATAATTTGGGTAACAGAGTATTATACTGGAACTGATTACAGGCCAGTTAAATCTGTAGCTCAATCATCAACTACAGGTCATGGTACAAATGTAATTCAAGGATTAGCTATTTCTATGGAAGCAACAGCTTTACCAGCTTTAATTATTGTAGTTGGAATTATTTCTACTTATTCATTAGCTGGTTTATTTGGTATTGCTATCGCAGTAACTAGTATGCTTGCATTAACTGGTATGGTTGTAGCTTTAGATGCTTATGGTCCTGTCACAGATAATGCTGGTGGTATTGCTGAAATGTCAAAACTTCCATCTAGTGTTAGAAAAACAACAGATGCATTAGATGCAGTAGGTAATACAACAAAAGCTGTAACAAAAGGTTATGCAATTGGATCAGCTGGTTTAGGGGCATTAGTTTTATTTGCAGCTTATACAGAAGATATTAAATACTTTGCAGCTCAAAAAGGTTCTGCATTAAGCGGGATTAAAGTCAGTTTTGATTTATCAAATCCATATGTAGTTGTTGGGCTACTTATTGGAGGTTTATTGCCATATCTTTTTGGTTCAATGGGTATGCAGGCCGTTGGTAGAGCAGGTGGTGCAGTAGTAAATGAAGTGAGAAGACAATTTAAAAAAATGCCAGGTATCATGAAAAGAAAACAAAAACCTGACTATGCTAGAGCCGTTGATCTGTTAACAAAAGCGGCAATAAAAGAAATGATTGTTCCTTCCTTATTACCAGTCTTATCTCCAATTTTAGTGTATGTAATTGTTTTAGGTATTGATGGACAATCTTCTGCGCTTTCAGCACTAGGTGCAATGCTTTTAGGTGTAATTGTTACTGGATTATTTGTGGCAATCTCAATGACCGCGGGTGGTGGTGCTTGGGATAATGCAAAAAAATACATTGAAGATGGAAATTTTGGTGGAAAGGGTTCTGAAGCTCATAAGGCTGCCGTTACTGGAGATACTGTAGGAGATCCATATAAGGATACTGCTGGACCAGCCGTGAATCCAATGATTAAAATTACAAATATTGTAGCATTATTGCTCTTGGCAATTATAGCTCATTAAGATTTTAATTTTCGTTTTTTAATTTTTTACGAGCATTCTCCATTCTTTTTCGCGTTGAGCTTAAAAGGTTTTTTGTGAATGTGTCTTTAACACCTAAGGACTTAGTTATATCTTTAGCAAAGACTATTTTATTCATATTGTCTAAATTATAAAAATCAATTTTTTTTGTAATTCCATACTTGTCGAAATATATTTCCATATAATCATTTAAATAAATCACTTTTTTTCCATATTTTGATTTAGTTTCTCGTATTTCAAAGTATGACCATCTATTTTCTTCATTATTTTTAATAGGCACTGGTCCTAAAATCTTTAATACATCGTTTTTATTGCTTTTGTTAATTTTAATTAATTCTGTTTTATTTTTTAGATTTGATACACCGTGAACATAGTCAATTTTGTTTAGTGTACATGATATAATAATTAATGATAAACTAACAAATATTATTTTTTTGATTATGGACATAGAAAATCTATATAATAAAACCTTAAATGAATCTAGAAATCCTGATATATTTCTAAATTATATAAATGATGATTTAAATAATAAATTATTGATATTTTTAATATTTTTTTCAAAATTTTTTAATAAAATTGATAAAAGCGATAAGCATTATCAAAAGCTATTCGATTATATATTTAATAGAATTGAAACTGATTTAAGAGAGCTTGGTTATGGCGATATGTCAGTAAATAAAAAAATGAAAATAATAGTAACTAAATTCTATTCAATTTTAGTAGATTTTAAAAATTTTAGCGCCTTATCTGAAATCAATAAAAACAATATATTATTAAAATATTTTACTGATATTCGAAAAATCAAAGGATTTTCTGATTTATTAACCAATTATTTATATATTGATAATAAATAATTAAATGTTAATTATGCGCAGGAAAAATTTATGGCTGTACCAAAGCGAAAACTATCAGTATCTAGAAGAGGCAAAAGAAGATCACATCTTGCTGCGACCTTTAAAAATGTTGTTGAAGATAAAAAAAGCGGTGAATTTAGATTGTCTCACCATGTCGATATGAAATCCGGCATGTACAATGGAAAACAAATTTTTAAGCCAAAAAATTAAAATCATAAATGAAAAAAAAATTTAGCATTGCAGTAGATGCAATGGGCGGAGACAATTCACCTGAAAAAGTATTAGAGGGTGTTAACATGTTATTTGATAAAAAAATTGATGCTCAAGTTAATTTATATGGAGATAAGCAAACTATATCAAATTTATTTAAAAAATATAAAAATTTAAACAATGAAAATTGTTCAATAATACATTCACCAGACACGGTGCCGGGTGATATTTCTGTCAGAGACGCTATTAAACTTGGGAAGAAAACAAGTATGTGGATGGCAATTGAGTCTGTAAAATTAGGAGTAAACGATATTGTGGTTTCTTCAGGCAATACTGGTGCACTATTGGTAATGTCAAAATTAATATTAAAAATGATAGAGGGATTAGATAAACCCGCTCTTGCTGCCATATGGCCAAATTTTAAAGACTATACAATAGTTTTGGATTTAGGTGCAAATGTTGAATGTACCGAAAAAAATTTAGTTGAATTTTCTATCATGGGATCTGAGCTGTATAAAATAATATTTGATAAATCTAATATTTCCACTGGTTTATTAAATATTGGCTCGGAAGAAATTAAAGGAAATGAATCTATAAAAAATGCTCACACAACATTACAATCATTAAAAAATTTGAATTTTAATTACAAAGGTTACATAGAGGGAAATCAAATTAAAGATGGTGATATTCAAGTTGTAGTTACTGATGGATTTACTGGTAACATTGCACTTAAGACAGCAGAAGGTACAGCAAATTTTATAACTACAGAGATAAAAAAATCTTTTTCACAGTCAATTTTTTCAAAAATTGGTTATTTATTTAGTTATTTTGCCTTTAAACAAATTAAGTCTAAATTGGATCCACGAAAATATAATGGAGCAATATTTTTAGGTTTGAATGCACCGGTAATCAAAAGTCATGGAAGCGCAGATGCATATGCTTTTTACAATTCATTGAATTTGTCTTATAGAATTATAAATGGTAATCTAATTAATAAAATTAAAGACAATTTTATTAATAAAAATGTCAAATAATGTTACCAGACAAGATTTATACGATTTAACTCATAAAGAATTAGGTATTTCAAAAAATGAATGTATAAAATTTGTTGATCTTGTTTTTGAGTCTATCCTTAAAAATCTTGAAATTAATAATAAAGTTAAGATATCATTATTTGGATCTTTTGAAGTAAAAGAAAAAAATGCTAGAATTGGTAGAAATCCAAAAACAAAAGAAGAAAAAACAATATCATCTAGAAAAGTAGTTACCTTTAAGCCTTCAAAGTTTTTATCCAAAAAAATAAATAAATAATGAAGACTAAAAATTCATATAAAACAATTGGGGAAGTTTGTGATATTGTTGGTTTAATAGATCCTGAGACAGGCAAAAAAAAAACACACGTTCTTAGGTTTTGGGAAAAGCATTTTAAAGAGATAAAACCTGCTTTAATTTACAAAGGTAGAAGATATTATTCTGAAAAAAATATTGATATTATAAAAAAAATTAAAAAATTACTTAAAGATGATGGTTATACAATCAAAGGGTCTAAAAAGGCTTTAATGAACAATAATATCTCGGTTGACACGTTGAATGATCATAATATAAGCACTAAAAAAATTATAAATTTAAAACATAAAATTAAAGAATTAAAAAAGTATTTAAATGGCTAAAAAAAGTTCAATCAAAGTAAGATTAGTTCCAGAAGAAAAACCTGATAGTAAATATTTTTATTATGCATATAAACCGACAGCTGGAGAAAAAGCTAAAGAAAAGTTAAAAATGAAAAAATATAATCCTGCTACTCGTAAACACGAATGGTTTATAGAAAAAAAGCTACCACCACATAGTAAATAAGACTACTTATATTTCTTTCTTTCAAGCTTTATAAACGAATGTATCATTTTCAACCATATATTTTTGATAATAAAACTTTCTAAATTTAAACTTTTACCTTTTGCAACTCTCACCTTTATCATTTGAGATATTCTTTTGGGGTCAACGATTTTATTTTTTGGCTTATATTTTATAACTTTAAGTACTTCTTTCCTTCTTTTTGATAGAAGTTTTAAAATTTGAAAATCTAATTTATCAATACTTTTTCTTACTTTTTCTAGATTTTTTTCAGGTGACAATTTGCTTATTTTTTTTTTCATACAAAATATATACCTAAAACTATGACTCAAATATATCAAAAAAATAAAGTATTTAATTGGTTGTGTGCTTCTTCTATTTTTTTAGTTTTATTGATTTGGGTTGGCGGATTAACAAGACTTACTGGATCAGGATTGTCGATCACTCAGTGGGAAGTCTTTAGTGGTATTTTGCCTCCATTAACAGAAGTTAAATGGCAAGAATATTTTAACTTATATAAGCAAATTCCAGAATATAAAAAAATAAATTTTGGAATGAGTCTTGAAGAATTTAAAATCATTTTTTGGTGGGAATATATCCATAGAGTATTAGCAAGACTATTAGTTTTAATATACTTTATTCCACTTGTTTATTTTTTAAGAAATAAAATCATTGAAAAAGATAAAGTTATATATTTTATTTTTATTTTTATTTTATTTTTATTACAAGGATTTATGGGTTGGTATATGGTTAAAAGTGGACTTGTTTCAGAGACTGATGTTAGTCATTTAAGACTAGCAGCACATTTATCTTTGGCAATTATAATTTATTCTTTGATTTTTTGGTCATTACTAAATGTTAATAATAAAAATACATTTAGTTTAACTTTTGAAAATTTTTTAATATTTTTTTTGATTATATTAATCCTAATACAAATCATATGGGGTGCATTTACCTCAGGATTAAATGCAGGATTATTGTATCAAACTTGGCCATTAATGAATAATAATTTCATTGCCGATGATATTGAGTTAATCAAAATTTTTTCTCAAAATCTGTATAATAATCCTTCATATGTTCAATTAATTCATAGATTCCTTGCATATATAATAATTTTATACTTTTTATTTATTTATTCTTTTCATTTTAAAAAATTTAAAACTCAATATCCGTTTATGTTAATTTTTTTAGCAATTAGTTTTCAAATTTTGCTTGGAATTTTTACGCTTATAAGCGGGTTAAATATTTATTTGGCAAGTTTGCATCAGATGGGTTCAATTTTACTAATATCCGCATCTATTTATGCATTATTTTATGTAAATAGCAGGAAAACTTAATTGACAGCTTGCTGTATAAACAGTAATTAGCAGCCTTCAACATGACAGATTTTATAAAAAAAAGCGAACTAGAAAACAAATGGTATCATATAGATGCTACTAATGTCGTAGTTGGAAGGCTTGCTGCTGAAATATCAAAAATATTAAGAGGAAAGAACAAAACTACTTTTACACCTAATATGGATAATGGTGATTTTGTAGTAGTAACTAATGTTAAAAAAATTAAATTTAGTGGAAAAAAATTTACAGATAAAAAATATTATAAGCACACAGGATGGCCAGGAGGGATAAAAGAAAAAACACCAAGTAATTTTGCAGAAAAAAATAAGCCAGAAGAAATTCTTAAACTTGCTGTAAAAAGAATGTTGCCTAGAGGTCCACTGTCAAAAAAACAATTAACTAAATTAAAAATATATTCTTCAGAAAAACACCCTCATGATGCTCAAAAAATTGAAAATATTGATTTTGGTAAATTAAACAAAAAAAACGTAAGAAGTAATTAAAATGAGTACTGAAGTTATTAAAATTTCAAAAGATGCTGTTTATGCAACTGGTAAAAGAAAAGATGCAGTTGCTAGAGTATGGATGTTAAAAGGAACTGGAAAAATTTTTGTAAATGGAAAAGTTTATTCTCAATATTTCAAAAGACCTGTTCATCAGTTAGCAATTGAAAAGCCATTAACTATTACAAAATCAAAAGATATATTTGATATTGTGTGCACAGTTAAAGGTGGTGGAATGAGTGGCCAAGCTGGTGCTGTGACACATGGAATAGCAAAAGCTTTAGTTGAATCAACACCAGATACTAGAAAAATTGTTAAAAAAAATAAAATGCTTACTAGAGATTCACGAACGGTTGAGCGTAAAAAACCTGGACAAAGAAAAGCGAGACGAAAGTTCCAGTTTTCTAAAAGATAATTCACTTTTAGTTTTTTATTGTTTTAAAATCAAACACATTTAAATTTGGAATTATGGCTGAAAAAATAAATATTTCTATTGCAGGAGCAACTGGATTTGTAGGTTTGGAATTGATAAAAAAACTTTATTTTCATCCAAATGTAAACATTAAATATTTATTTGTAAATGAAAGTATAAATGATGATATTTATAAAAATTTACCCAAAGAAATTTCACTTTTACCTGAGTTGAAAAAAATTGATTTAGATCTAGTAAATGAGTGCGATGTTTTTTTTCCTTCATTGCCTCATGCTCAATTACATAAGTTAGCAAATAAAATATCTCCACAAATTACAATTATAGATTTATCTGCTGATTTTAGATTACCCGATATAAAAACTTATGAGAAATGGTATAATATAAAACATGAGAGTCCTGAATTACAAAAAAAATCAGTATATGGACTTTCAGAAATTTTTAGAAGTAAAATAAAAAATAGTAATTTAATAGCATGCCCTGGATGTTATCCAACATCTATACTTTTGCCCCTTATACCATTAATTAAAAATGAATTGATTGATCCCAATAATATCATAATTGATAGTAAGTCCGGGTATTCAGGAGCCGGAAAAAAAATTTATAACAATGATCAATATCCAAATATAGATGAAAATATTGCCATTTATGGTGTCGGAAATCATAGACATTTGCCAGAGATAAATTTTTACTTATCTTTATTCTCTAAAAAGAATTTAGATGTTTCTTTTACTCCACATTTGATACCAACTTTTAGAGGCATGCTTTCAACTATTTATGTAAAGTCTGATAAATCAATTGATGATTTATATAAAACTTTATTTGAATTTTATGAAAAAGAAACTTTTGTTGAGATTTTTAATTCTAAAATGATAAACACAGATAATGTTATTAATACAAATAAAGCTCATATTTCTATAAATAGTAGCAATATAAAAAACTCATTTATTATTTCGTGTAGTATTGATAATTTGCTTAAAGGTGCTGCTGGACAGGCAGTTCAAAATTTTAATATTAGATACAACTTTGATGAAAAGTTAGGATTATAACAATGAAAGAGTTTAATTTAGGAATTATCGGTTTAGGTAATATAGGATTAGAAGTTTATAAAAATATAAAAAAAAATGCTTCAGATATAAGAAAAAAAACAGGATTTAAACTAAATGTAGTCAAGGTTTCTGCAAAAAATATAAGTAAAAAAAGAGGAGTTAAATTTTCAAAAGGAGTTTTAGAAAGAAATATATCAAAAATTATTAAAAATCCCAAAATTGATATTATTGTTGAATTAATTGGAGGAGCTGATGGAATTGCAAAAAAAATAGTTTTTGATTCCATTAAAAATAAAAAGCATGTTGTTACAGCAAACAAAGCATTAATTGCTAAGCATGGTGACGCATTATCTGTGTTAGCAGAAAAACACGGAGTTAACTTGTTATTTGAAGCAGCGGTAGGTGGAGGTATACCTATTATTAGATCAATTAAACAAGGTTTAATTGCAAATAAATTACATCATATTTACGGAATTTTAAATGGTACAACAAATTTTATATTAACTGAAATGGAAAAGAGAAATGAAAATTTCAATACTATTTTAAAAGATGCGCAAAAATTAGGTTATGCAGAAAGTAATCCGACCGCTGATGTAGATGGTTTTGATTCTGCTGATAAGATTTCAATTTTGAGCTCAATTGGATTTGGAACAAAAATAATAAATAGGAGATTTTTAATTGAAGGGATACGCAATATTGAAATTGAAGATATACGGTTTGCTAAAACATTAGATTTTAAAATTAAACTTTTAGCTATTGCAGAAAAAATTAATAATAAGGTTAAACAACGAGTTCATCCATGTTTAATTCCAAATAATTTAGATGTTGCTAATATTGATGATGTAATCAATGCAGTAGTAGTCGATGGTCATCCCATTGGAAGAACAATCTATGAGGGTCCAGGCGCTGGCAAAGGTCCAACTTCATCTGCTGTCATTTCTGATATTACATCTATTATGCTAGGAAATGATGAGTTTTCTTTTGGATTAGCTCCATCTGCCAAGAAAAAGATGAAACTTTTTAATTTTGATGATCATGAGTCAAAATATTATTTAAGATTTTTAACAAAAGATGTGTCGGGAGTTTTATCAAAAATTACATCTTCTCTAGCTAAAAATAAAATTAGCGTTGCTAATCTTCTTCAAGAACCATCAAAGTCTGGTACTGCTAATGTAATGTTGATCACTCATTTTTGTAAGGAAATGAATATTCAAAAAGTTTTAAGATCATTATCAACACAAAAAAAACTTTTTAAAAAAATAGTTATGATTAGAGTTAGGGATTATAAAAAACTCTAATGTTAGACCCCAAGTTACTTGAGCAAATCATAGATGTGGCTGCGGTTGCTGCATACCAATCTTCTTTATTAAAAGGAAAAGGGGATAAAAATGCTGCTGACCAAGCGGCTGTTGATGCTATGAGAAATCAATTAAATAATATGAACATCAAAGGAAAAGTTGTTATTGGTGAAGGGGAGATGGATGAAGCCCCAATGCTTTATATTGGAGAGATTCTCGGAAAATCAGATAGTCCAATAATAGATATAGCTGTCGATCCTCTAGATGGAACAAAACTAGCTGCTAATAATCAACCAAATGCTATATCAGTGATTTCGATTTCAGAAGAGGGTATGTTACTACAGGCGCCAGATACCTATATGGATAAAATTTCTGTTGGATCAAATCTTCCAGATAACATTGTAGATTTAGATGAAGATATAAAAAAAAATATTGAGAATTTAGCTAAAGCTAAAAAGAAAAACCCCAAAGATATTTGTATATGTATGCTTGATCGAGATAGGCACAATCATTTTAAAGATGGTGCTAAATCTATGGGTTCTCGACTTAAATTGATTTCAGATGGAGATGTTGCGGGTGCAATATTTTCTGCATTAGATAGTTCTCAAGTGGATATGTATGTAGGAATTGGTGGTGCACCAGAGGGAGTCTTAGCAGCATCAGCTATTAAATGTCTTGGCGGACAATTTCAAGCAAGATTAAAAATTGAAGATGAGGATGAAATTAGAAGAGCAAAAAAACTTGGTATTACAGATTTTAATAAAAAATATAACATAAATGACTTAGTAAAAGGCGATGTAATTTTTTGTTTAACCGGAGTAACTGACGGCGAACTTGTATCCGGTGTTCGATTAAAAAATAAAACTTATGAAACAGAAACATTTGCACTGCATTATTCGCAAAAATTTTTTAAAAAGGTAAAAAAAACCTACCAAATATGAAAAATCACTCTGTTCAAGGAAAGGAATGGGTGGTTAAAGATTTTGATAAAAGTTTAACTGAATTAATTTCAAGTAAATATAATATAGACTATTTAACAGCTAAGCTACTTACGATTAAAGGTTTAAAAGAAAGCGAAATTGAAAATTTTTTAAATCCTAAGATAAAAAATTATTTACCAAATCCCTTGTTATTTAAAGATTGTGATAAAGCTTTAGATAATATTTTTAAGCATATTCAAAACGGTAGTAAAATATGTATTTTTGGAGATTATGATGTTGATGGTGCTACATCTAGTAGTATGATGTCTTCATATTTAAAAAATTTAAATATTAATCACTTTGTTTTTATACCAGATCGTCAAAGAGACGGATATGGTCCTTCTGTTAAAACTTTTGAAAACTTAATTAATCAAGATGTAAATTTAATAATAACTTTGGATTGTGGCATTACATCATTTGATGCAATTAAATTAGCAAAAGATAAAAAAATTGATGTAATTGTAATTGATCACCATAAATCTCAAGAAATATTACCAGAGGCAGATGCTATAATTAATCCTAATCGTTTAGATGAAAATGGAGAATATTATTATCTGTGTGCAGCAGGTGTTTTATTTATATTTTTAGTAGGTTTAAATAAGTATTTAAGAGAAAAAAATTTTTTTAAAAATAACAATATACATGAACCTGATCTATTAAATTTTTTAGATCTGGTAATGATGGGTACAGTGTGCGATGTTGTTCCTTTAATAAATTTAAATAGAGCTTTTGTTTTTCAAGGATTAAAAATTGCGTCCAAAAGAAGTAACCTTGGGTTAAAAACTTTAGTAGATTATTCAAAAATAAAGAAAAAATTATCAACTTCAGAAATTGGTTATGTGTTAGGGCCAAAAATTAATGCAGGTGGCAGAATAGGTAAATCTGAACTAGGTTATAAACTATTGACCACAGATGACGCTGAAACAGCATATTTAATCTCTACAGAACTCGAAAGTTTAAATTTAAAAAGAAAAGAACTCGAAAGTAAAATTGTTGAAGAAGCAATAAATTTAGCTGAAAAAGAAAGGTCTGAAGAGATTATTTTTTTGGTAAAAAATGATTGGCATGAAGGTTTGATTGGTATTGTCGCCAGCAGATTAAAAGATTATTTTAATAAACCAGCTTTTATTATTTCTCATAGTGGCAATATATGCAAAGGGTCTGCAAGATCTATTTTTGGTTTTGACATTGGCTTGGCAATAACAAAATGTAAACAGTTGGAAATTATCATAAAAGGTGGTGGCCATCCAATGGCTGGTGGTTTTAGTTTAAAATATGATCAATTAAATAACTTCAAAAAAGAATTAATTAAAATTTTTAATAAATCAAATAAAGAAAAAATAAATGATACTATTTTTTATATAGACTCTTACTTGGAAAGCACGGCAATCAATAATGAGCTGATTGAGAAAATTAATAACTTAGAGCCATATGGATCTGGTAACAGGGAGCCTGTTTTTGCTTTTGAAAATTTTAAGATTAGTAAAATTATAGAAACCAATAATAATCATGTAAAAGCGATTATGCAAAAGGGGTCCTTTTATTTAAATACTATATGTTTTAATTCAAAGACTAAAGATATCGGAAATTATCTGATGCATTATAAAAATAATTTGAATGTTGCTGGTAAAATCAAGCTAAATGAATGGAATGGAAAATCTAGCATTGAGTTAATCGTTGAGGATATTCAGTTAATCAATTAATTTTTTTTATTGATTATATAACAATAATAAATAAAAAGAGTTTTCTCTGGTCCCTTCGTCTATCGGTTAGGACACATGGTTTTCATCCATGAAAGAGGGGTTCGATTCCCCTAGGGACCGCCAGATATTATGACCGAGTATTTTCTTTTTATATTTGCTAATTTGTGGTCTTACTTTTTTATAAAATTTAAAAAAAATTTCTCCAAAAAGGCAAATATTATAATTTCTCTATTTGTTGCAAAGATCTCGTATTTTACTCTAATTTCTAGTATTTTTTTTGGAATTTTTAATTTTGGACTTAAAAACTCTTTTCTTGGTTTAATATCAAGCATTATTCTTATTGAAATATTTTTTTTTGTAGGAAAGAAGTATTTAAACCAGAATAATAATTTATTAGAAAAAGTTGGAAAATTTAAAAGTTATTTTGAATACGGTTTGATTGCTTTTTTTTTAATTTATCTAATCAATAAATTTTATTAGAGAATTTTCTCAATTGCTTTTATCAACTTTTCGCTATTTGGTTTTGTGAAAGAGCTAAAATGCTCTACAACTTGACCGTTTTTATTTATCAATACTTTATAAAAATTCCATTTTGGTTGTGAGCCGTGAGTTTCTTTTACCCATTTATAGAAAGGATGAGCATTATCACCTTTGACACTTGTGATATCTGTCATTGGAAAATTTATACCAAAGTTAACTTCACAAAACTTTTTAACCTCTTCTTTGTTTTTAAGCTCTTGTTTAAAATCGTTAGAAGATACACCAATTACCGCAAAATTTTTCTGCTTATACTTGTCCCACAATGCTTGTAATCCTTCATATTGATTAGTAAAACCGCATTTGCTTGCAACATTAGTTATAAGAATAGTTTTACCTTTAAAAATAGATAGATCTAATTCATCTCCGTTAATACTCTTAAATTTAAAATCATATGCAGTTTTCATATTTGCATATGTTAATGTATTTATAAAAAAAACTATAATTAAATATTTAAGCAGCCGCATGTTTTTTTGAACAAATTATAAGAAGCGCATATCCTAATAATGTTGAAAATAATGACCCTAATAAAACACCAATTTTAACTCCATCAATAATATCTGAATTTGGAAAGGCCAGATTTCCTACAAATAAACTCATAGTGAAACCAATTCCTGTTAGTACACCAGTACCATAGAAACTAATCCATCTTGCTCCAGATGGCATTTCAGCTAGTCCAAATTTTATTGCTGCATAAGAAAATGTAAACACCCCTAATTGTTTGCCTACAAATAAACCTAGGCAAATACCCAAAGGAACTGGTGTAAACAATTGCATAATTGACATACCATCAAAATTAACTCCTGCGTTGGCAAAAGCAAAAATTGGCATAATTATAAAAGAAACATATGGAGCTAAAGAGTGCTCTATATGTTTTAACATAGATGTTCCATGATGTGACTTATCAGTTTTATGAGGAATTGTTATTGCTAAAAGAACTCCAGCAATAGTTGCGTGTACACCAGACTCGTGGGTAAAGAACCACATAAAGATCCCTACAATTAAGTATGCAGTAAAATATTTAACATTTAATTTATTAAAAATAATTAATATGGCAAAACATAAAAACATTAATGATAGATAAATAATATTTAATTTAGTTGTATAAAATAATGCAATGATAATTACAGCTCCCATATCGTCAATAATCGCTAAAGCGACTAAAAAAACTTTTAACGATAATGGAACCCTTGAACCCAACAAAGATAAAATTCCAATCGAAAAAGCAATATCGGTAGCAGAAGGTATTGCCCAACCCCTAAGAGTTTCTGGTGTTTGGAGATTAAAACCAACATATATTAATGCTGGGACTAACATACCTCCTGCAGCACCTAAAATTGGTAACGCCGCTTGGGTAGGGCGGGATAATTCACCTTCAACAAATTCTCTTTTAATTTCCAGACCAACTACTAAGAAAAAAATAGCCATTAACGCATCATTGATCCAATGAAACAAAGACAGTTTTAACTTAAAATCACCAAAACCAAGCGCATAATAAGTTTTTAAAGCCTTAAAATAATCATCTGATAAAGCTGAATTACTAATAATTAGAGCAATAATTGTCATTATTAATAATGTTATTCCAGCAGTGGATTCATGTTTGATGTACCACTTAAAAAATGAGGAAATTTTATTAATCACGATGAGTTTTCTATCATTTTCATTTTGAAATTGAAATTCTTAATTCTTTAAAAGATGATTAAAATATGTATATAAGACGTTCTGTCGGGGCATAGCGCAGCCTGGTAGCGCATCTGGTTTGGGACCAGAGGGTCGCAAGTTCAAATCTTGCTGCCCCGACCAAAAAAAAAGGATAAAAATGAAAAATTTATTAAAAAATTCTTTGCTTATATTATTATTTTTAACATCAAATTCCTATTCACAGAGTTTTACTTGTAATAATGGACAAGAGATGGAAGGATTAGAAATTTTAGAATTTAATCTTTCTAATGACAAAAAAAACTTAACTTATGCAAATAACACTGTTGAAATAAAAGATAATGGTAAAAATTATACATGGACTATCATAGAAAAGCCATATCCAATGAATCCAAAAAAAACTCTTGATGTTAAAAGAGAACTTAAAAAAGATCTTTCTAGCATGATTGTTTATGGCATTGAAAAAACAAAATGGAAATGTACTTTAAAAAAATAAATCTATGAGAAAAGCAAAAATTTACATTCCTTCAAAGACTGCGATGCAATCAGGAAAAAATAAAAGTAATTATTGGCTATTAGAATTTTTTAAAAAAAAAACTTTTAATGACTATCTTATGAATTGGACATCCTCTTCAGATACACAATCACAAGTTAAATTATTTTTTCAAACAAAAGAAAAGGCAGTTGAATATGCAAAAAAAAATAATATAGATTTTGAGATTATAGAGCCAAAAAAAAATAAACCAAAAATTAAATCATACGCAGATAATTTTTTATCTTAAAAAATGTTAAAAAGTTTTTTTTTAAATAGAAAGTGGCTTCTGTGGTCTTGGGGTGGTGGTTTTTTTTTAATTATTTCTCTTTTAATACAAGTTACCATTACTGTAAAAATTAATGAATGGTATAAGGGTTTCTACGATCTTTTACAGAAACCTACTGAAAATGACATTTCAATGTTTTGGGATAAAATTTTGGAGTTTGTTTATTTAGCAATGCCATATGTTATTCTTGCGACATTTACAGCGTACTTTACTAGATTGTATGCATTCAGATGGAGAGAGGCAATGACATTTGATTATATACCTATTTGGACTTCAGGTAGGGTAAAAGTTGAAGGGTCTGCACAAAGATTGCAAGAAGACACAATGAGATTTGCTAAAATTGTAGAAAGTTTAGGTCTTCAGGTTGTTAGAGCAATTATGACATTAATTGCGTTTACACCAATCCTATGGTCATTATCGGATAAAGTTGAAGTTGAATTTCTAAAAACTATACCAGGATCTCTTGTTTGGGTAGCTTTTGCAACGAGTTTAGGAAGTTTATTAATAAGTTGGTTTGTTGGAATTAAGTTACCTGGTTTAGAATACAATAATCAAAAAGTTGAAGCAAAATTTAGAAAAGAATTAGTTTATGGTGAGGATGATAGAGATAATTATGCTAAACCAGATACAATTTTTCAATTGTTTACAGGTATAAAATTTAATTACCACCGTCTTTTTTTGCACTATGGCTACTTTGATATTTGGGTAAATATTTATGATCAATTTATGGTTATTGTTCCATATTTAGTTATGGCACCCGGCTTATTTACTGGGGCAATAACTCTAGGATTCGTAATACAAGTGTCGAATGCATTTGCGAGAGTACATAGTAGCTTTTCTTTATTCACACACAACTGGACTACTATCACAGAACTAAGGTCAATTTATAAAAGATTAAACGAATTCGAAACTGCAATTGGATATAAGAAAATTGCTTAGCCTGTATCAATGATATTTAAAACTCTATCTTTTTTGAATATTTTAAGCAAAATATTAAAATTTTGATATGATTTTTCCTCAATTCTCTCTATGTTTTTTTTTGCAATTTCAAATAGATGAGAGTGATAAAGCGGATCTGCTATAATAAAATCTTTTTCACCGCTTTGTTTATAGCCAATAATGTCTCCAAAACCTCTTAATTTCAAATCTTCTTCAGAAATAAAAAAACCATCATTAGATTCTTTCATAATTTTTAATCTTTTTTTTCCAGTTTCTGAAATTGAAGATGAATAGACAAGGAGACAATGTGCCTTTGAACCGGACCTACCAACTCTACCTCTTAACTGATGTAACTGGGCTAATCCAAATCTTTCTGCATTCTCTATAACTATAGTATTAGCATTTGGGTTATCAATACCAACTTCTATGACCGTGGTTGAAATAATACATTTTAAATTACCCTTGGTGAAGTTATTCATAATCTCTTCTTTTTCATTTTTTTTAATTGATCCATGAAGTAAACCAACATTTGATTTAATTTTTTTTTTCAAAAAATCATATCTTTTAGTTGCTGCGGTTAATCTTATTTTTTCACTTTCTTCAATGATTGGACATACCCAATAAATTTGATCTCCAATATCAATTTTTTTATTTACAAAATTTATTACCTCATCAAGTTTATCTAAAGGTTTAGTTAATGTTTCAATATTATCACTAATAAAAGGTTTATTTTTTATTGTTGAAATATTCATATCACCATAGTTTGTAAGAACCAATGTTCTTGGTATTGGTGTTGCTGTCATTAATATAACATCTGTATTGTTTGACCCTTTTTGTGATAGATTTATTCTCTGTTTAACCCCAAATTTATGCTGCTCATCTATAACTATTAAACCTAAATTATTAAATTCAATTTTATCTTGAAATAAAGAGTGTGTACCAATCAATATATTTATTTTATTTTCTTTTAATTGAGATTTAATAGTTTTTTGATCTTGCATTTTTGTTCTGCCTGTTAATACTTCAATATGTAAATTGAAATTTTTTAAAATTTTCTTAAATAAATTGTAATGTTGAATTGCTAATATTTCTGTTGGAACCATTATTGCAGTTTGAAAATTTAATTTTGAATTTAAATATGACGCAATTAAAGCAACTATTGTTTTTCCTGATCCCACGTCGCCTTGCAAAACTCTCATCATTTTTTTATTAGAACTCATGTCTTTAATTATTTCTTTTAGGCAGGTGTTTTGATCTTCTGTTAATTTAAATGGTATTGATTTTAGTATTATATCAACATCAAGACTACTTATCTTTTTTGGTTGTTTGATAATTTTTTCAATTCTTTTTTTTATCTCACTAAAAATTAATAAGTTACTAAATATTTCATCATACGCTAAACGTTCATAAAATCTTGAATTTTTATTAACGTCATCAGTTGTAATAGGGTTGTGAATTCTTTTTATACTTTCAGACCACGATACCCAATTCATTTTTTTTAAAAAAACCTCATCATGCCAGTCTGTAATTTTTTTTAAATTATTAGCTTCATCACTATAAATTCTTTGAAGCGTTTTATCAGAAACTCCTGTTATGGAATGGTATTTGGACATAATTTTTTTAATATCAGAACCTTTTTCAGTAGCCCTAATATAATCTGGATTAGTTATTTGATATTTATTTTTATAAATATTAACTTTACCGCTAATTACAACTTCTTCATTTAAAGGTAATATTTGTTTAATATAATTTTCTCGAGAATTAAAAAAAACTATATCAATTTTGCTAAATTCATCTTTACATGTAACTCTGCTAGGTAAATTTCTTATTCTTGGAAAATTATATTTAATTGGTGTAGCAAATACAGTGGAAATTTTTCCAACTTCTAACTGATCTAATTTTGGGCAAAATCGTCTATCTATACAACCTGTAGGCAAATTTAATAATAAATCAATCTTGTTAAATATGTTTTTTTCTTCTAACTTTTTTTGAATTTTAGGTCCTATGCCTTTGATTTTTATTATTGGATCAAAAAGTTCATTTTTCATTGATTATAATTATTATTTTTATATTTATTTTCTTAGTGAGCAACACTGACTTTATAAAAAAATTATTATTTAGATCTACCCACAGAGGCACTAAAGAAATGGATATTGTTCTTGGTGGCTTTTTTAAAAATAATTATTCTATTTTAACCAAATCGGATCTTAAAGAATTTGAGGCTTTATTGGAGTCTAGTGATAAAGTTTTGACTGATTATTTTGTAATGAAACAACCCAATTTGAAATTAGATTCCATTGGAGTAGTAAAAAAAATATTAAATTATCTAGAAGATCATTAATAATAGGTTGTATTATAAATGATTTAGTTTAAATACATCGATCATGGACGGAAAAGCTTTAGGACAATTCATACCATTAATTTTAATTTTTGTAATATTTTATTTTTTATTGATTAGACCGCAGCAAAAAAGAATAAAAGAACATAAAGCAATGGTTGAAGCTTTAACAAGAGGTGATAACGTTGTAACGGCTGGTGGAATTGTGGGCAAAGTTGTTAGAGTGTTAGACAATGATAAAGCTGAATTAGAAATTTCAAACAATGTTACAGTCCAAGTAGTAAAATCTACAATTTCCCAAGTTTTAAGCAAAACTGAACCAAAAAAATAGTTTAGTGTGTTACATTTTTCTAGATTAAAAATTTTTTCTATTTTTTTTATTATATTTGTAGGCTTTTTATATTTTATACCGAATTTTTTAAAATCAGATCATCTTTTATTACCAAATAAAAAAGTTGTTTTGGGTTTAGATTTACAAGGTGGTTCTTATCTCTTATTAGAGGTTAACTCCAAACCATTATTTGAAGAAAAACTAGAACTAAAATCTTTTGATATAAGAAAAAAACTTAGATCTGAAAGATTAAATTACAAAAACTTTAAAACTAATAATCTTAATATATCTTTTGAAATTGACAGCGATAGAAAAACAGATTTTCAAAAAATATTTAATTCAAACGATATAAATCAAAAATTAAATGAAACAGACAAAGAGCTTATATATATATTCACTCAAAATAATGTTCAGATCAATTTTAGTGAAACTTATCTTAAAAGAGTAAAAAAGAATGCTATGGAGCAGTCATTAGAAATTATTCGTTCAAGAATTGATGAGCTAGGAACTAGAGAACCAACAATTATAGCTCAAGGAGATGAAAGAATATTAGTAGAGTTACCAGGTATTAAAAATCCAAAAAAAATAAAAGACATTATTGGCACTACAGCAAAGTTAACTTTTAAATTTTTAGCTGACAATGACGCAAAACCAAATAGTTTTGACAAGCTTCAATCAAAAAATAATTTAGAAACATATAATATTGAAAAAAAATTAATTCTTTCTGGTGAGCATTTAACTGATGCTCAGCCAGGATTTGATAATTTAAACAATTCTTCAGTAGTAAATTTCAAATTAGATGGATTTGGATCCAAAAAATTTGCCTACGCTACAAAAAACAACATTGGAAGACGACTTGCAATCATAATGGATGATAAAGTTGTAAGTGCACCAGTTATAAGAGATGCAATCACAACTGGTAACGGTCAAATTTCAGGTGGTTTTAGCGTAGAGGAAGCAAACAACCTTGCAATTGTTTTAAGATCAGGTGCTCTACCTGCGCCAATGTCAATTATTGAAGAAAGAACAGTTGGACCAGACTTAGGTAAAGAAAGTATTGATAAAGGAATAGTCTCTTTAATTATCGGTTTCATTTTAGTTATTTTTTATATTTTTTTAAACTATAGAGTTTTTGGTCTTTTCGCTAATATTTCTTTATTAATTAATTTAATATTACTTCTATCTATTCTTACTATTATAGAATCAACATTAACATTACCCGGCATAGCTGGAATTATATTAACTGTGGGTATGGCTGTAGATGCAAATGTTTTAATATATGAAAGGATAAAAGAAGAGCTTAATATAGAAAAAAATATAATTATTGCATTTGATAATGGTTATAAAAGAGTTTTAACAACATTACTTGACGCAAATATTACAACGTTAATAGCGGCTTTTGTTCTTTATTTTATTGGTAGTGGACCAATTAAAGGATTCGCAATTACTTTAGCAGTAGGAATAATTACTTCGTTGTTTACAACATTTGTTTTGGGAAGGCTGTTTGTTTCTTTGTATGTAAGATCAAAAAAAAATGAGGAATTAAAAATATAATGATTAATATTTATCAAAAAAAAATATCCTTTTTAAAACATTACAAAAAATTTTATATTTTATCTTTAATTTTAATTTCAATCTCAATATTTTCTCTATTTTCCAGAGGCCTAAATCTAGGAATTGATTTTAAAGGAGGAACTATTATTGAAATGCAGTTTAATGAATCATTTTCAGCATCAAAAATACGCTCGTCTCTTTTGGAGTTAAATTTAGGAGATGTTAAAGTTAAAGAGTTTGGTGATGATAAAACCTTTTTAACTATTTTAGAAAAAAAAAGTGGAAAAAGTAATTTTATTAATGAAATTAAATTAAATTTAGAAAAAAAATTAAACAAAAGTATTAATTTTAGACGAGTTGAAATGGTTGGTCCAAAAATAAGCGATGAATTAACTCAATCAGGCATTTATGCTGTCCTAATTGCATTGGTTTTAATGCTGTTTTATATCTGGATAAGATTTGAATGGCAATTTAGTCTGGGTGCAATTTTAGCTCTTTGTCATGACGTTATTTTAACACTTGGAGCCTTTAGTGTAATTAGTTTTGAATTTAATCTCTCAATTATTGCTGCAGTTTTGACAATAGTTGGCTATTCCATGAATGATACTGTTGTTATTTACGATAGAATTAGAGAAAATTTAAAAAAAGATGAAAGTACCAGTTTATCAGATTTAATTAATCTTTCTATTAACGAAACTTTACCTAGAACTCTCAAAACTTCTATTACTACCTTATTAGCATTGATAGCAATATATTTTTTTGGTGGAGAAATATTAAAAGGTTTTTCATTTGCTTTAATTTGGGGTGTAGTTGTTGGAACTTATTCCTCAATATTTATAGCTTCACCATTAATATTAATTTTTAATGTAAAAAGAAATTGGAATGAAGTAGTTGATAATACACCTTAAGCTGAAATTTTTAATTTATTTTTAGTTTTTAAAATTTTTTCTAAATATTGACCGGTATAACTATTTTTCATTTTTATTAAATCTTCAGGTTTTCCTTGGAATAAAATATGACCTCCATTATCTCCACCTTCTGGTCCCATATCAATAACCCAGTCAGCAGTTTTTATAACATCCATATTATGCTCAATAACAATAACTGTATTTCCTTTTTGAACAAAAGCTTGTAAAACTTCTAGTAATTTTTTTATATCATGAGCATGAAGTCCAGTTGTTGGTTCATCTAAAATATAAATTGTTCGACCCGTAGATCTTTTTGAAAGTTCTTTTGCAAGCTTTATTCTTTGAGCCTCTCCACCTGACAATGTAGTAGCCTGTTGGCCAATTTTCATATAACCAAGACCTACTTTTTTTAATGTTAAGAGTTTATCTTTGATCACAGGTATGTTTTCAAAAAATAAAACACCTTCATCTACACTCATATCTAATACATCTGCTATACTTTTGTTTTTATACGTTACACTTAAAGTTTCTCTATTGTATCTTTTACCTTTACAAACATCACATTGTACAAAAACATCAGGTAAAAAATGCATTTCATAAGTTATTACTCCATCACCTTCGCAAGCTTCACATCTTCCTCCTTTAACATTAAATGAAAATCTTCCAGGTTTATAGCCTCTGCTTTTAGCTTCAGGTAAAGCTGCAAACCAATCTCTAATTGGAGTAAATGCCCCCGAGTATGTAGCTGGGTTTGATCTAGGTGTTCTTCCTATTGGAGATTGATCAATATCTATAATTTTATCCAAATATTCAAAGCCCTTAATTCCTTTAAAGGGTTGAGGCATATGTCTTGAATAGGACTTGTTTATCATTAAATTTAAAGCTCTATACAACGTGTGTAATACAGCTGTAGATTTTCCACTGCCCGATACACCTGTTACACAGCTAAATGTCCCGAGTGGAAATTGAAGATTTACATTCTTCAAATTATTTCCAGTACACCCAGTTAATTGTAAATATCTTCCATTTTTTGCAGATCTTCTATTTTGCGGAATAGAGATAAATTTTCTTCCAGACAAGTAATCACCAGTTATGCTTATTTTACTATTTTTAATTTCTTCAAAATTTCCTTGAGCTACAACTTTGCCTCCATTAATTCCAGCTTCAGGTCCAATATCAATAATATGATCCGAGGTTAACATAGCTTCTTCATCGTGCTCTACTACAATTACAGAATTTCCAAGATCTCTTAATCTTTTTAATGCTTCTAATAATTTGGAATTATCTTTTTGATGAAGGCCAATTGATGGTTCATCTAACACGTATAGGACACCCTGTAAGCCAGAACCAATCTGAGAAGCCAACCTTATCCTTTGCGACTCACCTCCAGATAATGTTCCAGATGCTCTTGATAAATTTAAATAATCTAATCCTACATTTACTAAAAACTTTAATCTTTCATTTATTTCTTTAAGAACATGTTTTGCAATTTCATTTTGTTTTTCAGTTAAAATATTTGGTAATTTTAAAAACCATTGGTTGGCTTCTTTTATTGAAAGCTTTGTTACCTCACTAATATTTTTATTATTAATTTTTATACAAAGAGCCTCTTCTTTTAATCTAAAACCATTACAATTACTGCATTCCTTCTCACTTTGATATTGGGATATTTCTTCTCTTTTCCAGTCGCTTTCCGTTTCTAAATATTTTCTTTCTAAGTTAGTGATCACACCTTCAAATGTTTTTGTACTGGAATACTTGCCATAACCATCATCATATGAAAATTTTATTTCCTCTTCACTTGATCCATAAAGAATTATTTCTTGAATTTTTTTTGGAATATTTTTCCATGAGTCATTTAATGAAAATTTATAATGCTTAGCCAAAGATGACAAAGTTTGAGCATAGTATAACGATGAGCTTGACGACCACGGTTTTATACACCCATCTGCCAATGATACTTTTTCATTTGGTATTACTAATTTTGGATCAACAAATAAATCCATTCCTAAACCATCACATTCTGTACAAGCACCGAATGGAGAATTAAAAGAAAATAATCTAGGTTCAATTTCTTCTATAGTAAAACCACTTTCAGGGCAGGCAAATTTAGAAGAAAATGTTAATTTTAGATCTTTTTGATGTTCTTTGGGTAAACTTTCATTTCTGTATTCAGCATAAATTAATCCATCAGATAATTTTAAACCAGATTCAATACTTTCTGAAATTCTTTTTATTTCATCTTTTTTATTTACAAATTTATCGATTTGAATGTCAATATTATGCTTTAACTTTTTGTTTAATATAGGCGCTTCTTCGATATCATAAATTTTATTATCAATTCTTATTTTTTCATAACCCTGTTTTTTTAAACTTTGTATTTCTTTTTTATATTCACCTTTTCTTCCGCGGACTATAGGAGAGAAAATAGTTATTTTAGATGGTTTGGGTAAATCTAAAATTTTATCTACAAT
Source organism: Candidatus Pelagibacteraceae bacterium (assembly GCA_038133865.1). Lineage (GTDB taxonomy): Bacteria > Pseudomonadota > Alphaproteobacteria > Pelagibacterales > Pelagibacteraceae > HIMB114. Next base: position 44,470 of record JAYPUB010000001.1, read on the forward strand.
TTCAGAAACTGTTTGAGATTTAATTTCCTTGCCAGTAAATGGCGAGTAGGGAATTCCAACTCTAGCATAAAGGACTCTCATATAATCATAAATTTCAGTAACAGTGGCAACAATTGATCTTGGGTTTTTAGACGTTGTTTTTTGTTCTATTGAAATTGCTGGAGACAAACCTTCGATCAGATCAACATTTGGCTTTTTCATTTTGTCCAAAAACTGTCTCGCATATGCAGATAAGCTTTCTACATATCTTCTTTGACCTTCTGCGTATATTGTATCAAACGCTAATGAAGATTTTCCTGATCCCGATAAGCCTGTAATTATGACTAATTTTTCTCTAGGTATCTCAACAGAGAGATTTTTTAAATTATGCTCTTTTGCCCCTTTAACTACTATGTTTTTTAGCATGCCTGTTGATGGTTTTAATAATAATTAGTTATATATTAAGACTGATATATGTTAAAATAAGAACAATTAAAATCACAAAAAATCGCTATGGCTGGTAGTTTAAATAAAGTTTTACTCATTGGTAGATTGGGAAATGACCCTGAAATTAAGCAAATGTCTAATGGAAAGAATGTTGCAAGACTTAGCATTGCAACCTCTGAAACATGGAAAGACAAAAACTCTGGAGAAAGAAAAGAAAAAACTGAGTGGCATAGAGTAGTTATTTTTAATGAAGGTCTGGTTAATGTTGTTCAACAATACTTAAAAAAGGGAGCTCAAGTATATATTGAGGGTCAAATTCAAACGACGAAATATACCGATAATAATGGTCAAGAAAAATATAGTACTCAAATAATATTACAGGGATACAATTCAACTTTGACTATGCTTGGAGGGGCAGGATCAAATAATAAAATCGATGATAGTAATATGAACCAAGATTCTAGCTCCTTACCATCAGATAATAATGTTTCATCAAAAGATTTAGATGATGAAGTACCTTTTTAACATAAGTTAAATGTCCACTAAAAAAATCGGTAATAGAAATATTAGTGATGAAATGAAATCATCATACTTATCTTATGCGATGAGTGTGATTGTATCTAGAGCTTTGCCAGATGCAAGAGATGGACTAAAACCAGTTCACAGAAGAATAATTTATGCCATGTATAAAGGCGGGTATGACTGGTCTAAACAATTTAGAAAATCTGCTAGAGTTGTTGGAGATGTCATAGGTAAATATCATCCGCATGGCGATCAAGCTGTCTATGATGCTCTTGTACGTTTAGCGCAAGATTTTTCAATGAATACAAAATTGCTGGACGGGCAAGGAAATTTTGGATCTCTAGATGGTGATAGGGCTGCTGCTATGAGGTATACTGAAACTAAATTAGCAAAAATCTCAGAATATTTAATTTCTGATATAGATAAAAATACAGTTATTTTTCAAAATAATTACGATGATACAGAAACAGAGCCAATTGTTTTACCAGCGCAATTTCCAAATTTATTAGTTAATGGAGCTGGGGGAATAGCTGTTGGTATGGCTACAAATATTCCACCTCATAATTTGGGAGAAGTTATTGATGGAACATTAGCTTTTTTAGATAACGATAAAATTTCAATATCAGAAATTATGAAAAAAATTCCAGGACCTGACTTTCCAACAGGCGGAATTATACTTGGAAAAAATGAAATTAAAAATGGATACGAAAAAGGGAGAGGTTCAATAAAAGTTAGGGGCGAAATAGAAGTAGAAGAAGGTGATAGAGATAGAAAGTTAATAATTATTAAATCTATTCCATATCAAGTTAATAAAATTGCTTTAATTGAAAAAATAGCTTTATTGGTAAGGGATAAAAAACTCGAAGGTATAGCGGATTTAAGAGATGAGTCTAATAAAGAAGGTGTCAGAATAGTTGTTGAACTTAGAAGAGCAACTAACCCCGACATAATAATAAATCAGCTATATAAATTTTCTCCTTTAGAAAGTTCATTTGGATTTAATACATTAGCAATAAATGAAAAAAAACCTCAGCTATTAAATTTAAAACAATTTATAGAAATTTTTGTAAAATTTAGAGAAAAAACAATAATAAAAAGAACCCTTTTTGATTTAAAAAAAGCAAAAGATAGATCTCACATATTAATAGGTTTATTTATTTCGATTGAAAATATTGATGAAATTATATCAATTATAAGAAACTCAAAAACGCCAAATGATGCAAAATCTTCCTTGTTAAAGAAAAAATGGAATTTTACTAAATCAAAGTTAGATAAAAATATACTTGATATAAATGAATTATCAAAAATTAAAGAATATCAACTTTCTGACCATCAGGTTAAAGCAATACTTGATTTAAGATTACAAAAATTAACTGCTATTGGATACCAAGAAATAAATAATGAATTAAATGAACTTTATAAATTAATTATAAAATTAAAAAAAATATTAAACGATAAGAAAGAATTAATTAACTTAATTAAAGATGAATTAACTGAAATTAAAAATAAATTTTCAACTCCTAGAAAAACAAAGATAGTTGACCAGGTATCCAATGTAGAAATAGAAGATATTATTCAAAAAGAACATGTTGTAGTAACTGTTACTAACAAAGGGTATATTAAAAGAACACCAATTACCAATATTAAAGCCCAAAAACGTGGTGGAAAAGGTAAAATTGGTATTACTACAAGAGAAGAAGATTTTGTTACTCAATTATTTTCAGTTAATACCTTAACACCTGTTTTATTTTTTTCTAATCAAGGAATTGTGTATAAAATTAAAACATGGAAAATACCTGAGGGATCAAACCAATCTAAAGGTAAATCGCTACATAATTTATTACCCATTGAGAGCCAAAGCTATGTATCTTCTATAATGCCATTACCAGAAAATGAAGAAGAATGGTCAAAGTTAAATATAGTATTTATTACGAAATTAGGCAAAATTAGAAAAAATAACTTAGAGGATTTTCGAAATATTCAATCTAATGGAAAAATAGCAATGAAATTAGATAAAGAAGATGAAATTGTTTCGGTAAAATTATTAAAAGGCGAAGAAGATGTTATGATTAATTCATATCTTGGCAAAAGTTTGAGAGTCAATAGTAAAAAAATTAGACTTTTTAAAGGGAGAAGTTCAAAGGGAGTCAAGGGCATTAATTTAAAGAAAAATGATAAAGTAATATCTCTTTCTATTTTAAATCCAAATATTATTTCATCCAATAAAGATGAAATGAAATCAAAAGAAGAATTTATATTAACAATAACAGAAAATGGTTATGGGAAAAGATCTTCTGCTTATGAATTTAGACAAACGGGCAGGGGAGGACAAGGAATTATAAATATTTCAACAACTGAAAGAAATGGAAAAGTTGCTGCATCATTTCCAATTAATTCTGAAGATGATATTATGCTTGTCACTAATAAAGGTCAAATGATTAGAGTTAAAGTTAGCGAGATAAGAGTTGCAGGAAGAAATACTCAAGGGGTAAGAATATTCAAAACTGCTTCTGATGAAAAAGTAGTTACAGCTGTAAAAGTTTCAGAAAATAATAATGAGTAATCAAATAGCTTTATATCCTGGAACTTTTGATCCAATTACTTTTGGTCATTTAGACATTATTAAGAGAGCAACAAAAATAGTTGACTGTTTATATGTTGCCATTGCTCACAATAGTGAAAAAAAATGTCTATTTTCTCTAAAAGATCGAATAGATATTGTAAAAAAAACAATTAATTCTTTACCAAAATCTATAAATCAAAAAATTAAAGTAGTAAGTTTTGATATGTTAACAGTTGATTATTGTAAAAAAATAAAAGCATCAATTATTATAAGAGGGTTAAGAGTAGTTGCAGATTTTGAATATGAATTTCAATTATCCGGAATGAACAATAAACTAGACAAAAATATTCAAACTATATTTTTAACAGCTGATATTGAAAATCAAGCTATATCATCAAAAATGGTTAAAGAAATTGCTTCTTTAGGAGGAGATGTTGCTAAATTTGCACCAAAATCCGCAATAATGTATTTAAAAAAAAAAATATAAATAATGAATTTAAAAAAAATCATAATAATTTTATTTTTCTTAAATTTCACAACAGAAGGATCAGTTATGGCTAATACAAAAATTACAATAAAATTAAAAAATGGTGATGTAAAAGTAGAATTGTTTGATGATATTGCACCAAATCATGTGAAAAGAATATTAGAATTAAGTAAACAAGGTAAATATGATGGTGTAGCTTTTCATAGGGTTATAGACGGTTTTATGGCTCAAACAGGTGATGTAAAGCATGGAAATACAAAAAATAATTTTAACGCAGCTATGGTAGGAACAGGCGGTTCCGATTTACCAGATTTAAAAGCAGAGTTTAATGATGTACCTCACGAGAGAGGTATATTATCTATGGCCCGATCTCAAAATCCAGATAGTGCAAATAGCCAATTTTTTATATGTTTTGACACACATCCCCATTTAGACCGACAATACACGGTTTTTGGAAAAGTTGTTTCAGGTATGGAATTTGTTGATCAAATTAAAAAGGGTGCACCCGGCTCTGGTTCCGTAGATAATCCAGATATTATCGAAAAAATTATAGTTGAAAAATAAATGCCAATTAAGTTTTCGTTGTTAAATGAAGACAATAGGGCAAGACTTGGTCAAATTAAAACCTCTAGAGGTGTCATAGACACACCTGCATTTATGCCTGTTGGTACAGCTGCAACCGTTAAGGCTTTAACAGTAGATCAAATAAAACAAACTAGATCACAAATTATCTTATGTAATACTTATCATTTATATTTGAGACCGGGTACTGAAAGAATCGAAAGAGTAGGTGGTTTGCATAAGTTTATGAATTTTGACAAACCAATATTAACAGATTCCGGTGGCTTCCAAGTAATGTCATTATCAAAAAATACTAAAATCACTGAAGATGGAGCAACATTTAATTCTCATATAGATGGGAAAAAAATATTTATATCGCCTGAAATAAGTATTGATATACAAAAAAAATTAAACTCAGATATTGTTATGGTTTTTGATGAATGTCCTGAATACACTAAAGATAAAAATAGAATTTTAAAATCAATGAATCTATCAATACAATGGGCAGAAAGATCAAAAAAAGAATTTGGAAAAAATTCTGAAAAAATGCTTTTTGGAATTGTCCAAGGTGGTATTTTTAATGATTTAAGAAAAGAATGTTTAGATAAACTCTTAAACATAGGTTTCGATGGATATGCCCTTGGAGGTTTGGCTGTTGGTGAAACACAAAATGAAATGTTTGATACTGTAGAAGAAATTTCTGAGCATATGGATAAAAATAAGCCTAGATATGTAATGGGCACAGGAACTCCAGGAGATTTATTAGGTGCAGTAAAAAGGGGTATTGATATGTTTGATTGTGTATTACCAACTAGAACTGGAAGAACTGGATTAGCTTTTACTTGGAATGGAAAAATTAATTTAAGAAACGCTAAATATACAAATGATGACACTCCACTTGATGAAAATGTTGATTGTCCAGGATCCAAAATGTATTCAAAAAATTATTTGAATCATCTAATAAACTGCAACGAAATCTTAGCATCTACACTAATTACATGGCATAATGTTGCTTTCTTTCAGGATTTGATGGAAAAAATAAGAAATTCTATTAAAATTGGCAAATTTGAAGAATTTTACAATCAACATTATGAAAAATTAAATTATTAAAAAAGCTTGTAATATAAAGGTTTTTTTAATACATGAATTTTGTAGTTAAATACTAAAAGTGGGCCCGTAGCTCAGTTGGTAGAGCAATTCCCTTTTAAGGAATGGGTCACAAGTTCGAATCTTGTCGGGCTCACCATTAAAAATATGTTTTATTTTTTAAACTGTTTTAAATGTAAAGCATCAGTAAAAGCTTCTATAGAAACTTATAGAAAAAAAGAAAAAGTTTATTGCAACAATTGCCTTGCAAAAACATTTAAAAAAATAAAAAAGGTTAAATATTTTTAATTTTAGGAAATTGTGTTCTTATTTGTGGAATCCAGTTCCTGATTTGCCTAATTCTATTAGTTGGAGAAGGGTGAGTGCTTAAAAACTGTGGTACTTCTCCACCCATTTCTTCTTTCATTCTTTTCCAAAGTTCTGCGCCTTCGTACAAATTATACCCTGTTAAAGATGCAAATGCCAAACCTAGGTAATCTGCTTCGCTTTCTTGTTTTCTTGTGAATGGATTAAATACACCAACTTGTAAAATATCTATTCCTGTATTTTGTCCTACTGTATTTCTAGTTCTACTTATTGCTCCACCAGTAAAAATATCTATTACCGCAGTTCCTAAATTTAAAGCCATTCCAGCACTAGCTCTTTCAACAGAATGTTTTGCAACCGCATGTGCAATTTCATGACCCATCACATTTGCTAAACCATCTTCGTTTTTAGTAACCTTTAAAATACCACTGTATACCGCAATTTTTCCTCCTGGCATACACCACGCATTAAGCATTTTATCATCATCAACTAAAATATATTCCCATTTAAAATTTTTTGTTGGATCTTTTAAATTTTTACTTGCAAAATAAAAAGTTATTGCTTTTTCCATTTTTGAACCAATTCTTTTTATCATATTTAAAGTTTTTATATCTTTGCTTAGTTTTGCTTTCTTTTTAAATTGATTATAAGCTTTTATTGCATTGGCATTAATAGTAGATTCGGGTATAATTTTTAGTTGCTTTCTATTTGTAATAGGCGCAGTAGTACAAGATGGTAATATTAACGAACAACATCCACAACCCACATAAGTTATAAATTGCCTTCTTTTCATATTAGCTATAATATAATATCTTATTAAAATATGAACCTAGATAATAAAGTTTTAATAGTGATTTTAGTGCTTATTATAGCTTTTATAATTTTTTCAGCTGGACATACCGTATAGATTAAATGCCAGAAACTACTCAAAAGAAAAAAGTGTCATTTTTGGCTAGAATAAGAAATTACTTTTTAGCAGGTGTTGTTGTGTTAATTCCCATAGGAATCACGATTTATTTTTCCATTTTTGTAGAAAGAGCGTTTTCAAAACTATTACCTAAATATTTGAATCCTAATAATTTTTTACCATTTGATATACCGGGTTTGGAAATTTTAATAACCTTTTTTATTATTACATTCATTGGAATGTTGTCAGTTACCTTTGTTGGTAAATATTTTTTGAATTTAAATGAAAAGTTATTTAACAAAATACCTGTACTGAAAACAATATATAATGGTTTATCACAATTAACCAAAAGCTTTGCTTCTGTTGATGAAAATAACCAAAAAAAAATGGTATTAATTGAATATCCTAGAAAAGGAATATATTCATTAGGATTTGCTACAAGTGTAAACTCTGGAGAAGTTTCTAGTCGAGTAGGGGAAAAAATGATTAACATATTCATTCCTACTACACCTAACCCTACAAGTGGTTTTTTATTAGTTGTTCCTGAAAAAGATGTTTTATATCTAGATATGTCTTTTGAAGAAGCTTCTAAATTTATTATGTCTGCAGGATCAATTAAGTCTAAATAGGCTTATTAAGGGGCTCAAGAGGAACAGAGATGGCTATATCGCTATAACTCTTGAACCAGGTTTGATATCTCTTATTTTATTTGTTTTGTCTAGTTAATTTAAGTGTACTATTACTTAGTAAATTGATTTAAGTATTTATAATAAGTAATTGTTTTTATTATTTTTTTTATTATTATTAATTTATAAAATTAATTACATCATTATCATTTAATGATTTAAAAAAATTAACATCATAAAGTGTTGTATTAAACTCAGCCCATACATTTACCTTTGTAACTAGGCGAATTTCATTGTTAATTGATACTGGAGTAGGTCCAAAACCTATAGCGATAGAATTTCCCTCAACCCAATAAGCTAATTCTCCAAAATTAACGATATTCCTAGCGTTTTCTTCAATTTTGACCCCCTTAATAGGAGTTTTAAAGTAGATTTCATCACCCCAAGTTTTAATATTAGAACTAAAATCTTTATTTTTTGATATTTTTCTAGCTGTTTCTGTTTCTAGCGGTTTTATAATTATTTCCTTATTTTTAATGATTAACTTCATGATTATCTAATAATAATAATTACAAATATTGACATCTATTAATAGTTGCATTATTACTAACGATAATTTATTGTTATCAATAGTAATATGAAAAGTTTAGTAAATGAAATAAAAAATTTAGAACTAGAAACTCTTGAAAACATAAAACATTCAAGAGCGTATAATACATCTAGGGCTTATAAATCTGATTTTAAAGATTTTGTTATATTTTGTAATAAGTTAAATAAAAACCCTATAAGACCGGAAATTAAAGATATTAGCTTCTATTTAACAAAATTATCAAAAGAAAATTTAAAATTTAGTACTATAAAAAGGAAGCTGGTTTCAATAGTAATTGCTAATAGATTAAAGGGTCACCATATAGACACAAAGAATCCAATTATAAATGACAATTTAAAATCAATTAAAAGAAAAATTGGTTCCATTCAGATTGGAAAGAAACCTCTATCATTAGAAGATTTAAAAAAAATAATAACTTCAATCAATACGAATTTTAAAATTCATAAAAATAGAAAAATTAGAGATAAAGCATTATTATTAATTGGTTTTGCAGGAGGGTTTAGAAGGTCAGAGTTAGTAAATTTAGATTTTCAAGATATAGAATTTGTTAACGAGGGTATAAAGATAATAATAAAAAGATCAAAAACAGATCAGTATGGAGAGGGCTTTATAAAAGCAATCCCCTATTTTTTAAATTCTGAATTTTGTCCAGTTCATGCATTGAAAAATTGGTTAAACAATTCATATATAAATAAAAACTCTATATTTAGGAAAATTTCAAAAAGTGGAAATATATTGCAAAATAGATTAACAGACCAATCGGTAGCTTTAATATTGAAAAATCATATGCTCAATGCAAATTTGAATCCAACAAATTACTCAGGACACAGCCTAAGATCAGGCTTTGCGACAGCAACTGCCAATTTAGGAGCTGACGAAAGAAGTATAATGGCTATGACAGGACACAAATCTACTCAAATGGTAAGAAGATATATTAAAGAGTCAAATTTATTTAAAAATAATGCTCTAAACAAAATAAATTTATGAATTTAAAATATAATGAACTAACTATTGTCGTTATATCTTTTAAAAGTAATGAAAATGTTAAAAATTTACTGTCTTTAATCCGTAAAAGTGTAAATATCATAATTGTAGAAAATTCAAATGACCTATCCCTTAAAGAATACTATTCAAAAGATGGTAATATAAAATTTATATCAAAAGATAATATTGGATTTGGACCAGCGATTAATGTAGCAGCTAAATTAATTAACACTAAATATTTTTTTGTTTTAAATCCAGATTTATCAAAAATAAATGAAGATATAATTTTCAATTTTTTAAAATACTCAAAACAATTAAATGATAATTTTGGTGTTCTAGGTCCAAGATATAAAAATTTAGAAAATGATAAGAGTCTTAAACAGAGTGATAAAAATAAAAATATAAAAGATATTGAATGTATTAGTGGTGCCGCTATGTTTTTTTTAAAAAAATCATTTGATTCAATTGGAGGTTTTGATGAAAATATTTTTTTATATTTTGAAGAAAATGATATTTGTAAAAGATTAAATAAAAAAAATAAAAAGGTTTTTCAAATAAATAACATAGAAATTAACCACGAAAGAGGAAATTCTTTTATTCCCGATAATACAAATGAAATTGAAACCATGAAGCTCAATAGCATATGGCATTTTTCATGGTCTAAGTTTTATTATTTAAAAAAACACTATACTTATTTATGTGCAATAATTATAATTTTTCCAATAATTTTAAGATCTACATTTAAAATACTAATTCATTATTTTTTTAAAAATGAAAAAGATTTGAAAAAATATAAATATCGCCTATCTGGTTTGATTAATAGCATCATTTTAAATAAATCTTTTAAAAGACCAGAATTATAAAATTTTTAACACTTCGTCGTATTCATGAATATTCATATATTGTTTAAAATTTTCATAATAATCTTTAAATTTTAAATTTTTAAAATTGTTATTATTTAAATTTAATAAATTTGTATTTTTATTAATTTTTACAATTCCAACACCCATATCAATTTTACATGTTATGGTATTTAAATTTTTTCTTGTTCTTAAATTTACTATTACCTTCCATACGTCTCCATTCCAGGAACCACGATATCTTGGTATGGCTTGATGGGCTATTGATCTCGGCAAACAATCATGTAGCAAAATATAACCATTGGGACTTAAAAACTTCAAGGAATTTTCAACATCTTTTAGACATTGATCGTAATGATGCAGTCCATCAATAAAAATTACATCAAACGTCTTGTTATTTTGAGCAAAAAATTCATCACTCGTACCTCTAAAATTTCCACCCATATAAGGGTCTACACCAACCTTATTTTTTATTTTAATTTTAGAAAAACAATAATCATCGTCACATCCAATTTCTAAATAGTTTTCAAAAGAAAAATTGTCTATTATGTGCTGAATTAAATCCCACCTTTTTATATCTTTTGGAAATTGAATATCTAATTTTTTAAAAAACCTTTCAACAAAGAAAAAATTATAAATTCTATTTTTGAATAAATTTATTTTATTTAATTTTTCCATATTTTTTATAAAACAATAGTAAATATAAATAATTTAATTTACATTTAATTAAATCAAAAAAATATAAAATATCTTTTTTTGGATTTTTTAATGGCTCTTTGTACTCTAAATTTGATTTTAAGTAATATTTTTTAAAAAATTTAATTGAAATTCCCCATTTTAGTAAAAATATTTTACTACTTTTGCTACCATGCCCTTTTTTCAAATTACTTACATTATTTTTTTTATAGTTTCTCAAAACTTTTGATCCAAAGTGGTAAACTTTGAAATCATTTAAACCTTTAAATATTCTTACTCCTTTATTCCATAATTTCATATTAAAATCTGGATCTGATCCTGAACCTGGAAAATACTCTTCGCTTAAACCATTAACGGAATTCCATAAATTTTTTGATACAACACTTGGAGCCCATGTAGAACCTTGAAAATTATAAAAATTATAATTTTTATAATTTTTTAAGAAATTAATTTCATCAAAATTTTCGTAACTGTCGCCATAATTACATTTAATTTGACCTTCGTGCATCATGGTACCTGATAAATAAAATAAGTCGTGATCGATTTTATTAATTTCTTTTTTTAATATTAAATCCCAATCTGGGCAAAAATAAAAATCATCATGGGCATATAAAAGATAGTTTTTTGTCGATAACTTTGCAGCTTTATTTAAACCTTCGCAAATACCAGCATTATATTCTGTAAAAGTATATTTAATGTTATTGTTGTTTAAATAGTCAATGGTCTTATCCCTGCCCTCACTGACATGAATAATAATTTCATTATCAAGGTTTGAATTTTTTTTTATACTATCAATACAAAACTTTAAATAATTAAAATTATTAAGTGTGGGTATTAAAATTGAAAACATTATTTAAGACCAAATATATTTTTTTTTGATATTTTTATTATCAATAACATCAAATAAATATTTTATAATAATGTTAATATTAAAATACTCATGATATTTACTGTATGCTTTTTTAGCTATACGATATCTTAATTTATCTTTTTTTAAAAAATAATTAATTTTTTTAACCAAATCATTAACATTTTTAAAATTTATTAATTCATCTTTTTCATTAAAAAATTTTGAATAATTATTAATCTTTTCATTTAAAACAAATGATCCATTCCCAATTAAAGTTGAAATTCTATCGCTTGAATAAAGTTTTTTATATATTCCTCTACTTAAATTAATTGTAATTTTACTGCGCTCTAATATTTTATAAAAATCTCTTCCCCATATTGGTTGAATTCCTTCTGTTCCGATAAATTTACATTTAACATTATTAGAAATTTTTTTTTTTATCTTATTAATAAAATATTCTCTTTCATCAACTCTTCCGTATTTTAATTTTCCTCTATTTTGACCATGACTTAATGCAAATAAAACATCAATATCTTTTCTTTTAAAATTAAAAGATTTTAAATAATCTATTTCTTTTAGAACAGGATAAGGAATAAATTTTATTTTATTATTTATATCAATGTTTTTAAGTTTAACCGGATCAGATGATATAAAAATTTTGTCTAAAAAATTATAATCATAAAATACTTTATTAAAATTAAAAAATTCATTTGAAATTGAATCAATATAAATTTTAATTATTTTAATATTTTTATTAATTAAAGTAATCTTTTCAAAAGTTTCAATATCTATTCTATCTGTATGACCTAAAATAATTAAATCTGGCTTTATTTGTTTTACACTTTTTAAAATTTTTAAATTAAATCTTTTTACGCCAGTTATATCGAGTATTGATCTGTTTTCTCTTATGAAATCTCTATCACTTATATAATTTACTTTTAATTTACTATTACTTAAACCTTTTTTTAGTTTATTAAAAAAAGAATAAAATAATCTCTTTTTATTTTTTAAATTTAAATTAGAAATAAATAAAATTTTTTTAATTTTTCCTATATTTATATGTCTAATTTTTGAAATTAATTTATTGAAATATAAATCGGTAAAATTAAAATTTTTTAAAACTTTATTATTTAAATAATTTAATTTTTTAGGATTAGATGCAAGTTTACAGAGAACATTATATAATTCGCTCGAGGTATTATTATTTAGTATAATTCCATTTAAATTGGTTTCAGGTAAACCACCTTTTGATGAAGTAATTGGTAGGCAGCCCATCGATGATGACTCGAGAGGCAATCTACCTAATGGTTCATCCCAATTTGAAGGAGCTACTGATATTTTTGATTTTTTATAGTATTCAATTACCTTTTTATTAGAAATTTGTCCTAATTCTTTAACATGCTTTTCTTTATTTATAGTACGTCTACTTTCAGTACCAGCAGAAATTATTTTCCAATTAGAAAATTTTTTATGTTGTTTAAATTTTTTTGTTGCCTCTATAAATATATCATATCCTTTTGCGTGATTCAGTTTCCCACAAAAAAAAATAATATTTTTTTTGTTTAAGTTTTTTGATATTTTTTTAATTCCTGGATAGATAACAATATTATTTTTATTTTTAAAGTCATTCTGCTCAAACCTATTTTTTATCCATCTACTTAAAAATATAACGTCGCAGTTTTCATATATGAATTTTCTATCTTTAAATAATCTTGACCCTCTTAAAGACAATGGATCATTATGAAAATAAAAAATTATTTTTGTCCTTGGATAAGCTTTTTTAATATTTTTAACATATTCTGGCCTATTGTGAATCTCAATTGTTTTAAAATTAATATTTTTAAAATTATTTATAAATTGTTTTATATAATTATAATTTCTAAAATATTTTGTTTTTAGTTTATTTGAATAAAATATCTTTTTATATTTTTTTTCTACTTTGCAAGGTGAGCCATAAATAATAAAATTATTTAACTTTTCTTTTGTCAGACTTTCTTTTACAAAAATAGATGCTGCACCTGAATGTTTTGCATCAAAACTCTCTTTAAATGGTAAAATAATTGCTCTTTTATCCACCAAAAAATATTTTGTTAAAGTTTTCAGACGTTATTTTAGAGACAGTCTCAATATCTTTATTTTTAATTTTAGCGATTTGATTGCAAACATATCTTACATTAGATGGATGATTTTTTTCCCCTCTTAAAGGATGTGGCGCAAGGTATGGTGAGTCAGTCTCAATTAAAATTTTATCCAAGTCTATTTTTTTACAGACATCTCTCAATTTTATTGCGTTTTTAAATGTTATATTTCCGCTAAAAGATATATACCCTCCTATCTCTATACATTTTTTTGCAAAATTTTCAGATCCAGAAAAACAATGAATAATAAATTTATGATTATTTTTTATAGAATTTTTTAAAACAAAAAACGTTTCATCCTCTGCGTCTCTTGTGTGAACAATAATTGGTAAATTTAGGTTTTGAGCAAGTTCTATTTGTTTTTCAAAAAACAAGCATTGTTTATTTTTGTCAAATTCTCTATAAAAATCCAATCCTGTTTCACCTATACCAATAATTTTTTTTGATTTAATTGCTAAATCTTTAAGTTTATCAATATCATTTATTTTTGAATCATTAGTAGAATTTGGATGAATGCCAATAGTACAGTAAATTTCATCATATTTACTTGCCAACTGAATATTTTTTATAGAAGTATCTATATCAACACCAATTGATAATAATTTTTCTACATTATATTTTTTGCATTCATCAATAGTGGATTGAATATTATTAATATAAGGCTCGTAATAAAGATGACAATGTGAATCAATCATACTACTCATATTTTTTAAACAAAATTTCCGGTTTACTTAATTTCGTATTAACTTTAAGTTTTAAGTCTAATAATTTTAAATTAAAATCTTTTTCTTGGATATTTAAATTTTTTAAAAAATTAACACTAACAGTTGGCATTATTGGATATAGTAAAATAAAAATATTTTTTAAAGCCATCAAAGAAGAATAAAGAATATTTTTAATATTTTGTTCTGAGTTAGATTTTTTATTCCAAGGCTCATTGTCATTTACATATTTATTTATGTGGGAAGAGTATGAGTGAATATATTTTGTGTAATTATGTAATTCAAAATTATCTATAAATTTTGAAATAGTTTTTTTATCCACAATTAGGTTATTATTAATGGTATAATTATCACTTATTTCAGGAACTTTGCATTCATAGTTTTTAGATAAAATTGTAAATATTCTATTAGATAGGTTGCCAATATTGTTTGCCAAATCATTTAAAGTTAATTTAAAATTATCGATATTTATTTTTCCATCTAAACCAAAAATTACATCTTTCATTAAATAATATCTTATTTCATCTGATCCAAATTTTTCAATTAACTCTAATGGATCTAAAATATTGCCTTTAGATTTTGACATCTTTTCTTCTCCAGCAAGAATCCAACCGTGACCAAAAATTTGTTTTGGCAATGGTAATTTTGCTGCCATTAAAAAAGCAGGCCAATATACTGCATGGAATCTTAAAATGTCTTTGCCAATAATATGAACATTTGCCGGCCAAAAACCGTTATGTTTATCAAAAAAATTTGTTGCGCTTAAGTAATTTGTTAAAGCATCTAACCATACATACATTACGTGCTTTTTATTACCCGGAACATCTATCCCCCAATTGAACGTGGTTCTTGAAACTGATAAATCTTTTAAACCACTAGAAACAAAGCTTATTACTTCGTTTCTCCTAGACTCTGGTTGAATAAAGTCAGGATTTTCTTCATAAAATTTTAGAAGAGGCTTTTGCCATTCTGAAAGTTTAAAAAAAAAACTTTCTTCCTCCATCCATTCAACTTCACTACCACTATTTTTGGAAAACTTTTTTCCTTCAATATCTTCAATTTCATTTTCTTGATAATAAGCTTCATCAGAAACAGAATACCATCCAGCATATTTAGATAGATACAATTGATCATTTTGTTGCAAAAGAGACCATAATTGCTTCACTGTATCTTTATGTCTTTTTTCAGTCGTTCTAATAAAATCATTGTTACTTAAGTTTAAAATTTCTGACAGTTCAATAAAAGTTTTAGAAATCTTGTCACAAAAAGATTGAGGATCGCTGTTGTTTTTTTCAGCTGCTTTTTGAATTTTTAAACCATGCTCATCTGTTCCAGTTAAGAAATAAACATCGTAGCCTTCAATTTTTTTAAATCTCGCAATAACATCTGCTGCAATGCTTGAGTATGCATGACCCATGTGCGGTTTGGCTGAGGGGTAATAAATAGGAGTTGTAATATAATATTTATCACTCATTTAAAAACATTTTGTTATACATTTTTTTAAAATCATTTTTTAAATTTAAATTTAATTTAATTTTTTTTAATTCATGAAGCACTTCTATATTTTTTTTAATAATTTTTTCACTTAAAATCTTATAAAATAAATTTTCATTATTTTCTTTTAATTTTTCATAATCTTTATCAATATTAAATAAATATTTTCTTATAAAATCTCCTGGCGTATCATAAAAATTTTCATCAAATTTAAACTTTTCAATATTATTACATTCAATATAATAATTAATAACTTTCCTATAAAATTTTTTATTTAAAAATAACTTTTGCTTAAAAAATCTTGATTTTAATGTTTCTGAACATGGCAATAAAAGATTTGATGTAAAAAAAAAATAAATATTTTTACTGGGCTCTTCTGTTAATTTTAAAAGCGCATTTATAGAATTTTTATTTAAATAATTAATATTTTTTATTACAACAAATCTGGGTTTTAATGAGGTTAATTTACAAAAATCTATAATTTTCCTTATATCTTCTATTTTATATTCTTTATCAGAATCATCTTTGTTAAGAATTTTTACATTAAAATCATTATAAAGATTTTGTTCAAAATCATTTTTTTCTTTATTCAATAGTGAATTAATTAAATGTAAGGAAAAGGTGAATTTTCCTATACCATCTAAACCTTCAAACAAGATACAATTTGGTAAATTTTTTTTTTGATATAACTTAATGAAAAAATTTAGCTCAGAATCAAAGCCAATAATTTTATTTGATATTTTTAATAACATTTTTCTTTATAAGATGATTAATAATTTCTTTTTGAATAGTATTTACATTTTTTAACCCGTTAATTTTTTTTATTCTTTTAAATTTTTTTGACAATTTGATAAAATTAAATCTAAGTTTATTTAATTTTTTTTCACTATATTTATCAAATCTATCTAGCTTTCCTCTTTGGGATAGTCTTTGTTTTGATATTTTAGCAGGTATATCAATATAAAAAGTCACCTTAGGTTTGAGCCCATTATCTATTTTATCTTGAATTAAATTAATAAGTTTTAAACTTTGTCCCTGTTCATAATGTTGATAAACATAGGTTGAATCTATGTAACGATCACACAAAACAACGTAACCATTATTTAAATATTTAAAAATTTTTTTGAAATGATTGGACCTTGAAGCTAATAACAAAAGTAATTCAGTTAAATTATCCTCATTATTTTTTAAATCATTAATAATAATTTTTCTAAGCTTTTCTGATACAAAAGTTCCTCCCGGCTCTCTTGTTTTAATACATTTTATTTTTTTTTTTCTTAAAAAATTATAAACTTTATTAATTTGAGTGGATTTGCCTGAGCCTTCAATCCCTTCAAAGCTAATTAAATTAAATTTTTTTACCCCCATACAAAAAAGCTAACAGAATTTAAAAATCTAATAAAAAAATTCTCTTTATTGGTATTTACAGAAGAATATAAAATTTCAGTCTTAACAAGAGAATTATCAAAATAAATATTTAATTTAGATATCGCCTCCCCTTTTTTAACTTCATTTTTTAAAAGATTATCTTCGAATTCAATTTCTAACTTTAATTTATTTTTTTGTCTTTTTGGAATTGTAATAAAAATATCTTCAGAAAGTTCTAATTGAACTGTTTTTTCTTTTAAATTCCAGGTTTTAATTTGGTAATTTTCATCTTTTTTGTTTATTTTTATTAAATCAAATCTGTTTTGAGCATAACTTAATAAACGAATAGTTTCTCTTGATCTTTCACTTTTTGAATTTGTTCCACTAATTACACTTAAAATTCTTCTATCATTTTTTTTTATTGTGGCCGCTAATGAATATCCTGAATTTTCCAAGTGCCCAGTTTTTAAACCGTCACTTCCCATATCTTTGTATAGTATTGGATTTCTATTACCTTGTGTTATCGGAGCGCCTCCAGTTCTATCCCAAGTAAATGTCTTTTCTGCGTAATATTTGTAAAGTTCTGGAAAATTATCAATCATATAAATTGACATTTTAGCAATATCTTCAGCAGTTGAATAATTATTACCATCATACAAACCCGATGAATTTGCAAATCTCGTATTTTTTAATCCAATTTTATCAGACATAGAATTCATCATATTAACAAACTCTTCTTCTGTTCCTGCTATGCCTTCTGCTAAAGCTACACATGCATCATTGCCAGAAACTATAATTATACCTTTTAATAAATTTTCTACACTCACTCTGTCATTTGGCATTATAAACATTGAAGAATAACCTTTTGAAGACATGCGCCACGCGTTCTTAGAGATTTTAAATTTTTCATCTAATTTTAATTCACCTCTTTTAATTAAATCGAATGCAATTATAGAGGTCATTATTTTAGTTATTGATGCTGGAGAAATTTTTTGATCTTTATTTTTTTCAAATAAAACTTTTTTTGAAAGAACATCAATCAGATAAGCTTGTTTTGCAGAAGTTTCAAATGCAAAGGATTTACCTAAAAATAGGAAAAAACCTAATATAATTGTTATTTTTTTTATCATTTGACCAATATATTAAAACCACTTAAACCAATTTTTGATAAATTCAAATACATTTCATCATATTCTTTAATATTTTTTAATGGACCTATAGATACAATATAATTTTTTTCTTTATAATCTTTAAAAATAATTTTTTTATTTCTAATATTTAAATTTATAATCTTATACAAACTTTCAGCATAAGTTTTAAAATAAAAAGGTCCATAATTTAAATATATTTTATTTTTTGAGGTATTATTGGAATTTAAGCTTAAAACATTAACTTTTTCAATTCTAATTTTATTTTGAACTTTTCTTTCTTGTTTGTAAGTCTTTATTTTTTTTGCAATAAAAGTTTTATTTTCTCTAACACTTTGAATATTAATTAAGGGCATTTTTTTATTCAAATCAAGTTCATTGTAAATAAAATCTGGAAGCAAGATAACTCTTGGCCCTAATGTTTTTTGATAATCTTCAGTTTTTACAATTTTACTAATTTTGTTTTGCATATTTGTAATTTTTAACAAACTACCTTTCGGCAAAGTTGATACAATTTTATTGTTATTTGAAAGATCTGAGAAACCTGTTTTTTCATAAAATTTAAGACTAGAGGTGCATGAAAAAATAAAAAAAAATAAAAAAAAAATTTTTTTAAACATTGCTTAAAAAATCTGCAAATACTCCAATTGTAATTGCAAATCTCAATGACCTGTTCCAATTTAAAAGTTTTTCATAATTATTAAAAACTAGATAAACATCTGATATTTCACCATCTGGTTTTACTAACCTTGCTTTTGTATTAGAATTAATTTTAAAGCCGTCTGGTAATTTAATACCTAATTTAATCCAATGCTTAATTCTTTTTTTCTCAGATAATTTTCTAGCATCAAAAGTAAAATATTTTTTATTTATATTTTTATTTAATTGAACTTTGACACCCCAAGGATTGCCATCCCAGCCTATAGTTTTTAAATAATTAGCAGCTGAAGCAAATGAGTCTTCTAGAGAAGTGTAAAGATCAATTTTTCCATCTTTATTATAATCAATTGCGTAATTTTTAATTGATGAAGGCATAAATTGGAAATTTCCATGTGCACCGGCCCAAGATCCTTTGAGGTCTTCAAGAAAAACTATTTTCTTATCTACTAATTTTAGAAGTATAATTAATTCCTTTGAAAAATATTTTGACCGTCTTTTGTCATAACTCAAAGTTGCAAGTGCAGAAATTATATCAACTTTACCTTTATGCTTTCCAAAAACTGTTTCTACTCCCCATAAGGCAACTAAATAATTTTTTGGAACGTTAAATGTTTTTTCAACTTTGGTTAAAAGTTCATTGTTATTAGATATTAGTTTTTTAGCATAAATAACTTTTTGCTGATTTACTCTTTTGCCAATGTATACATCTGTTTTTTCTATAAATTCTGGTTGGTTTCGATCATACTTAATTATCCTTTTTAATAATTTAGTATTTTCAAAAGCTTTATCGACTGTATTTTTTGAGATACCTTGATTAATGGCATAAAGTTTATAATTTTTTAACCACTTTGAAAAATCATCGTTTGAATATGAATATGATGTTAAAAGCAAATAGATTAAAAGAATCGAAGATAAAGTTCTCATTATCTTTAATAACATATCAAAAAATTGAAGTCATTTGTTGTATTTTGCAATATGTTAAATTATATATCTTTTTTTTCGGAGAGGTGGCTGAGCGGTTGAAAGCACCGGTCTTGAAAACCGGCAATGGGGCAACTCATTCGTGGGTTCGAATCCCACCCTCTCCGCCATTATATTTTATCAATTCCATTCATATAAGTTTTTAATATATCTGGAACAGATACAGATCCATCATTATTTTGATAATTCTCTAATATTGCAACAATAGTTCTACCTACTGCAAGTCCAGATCCATTTAAAGTAGCAACTAAATTATTTTTATTATCTAATGACTTGTATCTTGCTTTCATTCTATTTGCTTGGAAAGTTCCGCAAGATGAGCAACTAGAAATTTCTCTATATTTGTCTTGTGATGGAATCCAAACTTCTAAATCAAAAGTTTTTTCAGCACTAAAGCCCATATCGCCACTTGATAAGAGCGTGACTTTATATGGTAAATTTAGTTTTTTTAAAATTTTTTCTGCACAATCAACCATTCTGTCTAATTCTTTAAATCTAAATTCTGGTTGAATAATTGATACCATCTCGACTTTTGTAAATTGATGTTGTCTAATCATACCTTTAGTATCTTTGCCGGCAGCTCCAGCTTCTGCTCTAAAACATGGTGTTGCACTAACAAATCTTAATGGCAATTTTTCATAGTCAATAATTGAATTTGAAACCATATTAGTTAAACTAACTTCGCTAGTAGGAATTAACCATTGATTATTGTTTAATTGAAATTGATCTTCTTTAAATTTTGGGAGTTGTCCGGTTCCATACATAGAGTTTTCATTTACAATTACAGGTACACTATATTCTGTATACCCATTTTCATTTGTATGTATATCGATCATAAAATTTATCAAAGCTCTCTCTAATTTTGCTAAATTTTCTTTTAAAATAACAAATCTTGAACCTGAGATTTTAACAGCTGTTTCAAAATCTAATTTTCCAAGTTTTTGACCAATTTCATCATGAGGTAAAATATTGTTATTAGATTTAGGGTCTCCAAATCTTCTAATTTCAATATTTTGGCTTTCATCTTTTCCTATCGGAACATCATGATGAGGAATATTTGGCAAAGATAATAAAATATCATTTAATGATTTGTTTTTTATAATTATTATATCTTCTAACTTTGAAATTTCTTCTTTTATAGACGTAACTTTTAAACTTAATTCTTTAAATTTTTTTTGATCATCTTTACTTTTTCCAAGATCTTTGGAAATAATATTTCTTTCACTAAGAAGTTTTTCTTTTCTCTCTAAGGCTTCTCTATAATCCTTATCTATACTCAAAATTTCTTTTACAATCTTCTCAGGATAATCAATGTTTCTTTTTTTAAGACCTTCAATTATAAAATTAGAATCTGACCTAATATCTTTAATATTTATCATTATTTTTTTTCAACTAATTTCACTGTTAGAATTGATATCTCATACAAAAGTAATAGTGGTAAAGCTAATCCAATTTGTGTAATTGGATCAGGGGGTGTTAAAATTGCTGCCATAGTGAATATTATAATAACTACATATTTTCTTCTTGTTTTCAAATATTCTGAATTAATAAAACCAACTTTTGCTAGCAATGTTAAAAAAACTGGCAATTGAAAGCTAATACCAAATGCTAAAATTAAACGCATAATCAAAGACAAGTATTCATTTACTTTAGCTTCAAGTTGGATTGGTAGAGACCCATTTAAAGACGTAGTTTCAAATGATAAAAAAAACTCAATAGCAAGAGGCATGATTAAATAATAAACCAACATTCCTCCCATTAAAAATAAAATTGGCGTTGCTATTAAAAATGGCAACAATGCCAATTTTTCATCTTTATATAAACCTGGGGCTATAAATTTCCAAATTTGAATTAATATTAATGGACATGAAAAAAAAAATGCTGCAAAAAAAGCTAATTTTAAATACGTTAAAAATGTTTCATGTAAAGCTGTAAATATTAATCTTCTGTTGTTTCCGTCATTTTTTACAGCTTGAGCATATGGATCAACTAAAAAATTATAAATTTTATCTGAAAAAATGTAGCATATAATAAAAGCTATAATTAAAAATATTATTGATTTTAGTATTCTGCTTCTTAATTCTATTAGATGCTCACTAACAGTAGATTTTTTTTCGGACATTTAAGATTTGTTTTTATTTTTTTTATCTTTTTCAATTTCTGCTTCTAAATCTACAGCATTTTCAATGTCATCTTGAATATTAGACACATAAGATTTAATTTTCTTTACTGAAGATGCAATTTTTTTAACAACTACCGGAAGGTCTTTAGGTCCAATAACTAAAACAGCTAATATTACAATTACTAATAACTCAGACCATCCTATCTGAGGCATGAATTAACTCTCTGATTTATTGTTATCGTTTTTTGAAATCGATTTATTTTCAGGGTCATCTGATAACCCTTTTTTGAAACTCTTTATGCCTTTAGCAACATCTCCCATTAACTCTGAAATTTTGCCCCTTCCAAATAGTAAAACTACTAAGGCTACAACTATTGCTATTTGCCAAAATCCTATGGTCATAAGTTGATTATATTGAATAAAATTTTCAAATACAAGAGATTATTTATCCTCTTCTAAGTTGCCAGAAATCATATCATCAATATTTGAATAAATATTCTCTTTCTTATCATTCTGTTCACTTTCAGCAAACTTTGTTGTTCCAAATATAGAACTGTCAACCCTGCTATCTATTAATCCCGCAGCTAATAATTCATCTGCATTAGGCAAATCATCTAAACTATTAATATTAAAATGATTTAAAAATTTATCTGTTGTTACATACAACAAAGGTTTTCCAGGTATTTCTTTTCTACCATTTGGTTTAACCCACCCAAGTTCAAATAAAATTTCTAATGTTCCTGTACTAAAAGAAACACCTCTAATTTCTTCGATTTCGGATCTTGTTACAGGTTGATGATATGCAATAATAGCTAAAGTTTCGATTGCTGCCTTAGATAATTTTTTTTGAACTATAATTTCTTTCTTAAGCCTATCTGCTAAGTTATCTGATGTTCTGAATGACCATTTATCTGCTAAATTCACAAGATTAATGCCTCTTTCAGAATAATCTTTCTGTATATCGTATAAAATTTTTAATACATCAGTACCTGATTTTACTTTAGATTTAATTGTATTTAAATCTAAAGGTTCAACAGCTGAAAAAAGAATTGCTTCAATTAAATTTTTTTCATTTTTCTTCATTTTTTTGATTTAATAAATACCTTATCAAAAAGTTTTTCTTGTTTAATCAATAAATCACCTTCCCTAACTAGTTCCAACCCAGCCACAAAAGATCCAGCATAACCTGTTTTCCTTAAATTTTTTTTTATTTTATATATCTGGGGTATTATTTCTTTTAGTTCACACCAATTTTTTAATTTAGAAAACATTGATGTTATTTTTTTAATTGCTTCCTCCATGGTATAGGTTTTTAACTTTGTAATGTTTATTGATGAAAAATTTTTTCTTCTTTTGAAATCAGCATAAGATTTAATTAATTCATATAATGAAACAGAATATTGAGGTGTATTCTTGGTTTTGATTCCCTCTTTAATTCCTCTGAAAAATATATCAATTCCGATTTGTTTTTTTGTCATTAATTGATCAGACAATAATCTTATCATTTCTAGTTTTCTTAATTGCAATTTAAGTTTTTCTGCCATTTGTGATGCAGAAAAATCTTCATCATCATCTTCTGGTAATAATAATCTTGATTTTAAATATGCGAGCCAAGATGCCATAACCAAAAAGTCAGCTGCAATTTCTAAATTTTTTTTAATTTTATCTACAAAAGCAATATACTGATCTACCAACTGAACAATTGATATTTTCATCAAATCTACTTTTTGAGTTTTTGCCAAATCTAATAAAAGATCTAGAGGACCTTCATAATTATCAATATTAAGTTCTAAAATATTTTGACTGATATTTTTTGACTCGTTCATTTTTTAAAGATACTTATTATTTTTTTCATTTCATTATTATTCCCACTACAGTGCAAAATAACATTACAACCTGCAAGCAAAGGTTGTACTATTTTATAACTCAAACTTTCTTTAAGGGCCCCCATACATATATCGTCAGTCATGATTGTGCCCTTAAATTTTATTTTTTTTCTAATTATAGAAATAATTTTTTTCGAATAAGTAGCTAATTTATTATCTAATGATTTATATTTTATATGAGCCGTCATCATAAATTTTGAATTTAAATTCTCAAAACATTTTAAATCATTTTTTATTAAGTAACGATAAGACTCCTTAACAACAGGAAGTGAAGCATGGCTGTCTTTAGTGGCTAAGCCATGTCCAGGCACATGTTTGGAAACACAATTAATTCCATGATATTGATATTCATGGATAAAAAATTTAGATAATTTATTGACAATATCAACTTGGTTTGAAAAAGATCTATCTCCTATAACATAATGAGTTTTGCTATATTTTAAGTCTGCAACAGGATAAGCAACTGTATTAATACCAAGGTATTTAAAAATATTCACATTAAAATTTATAAAAGATTTAGCTTCTATAAAAAATTTTTTTTTATTTAATTTATATAAATTTCCAAAATATAAGCTTGTATATTTTTTTTGACAAAAAATATGATTAAATCTATTAACACGACCACCTTCATGATCAATCATAAATATTGGTTTGTTTAAAGACAGTATCTTTATATGATTTATTAAATTCCTTAATTGATCTAAATTTAAAATATTCCTTTTAAAAAAGATAAAACCAAAAATTTTATTTTCTGAAATAATTTTAATTTCATCTCTCGATAAATTATAACCGCTTATACCAAAAATAACGGGAATTATTTTGTTTTTAGTAATTTCCAAAATTCTTTCTCCTCTATATTTTTTTTAAAATATTCTGAATTGTCTTGAAATTCTTTAAAATTTTTTTTTGTTTCTAAATTTTTCATTTTAGATATTTTTTTTTTTAGAAGAATTTCATAATTATCTCTCGCTAGTTTTTTTTTATCTAAAAAAGTTTCAGATAAATAATATTTAATAATAAAAACAAAAAAAAATATAAAAATTATAAAATTAATTATTTTTAAAAATTTCATTACATTTTTTTCGGAATTTCAACATTTAAAATTTTTAATCCATTTTTTAAAACAATATAAAGTTTTTGAAGCATAAAAAGTCTTGATTTTGTAATATTATTATTAGGGCTATCAATGATTTTTAAATCATCATTTTCTTTTCCAGCATTCCAAAAAGAATGAAATTCTGAAGATAATTCGTATAAATAATAAGGTATATAATGCACCTCTAAATTAATGTGACACAAGTTTACAATTTTTGGCCACTCCAAAATTTTTTTAATTAGATTAATTTCATAAATATCTTTTAATAAGTTTAATTCTGCATTTTTAATTGGTGTATCAATATTTGATTTTGATTTTTCAAATAAAGAATTTATTCTAGCGCAAGCATACTGAACATAAAAAATAGGATTTTCTTTTGATTTATCAGTAACTAAATCAAAGTCAAAATCTAGTGGTGACTGTGAACTTCTATAAACCATCATAAACCTAGCTGCATCTTTTCCTACAGCGTCTATTAAATCTTTAGCTAAAATAAAATCTCCGGCCCTTTTTGACATTCTATATGGTTTTCCTGATTTATACAGTTTAACAATTTGACTTATTTTTATCTCAAAATTTTTTTTATCATTTAATGCAGAAACAGCAGAAGAGAGTCTCTTAATATATCCAGTATGATCTGCTCCTAATATATTTATATAAGAGTCAAAATTACGATTTAATTTTTCATAATGATAAGCAATATCATTCGCAAAATATGTCCATGTATCATCCGATTTTTGTAATGCTCTATCTACATCATCACCATAATTAGTTGATTTAAATAAAAGTTGCTCCCTAGGTTCCCAATCTTCAATATCACCCTTGGGCCTTGGAAGAAGGCCCTTGTATATATCGCCCTTATTTTTTAATTCAGATATAGCTTTAGAAAGAATTTTATTTTTAACAATTTCAGTTTCAGAAGTAAAAACATCATGTGATATTCCCATACAATTTAGGTCATTTTTAATAATATCCATTGCACTTTCAATGGCTAACGGTGTCAAAATAAGCCTAACATTTTCATAACTTTCTGAATTATCAATTTTTATTTTACCTAAAATTTTATTTGCGATATCTATAATATATTCACCAGGATAAAGGCCCTCATCTTTAGGAAATTCTTTATTATCTAGAATTTCAATTATTCTAAAATAAACAGATTTCACAAACAAATTAATCTGATTACCGTAATCATTGATATAATATTCTTTAGTGACATCATGACCGCAAAATTTTAATAAATTACTTAAAACATCACCATATATTGCGCCTCTACAATGACCAACATGAAGTGGCCCTGTTGGATTTGCGGATACAAATTCAATGTTTATTTTTTTTGATTTTACTTTGCTCTCATTGCCAAAATTATTTTCTATTTTAGAAAAAAATTTAAAAATTGTTTCATTTTTAAAAGTAAAATTAATAAAACCAGGTTTAGCTATTTCTACACGCTCAAAATCATTATTATTTTTTAATATTAAATTTTTAAGCTCTTCAGCTAATATTAGGGGATTTTTTTTTAATAAAGATCCTAATATTAATGGTGCATTAAAAGAAATATCACCAAAAGACTTTTGTCTAGGTTTTTCTACAGAAATTTTATTTTTTACAACCTCATCGATATTAATATCTTTAATTGAGTTTAAAAAAATATCTTTATAATAATCAAATATATTCATATTTTTAATTTATAGAATCATAAATATTCAAAGCAAACTTATCTGTCATTCCAGATATATAATCTGCTATAATTCTATTTTCACTAAAGTTATGGTTTTGATTTGGAATTTTTTTTAGGTTATTTTTAAAATATTTAAAAAGTTCTTTGATTATTTGTTCTGATTTTATGTTCCATTTTTTGACATTATTATGGTTATACATTTTAAATTTTAAGAATTCTTTTATTTCTTTTAATCCATTTTTAACATCATTAGAAAAATTAATAACATTAAACTTTCTTTTATAAACATCGTCTATATTTTTAATTTTTTCGATATTTATTTGTTTTTGAGAATTTTCAATTAAATCTGTAACAAGATTATTAAGTAAATTTCTAACTAATTCATTTTTATTAATTAAATTTTTATTTTCAAAAAGATTTTTTAAATATTTTATATTTAATAACTCCTCTATATTGAATAAATTTGCTCTTAATCCATCATCAATATCATGACAATTATATGCAATATCATCAGATAATGAACTTATTTGTGCCTCCAAACTACCTGAGTGTTGAAAATTTATTTTATAATCAAATATTTCAGGCAATTGATTTTCCAACATTTTTAAATTTTTTATTGGACCATTATGCTTAAGTAAACCATCTATACAATTTAAAGATAAATTTAAACCTTTTTGATTATTGTAAGTATCTTCGAGTAAAATTAAAATTCTTAACGATTGAATATTGTGATCAAAAATATCATTACTTAAACAGTTTGAAAGAGCTGCCTCGCCTGCGTGACCAAATGGCGTATGACCTAAATCATGCGCTAAACTTAAGACTTCACAAAGATCTTCGTTAAGCTTTAGAACTCTTGCTACTGATCTTGCAATTTGAGAAACTTCTAATGAATGAGTTAATCTAGTTCTAAAATGATCTCCTTCATAATATACAAAAACTTGAGTTTTGAATTTAAGTCTTCTAAAGGAATTGCTATGAATAACTCTATCTCTGTCTCTTTGAAACTCTCCTCTATATTTGCTTGGCACGTAAGGATATTTTCTGCCCAAAAAATTATCATCTTTTGATGCAAATGAAGCTAAATTAGAGTATTTATATTTAATATCCATTTAAAATTAAAATGAAGAATACACTTGAAATAACAGAAAATGCAAAAAAACAAATAGTTAAACTCTTAACAAATGAACCAAAAGGTTCATTTTTTAGAGTTTCTGTTGAAGGTGGAGGCTGTTCTGGATTTAAATATAATTTTTCTATAGACAGTAAAATAGATCAAAATGATATCTCTATTGATAATGTAATAGTAGATAAAATTAGTCATGATTTTATAAAAAACTCAAAACTTGATTATGAACAAAGTTTAATGAGCAAGTCATTTAGAATCATTAATCCTGATGCAAAAGCCTCTTGTGGCTGTGGAATATCATTTTCTCTATGATAATTTCGAGTTGGAATATTAATTCCATAAGAATAAGAACTCAAAACATTGAAAAATATATTAAGAAAATTGATCCAGATATTTTAATGTTTCAAGAAATTAAATGTGAGGATGAAAAATTTCCTTATGATTTTTTTAAAAAAAAAAAATACAATTGTTATGTCTTTGGACAAAAATCATATAACGGAGTAGCAATTGTATCAAAAAAAAAACTTTTAAATATTGATAAAAATTTCCAAGACCCAAATAAGCAATCAAGATTAATATCAGCAGATATCAAGCTAGATGGAAAATTAGTTAAATTAATATGTATTTATTTACCAAATGGAAATCCAGTTAATACGGATAAATATCCATATAAACTTAAATGGTTAAATAATTTTTTTAATTTTATAAAAAAAGAAATAAACAATTATGATGGAATAATTATTGGTGGTGATTTTAATATAATTCCAAATTCTAATGATGTTGGAAATCCAGAAGACTGGGAAAATGATGCACTATATAGACTAGAAGTTAGGAAAGAATTTAGAAAAATATTAAATCTTGGTTTTAAAGATAGTTTTAGGTTGTTTAATAATAGTGATAAACAATATACATTTTGGGATTACACACAGGGATCTTGGCAACGAAATAAGGGATTAAGAATTGATCACTTTTTAATAACAGATAAAATTTCAACAAAAATTAAAAGTGTTGAAATAGATAAATTTACAAGGGGTCTAGATAAGCCCTCTGACCATGCACCAATAAGAGTTATTTTTTAATACGACCATAGATATCTTCTAAGCGTATAATATCACTTTCTTTTAATATTTTTCCGATTTGGGCTTCTATAATTTTAACTGGTTTTTTAAATTTATTTTTTATTCTATGAATTGAACCTTTTGGTATAAAAACTAAATCATTTATTGAAGGTTTAATAATTTTATTTTCTAAAGTAATTTCTGGTTTTCCTTCAAAAATTAACCAATGCTCTTCTCTATACTTGTGTTTTTGTAAACTTAAACATCCTTCTTTATTTACTATAAGTTCTTTAATTAGAAAATTCTTTCCCTTAAAAAGATTTCGGTATGTTCCCCAAGGTCTTTTGAATAAATTTTTATTATTATAATATTTAAATCTATTATTTTTAAAAAGCATATTAATTGCTTTCCAACTGCCTAGGTCAGACCAATTTGTAATTAGCTTAATCGATTTGATATTTTTAATTTTTTCAAGAATTGCATAATCAAATGATAAAGGGTTTATTTTGTTAAAAGATTTTTTTTCTAAGTAAACACAATTGTTTTTTTTTAAAGATTTATTAACTGAATCTAAGCAATGTTTAAACATGCTTTTTTGGTTATTTAAAAAATGGTAGATTAGAGACTCTTTAGTAGATAAAAAAATACCAGCATTCCATAAAGCTCCCTTTTTTATTAGTTTTTTAGCAGAAAGTTTGTTGGGTTTTTCAATAAATTTATAAACTTCGATTGAGTTATTTTTTCTTGTAAAATAACCATATTGATCTGATGGATCTGTTGGTTTGACTCCAAAAATAAATATATCCTTATATTTAATTTGCTTAGCATTTTTTTTAACAGCTGAATTAAATTTAAATTTATCCTCTATTAACTGATCTGATGGTAAAAAAATCATTGGTTGTGAAGATTTTATGTTTTTTAATAAAGATGTAGCTAAAATAGCTGGTGCAGTATTTTTTTTTAGAGGCTCTAATACAATTTTGTATTTTTTTATTTTATATTTTTTTAAGAATTTTTTAACTAATGATAAATATTTAATATTTGTACTAATAATTGGTGGTAAATAAATTGTAGAATTTGTTCTTTCCAATGTTTTTTGAAACATGGTCCAATTACCAAAATTTATAAATTGTTTGGGTAAATTTTTCTTACTCTCTGGAAAAAGTCTCGTACCTGCTCCGCCGCAAATAATAACAGGTAAAATCTTCATTTAACTAAATATCAGCGTATGTTTTTTTCTCTTTAAATGCACCTGGATGAGTTACTGCGCCATTAGTAGCATCACCAACACTTTGAGCATACTTCCATAAAGTGCCACTTTCAAAATTGGATTCTTTTGGTTTCCATCCAGACTTTCGTTTTTTGATTTCATCGTCTGATAAATTTACAGATATAGTTCCTTTTTCTGCATCTATTTCTATTTCATCACCATCTTTTAATAATCCAATCATACCACCTGTATATGCTTCTGGTGAAACATGACCAATACAAAAACCTCTGGTAGCTCCTGAAAATCTTCCATCAGTAATTAAGGCAACTTTCTCACCCATACCTTGACCGTATATAGCTGCAGTAGTGGAAAGCATTTCTCTCATCCCGGGACCTCCTTTAGGACCTTCATACCGAATAACAATCACGTCACCTTCTTTGTATTTTTTTTCTTTTACAGCTTTAAATGCATCTTCTTCACAGTCAAAACATCTTGCGCAACCTTTAAAGTTCAATCTTTTCATTCCAGCTACTTTTACAATAGCTCCACCTTCGGCTAAATTTCCTTTTAAACCTACTACTCCACCTGTTTTTGTTATTGGATTATTATAAGGTCTTATGACATCTTGATTTTTATTAAATTTTACATCTTTTAAATTTTCAGCCATTGATTTGCCTGTAACTGTTAAACAGTCTCCGTTTATAAAACCGCCATCAAGAAGGGTTTTTAACAACATGGGAACACCGCCTGCTTCAAACATGTCTTTAGCCACATATTTTCCTCCAGGTTTTAAATCTGCAAGATAAGGAGTTTTTTTAAAGATTTCTGCAACATCCATAATATCAAATTTAATTCCACACTCATTTGCTATCGCTGGTAAATGCAGTGCTGCATTAGTAGAACCTCCTGTTGCAGCAACAACTACAGCTGCATTTTTTAAGGCATCAAGCGTAACTATATCTCTAGGTCTAATTTTTTTTGTTAATAATTCCATAACTTGTTTTCCGCTCTCTAAAGCATATTTGTCTCTCTCCTCATAAGGTGCTGGTGTTCCCGAAGAGTAAGGTAATGCTAAACCTATAGCTTCTGATACACATGCCATAGTATTCGCAGTAAATTGCCCTCCACAAGCACCTGCTGATGGACAGGCTGCTAATTCTAATTCTCTTAAATCTTCATCAGACATTTTACCAGCTTCGTGCATTCCAACAGCTTCATAAACATCTACAACAGTTACATCTTTGCCTTTAAATTTGCCAGGCAATATAGAGCCACCATACATAAAAACACTTGGAACATTTAATCTACACATTGCCATCATCAAACCAGGTAATGATTTATCGCATCCCGCTAGGCCAACCAACGCATCATAACAATGACCACGAACAGTCAATTCGGTGGAGTCTGCTATAACTTCCCTGGATATAAGTGATGATTTCATTCCCTCATGACCCATTGCAATTCCATCAGTCACAGTAATGGTACAAAACTCTCTTGGTGTTCCTTTGTTTTCATGAACACCTTTTTTTACACTTTGCGCTTGTCTCATTAAAGCAATGTTACATGGTGCAGCTTCATTCCAAGTTGAGACAACACCAACAAAAGGTTTTGCAACGTCTTCTTCTGTTAAGTTCATTGCATAATAAAAAGATCTATGAGGAGCTCTTTCTGGGCCTACTGTAGTATGTCTACTTGGTAATTTTGATTTATCAATTTTCATTTTAAACTACTTATTATTTCTGAGAGGTTTTTATACTCACTTTTATTATTTTCTAAAAGATCTTTTTCCTGATTAACAACGTTTTCTGGTGCTTTTTTTATAAAGCTATCATTTTTAAGTTTTTTTTCTGAATTTCTTATTTCATTTTCTAAAATTTTAACTTTTTTATCAAGTATCAAAATTTGTTGATCTAAATCTATCTCATCTCCAAAAGAAATTGATATTTTATTATTAGACAAAACAACTTTTCCTATTTTAGATTTAACACCACGAAGATCAAAATTATTTATACGGCCTAATTTTTTTACTATTAATTCATTATTATAAATTATTTTTTGATTTTGTTTTGGCAATTCATCTATATTTACATCGACAAAATTACCGGGTGAAATATTAAGTTTTGCCTTTATTGATCTCAAGTCAGTTATAAAATTTATGATAAAATCAATATCTTTTGTACTTTTGGTATTTTTTAATGCAAAATCTTTTTTAAAATTAAAATTAACCAAATCTGTTTTTTCAAGTTTTTTATAATTAGTTAAATTCCAAAGCTCCTCTGTTACAAAAGGAATAAATGCATGTAAAAGAGAAAGATTTTCCCTTTGAACATATAACAACGTATTTTTTGTCTCTTCTATTATTTTTTTATTATTTGAATTCAGCAACGGCTTCGAAAACTCTATATACCAGTCACAAAAGTAATTCCAAATATATAAATAAATATTTCTAGCTGCTTCATCAAACCTATAATCATTAATATTATTTTTAATTTTTTGTTTGTATAAATTTAATGTTTTTATTATCCATTGATTGGCTGGATTTTTAACATTAGATAATTTTATATTTTTTGTTTTAAAAATATTGTTAATTTTACAATAGCTAAAAGTATTCCAAATTTTTGTTATAAAATTTCTATAACCTTTAACTCTATCTACTGATAACTTAACATCTCTTCCGGGAGAGGACATAGATATCAAAGTAAACCGAAGAGCATCTGCGCCAAATTCATTTATGATTGTAAGTGGATCTATAACGTTACCTTTCGATTTTGACATTTTTTGACCTTTTTCATCTCTTACTAAGGCGTGAACATAAACATCTTCAAATGGAACTTCTTTCATAAAATAAAGTCCCATCATCATCATTCTGGCTACCCAGAAAAATATAATGTCAAAACCTGTAACCAAAACAGATGTTTTATAAAAACGTTTTAATTCGTATGATTTGTTATTAGGCCAACCAAGTGTTGCAAAGGGCCAAAGGGCTGAGGAAAACCATGTATCAAGTACATCAGGATCCTGTTTTAAAATTTTTGCTGTTTTAAATTTCTTTTTAGCAATTTTTTTTGCCTCTAAAATATTTTCAGCAACAATAATTTTTCCATCTTCAGTATACCACGCAGGAATTTGATGACCCCACCATAGCTGCCTAGAGATACACCACGGTTCTATATTTTCCATCCATTGAAAGTATGTTTTTTTCCAATTATCTGGAAAAAAATTAGTATTTTTTTTCTTAACTTGTCTTATTGCTTCTTTTGCTAATTTTTTAGCATCAACAAACCATTGCTCAGTTAATAATGGTTCAATTATAGAGTTTGTTCTATCTCCGTAAGGAACTGTGTGATTTATATCTTCTATTTTATCTAAATAATTTTTTTGTTCTAATTCAACTATCAATTTCTTCCTTGCCTCTAATCTATCAAGATTGAGGTAATCATTCGGTACATTTTCATTTAAAGTTCCATCCTTATTTAATATATTAATAGAATTAAGTTTGTTTCTTTTTCCGACTAAATAATCATTAAAATCATGAGCTGGGGTAATTTTTACAGCTCCTGAACCTTGATCTGGATCAGCATATACATCTGAAATAATTTTTATTTTTCTGTTGGATATTGGAATAATTACTTCTTTACCTATTAGCTCTTTATATCTCTCATCTTTGGGATTAACTGCGATTGCCGTATCTCCAAACATAGTTTCCGGTCTAGTAGTCGCTACTATTATATTTTGATCATTGTAAGCAAGTTTATATTTAATATAATAAAGCTTTCCTTTTGTGTTTTTTTGTACAACTTCTAAATCTGAAATAGCAGTTTGTAATTTTGTATCCCAATTAGTTAATTTTAAATCTTTATAAATTAATTTTTTTTCATATAAATTTACAAATACTTTTAATACTGCCTTGGATAACCCTTTATCCATGGTAAATCTGTCTCTTGACCAATCACAGGATGAGCCAAGTTTCTTCAGTTGATCAGTAATTATTCCACCTGACTTTTCCTTCCATTTCCATACTTCTTTTAAAAATTTTTCTCTACCAAGATCTTTTCTTGAAATACCTTTTTTAAAAAGTTGTTTTTCAACAACTAATTGGGTAGCTATTCCTGCATGATCAGTTCCTGGTTGCCACAAAGTTTCCAAACCTTTATTTCTATTATGCCTGACTAATAAATCTTGAATAGAATTATTTAAGGCATGGCCCATGTGCAAGCTTCCTGTTACATTTGGTGGAGGAATAACTATAGAAAAATATTTTTTATTTTTATTTTTTTTTGGCTTAAAACATTTATTTTTTTCCCAATAACTATAAATTTTATCTTCTATATCTTTATGGTTATATGACTTAAATGCTGACATTTTATTGAATATTACAAAACTTTATATATACCTCAACTCTAATAAACAATTTCAAAAATTGGCCACGTGGCGGAATGGTTACGCAGAGGATTGCAAATCCTTGTATCCCAGT
>JAYPUB010000001.1:79151-135108 GCA_038133865.1 Candidatus Pelagibacteraceae bacterium
CAAGCGGCTGTTAACCGCTCGGTCGCTGGTTCGAGTCCGGCCCGGGGAGCCAGACTAAATAGCTTTTTTTACATCCTTAGTATTACTCAAAACCTCAAGTAACTTTTCTTTTTGTTGATGTTCAAGATCATTAAACATTTTAATTAAAAAGCTAAAGTTTACGTCTTTTGAAGACATGTTTTCTTCACTATTTTGTGAAAAGTCTTGATAATCTTCAAAAAAATATTTTAATGGAACCTTAAGAAAACTCGACAGTTGTAATAATCTTGCAGAACTGACACCGTTTGTTCCCTTTTCATACTTTTGTATCTGCTGAAATGTGACGTTTATCGCTTTTGCTACTTGGGTTTGTGTTAATCCTAGTGAAGTTCTTCTTAATCTTAGCTTCTTACCTAAATGCTGGTTTAACTGTGCACTCACCAATGTCTCCCTTTTTATAAAGGTTAAATACCTTTTTGCCATTTATGGCAACAAAAAAAATATAAAAAATATATAAAAATTGTCTTGATTTTGTTACTGAATTAACAGTTTTTTTTATAAAATTATGCTTGTTTATTGGATCAGAAATGACTTTCGCTTCATAGATAACGAAAGTTTAACTTATTTTTCAAAGTACAAAAATAAAAAAATATGCTTATTTTCCTATGACGAAAAAAAATTTAAAAATAGATCTGCTCAAAAATGGTGGTTGTACAAATCTTTAACTGTTTTTAGAAATAGTTTAGAAAAAA
This sequence comes from Candidatus Pelagibacteraceae bacterium, assembly GCA_038133865.1. GTDB lineage: Bacteria > Pseudomonadota > Alphaproteobacteria > Pelagibacterales > Pelagibacteraceae > HIMB114. The sequence continues at coordinate 79,883 of JAYPUB010000001.1, forward strand.
AACAATTTAAATTTCACTTTGAATTCAATAATGAATTAGATTCTATCAAAAAAGTTATAAAAAAATTCAAAATTAATGAAATTGTGTGGAATAAGATATATCTGCCCAAAGAAATAGAAATTGAAAATAATATAATTAAAATATTAAATCAAAATAATATTCAATTTAAGATATTTAATTCTAATTTATTATTAAATCCTTCAAAAACTCGAAAAAAAGATGATACCCCTTTTCAAGTTTTCACACCTTTTTGGAAAAATGAGGAATTTATTTATCTAAATAACTATAATTATAAAAACAATAAAATAAAAATAGAAAATAATAAAACTACTAAAAGTTTTAAGGAATTTGAAAAAATTCTACCAAAAAAAAAATGGTATCAAAAATTTGAAAAATATTGGAAAACTGGTGAATTTGAAGCGAATAAGAAAATTAATGAATTTATCAATAAAGAAATATTTAGCTATGATAAAAATAGAGATTATCCAAGTATAAATGGAACCTCTAAAATATCTCCTCATTTAGCTTTTGGCGAAATAAGTTCGAGAGAAATTTTTAATAAATACTTTTTAATAAATAAAAAAAATATTGGTACAAGAAAATTTATTAATGAAATTGGATGGAGAGAATTCGCCTATCATTTAATTAATCACTTTCCACAAATGACAGAGAGAAATTTAAGAAAAAATTTTGATAATTTTCCTTGGTCAAAAAACAAGGATCATCTTGAAAAATGGAAACAAGGAAAAACAGGTTATCCTATTATTGATGCAGCCATGAGACAACTTTATGAAACAGGATGGATGCACAATAGGTTAAGAATGGTTACAGGATCATTTCTTGTAAAACATTTGAGGATAAATTGGATAGAAGGTGAAAAATATTTTCAAGACACTCTTCTTGATTATGATACTGCAAATAATGTTTCTGGGTGGCAATGGATTGCAGGTTGTGGTGCAGATGCTGCTCCCTATTTTCGAATTTTCAATCCTATCACCCAAGGTGAAAAATTTGACACAGATGGATTATTCATAAAAGAATGGTTACCTAGTTTAAAACATGTTCCAAAAAAATTTATACATAAACCATGGGAACTACCGATTACTGAAGCTAAAAAAATTAAATTCAATCTAAAAAAAGATTATTATGAACCAATTGTAGATCATGCAAAAGCAAGACAAGCTGCATTAACAGCATTCGAACATACAAAAAAATGAAAAAATTATTGATTATAGGATCTGGTATATCCGGCTTAGCAAGTGCATATTTTTTAAGAAAAAAATTTAAAATATTAATTTTTGAAAAAAATAAATATCTAGGAGGACACACTCACACTCATTTTCTGAAAAAAGAGAAAATATATTTTGATAGTGGGTTTATAGTTTTTAATGACAAAAACTACCCAAACTTCATAGATTTAATTAAAAAAATTAAAGTTGAATACCAAAAAAGTAATATGTCTTTTTCGGTAAAAAATAATAAAATTAAATACGAATGGGCCGGTAAAAATTTTAAAACTATATTTGATTTTAAAAATTTATTTACATTAAGATATTTTAAAATTTTAAAAGACATAATAAGATTTGCAAAAATAACAGAGAATAAAAATGTTAATGTAGATTTAAAATTAGAAAAATTTTTATATGAAAACCATTTTTCAAAAGAATTTATTGAATTATACTTGCTGCCTATGTGTTCATCTATATGGTCAACTAATCTTACCGATATAAAAAATTATAATACTTCTTTTATTTTAAATTTTTTTAAAAATCACGGATTAAACAATATTATTACTAAAAGACCTACTTGGTACACAATAAAGAATGGAAGCAAATCTTACGTGAATAAAATTGTAAAAATTGTAAAACCCAAAGTATTTTTAAATGAAAAGGTAATAGAAATAAATCAAAAGAAAAAATTTATAGTAACAAACAATAAAAAAAAATTTAAATATGATTATTTAATTTTAGCAAATCATACAGACCAAATAAAAAAAATTTTAAAGGATCCTTTGCAAAAACAATTAGATCTACTAAATGCTGTTAAATATCAAAAAAATACTATTTACATTCATACGGACAAAAAAATTATGCCAAAAAAAAAAGCAAATTGGTCATCATGGAATTTTTTTTACACAAAGAAGAATCTTGTTTTAACCTATTGGATGAATCTCTTACAAAATCTTAAATGCAAAACAAATATTTTTGTTACTTTAAATTTCAAAACTATTAATAAAAGATTCCTTATCAAAAAAATAATCTATGAACACCCTCTGTTCACAAAACCTTTAAAAATCGTTTCAACTATAAACAAAAAAGCTCAAGGTATAAATAATATTTGGTTCGCTGGAGCATGGTTGGGATATGGTTTTCATGAAGATGGTGTAAAATCAGCATTAGAAGTTAAGAAATTAATAAATGTTAAATAATTTTTTATGTGAAAATGAAGTTTTTCATATGCGAAAAGTGCCTTTTTACAATCGTTTCAATTACAAAATTTGTTCTATGCTATTTAATATTAAAAATATCGATAGTGTTAAAAATCTTAAAATATTCTCTATTAATAAATTTAATATTTTTAGCATCAATTTAAGAGATTACGGAAATTTTAGTGATAATTTGTATTCTTTTATAATAAAAAAAATTAAAAAAAATTATAATATAAAAAAAAATTATACAATTCACCTACTCACTTCGCCTAAATTTTTAGGATATGTTTTTAATCCGATATCAGTTTATTTTGTGAGTTATAAAAATAAAATTGAGTTTTTAATTTATGAGGTCAAAAATACACATCATGAAAAACATATGTATTTTAAAAAAGTGAATTCAAAAAATTTAAAAAATCATAGTTTTAATAAAAAATTTTATGTTTCACCTTTTTTAAAGATGAATTTAAAATATTTTTTTAAAATAATTTTAAAAAAAAATGGAATGAAAATTCTTATAAATGCTTTAAGTAAAAAAGAAAAATTATTTACTGGTATGAATATAAAGTATATCACTTTAAATGATAAAAATTTAATTATTATGGCCTTTAAGCGAATATTTTATGCTCAAAAAATCATCATTATGATACATTATCAGGCAATAAAAATTTTATTTAAAAAAGGTAAATTTAATTTTAAAAATAAAAAAATTAAGAATAATTACAGTTTTTCATGATAAATTTTTTTAAAAATATTGTTGAAAAAGAATTTGAAAAAATATCTTGGGGTAAGTTAAAATATAATATTGGCAATATATTTGAAAAAAAATATATAGGAAAAACAGGAAATCTAGAGTCAAATATTATAATTAATGATTATTCAGCATTTAAAGATTTAGTTTTAAGAGGTGACCTTGGATTTGCAGAAAGCTATGTGGCTAAAAAATGGGATACATCTAACTTAAATAATTTATTAAAAATACTACTTAAAAACCAACAATTAAGAAAGCAAAACTGGAAACCTAATTTTTATAACAAGGTTATAGAAAGTGTTAATTTTATTCTTAAAAAAAATACCATTAATCAAGCTAAAAAAAACATTAGTTTTCATTATGACTTAGGTAATGATTTTTATAAAGAGTGGCTAGATTCTACAATGACATATTCTTCGGCATTATATAAAAACAAAAATATTTCATTGCAAGAAGCCCAAGAACAAAAATACGATTCTATTATAGAAAATTTAAATATCAATAGTTCAAAACAAGTATGTGAAATTGGTTGTGGCTGGGGTGGTTTTATAAATCGTATTAAAAAAAAATATCAATATATAAATATTGATGGTTATACAATAAGTAAAAATCAATATGACTATACTAAATCTATGCACAATAAAGTTTTTTTTGAAGATTACAGAAAAATAGAAAAAAAATATAATAATGCAGTATCAATTGAAATGTTTGAGGCTGTAGGAAAAAAATACTGGAACAAATATTTTCAAAAGTTAAATTCTTTATTATCTAAAGATGGGACTGCGTGCCTTCAAATAATTACAATTAATGAAAATTCTTTTTCAAAGTATTTAAACAATGTTGATTTTATACAAAAATATATTTTTCCAGGAGGAATGCTTCCTACCAAAAATATACTTGGAAGATTATTAAAAGATAATGGCTTCAAATTGTATCATAAAATTTCATTTGGATATGATTATTCAAGAACTTTATTGGAATGGAAAAATAATTTTAATTACGCTTGGCCAAAATTAAAACAATTAAGTTTTGATGATAAATTTAAGAGATTATGGAATTATTATCTTGATTATTGCGAAACTGGCTTTTCTTTAGATCATACAGATGTTACACAATTTTTTATTAAAAAAATAAATTAATGAAAAAAACTTCCATAATTGATTTAATTGGGAATACACCACTAATATACTTAAAAAAACCATCAGAATTAAGTGGATGCAATATCTATGGAAAAGCAGAATTTTTAAATCCTGGATTGTCTGTTAAAGATAGAGCTGCATTATACATAATTAATAATGCGATTAAAAAAAATCTTTTAGAAACTGGGGGAACAATTGTGGAAGGTACAGCTGGTAATACTGGAATTGGAATAGCCATGGTCGCCAACTATTATAATATTAACACAATAATAGTTATTCCAGAGACTCAGTCTAAGGAAAAGAAAGATACGCTTAGAAATCTTGGTGCCAAATTAATTGAAGTTGAAGCAGTACCTTATGCAAACCCAAAAAATTATGTAAAATATTCTAGAGATGTTGCATTAGATCTTGAAAAAAAATCTAATAAAAAAGTTTATTGGGCCAACCAATTTGATAATACCGTCAATAAAATTGCACATATAGAAACAACCGCTCAGGAAATTTTAAAACAAACAAATGATAAGGTTGATGCATTTATTTGCTCTGTAGGAACTGGTGGTACATTAGCAGGAATTGCCGAAGGCTTAAAAGAAAAAAATAAAAAAATTATTACCGGCCTAAGTGATCCAAAAGGATCAGCTCTTTATAATTTTTTTAAAAATAATGAACTTAGCGCTTCAGGAGAATCCATCACGGAAGGTATAGGAACAACACGTATTACTGAAAACTTTAAAGATGCTAAAGTGGATGAAGCATTTCAAATAGAAGACCAATATGCGCTTGATATAATTTATGATCTTCTCAAATACGAAGGTTTAAGTTTAGGAGCTTCATCTGGTATTAATGTAGCAGGTGCAATTGAGCTTGGAAAAAAAATTGGACCTGGAAAAAATATTGTAACTATTTTGTGTGATATTGGTGCTAGATATGCATCAAGGATTTATAATAAAGAATTTCTTGACTCCAAGAATTTAAGATATCCAAATTGGTTATAAATTTTTTTCCTTAATTTTTTTTCTTAACTTATAGTTTTTTTTAAGATTAAATTCTTCTTTTAAAGCTTTAGATTTACTTTCAATTTTTTTTTTATAAATTATTTTCCACGATCTACCCCTGGTAAACTTTGCTCCTTTTCCAGTATTGTGAAGCTTAACTCTTTTTGAAAGATTATTTGTATAACCAACATATGTATGTTTCGAATTATCTTTGCTTATAAGCATGTAGACATAATACATATTAACTGGCGCGCCCTCCGCGACTCGAACACGGGACCCACGGTTTAGAAAACCGTTGCTCTATCCAGCTGAGCTAAGGGCGCACAAATCTCTATTATAAAATTTTATAATAAGTGTAAACATTTTGTTATTTAATAAATCTATACTTTATTAGGGCAATTAAACTAAGTGGTGTAACTTTTGAAAATATTAACATCACAATTGTAATCATTAATGATAAATCAGAAAATTTAGTAAAATCAATATTTTCTGATAAATACATTGTTGATGGCAAAGTATTAAAAGTTAATAAAATTGAAGTTAAAAAACTATTTTCAAAACTAATATTCTCCAATGTTAATAAAAAAGAATAAATAATAAATAAAATCAAATAAAATAAAAGTAACAAACAACAAGAATAAAAATCACTAGTTTTGATCTTCTCAACTGATTTATAAATTGTAGAATTAATTATAGCTGACGGTGTTAAAAGGCGCTGTAATTCAAAATAAACTTTATTAAAAATTATCAAAACTCTAGAGATTTTAAAACCAGAAGAAGATGAAATCAAACATCCGCCAAAAAAAGAAGCGGCTATCAAGATAAATATTATACCATCATAGTGATTATTTGAAAAATTTATACCAGAATTTGAAATTGCAGATGAAAGTTGAATTAACAATTCTGAAAACTCAATATTTTTTCCAAAAATATTTAAAATCAAAAGAAAAATTAAAAATAAATATAAAAAACTTCTGTCTTCATAAAAATTATATGTATTATTTATTTTTAATACTCCAAGAATAAAAAAGATATTTAATGATGAAAAAATTAATAATATTGAAATAATTGTTTTTTCATAATTTGTTAAATTTATTAAAGAAGATGATTGAAATCCTCCTGTTGATATAATTGATAAAGATAAGTTAAACTTATCAAACATTCTCAGATCAGTAAAATTTAAAAAAAATAAAGAAATTAAAAAAACTATAGAGAATGCATATAAAGTATTATTAAATACATTATTAAAATTTAGTGAAAAAAAAATAGGATCTTTTTTTTTTGTTATAAATTTAATCGGATATAAGTTTAATTCTCTACTTCCTAATACTAAAATTATAGTCATTATAAAAAAAATTGAACCAACGATTTGGGTCGAACTTCTCCATAACAAAATTGGTGAATCTAATAAGCTCAGTTTATTTAAAAAAATACTAGCACCAAAAGATGTAAAGCCTGAAATACTTTCAAAATATGAATCTAAAAAATTTGAATAATCTCCAACCCAAAAAGGTATAGACATTAAAAAAGGTAAAATTACCCACCCCATAATAGAAAATAATATTAAACCTTCAGTTCTTAAATCTTTATCTTGTTTTTTAATTTTAATTTTAAAAGTTAAAAAATAAAATAATAAAGAGATTATTAAAGTCAGAAAATAAGCATCTAAATTAATTTTAAAGTCAAAATAAAAACAATATAAAAGATTAACAAAACTAAAAAAAATTATTAATAAATTAATTTTACCAAGATAGTATAAAATTGGTTTAAAATTCATTTAGTTTATTAATAATACTCGCTGATACGGAATAATTGCTCAACTTTCTTTAATTGAGCCCTTGAAGATAAAAGTATAATTATATCATTTAGCTTAAATTCGAATTCTTTTTTTGGAACAAAAATTTTATTATCACGTGAAATTAATCCAATTTTTATTCCTTCTGGTATAGAAGATTTTTCTAATGTCTTATTTGCTAATTCTGAATTTTCTGTAATTTTAGCTTCTATAATTTCAAATTCACCGCCGTCTAAAGTAAATACACTATCTATTTTGCCTTTATGTATATGTTTTAAAATTGTTGATACTGTTGTCATTCTTGGGTCTACAATATCATCTATTTTTAATGATGTTTGTAATAAACTATAATTATGACTATTGGCTATTGCTATTACTCTTTTAATTCCTTTCTTCTTACACAGTAAAGCACACATTAAATTGACCTCATCATCATCAGTAATACATAAAACAGTATCTATTTCTTCTAAATTTACCTCTTTAAGAATGTTCTCATCTAAACCATCTCCTTTAATTACCATAGCTTCATTTAATTCATTAGCAACGTACTGGGCTCTTTCTTCATTTTTTTCTATTATTTTAATTCTTGGATTGCTTGGTAGATCCTCCAGAGACTTTGCTAAATCTAAGCCTATGTTTCCTGCTCCTATTATTAATATTTTATCAGATATTTTTTCGTCTTTACCAAAAACATTCATTGTTCTATCCACTTGTTTAGAGTCTGTAAGAATAAATGCTTTATCGTTCTCAATTAAAGTATCTTTTTTTTTAAGAATTAAAAATTTATCTTCTCTCTGAACTCCTAAAACATTGGCGTTTAAATCTGAAAAAGATTCTGTCAGCTTTTGTAAAGGTGTATTAACCAATGGACATTTTTCATCCAAATTAATTTCTATTAATCTTACTAAATCATTTACAAATGGAAAACTTTCAATTGCACCTGGGGCTTCTATTTTACGCAACAAAGATTTGGCAACTTCAAATTCTGGGGAGATAATAATATCAATTGGCAAATGAGATTTACTAAACAATGACTTATATAACGGGTTGAGAAATTCTTTAGATCTAATTCTTGCTATTTTTCTAGAAACATTAAATATAGAATGTGCAATTTGACAAACAATCATATTGGTTTCATCGTTTCTTGTAACTGCAATAATCATATCCGCATTTTTTGCGTCTGCTAATTCTAATACACTTGGAAATGTAGCAATACCAACAATTCCTTTTGCGTCTAGATTGTCATTTATTTTTTGAATATCCGCACTATTCTTATCAATTACTGTAATTGAATGACCTTGTTGAGATAGTTGGTCGGTAATAGAATAACCAACTTGTCCAGCTCCGCAGATAATTATATTCATATTTAATATTTTATATTTAAATTGGTTAATTTTCTGTGAAGCGCTGATCTTTCCATTCCAACAGACTGTGCTGTTTTTGATACATTACCGTCATATTTTTTAAGCTGGTTCATTAAATACTCTTTTTCAAAGTTATCTCTAGCTTCTTTTAGTGTAAGATTATTATTAGCAGAACTTTTTTTTTCAATATTTGAATTAGTATTAAAATAATTATAAACTATATTATCTATTTTTTCCATATTATCATTCTTTAAAATTGACAATCTTTCTACCAGATTTCTTAATTCTCTTACATTTCCAGGCCATTCGTAATCATAAAAAATATCAAAATTTCTAATATTTTTTTTAAAATTAAATTCTTTTTTATTAAATTGTTTAAAAAAATAATCTACTAGAAGTGGTATATCTGAAGACCTATTTTTTAATAATGGCAAATCAAACTTAACAACATTTAATCTATGAAAAAGATCTTCTCTAAAGTTTCCAATTTTTACTTCATTTTTTAAATTAATAGATGAGGACGCAATTAGCCTAAAATCCACTTTTATATCGATAGTATCATTTATTCTTCTAAATTTTTGATCAGTTATAACTCTTAAAAGATTAGTTTGAATTTCAAGAGGAAGCTCGTTAACATTATCAATAAATAGAGTTCCTTGGTTTGCTTTTTCTAAAGATCCTTTAATAACATACCCATCTTTTGAAATTCCAAACAAATTTTCTTCAAAATTATCTTTGTTTATTCTCAATGAATCTAAAACAACAAAATTATTTTTGTTCCTATTAGATTTTTTATGTATTTCACGAGCTAAAAGCTCTTTACCTGATCCACTAGAACCCTCAATTAAAATTCTACTATTAGAATTTGAAACTTGTGAGATAACATCTTTAATTTTTAATATTTCTTTAGTTTTACCTATAAAATCAAAAGATTGAAAAATATTTTCTTGAAGATCTTGCTTTGAATTTATTAAATCTGCGTATTCTATTCCTCTTTTTATAAAATTTAATAATCTTTCTTGATTAAATGGTTTTTCTAAAAATTCAAAAGCACCTTCCTTCACAGAATTTACAGCGATTTGAATATTTGCATGACCTGACATCATAATAACTGGTAAATCTTTATTTTTTTTTTTAATTAAATTTAAAAGATACAATCCATCTCTAGATCTCTCATCAAGCAAAACATCCAACAAAGCCAAATCAAAGGTATTTTGATTAATATAATCTTCAGCCTCTTTTATTGTTCCAATTGTAACAACAGAATATTTATTTTCGGAGAGTATTTCTTCTAAAATGAAACGAATATCTTTTTCATCATCAACTATTAATATTTTTTTCATAATTTATTGGTAAAGTAATTGTTACAAAAGCTCCTTGTTTTTCTTTTCTATTATCATAAAAAATTTGACCATCGTGTTCATGAATTATTTTTGAAACAATAGATAAACCAAGTCCACTACCATCTTTTTTTGTAGTAAAATATGGATCTTGCTCTTTATCACGAGCAGAATCCTTAAAACCAACTCCATTATCATAAATAGTAATTATATAATTTTTTTTATCGGAAGATATGTCAGTTATAATTTCTCCATATTCATCTTTTTTGTAATTTTTTTCCTCGATTGATTCAATAGAATTTTTATAAAGATTAATCAAAACTCGATTAATTTGGTTTTTATCACAAAATATCTTCCCTTCTTTCAGCAAATTATTTGTGACAAAGTTAATCTTTTCATAATTTAATTTATAAGTATCAACTGAATTTTTTATTATTTCTAATATATCATTTTTTTCAAAAATAGGTTTAGGCATCCTAGCAAAATCAGAAAAATTATTAACTAAATTAGATATTTCTAAAATCTGATTATTTATTATTGATAAATGTTTTTTTGAATGATCATCTTTTGATATCTTGCTTTTAATTCTGTCCAGAGAAAGTTGTATCGGTGTTAGAGGATTTCTAATTTCATGAGCTAATTTTCTAGCTATTACTTGCCAAGCTTCAAAACGTCCAGACAAAATATTTTTTTGTTTTTGTTTTTTAATTTGCGAAACCATATCATTAAATATTAAATTTAAATTATTAAAATCTTCATTCTTTTCATCTTTTAACCTTGTGTCATAATTACCTTCACTGACACTTTTTGCGGCTCTAAATAAATTATTTAAAGGTTTTGTAGTTTTTGCAGCAAAATTAATACCGAACATAGCAGACATTAATATAAGAATTAATGTAAATATTATGTAAATTATAAAAAATGTAATTTGAATTATAAAAGTATTTTTTTTAACCTTATAATAATATGTCGAAGCTTCTCCTGTCTCTTTCAAGAATAAATTAATTTTTTCGTCGACATTTTGAAAAGAGAATAAATATAAATTTTCATAATTATTTAATTTTATTAAAACATAAGTTTTTTTTTCTAGTGCACTTGATACTATTAACGGCTTACCATTACTTGCCTCTAACAACATTTTTTTTGAAGGAGGAACATAAGTTTCGAGATTGTTTGCATACTCTACTAACTTACCTTCGTTATTAATTAAAAAAATATTTTTAATATCTCTAAAATTTAATTGAAAGATTAGATAACTTTTAAACTTTTCTTTATCTGATAATAAAATTTTTTTATTCCTGTTTAAATCGTATGCAATTAACTTTAAATCTTTAATTATAGATTTTTGATAGTCATTCAAATAATTTAAAGCAATATTTCTTGAATTATTAACTAGAGATAAAATTTTATTATCGAACCAATTTTGAATACCATAATTAAAAATTACTATTGAAAAAATAACAATTAAAAAAGATGGCAAAGATGAAATTAATAAGAAAGAAAGTACTAAATTCTTACTGGTTTTTCCACCGAGCTCTATATTTTTTTTTTTTAAATAACTATTATAAATTTTAATAAATATTGAAATAATTAATACCAAAAGTAATGCTAAATTTAAAAAAAATAAGGCTTCAACATTAAATTGATTTAATTTAAAAAAGCCTACTCCTATAAAAGTTTGTAAAGATATAATACCGACGCCGATTGAAATTATAAATAAACTTGATAATAAATAAGTATTAGAAAAAAAATTTAAAATATATTTCATGAAATTAGCAGCAATAATCTTGGCCGCAGGTAATAGTTCTAGGTTTAAAAATAATATTCAAAAACAATTTCATTTTTATAATAATGATATAGTTATAAATCATAGTATAAAAAAACTAAGTCAAATTAAAGAAATTAAAGAAATTTATATTGCAATAAACGCAATAAACCAAAAAAAATACGAATCTATAATAAAAAAAACAAAAAAAATTAAATTTTTTATTGGAGGAAAGTATAGAAGTGACTCGGTTAAAAATGGAATATTCAAATTAAAAAAAAAATTTACACATATATTAATTCATGATGCTGCAAGGCCAGATTTTTCAATTAATTTAGTAAAAAAATTAATAAAAAATTTAAAAAAAAATGATTGTGTTATTCCAGTAATTTCTAGTATGGATACTGTTTTGTATAAAAGAAAATATATAAATAGAGACCAAGTAAAATTAATTCAAACACCTCAAGCGTTTAATCTGAAAAAAATCTATCACTTTCACAAAAAAAATAAAAAAAGAAATATTACTGATGACTCAATTTTATTTAAAATAAATAATCAAAACATTAAAATTATTAAAGGAGAAAGAAGAAATAAAAAAATTACATACATAGAAGATATAGGCTCAAAAAAAAGATATTTTGGTTTAGGATATGATATTCATCAAATGAAACCTGGTTACAAACTCTACATAGGAGGTATAAATATACCTTCAAAAATTGGTAGTGTTGGTCATAGCGACGGTGACAGTTTAATTCATGCTTTAATCGATAGTTTTTTAGGTGCAGCAAAACTTGGTGATATTGGAACTTTGTTTCCTAATAATAATAAATTTAAAGGAATTAGATCAACTAAACTTCTTTTAGAAGTTATAAGAAAATTAAAGAGTATAAATTTGGAAGTTTCATCAATTGATTTAAATATTATTTTACAATCCCCAAATTTAAAAAATTATAAAGAAAAGATAAAAAATAATATTGCAAAACTTTGTGGAATAAACAAAAAACAAATTAATGTTAAGGCTAAAACTACCGATAAAATAGGGATTATAGGTAAAAATAAAGCTTTAGCATGTGAAGTGATTTCAACACTAGAAAATGCTTTATAAATTTAATAATTGCATCTTTACACTTTTTAATATTGGTAAATTGCCTGCATCTGGAACTTTTGGAAGCCTTTTTACAGTTATTGTATATCTTTTTGTATATAATTTTTTTTCAAATTTATTATTTTTATTCATGTTATGTTTTATTTTTATTTATTCGTTATTTTTTTTAAAAACTATACTTAAAAATTTTAAAAATGATGATCCAAAAGAAATAGTAATTGACGAATATATAGGTCAATCAATTCCTTTACTTATTTGTGACGGAAATTTAATTTTGATTTTAATCTCTTTTTTTAGTTTTAGATTTTTTGATATATTTAAAATTTTCCCTGCAAATTATTTTGATAAAAATATAAAAGGTATAATTGGCATTATTGGTGATGATATAATAGCTGGTTTATATTGTTTTATTTTAATTTACTTTTTAAATATATATATATGAAAAGAAATTTAATTATCAAAAAATTTATTAAAAAAAAAATAAGTATTTCTGTTGCTGAGTCATGTACAGGTGGGCTTCTCGCAAATATAATTACTTCTGAACCCGGATCTTCTAAAATATTTAATATTGGATTAATAACTTATTCAAACATAGCAAAAGAGAAATTTCTTAAAATAAAAAAAAATAATTTAAAAAAACATGGCGCAGTGAGTTCTCAAGTTTGTAGAGAAATGGTGGAAAATTTACACAAACTATCTCAATCAAAATTATGTGTTTCAATAACTGGTATTGCGGGACCTGGCGGTGGATCAGATATTAAACCGGTGGGATTGGTATATGTTGGCATAAAATTTAAAAATAAAACAAAAATATTTATGTTTAATTTTAACAAAAAGCTAAAAAGATCAGTTATACGAAAAAAAACTGTGAATGAAATTTTTAAACTTTGTGAAAAATTAATTTAATTTACTTAAATATTTTGCTCTATCTTCAAAAGATTTTAAAATTTTATCAAATCCTAAATCAAACATGGTAATTAACATTTTATTTAATAAAAAATTTTTTAACTCTAAATCAATTGAGAAAGAAACTTCACATTGATTATTTTCTATTTCTTTTAATATCCATATATTTTCTAATTTATTTAATGGTCCATTGATAGATTTAACAACAATTGTATTTGTTTTTTTATTATATTTAACTTCGCTTGTGTAAGTATCTTTTGCAAATGAATAGCCAATATCTAAATTTGCAATTATTTCTAATGAGTCACTAGTGTCTTTTTTTGAAGTTATATTTGAATTATTACACCAGGGTAAAAAATCTTTGTAACAATCAATATCTAATATTAATTGCTCAATTAGCTTTAGAGGATATTGAAATTTTTTTACAATTTTTTTTTTAGGCAATTTAAATAAGATTATTTTGTCTTTTTTCTTTAAGTTTTTTAAAATCCTCACCCGCATGATAACTTGATCTTGTCATCGGGCTTGATGAAACCAATAAAAAACCTTTTGAATAGGCTACTTTTTTATATTTTTCAAAATCCAGAGGTGTAATAAATTTTTTAATAGGAAAATGTTTTTCAGTCGGCTGCAAATACTGGCCTAATGTTAGAAAATCTACATTTGCGCATCTTAAATCATCCATTACTTGGTATAATTCATCTTCTTCTTCGCCAAGTCCAAGCATTAGTCCTGATTTTGTAAATATTTTTTGATCATAATTTTTTACTTCTTTTAATAAATTTATTGATTGAAAATATCTAGAACCTGGTCTGACTTTTATATAGTTTGAAGGAACAGTTTCAATATTGTGGTTAAAAACATCTGGTTTAGCATCAACAATTATTTTGAACACATCTCCCTTTCTAAGAAAATCTGGAGTTAAAATTTCTACAGTAGTTTGAGGGTTGATTTTTTTTATTTCATTTATTGTTTTTGAAAAATGTAGAGCTCCTCCATCTGATAAATCATCTCTATCAACAGAAGTAATAACAACATGATTTAAATTTAAATCTTTAGTTGCATTAGCTACTCTTGCAGGCTCATCATGATCTAACTCTTCTGGCAAACCAGTTTTAACATTACAAAAAGCGCAAGCTCTTGTGCATGTATCGCCCATAATCATAAAAGTTGCATGTTTTTTGCTCCAACATTCTGAAATATTTGGGCAGCCAGCTTCTTCACAAACCGTATGTAATTTATTTTTTTTTACAATTTCCTTTGTATCTTTATAAATTGACGAATTTGTTAATCTTGTTCTTATCCAGCTTGGTTTTCTTTGAATTGGATTTGAAGGTTTGTGGATTTTTTCTGGGTGCCTTGGTTTCATTTTATGATCAAAAGTTTTTCATTTTTTTTTCCAACAACAAAATTTTTTCGATATAATTCATCTATATAATCAAGGTCAATTTTTGTAGTCAAAGCTTCATTTTCCCTTTTTAATGTTATATTTTTTAACTTTAATTTTTTTTCAACCTCAACCAACTCTTTGTATTCTTTTTTTTTATCCTGCAATACAATATAACCTCTATCTCCATCAAAAAAATTAATAACAAAATATAATATTAAAAAAGAATTGATAATAAAAAATTTATATTTAACTACAAATAGTCTAAAATTACTCATGATAAATCTTGCATACCAGGATTATTCAATAATTCATCAACTCTGATTAATCTATTATATTTTGCAACTCTTTCAGATCTCGCTAATGAACCAGTTTTGATTTGATTTGAATTAGTAGCTATTGCCAGGTCTGAGATAAAAGTATCTTCAGTATCTCCGGATCTGTGTGAAATAATTGTCTTAAAATTATTGTTTTGAGCCAAATCAATCGTTTTAAGAGTTTCACTTACAGTGCCAATTTGATTTAATTTGATCAATATTGAATTAGCCGAATTTTTATCAATCCCTTTTTTTAATCTTTCATGATTAGTAACAAAAAGATCATCTCCAACTATTTGAACATTTTTCCCAATTTCATTAGTTAATTTTGACCAAGATTCCCAATCATCTTCGAAAATTGGGTCTTCAATAGATTTAATCGGGTATTTCCTCACAAGACTTTTATAATACTCAATTAATTCAGCTGGATTAGATTTTTTTTCATTTATAATTGAATAATTTTTTCCATCAAATAATTCATTTGAAGCAACATCTAAACATACAGAAATATCTTTTCCTGGTTGATAATTAGATTGTTCTATGGAATTTAATATTAATTCGATTGCTTCCTCATCTGAATTTAAATTAGGAGCGAACCCTCCTTCATCGCCAACACTCGTATTAAGTTTTTTTTTTTCTAAATTTTTTTTCAAGTGTTGTATAGTTAAAAAAGCAAATTGCATGCACTCTTGAAAATTTTTTGCTCCATCAGGACGTATCATAAACTCTTGAATGTTTAATGAATTATTAGCATGCGCTCCCCCATTGATTATATTCATTAACGGATAAGGTAATTTATATGTATTGTCTTTTGACAAATATTCAAAGATTTCTTTTTTTTGACTTTTTGCAGCAGCTTTACAATTCGCTATAGATACAGATAAAATTGCATTTGCTCCAAGTTTAGACTTATTATTTGTGCCATCTAATTCTATTAAAATTTGGTCTATATTATTTTGATCGAATGAATCTTTATCTTTTAAATTATTATTTATAATCATATTTACGTTTCCCACTGCTTCAAAAACACTTTTGTTTAAATATTTTGAATTTTTATCTCTGAGCTCATGTGCTTCGTAACTACCAGTAGAAGCACCAGATGGTACAATAGCTGATCCAATTGAACCATCATTTAAAATTACGTCTGTTTCAATAGTTGGGAATCCTCTACTGTCAAAAACTTGTCGTGACTTAATTTGTGATATTTTGGACATTACAATTTATGACCTTTTATCAAATCATCAATTTTTTTAATTTTATTTAAAAAATCTTCTAAATTTGAAAGTTTTAACATATTAGGTCCATCTGATGGAGCTTCATCAGGATTATCATGAACTTCTAAAAATAATCCAGCAATTCCTATTGAAATTGCAGCCTTAGAAAGATCATAAATATATTCTCGTTCACCTCCACTAGAACTACCTTTACCACCTGGTTGTTGAACTGAATGCGTGGCATCAAATATAACAGGATAATTTTCCTTTTTCATAATTGACAATGATCTCATATCCGAAACCAATGTATTATATCCAAAAGAAACTCCACGTTCAGTTACCAAGATATTATCATTTTTAGAATCAGATAATTTTTTAATTACATTTTTCATATCCCAAGGTGCTAGGAATTGACCCTTTTTAACATTTATAATTAAATTAGTTCTTGCAGCAGCTATTAATAAATCAGTTTGTCGACATAAAAAGGCTGGTATTTGAATAATATCAACAACATCTTTGATTACATCACATTGCTCAGGCGTATGTGCATCGGTTAAAATTGGTAAATTAAAATTTTTTTTTATCTCTTCGAATATTTTAATTGATTTTTCTAAGCCTAAGCCTCTTTTTGAAGATAAACTTGTTCTGTTAGCTTTATCAAATGATGTTTTATAAACGAGATTTATATTTAATTTATCACAAATTTTTTTTATGTTTTCAGCCATAAACATAGCATGATCCCTGCTTTCTAATTGACACGGTCCCGAAATTAAAAAAAGAGGTAAAGTATTTGAAGTTTTAAAATTATTGATTTTTATTTCTTTGCTCATTTATGATTTGTTTTAGCGGCTTTTATAAAAGATGCAAATAATGGATGGGGATTTAGCGGTCTTGATTTAAATTCTGGATGAAATTGTACTCCTACAAACCAAGGGTGTGTCTTTAATTCTATAGTTTCCGGTAATTGATTATTATTTGAAAAACCAGAAAATATTAAGCCTTTTTTTTCAAATTTTTCTTTAAAATTTATATTTACTTCGTATCTATGTCTATGACGTTCAGATATTTTTTTTAATTTATAAATTTTTTTTATTAAAGTATTTTCTAACAAATTACATTCATAAGATCCAAGTCTCATAGTTCCGCCTAGTTTTTTTAAATCACCTTTTTTTAGAACCCCATCTTTATACCACTCTTCTATTAAACCAATTATCGGGGTACACTTTTTATTTATCTCTGTGGATCCTGCATTTTTTATTTTTAATACATTTCTTGCAAATTCTATTAATGATAATTGCATACCAAAACAAATTCCAAAAAAAGGTATATTGTTTAACCTTGCATGTTTAATGGATTGTATTTTTCCTTCAGTGCCTCTTTTTCCAAATCCGCCAGGTATTAATATGCCATTTGTATTTTTTAATTTACTTGTTATCTCATTTATTTTTAATTGCTCAGAGTCGATTTTATTTAAAATAACTTTCACATTATTTGCAATACCACCATGCACTAAAGCTTCATCTATAGATTTATAAGCATCTTTTAAATCTACGTACTTGCCAATCACCGAAATATTTATTTCTTTAGTGGATTTTAAAACAATATTTTTTGTCTTAAACCAAGGTTTTAAATTTGGCTTTTTTTTACTTTTTAATTTGAAATATTTTAATACTTGACTATCTAATTTTTCTTTAAAAAAACTTATTGGTGCTTCATAAATTGTTTTTACATCAACTGTTTCAATAACATTATCAATACTTACATTACAAAATAATGATATTTTTTTTCTTTGATCTTTAGGTAAAGGGAGTTCTGAACGGCAAATAATTATATCAGGTTGTATACCAATGCTTCTTAACTCTTTAACAGAATGTTGAGTGGGTTTAGTTTTTATTTCATCTGAGGATTTAATATATGGAACTAAAGTTAAATGAATAAATAAACTTTTATCTTTACCATTCTCATTTGAAAATTGTCTTATTGCTTCTAAAAAAGGTAAACTTTCAATATCACCTACTGTCCCTCCTATTTCACAAATTACAAAGTCATATCCTGAGGTTTTGTTTTTAATAAAATTTTTTATTTCATTTGTTACATGTGGAATCACTTGAACAGTATTTCCAAGATACTTTCCAGATCTTTCTTTGTCCAATATTTGAGAATATATTTTTCCCGTAGTAATATTATCTAATGCTGTTAAATTTAAATCAGTAAATCTTTCATAGTGGCCAAGATCTAAATCAGTTTCTGCCCCATCATCTGTTACAAAAACTTCCCCGTGTTGAAAAGGATTCATTGTTCCAGGATCAACATTTAAATATGGATCTAATTTTCTGATTTTAACTTTATAACCTCTACTTTTTAATAAGTATGCTAGTGATGCTGATGAAAGACCTTTGCCTAATGAAGATACCACACCGCCAGTTACAAAAATATAACGCGCCATGGAACTTCTTTATATGTGAATCAAAAAAATAGTAAAATAGTATTTATTTAGATTGAGGAATTTTTGGCAAATTATCCTCTTTTTTTTCAATTTTGTCTAAAACAGAGTTGGTTTTAACGTCATCTCTATGAATTGCCGTCAATGTAATACTAGTAACAACAAATAATAAGGCAATGATAGATGTAAATTTTGTTAAAAAACTACCCGCACTTCTTGATGACATTAAAGAATCGCTACTAGATCCTATTCCCAATGCTCCGCCCTCTGATTTTTGCATTAAAACTGAGCCAATAAGTAATATTGCTAAAATAACATGAATTGTTAAAATAATGTTTTCCACGTCGCCTAATTATAATACTTCCCAATAATATCAATGAAATTTTTTGAGAATAATGATGCTCCTCCAACTAAAAAACCATCGCACAATTTAAGATTTTTTAAATGATTAATATTTTTCTGAGAAACTGATCCTCCATATAATAAAGGTATGTTCTTTTTAAAATTCATTTTTATATATTTTTTTAATTTTTTTAAGAAATTATCCAAATAAATATTATCTGGAACAACTCCAGTACCAATTGACCATATAGGCTCATATGCAATTAGCACATTTTTAAGATTTCTTTTATTATGTTTTAGACATAAGTTTAATTGCTTTTTAACAATATTAAATGATTTTTTATTTTTAAAATCTTTTAAACTTTCACCAATGCACAATATTACCTTGAGACCTTTTTTTGACGCTAAGTTAATTTTCTCACTTATATCTTTATCGGTCTCACCTGAAGATCTGACTTCGGAATGACCAATCAAGGTAAATTTAACATTAAGATCTTTAATCATATTAGAACTTATACATCCTGTATAAGCTCCAGAATCTAATGCTTTATTTGAAATATTTTGTGCGCCTAAATTAGCTTTTTTTAATTTTAATTTATGAGAAGCAAAACCTAAAAGTGTATATGGAAGGCAAAAAATACAATTTAGATTGCGCAATTTTTTATTTTTTAACAGATATTTTTCAACATTATCAATTTGACCTAAATCTTTTTTAAGACCATTCATTTTCCAATTTGCAATAAAGTACTTTTTTGAATACATTTTAATATTATTAAGGTAAATAACCTTATTTTATCAAGAAAAAATGAAAAGCTTAACAAAAAAAATATTTATAACACTTATTACGGGAATAATAATCTTAGTTTTTGGTGTCTGGGGCATGGGAGACATGTTTTCATATGGTAACAAAAACGTAATCGCTGAAGTTGGTAAAAAAAAAATTTATATAAATGAGTATATAAATATTACCAGGACTTATATTAGAAAAAATAACAAAAGCCAATTAACCGACCAAGATCATTCAATAATATTAAATGAACTAATATCTCAAAAAATTTATGAAAAATTTGCTGAAGATTTAAAAATAATAATTAATGACGAAGCATTAGCTAATTTTATTAAGAATGATGATAATTTTAAAGATAACAATGGAGTTTTTTCTAGGACAGAATATGAAAAATATTTACTACTAAATAATCTTAATACATCAACAGTAGAAGATTTTTATAAAAAAGAACTTACAAAAAAAATAATAATTGAAGTTTTCATTAATGGTATACCCGATACTAAATATCATACATCACAATTACAAAAAGAATTTTTAAAACAAGTTGAAGTAGAATATTATAAACTTATTAAAAATTTTGAAATAAATGAAGCAGATATAAAAAGCTATTTTGATAAAAATAAATTAAAATTTTCTCTTGGTGAAATGAGAGATGGAAAATTTGTTAAACTATCTTTTGAAAATTTAGGATATCAAAATGAAAATGATCAGTTTTATAAAACTTTAAATAATATTGAAAATGATATAATTAATAATTTAAACTTTGAAGATATAATTAAAAAATATAAATTAAAATTTGAAACAATTGAAAAAATTAATACCAGTGGCTATGATAAAAATAGAGAAGTTTCAAATAATAATGGTTTTGCCAAACCTTTGTTTTCATTAAATAAAAATTTTAATACAGAAATATTTGAATTAAATAAAACTAAATATCTTTTAAATTTAAATAATATTTACGCTAAGAATGAAGTTAATCTAAATAAGACAATCAGGGAAGAAATTATAAAGAATATTACTTTTGAAAAAAACAAAGATCTTTCTCAAAAAATAACAAAAAATAATAATGAATTTTATGATTTTGCAAAAACAAATAATATTAAAATAAATAAAATTTTTTTTAAAAATATTCTTGATAACAATAAACTCTTTAATCCAAGAAATATGGAAATAATTTTTAGTAAAAAAATTAATGAAGTGCTAAATATCAATCAAGATGATTCAGTTTTCATGTTAAAAATAAGTAAAATATCCGAAAATAAGAATAAAATAGATAACTTAAATAAAATTTTAAAAAATCAAGTGAAACAAGAGTTTAAGTCTTTAATATTAAGAGATTTAGATAGTTATTTAATTAAAAAATATCCAATCCAAATAAATGACAAAGTATTAAATCAAGTGAAGAAAAGTATTTAATGACTGAAATATCAAAAAAAGAATATGAGAATTTAAAAAAAAAAAACAAATTCTCAATAGTTTATTTAATTGAAAAAAAAGTAAATTTTAAAAAAATTGAACTACTAATAAATAATATTTTAAAAAAAAAAAATTCTTTCATATTTGAGTCTGTTGAAAAAGCCAAAACAAGAGGGAGATACACAATTTTTGGTTTTAAACCTGATTTAACTTTAGAAATAAAAAAAAAAACTATATTTTTAAATAAAAAAAAAATTTCTAAAAAACGAGAACCAAAAATTTTTTTAGAAAATTTTATTAAAAAATTCAAATATAAACTACCCTCAAAATTACCTAGTATGTCATTAATGTTGGCTGGTTATTTTGGTTATGATATCATAAGGTATTTTGAAAAAATTCCAGATAAGAATATTGATGATTTAAAAATTCCAGATGTCAAACTTATAAGACCTGAATATGTTTATATTCATGATAATCAAACAAATAACATGTTTTATATCAAAACTAATTTTAAAAAAAAAACAAATTACTTTTTAGAAATTAAAAATCTAAAAAAACAAATAAAAATAGATACAAATAAAAATATTTTAAATAAGAATAAATTTAAAACTGATTTTAATAAAAATTTAATCAAATCAAATTTTACTAAAAAACAATTTATACAATTGGTAAAAAAAGCTAAAAAATACATTTCTATTGGTGATATATTTCAAGTTGTAATAAGCCAAAGATTTGAAAAAAAATTAAACAAAGATCCTCTTGAAATTTATAAAAAAATTAGAAAAACTAATCCATCACCTTTTTTATATTTTTTTAATTTTAATAAATTTCAAATTATAGGTAGTAGTCCTGAAATTCTAGTCAGAATTAGAAATGGTGAAATAACAATAAGACCGATAGCTGGAACAAGAAAAAGAGGAAAGACTGCTTTAGAAGACAAAAAATTATCTAAAGAACTTCTAAACGATCCTAAGGAACTTTCAGAACATTTGATGCTTTTAGATTTGGGTAGAAACGATGTTGGTAGAGCATCGCTAGATGGAACTGTTAAAGTTAATGAAAAATTTAAAATTGAGAAATACTCGCATGTGATGCATATTGTTTCTAATGTTATTGGAAAATTCAATAAAAAAATTTCAGTTTTAGATGGATTACTATCTGGTTTCCCTGCTGGAACAGTATCAGGTGCACCAAAAATTAGGGCAATGGAAATAATTGATGAGCTTGAAAATAAAAAAAGAAAACTTTACGCAGGTGGTGTTGGTTATTTTTCATCAAATGGTGATATGGATACATGTATTGCCTTAAGAACAGCATTAGTTAAAAATAAAAAAATTTATGTACAAGCAGGAGCTGGTATTGTAGCTGACAGTGTACCTGAAAAAGAATTTCAAGAAACAGTTAATAAAGCCAAAGCTTTAATGGAAGCTTCTAAATGAAAATTGCTTTAATTGATAATTACGATAGCTTTACTTTTAATGTCTATCATTACTTGAAAAACACAAAATGCAAAGTAAAAGTTTTTAGAAACGATAAATTCGAATTAAATAAAATAAATAATTTTGATAAAATTGTTATATCACCAGGCCCTGGTAATCCTAGCCAAGCTGGAAATTGTTTGAAATTAATAAAAAAGTATCACAATAAAAAACCAATACTTGGAATTTGTTTGGGTCATCAAGCTTTAGCGCAAGCTTTTGGAGCAAAAATAATCAAAGCCAAAAAGCTAATGCATGGAAAAATTAGCAAAATTAGTATTTCTAAAAAAAGTGCTATTTTTAAAAATATACCAAATAAAATAGATGCAACTAGATACCACAGTTTAATAATTGATAAAAAAACATTAAATACATGCTTTAAAATAACTGCACAAACCTTAGATGGTGTTATCATGGCAATAGAGCACAAGATGTATCCATTATTTGGAATTCAATTTCATCCAGAAAGTTATAAAACTAAACATGGTCAAAAAATAATTAATAATTTTATAAGAATATGAATTTAAAAGAAATAATAAACAAAACATTTGAAAAAAATTCGTTAGATTTAGAAGAAAGCAGATTTTTATTTTCCAATATTATGGATGGTAAAATTAATGATGAAGATTTAAAAAATATACTAATTAATCTATCAGATAAAGGTGAAACAGTCGAAGAAATCACTGGTGGCGCTCAAGTTCTCAGAGAAAAATGCAAAAAAGTAAATATATCAGGGGACATTATTGATACTTGTGGAACAGGAGGTGATGGAAAAAATACAATTAATATTTCAACTGCAGTTGCAATAATTTTAGCCAGTATGGGTCATAAAGTAGCAAAGCATGGAAATAAAAGTGTTTCATCAAAATCTGGTTCAGCTGATGTATTAGAGAAACTAGGAATAAATATAAACTTGAGTCCACATGAAGTTGAAAAATCAATTAAAGAAAACAATTTTGCATTTATGTTTGCTCCTATTTTTCATTCTGCGATGAAAAATGTTGCTAATGTGAGAAAAAATTTAAAAAGAAGAACGATATTTAATTTATTGGGACCTTTATGTAATCCCGCAAACGTAAATAGACAGTGCATTGGGGTTTTTTCAACTGATGTTTTAGAAAAATATATAAAAGTATTAAAGAATTTAAATTTAAAAAAAGCATGGGTATATCATAGTGATGATGGCTTAGATGAAATTTCAATATTTAGTAAAACAAAAGTTTATGAGTTAAAAGATAGTCAAATAAATACATTTGAAATAGATCCAAACCAATTTATTAAAAAAAAATATAATTTTGAAGAAATAGTTGGTGATGACGCTGATTATAATTCTAAAAAAATTATTAATTTATTTAAAGGTGAAGAAAGTGCTTTGCTTGAAATTATCGCATTAAATACTGCTGCAGGTTTAATTGTTCTGGAAAAATATAATAGTTTAAAAGAAGCATTTTTATTTGCAAAAGAATATATTAAATCAAATAAAGTTTATAATTACTTAAATTCAATAAAAAAATGAATATTTTAGAAAAAATTATTAATGATAAAAAAAAAGAGGTAGATAAAGATAAAATAAATATACCAATTGATGAATTAAAAAAAAAAGTTTCAAATAAAAATAAAGTATTTAGCAAATCTTTAGAAAATTATAAAAAAAATAATAATATTGCAATTATTGCAGAAATAAAAAAAGCAAGTCCTTCTAAAGGTATTTTAAAAAAAAATTTCAATCACATGGCAATTGCAGAAGAATTTATTAAAAATAACGCAGCCTGTTTATCTGTTTTGACTGAAAAAAAATACTTTCTAGGTAATAAACAATTTGTAAGAGATATAAAAAAAAAATTCAATATACCTATTCTAAATAAAGATTTTTTTGTAGATCCTTACCAGGTAATAGAAGCTAATAATAACGGAGCTGACTGTATCTTGATAATAATAAATGCATCGAATAAACAACTAATTAAGGATTTAATTTATATAGCTTTAGAACTGGGTATGGATAGCATTCTTGAAGTTCATAATGAAAAAGAAATGGAAATAGCTTTAGATTTCAAAAATGTTTTATATGGAATTAATAATCGAAATTTAGAAAACTTTACAATTTCACTAGATACCACTATCAAAATTCATAAAGAATTCGAAAATAATTTAAAAAATAAAATAATTATTTCTGAAAGTGGATTTCATTCTCATGACGATATAAAAAGAATTAAAGACGAAACAGGAATAAACAATTTTTTAATCGGTGAATCACTTATGAAATCAGATTCAATTAAGGAGTGTTTTCAAAAATTATTAAAATAAATAATTGAATTTATTAACTTTTTTAATATTGCATTTTTAAGAGAACTTTTATAGAACAAAAAAAGTTTAGGTTTTGTTCTATGTTAACTAAAAAACAAAAAAATTTATTAATTTATATCAACGAGAAGTTGAAAAATGACGGTGTATCCCCTTCTTACGATGAAATGAGACAATCTCTAAATTTAAAATCAAAATCTGGAATTCATAGACTTATCTCAGCTTTAGAAGAAAGAGGATTTGTAAAACGCCTTGCTCACAAAGCAAGAGCATTAGAAGTGGTTAAGCTTCCTGAAAATGCTGGTGTCAAAGACCTTTACAATAATTTCACTCCAAGTGTCATATCGGGGGGATTGGATAAAATTGAAAATAAAAAATTCAACGAAAAATACATTCCGATAGTTGGAAAAATTGCTGCAGGTTTGCCAATTGAAGCAATAGAAAACGAAAGTGAAAAGATACCCTATCCACCAAATCTTAATGATAAACAAGATGAATTTTATGGTTTAAAAGTTGAAGGTGATAGTATGATTAATGCTGGGATAAACGATGGTGATACTGTAATTATAAAAAAAACAAATACTGCTGAAAATGGAAAAATAGTAGTTGCATTAATAGATAACCATGAAGCAACCCTTAAAAGACTAAGAAAAAAAACCAATTCAATTGCACTAGAAAGCGCTAATCCTGCATATGAAACACGAATATTTAATCCTGAAAGAGTAAAAATTCAAGGTGTTCTAGTATCTCTATATAGAAACTTTTAGATATTTAATATAAAACTCTAGTATTAATATGGTAATTACTAGATTTGCTCCATCACCAACTGGTCAACTACATATTGGTGGGGCAAGAACAGCTTTATTTAATTTCTTATACTCCAAAAATCAAAATGGAAAATTTTTATTAAGAATTGAAGATACAGACAAAGAAAGATCTAAAAAAGAATACGAAAGTCAAATTATTGATAGTTTAAAATGGTTAGGTATTACCTTTGATGACAATCCAATATATCAATCAAAAAATATATTAGAACATAAAAATATTGCTAACGAACTTCTTAAAAAAAATTATGCCTATAAATGCTATTGCACTCCAGAAGAATTAGACCAAAAAAGAGATGTCGCTAAAAAAAATGGAATAAATTATATTTATGATGGAAAATGTAGAGACGCAAAAGAACATAAGAACTCTCAATTTGTAGTCAGGCTTAAGGTAGAAAAAAATAAAAAAATAACTTTATTTGATGGTGTACAAGGCGATGTAGAAATTGAGTCTAATACTATAGAAGACTTTGTAATATTGAGATCTGATGGATCCCCTACATATAACTTATCAGCTTCCGTAGATGATAAATTAATGAACATAAGCCATGTTATTAGAGGAGATGATCACAAAATAAATGCAATAAAACAAATTATAATTTTTCAATTTATGGGATGGAAAACTCCTAAATATTTTCATATTCCATTAATTCACTCTGAAGAAGGTAAAAAACTTTCAAAAAGAGATAACGCTTCTACAACTGAAGATTATAAAAAAATAGGTATTTTACCGATTGCACTTAGAAATTATTTATTAAGATTGGGATGGTCTTATAAAGATAAGGAAATTTTTAATGATGAAGAAAGTATCAAGTTATTTAATTTAAAAAATATCGGCAAATCACCATCAAAATTAGATTTTGAAAGAATAAAATCTCTTAATGAATATTATATTAAAAATCTATCTGAAACAGAGCTCCATCAAAATTTTTTAAATTATTTAACAGAGACAAATCAAAAAATAGATGAAATTCATAAAAAAAAAATATTAAAAAATATTAGTATTTTAAAAAATAAAGCAAAAACTCTTCAGGATATATGCAAAAATGCAAATTTTATTTTTAATTATGATGAAAAATTAATTGATAAAAATAAAGTAATAAATACAAAAAATATAAATTACTTAAAAGACTTTTTAAATGAAATATCTAAAATAAAAATATTTGAAGAAAAAATAATATCTGAAATTTCAGAGCTGGTATTAAAAAAAAATAATATAAATTTTAAAGATTTAGGACAACCATTAAGGTTAATTTTAACTGGATCTACTCAGGCACCAAGTATTAAAGATATAATAAAAATACTGGGTATTAACGAAACAATTCGCAGATTATCGCGACATATATAAATTAGACAACAACAAATAAAACTGATAATAAGCTTCGCAATGAGCGATGCCGCAAAAATAAAAATTGGTTCTAAAGAATATAATTTTCCAATCAAAAAAGGTTCTGTAGGCCCTTCTGTTATTGATGTTTCTACATTATATGCAGAAACTGATCATTTTACATTCGACCCTGGTTTTACATCTACTGGTAGCTGTGAATCTTCAATTACTTATATCGATGGTGATAAAGGTGAGTGTTATTACAGAGGTTATCCAATGGATGTGCTTGCAGAAAAAAGTAATTTTTTAGAAATAGCTTATTTGCTTTGGTATGGACAATTACCAAAAAAATCTGAATGGGAAGAATTTTCTAATGCAATCAAAAATCATACTATGGTTCATGAACAAATTAGAACATTTTTTAATGGATTTAGAAGAGGCGCCCACCCTATGGCTATTATGGTTGCGTGTGTGGCTGCATTGTCAGCTTTTTACCCAGATTCTATTAATATTAAAGATCAAGAACAAAGAAGAATTTCAGCAAGAAGAATGGTTGCTAAAATCCCAACACTTGCTGCAATGGCATTTAAATATAGTTTAGGACAACCATTTATATATCCTGATAATTCTTTAGATTATTCAGAAAATTTTATGCAGATGTGTTTTGCTGTTCCAGCAGAAAAATATAAAATAAACAAAACTTTTGCTAAAGCTTTAGATAAAATATTTATTTTACATGCAGACCATGAACAAAATGCATCCACATCTACTGTAAGATTAGCTGCTTCTTCAGGAGCCAATCCATTTGCGTCTATATCTACTGGCTTTACATCTTTATGGGGTCCTTTACATGGCGGAGCTAATGAAGCAGCACTTAATATGCTAATTCAAATTGGTGACGTAAAAAATATTCCTGAATATGTTAAAAGAGCTAAAGATAAAAACGATCCATTTAAATTAATGGGATTTGGTCATCGTGTTTATAAAAATTACGATCCTAGAGCTAAAGTTATGCAAAAAACTTGCCATGATGTTTTAAGCGAAATTGGCAGTAAAGATAATAAATTACTTCAAGTAGCTAAGGAGTTAGAAAAAATTGCGTTAAATGATGAATATTTTATAGAAAAAAAACTCTATCCAAATATCGATTTTTATTCTGGAATTACTTTAAGTGCTATGGGATTCCCGACTACCATGTTTACTGTACTATTTGGTTTAGCTAGAACGGTCGGTTGGTTGGCTCATTGGAAGGAAATGATGGTTGACCAAAAAACAAGGATAGGTAGACCAAGGCAACTTTATACTGGAGAAAAACCAAGAGAATTCAAAGATCTTTCTAAAAGATAATTAATTTAAATATTTCAATAAATCTTCAGCAACTACTTTAGATGTTTTTTTATTAGAAAAACCATTTATTACTAAATTATAGTTTTCAATCATCTTTTTAAGTTCAGATTTATTTGAGAAATAAAAATTTAGCTTATTTATAATATCTCTTGAGTTACATTCTTTTTGAATAAACTCAGGAATAACCTCTTTATTTGCTATTATATTAATAATATTTGCAAATTTTACTTTCACAAAGGGTCTAATCAATAAATAATTTAACCAACTGAATTTATATATTGTTAAAAAGGGTATTTGGCATTTGCATAAATTCAAGCTTATAGTTCCAGATTTTGCTACTGCAATTAAGGATTTTTTAAAATATTCATTTTTTTTATATTCATCGGTATTAATAATTATTTTAACATTTTTATAATTTGCTAATTTTTCTTCAATTATTTTTTCGGTACCTTCAACTAAACCAAAATGATAAATAAATTTATTTCCAAAAAAATTAATTATATTTAAATAAATTGGCAAAAAAATATTAATTTCTCTTTTTCTACTTCCAGGACAAAAAGAAATGATGTTTCTATCAGTATCATAATTATAATCTGCAGATTCAAAGTTCTCAAAAAAAGGGTGACCAACAACCAAATTATTTATTTTGTACTTATCAAAATAATTTTTTTCGAAATCAAATAATAAATAAATTTTATCTAATAATTTTTTAATTTTATATGCACGACTTTCTCTCCATGCCCAAATCGTTGGTGCTACAAAGTGAAAAAATTTTGTTTTAATATTATTTCTTTTTTTAATTTTTTTAATAACCTGAAACACAAAATCTGGAGAATCTACGGATAATACGATATCTGGTTTAAAATTTTCTATATAGTTTACACATTCATTAATTTTTTTATTAATATAAGAAATATTTTTTAAAACATCTGTAATACCAAAAAAAGTTATATCCTTATTTTCAAATGGACCTTCAATACCTAATTTTTTTAAATTTAATCCAGGAATTCCTTTTACAATTAAATTATCTAAATTTAGATTTTTTACAATTTCTGCAGCTAAAATATCACCAGAAGTTTCACCAGTAATAACAAAAATTTTTTTTTTCATTATATTGCTGAAATAAATAAATTATTCTTATTAGCTAACCTTAAAGCTTTATCTTGATCAAGAAATATATTTTGATTTTTCTTTAAATAAATACCTCTTAAATTTGATTTAATGCATAACATAACAGTTTTATATCCAATGGTAGGTAAATCATAATTCAAATTTTGTGTTTTTTTTGGAAGTTTAATCAAGACTCCAGAATGTTTTTTTTTACTCTGTTTTAACTTTGTGACTCTTTTAAGCATTTCATCTGTACCTTCAGCAGATTCAATTGCTAATATATAACCGCTATCAAGAACGATACCTTGGGCATTATCAAATTTACTTAAAACATCTAATATTTTTTTGCCTTTTGTGAAATCTTTTGTGTCACTAAAGTTTGGTTTTGATTTTGTGATGGTTTTATTTACTAGCAAATGTTTACAGTATTTATGACTTTCAATAACTTTAATATTATTTTTTTTTAAAATTTGCCTTGCAAAATTTAATATACTTCCATCTCCTTTTTTAAATGCACTAATCAATTTTGGTAATAAACTTATTGCTTTTAAATCAAGTTTTAATTTACTTAAATTTGGTCTTTTGACATAACCAGCAAAAATAACTTCTTTAATATTGTTTTTTTTTAATATATTTAAAATTTTTCCAAATTGCCCAAGGTTTATTTTTACTGAATTTCTTATTTTTTTTTCTGTTAAATTAAGAATAATATATTTTTTCCCTTGTTTATTTAAAGATAAAACAATTTCTTTTGGTAGACTACCTGTTCCAGCAAAAATACCTATCATTATAAAGGTCTACAAATATCCCTATTAGGATTTTTATTATTAATAAAATTAACCAAAATTTTTATTAGCCCAGAATTATGTTCTAATTTTGAAATATATTCTTTTAAATTTTTTGCATTGAATAAATCAATTATTATTTTTTTATAATTATCAATATCTTTATTCGCAAATCCCTTTCGTTTTAAACCTATTAAATTTATATTTTCAAAATAAGACCTATTTCCTTTAACGACCGTATAAGGCAAAACATCTCTATCCACACCGGTCATTCCACCAATCATTGCGCCTTTTCCAATTTTAGAAAATTGTAACACTGCTGAATTTCCACCTAGAATTACATCATCTTCAAAAATGCAATGTCCAGCAATTGCAGCATTATTTGCTATAACCAAATTATTTCCAAGTTGGCAATCATGGCCTACATGTGCACCAACCATGAACAAACAATTATTTTGTATTTTCGTAATTGAACCACCGTGCTCTGTTCCAAGACTAATGTTCGAATATTCTCTAAATGAATTGTTTTCTCCAATTTCCAAGTAACTAATTTCTCCTTTAAATTTTAAATCCTGAGGAGTTGTTCCTATACTACAAAATGGAAAAAAATTATTTTTTTTTCCGATTTTAGTATGTCCTTGAATGTTAACAGAATTAATTAATTTACAGTCATCACCTATTTCTACATTTTCACCAACAACACAAAAATCTCCAATTGTAACATTTTTTCCTATTTTAGCATTTTTATGAATTGTGGCTTTTGAACTAATCATTTCTATCAACTATTGTAGCCATCCATTCTGCATCTGCCATTTTATATCCATCACAAAACGCTTCACCTTTATATCGCCAAATTTTACCTTTAATTTTATCTACCATACATTTTAGATACAAATCGCATGGAGGCAAAACTGGTCTTCTAAATCGTGCATTTTGCACTGACATTAAGTATACAAGTTTATTTTCAACTTCCTTTTTATCTATACTATAAGCAGCTAAAGCCGCAGCGGCTTGTCCAAAAGACTCTACTATCATCACTCCAGGCATTACAGGTTGTCCTGGAAAATGACCTTGAACAAAAAACTTATCAGTTGTTAATTTTAAATGACCTAAAGCTGATTTCATGGGTACAATGTTATATAAATTATCAATTAACAACATTGGATCTCTATGAGGAAGAAGGTTTTTAATTTCTTCTTTTCCAATATTTGGTAAATTTTTATCAATCATCTTAGGTCCTTTTTAAAAATTCTTTAAATCCAACAGCTGGATAGCCCATTAAAATTTTATTGTTTTCTACATTTTTTAAAACACCAGAATGACCGCCTATACTAACATTATCCCCAATTATTAAATGACCTGATATTCCAGCTTGCCCTCCAATTTTACATTTATTCCCAATTTTGGTACTTCCCGCAATACCAACTTGTCCAGCAATAAAACAAAAAGATCCTATTTTTACATTATGAGCAATATGCACTTGATTATCTATCATTGTATTTTGGCCAATTTCTGTATTTGAGAACGAGCCTCTATCAATAGAACAATTAGAGCCAATATAAACATTCTTACTTATTTTTACATGGCCAATATGGGGTATAAAATGGAATTTGTTATTTATATATTTAAAACCGTATCCAATTTTTCCAACTACAGTTCCATCATTAATTATAACGTTGTCTTCAATAATAGAGTTAGAAATTACACAATTCGAACCAATTTTTACATTATTACCAATTACAACATTTTTCTTAAGTGTCGAATTTATTCCTATATCAAAATTTTTTCCAATTTTGACTGAACTATCAATAAGTGTATTTTTATTTA
Source organism: Candidatus Pelagibacteraceae bacterium (assembly GCA_038133865.1). GTDB lineage: Bacteria > Pseudomonadota > Alphaproteobacteria > Pelagibacterales > Pelagibacteraceae > HIMB114. Next base: position 112,376 of record JAYPUB010000001.1, read on the forward strand.
AAAATTTTTTATATTTGTTATTTTGCTTAAATTTATAATTATCTACATCCGACTCTGGGTAAAATAACTTAGCAATTAATATAAAGTCTAATAATGGTTGTTCTGAAATAATAGGTGTAGTATTTGGATTTAAAAAATTAGAAAATTTTTTATTTATCAGACAAAAAGAAGCTTTTGTAGATTTTAATTGCTCTGTATATTTTGCGCTTTCTAAAAAAGTTAAATCACCTTTTTTTGCATCTATTAAATTTGAAACATTGCTTATTTTTTGATTTTTAAAGCTTTGATTTTTTGAAAATATAGTTTTTTTTAATATCTTGTTAATATCATATGGGCCAGAATTTTTAAAAAAAGATTTCATTATTGATATATTAAAAAGCGCTACCAATTTGGAAGCTGAAACTTTCTTTTATATCTCCATCAGCAGAAGAAAGTGTTTCTGCATACGTAAAACTTAAAGGCCCAAGTGGTGAAGTCCAATCTAAGCCAATTCCAACTGAGCTCCTAATTTTATTAGAATCTTTTGATGAGTCATAATCAACTCCCCACACGTTTGCTGCATCTAGAAATATAATGCTGTCTGCATTCCATTTATCTGGAAAGAAATTCGGAAATGTACTACCGATAGATGAATAGGCTGAATAATTTCCACCAACATGATCATCTCCATCTTTTGGACCAATACCAAAACTTTCAAAACCTCTTATTTTTCTACCGCTTAAAAATTTTCTATCACTCAATTTAATATCTTCACTTGATAGGCTATTAATTGTGTCTAGCCCTCCTTTTAAGTTTATTACATAATCTTTTGAAATTTGATTGTAATAAGAACCATATAAACTATTAGATATATAAGTAACATCACTGCCTGGTAAAGCTAAACTTTGCCCAAAACCTGTTCTATAACCGTCTGTAGGTCTAAATCTTCTATTTCGCTTATCATTATTAATATTATAAAAAGTCTTGTAAGTTAGATAGTTTCCATCACGAGACTTATATAATGTTGATGCACTATCATTGGTATTAATCCTATCCAAATCTAAAGCTAAACCGTATTTTAAATAAATATCTTCATATAAACTATACTCGGTAAAAATAGAACTACCAATAACTTTACTTTCATAACCTGCATTAGAATAATCTGTTGTTAAAGCATAAACTGATCCACCAACTTTATTGCCAGAATTTTTATAATCAGGAATAACTAAATTTACAGAGCCTGATATTTTTTGTGTTCCAATTCTAACATTTGCATTTGATGTAATACCTTTTCCAAATAGGTTCTTTTCTTGGAGTTCTCCACCTATTGAACTTTCTCCGCTTCCAACACCTAAACCGGCACTAATTTGACCGGTTGGTTGTTCTTCAACATCAATTTCAATATTCACCATTTCTTTCCCAGCATTTGTTGCTTTAGGTGTTACATTTGCAAATATTCCTGTGTTTTTTAATTTTTTAATAGACTCAGATAGTTTATATGAAGAAAAACTATCACCTTCAGAAAAAATAAGGTTATTTCTAATTACAGACTCCTCTGTTATTGAGTTTCCTTTAATGTTAATTAGATTTACGAAGAGTCTCTCTGTTTTTGTAAAATTAAATAATAATTCCAGTTTATTTAAACCAACTTTTTTTTCGGCGATGCCAATACCAACAAATTCAATTTTTTTTTGTTTTAATAAATTATCAATTTTGTCTTTTGTTTTAATTATGTTTTCTTTAGAATAAAAATCTTTTAAGTCATTTTTTAAAATTTTATTTATTAAATCAATATTATCTTTTTTTAAATTTTTATCTGGGTCAATAATTTGAAAATTAGATATAAAGTATTTTTTTCCAGAGTTTATTGAATATGTAATATCTACTGACTCATTTTTTAAAAAAGAAGTATCAACAGATGTTATTTGGGCATCATAAAATCCATTATTGAGATAAAAATCTTTTAGTAAAGTTTTATCGTACTCAATACGTTGTTCATTATATGTTGATGATGATGACATAAATTTCCACCAACCATGTTCTGAAGTTGAGATTATATCACTTAATGTTGAGGGACTATAATAGGCATCTCCAATGAAATAAACTCTATTTACTTTAAAACTTTTTCCTTCATCTATTTTAAAAACTAAATTTAGAGCATTTCCTGATATTTCTGCAATCTCAGGTTGGATCTTTACATTTAGATAACCAGCTTCTAAATAATTTTTACGTATACTCTCAATATCTTTTTTTAAAAGATATTCAGAAAATATTTTATTTGGCCCTAATGATAAATTATTATAGAAAAATTCTTCTCTATTTTTTCCTTTTACACCTTGAATATAATAAAAATCTATAATTGGATTTTCGCTAACAAAAATCTTTATTAAACTATTATTTAATTCAATTTTAATAGTTTTAAAAAAATTTGATTCAAAAAGCTTTTTTTGTATTTTATTTATTTCTTCTACGGAATAATCTTTATTTATACTTAGATTAGCTAGGCCTAGGATTGTTTGTTCTGTTACTCTTTTGTTGCCTATAATTTCAATTTTTTTAATAATTTCTGAATTTGAAACATTTACAAAAAAAAATGAAAACAACAAAAACTTTATAAAAATAATTCTCATAAATTAATATTATTAGCAAAATTTATTGCATTTTTTATATCACTTTTACTTTTAATTTTAAATTTTGCTCTCCTTATTATACTTTTATCAGTAAAAGTCTTCAGTAAAATTCTAATTATATCTCCGTAAAAAATTTTAGATTCTAGGTACATTTTAACCAATCTTTCATTTAAAACTGTAAAAAGTATCATCGCACTATGACTTTCCATTTTTAATATTTTAAAACCTAATTTTATAATTGGAAATTTATTTAAATTTGGAGAAGATATATTAATATCAATATTTTTAAAATTTATATCTAATTTATTTACTAAATTTAAAGAGTTTGAAATTGGTATCTCCATATTGGGTTGATGTAAAATTGGCAAATAAAGATTATTATTTAATTTTATTATTGAATGTACAATTGATTTTTCATCTACTCTAATTTTAATTTTATTCCAAGGAATATTAAATAAAATTTTTGCCTCGAACAATTCTAAAACTTTATTTGCAAAAGTTGAAGAGTCTACAGATATTTTTTTTCCCATTTTCCACACTGGATGTTTTAATACATTTTTCATTTTTGCTTTATAATTTATTTTTTTTTTATAAAAAGGGCCGCCTGAAGCTGTAATATAAATTTTATTAATTTGATTTTTATTAAAAAAATTTTTATAAAAAAAATCAATGCAGTGATGTTCTGAATCGATAGGTATAATTTTACATTTATTGTTTCTGGCGGTTTTTAAAAATATTGGTCCACCACATATGATTGTTTCTTTATTAGCTATAAGTAAATTTTTGCAAATTTTTAATAAATCAAAATTAATATCTATTGCTTCGTAACCACCTAAACCTGATATTATAAAATCAATTTTTTTATTTCTATATTTGTTTAAAAATGATTGTTTCGTAATTAACTTATTGATTTTATCTCTATTATTATAATCTAATAATAAAATATTTTTTGGTTTATATATTTTACTTTGAATTTTAAGTTTTTTTATATTTTTATTTGCGGCCAAACAAATAAGTTTAAATTTATTTTTATTTTTTTTATAAACACTAAGAGAAGATTCTCCAATAGAACCAGTTGAACCTATAATAGCTAAAGACTTCATATGAAATTTATAAAAATATTAAATACTATCGTTAAAAATATTAAACCATCTATTCTATCAAATAATCCGCCATGCCCAATTAATAAATTAGAATAATCTTTAATATTGTTTTTTCTTTTAAAAAAAGAAAAAATTAAATCTCCTATAATGACAACTAAAGTAAAACAAAAAATTAATAAAGAGTTATATATAAAATTATTAAAAATATTTACTTTATAAAAATTAATATAAATTAATGCAAATTGAGAAATTAAAATACTACCTAAAAAACCAGTGTACGTTTTGTTATGACTGATAAATTTTATTTTTCTTCCACCAATAGTTTTTCCAACAATATACCCTCCAATGTCACTAAGCCATGTAATTATTAATAATAAAAAAATATATATCTTACCATTTTGTAAACTCATTATATTTACACATGAGTATAAAAAAATAATAAAAATAAAGAAAATTATTAATCTATATTTTATTTTTGGAAGTTTAGATATTTCAAAAAGTCCCAATAAAAAAATTATAAATAATAAAAAATTAAAATAAAAATTTCCTAAAAAAATCATTAATAATACAAGTGGAATTGCAATAATTGAAAAAACAAATCTATGAATTAAATTATCACTCATGCACCAAAATTTCTTTTAATTCTATCAAATTTTTTTAAAATTATATTTAGATCTCTTGTTTTGAAATCTGGCCATAATTTTTTAACAAAATATATTTCTGAATACGAGGCTTGCCATAATAAAAAGTCGCTTAATCTTTGATATCCTCCAGTCCTAATTATCAATTCAGGATCTTGGCTAGAGGATGTATAAAGATTTTTTGACAAATTTTCTTGATTTATTTTAATATTTTTTTTCAAAATTTCTTTACATGAATTTATAATCTCAGATTTTGAACTATAATTGAAAGCTATATTTAAAAGTAAATTATTTTTTTTTTGTTTAAAATTTTTATTTGCTTTTAAAATTATTTTTCTAGTTTTTTTTGGTAAACCATTTCTTTCACCAATAAAGTTAAGGTTTATTTTATTGTTTATAAAAAAATCTTTGTTTTCATCTAAATATTTTTCTAATAATAAAAATAAATTTTTAACTTCTTTTCGATTTCTTTTTAAAAAATTATCTTTAGAAAAAGCATACAAAGTAAGGTTTTTAATTTTTTTATTTATTAAAAATTTTATTATTGGTTTGATATTTTTTATTCCGTGTTCGTGTCCTAGAATTCTATTTTTATATTTTTTTACCCCCCACCTTCCATTACCATCCATTATGATAGCAATATGGTTTGGAAGTCTCATACCTTGAGAATTTCTTGCTCTTTTTCTTGAATTTTTTTATCTATTTTTTTTATAAATTCGTCTGTAATTTTTTGCAAATTATTAGATAGTTTTTTACTTTCATCTTCGCTGATATTTTTATTTTTTTCTTCTTCTTTTAAGTAATCCATCCCACTTCGTCTTATGTTTCTTATTGAAATTTTAATTTTTTCTGATTGTTGACCAACAATTTTGGTTAATTCTTTTCTTCTTTCCTCACTTAATTTAGGTACTGGAATTCTCAACAACTGACCATCAATAATTGGATTTAAATTCAAATCACTTTCTCTTAATGCTTTATCACAAAATTTAACATTATTAGCATCCCAAACCTGTATGGATAAAGTTTGTGGATCAGAGACTCCTATTGTAGCAACTTGATTAATTGGAAGCATTTGTCCGTATACTTCAACTTTTATCAAATCTAACATAGATGAGTGAGCTCTACCTGTTCTTATAGTAGATAAATCTTTAGTTAGTGAATTAATAGATTCCTCCATTTTTTTTTCAAATGATTTTAATCTACTATCTGTGCTCATCAAATTATTTTGCTAAAGATTTAACCTCTTCGCTAAAATCTACCTTATTAATTTCTATACCTTCTCCAACTTTAAACCTTTTGAAATCAACAATTTCAAAATCATCTGAATTATTCTTGTTAAAATTTTCAATAGCTTTTGAAACAGTAATATCTTGATCAATGACCCAATTTTGTTTTAATAATGTGTTTTCTGAAACCACTTTATTTAATTTTCCTTTTATAATCTTTTCTAAAATTTCTGGTTTTTTTCCATTTTTATCTATTTGTTCTTCTATAATTTTTTTTTCTTTATTTAAAAATTCTTGATCTAAGCTCTTTTCATCTAAAGCCATTGGTGACATTGCTGCGATATGCATACATATGTTAGTTGCTAAATCATTAGATTTATTATTATTAGATTTATATTTTACTATAGATATAATTTTTCCAGAAATATCACTTGCTTTATTATGTATATAAAAACTTGTTTTAAAATTTTCTTTTTTAATTTTTAAAAACCTTCTTAATCTTATGTTTTCTCCAATTTTGGAAATCAAATTTACTATGGACTCTTTTAGAGTTATCCCGTTTAATTTTTGTTCGTTTAAATTTTCTAAATTTTCAGCATTTAAACTTATCTTTGACACTTCGCTACAAAAATCTATAAATTCTTTGTTCTTAGCAACAAAATCTGTCTCAGAATTTAATTCGACTAAAGTAGTATAATTTTCATTATCACCTACAATTATCAATCCTTCTGCTGCGTCTCTTGAGCTTTTTTTTGCAGCTTTTAATACACCTTTTTTTCTTAAATACTCAATTGATTTTTCAATATTATTTTCATTTTCCTTAAGTGCATTTTTACAGTCTTGCATTCCAGCGCCCGTAACTTCCCTTAATTCTTTGACTTTTTCAAGAACTGACATTTTTATTATCCTTTGGATTATTTTTTTTATCTTGAGTTTTTTTTGGTTTATCAATTTTTGCTTCTTGATCTAAAACTTTAATATTTTTCTTTGCGTCTAAGATTGTTTTTTTAATTAAATCACAATACAAATTTATCGATCTTCTAGCATCATCATTGCCCGGTATTGGGTAGTCGATATTATCTGGATCAGAATTACTATCAAGAATTCCAATTATAGGAATGTTAAGTTTTTTTGCTTCTAATATCGCTAGGGACTCTATATTGGTATCTATAACAAAAATTATATCCGGTAATTTTTTCATATCAGAAATACCGCCAAGTGATCTTTCAAGCTTTTCTTTTTCTAAATTCATTTTGATCATCTCTTTTTTTGTAAAACCAGAGTCTTCTGTTGAGATATTTTTTTTTAAATTTTTTAATCTTTTAATTGAATTGCTAATTGTATTCCAATTGGTGAGCATTCCTCCCAGCCATCTAAAATTTACATAATAATTATCAGTTTCTTTAGCCACCTCAGCAATTAGCTCTGAAGCTTGTTTTTTAGTAGATACAAACAATACTTTTCCACCTGCTGAAACTGACTTATGTAATTCGATAAGAGCATTTTTTAAAAGTTCTAATGTTTTAGATAAATCAATAATATGTATTGAGTTTTTTTCTCCAAAAATATATTTTTTCATTTTTGGATTCCATCTAAAGGTTTTGTGTCCTAAATGTACACCTGCCTCTAAAAGGTCTTTTACTGTTACTTCTGGTAAGTTCATTTTTTCCTTTCCGGTTATTCCTCCAGAGAAACCACTGCAATTACAGACCGGGGGCTATTAGCCAAATTCTCTGTGCGTTTTTTTAAAGCGCTTATATTATTCAGATAATAAATTTCAATAGATAATTTTACTAAAAAGTAGACTTTATTTGATTATTTTCCAAATATTCAATGTCATTTGAACCTACTTTAACGCCAGAATTAAGCTTAAATATATATCTTTTTTTACTATCCTTCTCATAAACAATTTTAACTTCAGTCGATCCTTTTTTGTTCAATCTCTTTTGAATTATTTCTAAGGAATTTATGTCATTAATATTTAACATGATTTTATCAATATTTTTATTTTTTAAATTATTTATATAAAAAATATTATCTAAATTAATGCGCTCTATACTATCTTTATTCACTTCTTTTTTAACTTTAACTAAAAAAGAATTTCCAACTATAAGATTTTTTCTGTTTTCAATTAATTTTTCAGAAAAAATAAAAAGCTCAAACATTGAATTTAGGTCTACAAATTTTATTATAGCATATGGATTTCCTTTTGCTGTTTTCTTTTCTTGGATAGAAATTAAAGTTCCAGCAATCATAGTTTCTTTTATATTTTTATCTTTTTTAAAATCAGAGTAACTTAAAACTTTATATTGATTTAAAATACTTAAATACGAATTTAAAGGATGTGTACCGACAAAAAAACCAATCGACTCAAATTCTTTTTTAATTTTTTCATTATCGTCCCAATCTATTACGTTATTAAGCTTAATATTTTGATTTTGATTATCAGACATGCTAGTTGAAAATAATAACTCTTGTTCATTATTATTAATCTCGTCTGATGTTTTCGATTGTTTCAAATAATCTGGAACATTTTCAAAAAGTTTTTTTCTATTATTATCCAAAACATCCATAGCCCCAGATTTAATCAAACCTTCAAATTGTAATTTATTTAAGTTTTTACTATCTGTTCTGCTCAAGAAATTTGATATTGAATCAAATTTTCCATTTTTTTCTCTTTCTTTTACTACATTGTCTATAGCTTCATATCCAACGGCCTTGATAGCAGATAAAGCATAATAAATTGTTTTACCTCTAGGTAAAAATTCAGCATAAGAATAATTGAGGTTTGGGGGTCTAATATCTATCTTTAAACGTTTTAATTCTTCATAAAATAAATTTAATTTATCAGTATTAGAAAGTTCAGTGTTCATTGATGCACAAAAGAAGAAAATTGGATAATGAGTTTTCAAATATGCTGTTTGAAAAGCAATTAACGCATAAGCTGCAGCATGGCTTTTGTTAAATCCATATTGTGCAAATTTTTCTACAAGTTGAAAAATATAAATAGATTGATCTTTGGAAATTCCATTTTTTACGGCTCCTTCAATAAAATCTTTTTTTTGCCTTTCCATTTCTGCAGATTTTTTCTTTCCCATTGCTTTTCTTAATATGTCTGCTTTGCTCGCACTAAAATTTGATAAAATTTGTGCAATTTGCATAACTTGCTCTTGGTAAATTATTACCCCATAAGTTTCTTTTAAGATATTTTCAAGTTTGGGATGAAGATAGTCTGGATTTTCCTTACCATGTTTTCTCAAAATATAGGTGGGAATATTTTGCATTGGGCCAGGTCGATAAAGAGCTACTAATGCAATTATATCTTCAAATTTATTTGGCTTTAACTGCTTTAATACTTCTCTCATGCCAGAACTTTCAAGTTGAAAAATACCCATTGTTTCACCAGAACTTAAAAGTTCAAAAGTTTTGTTATCAGATAAATCGATTTTATTAATATCAAAATTTGGATTTTCTTTATGTATAAATTCAATTGTTTTTTTTATTACAGTTAAAGTTTTAAGTCCTAAGAAATCAAATTTTACTAACCCGGCCTCCTCTGAAGATTTCATATCAAATTGTGTAACAGGTATTGGTAAAGTTGAAGACTGGTCTTTATATAAAGGAACCAGTTCATCTAAGTCTCTATCACCAATTACTACTCCAGCTGCATGTGTCGCAACGTTTCTAAATAATCCTTCTAATTTTAATGAATAATTAATTAGTTTTTTTATTATTGGATCAGTTTTTTCAGCTTCCTGTAGTCTAGGTTCTAAAGCTATAGATTCAGCTAAAGATAAAGGTCTAGAAGGATCAAAAGGTATCATTTTGCAAAGTTGATCGACTCTTCCATAAGGTAAACCTAAAACTCTACCTATATCTCGCAGCGCCATCCTTGCTTGTAACTTTCCAAATGTAATTATTTGTGCAACTTTTTTTGGATATTTATCTTTTACATATTTTATGACTTCATCTCTGCCTTCTTGACAAAAATCGATATCAAAATCTGGCATAGAAATTCTATCTGGGTTCAAAAACCTCTCAAAAATTAATCCAAATTTAATAGGGTCAAGATCAGTAATTGACAAACACCAAGCAACTAATGAACCGGCACCTGAGCCTCTCCCTGGACCTACTGGTATATTATTTTTTTTTGCCCATCTTATATAATCAGAAACAATCAGAAAATATCCTGAAAATTTCATATTTGAAATTACAGATACTTCATAATTTAATCTATCTTCATAAATTTTTTTAACCTCTTCTTTGTTTTCTTTTTTATTTAGATTTGGAACTATAAATTTTTCATACCTTTCTTTTAATCCATTTTCAGCCATTTCTTTTAGTACATCATCAACATTTTTATTTTTTTCAATAAAAGTTGGGAGAAGTGGACTGCTTTTCTTAGGAAAAAAATTAATTCTATACTTAAAGTTTTTATTATTTTCTAATGCATCTGGTAAATCTTTAAAAAGCTCAACTAATTCTGCGCTTTTCTTAAAATAATGTTGATTTGAATATTTTAATCTATTTTTTTCATTTACATAAGTTTTTTCTCCAACGCAAACGTATGCATCATGAGCATCGTAAGTATCTTGATTTAAATAAAAAACCTCATTTGTTGCAATTAAAGGAATGGATTGATCTGAACTTATCTTTAAAAGTTTCTTTTCTAATTGCCTTTCATGATTTTCATTATGTCTTTGTATTTCAATATAAAGATTATTTTTAAAAACTTTTCTTAAATTTAAAATTTGTTCATAGCAATACTGATCTTTGTTTAAAACTAGTAAATCAGAAAAAAAACTCCTACTTCCTCCTAATAAAATAATTATACCATCAGCATATTGTTTTAAAATTTCAATTGATATATTTGGAAATTTATCTTTTTCCTTTAAATTAAGATAAGAATCAGAAGAAAGTTTTAATAAATTTTTATAACCGGTTTTATTTGAAGCAAATAATGAGATTGTGCCATAATATTCTTTGCCATCAATAAAATCCTTTAAAAAAATTGAAGTTCCAATTATTGGCTGTATCCCATGTTTACTGAGTTCGTGAGAAAATTCTAAGGCCCCAGATAAATTTGACTTATCACAAATACCTAAAGCGCTAATTTTATTTTCTTTACAAAAACTTGGTAATTTTGAAATTTTAACCGCACCTTCGCAAATAGAAAATTGGGAATGTATTTTTAAATTAATATATTCTGCCTGCATTAATTAAAATTAACAGTTCCATTGGAAATTGTTAATTCAAAATCTGACTTATTAACAAGAGATTTATTATGTGTAGCAAAGATTATTAAAGTATTAACGTCTTTCATATCAGCTAAAATATCAATAATTAACTCTGCATTTTTAGAATCTAAACTTCCCGTTGGTTCATCAGCCAAGATTAATTTAGGTTGATTTACTAAACTTCTTGCAACAGCTACTCTTTGTTGCTCTCCTCCAGAAAGCTCTTTTGGTGTATGATTGTTTCTATTCTCTAAACCTACTCTTTTTAAAAGTGATTTAGCTAATTCTGTTGATTTACTTTTATTTCCATAAAGATACAAATTAGGTAACATTACATTTTCTAAAGCAGTTAGATCAGAAATTAGATTAAAATTTTGAAAGACAGTTGATATATTTTTTTTTCTATAATCTGATTTTTGACTATCATTCATTGAGAATAAATTTTCAGAAGAAAATAAATGATAACTACCTGTATCTGGAGTATCTAGGAGACTTAAAATATGAATTAAGGTTGATTTACCAGAACCAGAAGGACCAGTGAGTGATATTATTTTATTTGATGGTAAATCTAGACTCAAATTTCTTAAAACTGAAATTTTTTCATTCTTATCTAAATAAACCTTATTAATATTTTTAATTTCTAAAAATTTATCAGTCATTTTTTAAATTTTTAATTGGGTCAAGTTTAGAAGCGCTTAAAGAAGGAAATAATGAAGCAATAAAAACAGTTATTATTGAAAACAAAGAAATTATTAAAACAGTATCATAATTTATTTGGGAGGGTAGTTTGTTTAAAAAATATATCTCAGAAGGAAATATATTTATATTAAGATAAGTATTTAAAAATATCCTAATATTTTCCAAATAATGAGATATTAAAATACCTAAAAAAATACCAGATATAGTGCCAATTACGCCAATCATTGAACCGGTCAAAATAAAAATTTTTAAAATTGATTTCTTGTCAAATCCGATAGATCTAAGGATTGATATTTCTTTTGACTTATTTTTTATAAGTATTGTTAAAACAGAAATAATATTAAAAGCTGCAACTATTATAATTAAAGTTAAAATAATAAACATCACGTTTCGTTCCACTTTAAGAGCATCAAAAAAAGTTTTATTGTTGTCTACCCAAGAATAAATTAGATTATTTTTATATTTCTTTTTTAAAAATTTAGTTAAATCAATTGATTGATCCGGATTATTGAGTTTAATTTCAATTTCATTTTTTTTATTAGAAACCAATTTACTTTGCTTTAAATTTAAAATTAAAAAATTATTATCAAATTCATACATTCCAGTACTAAAAATAAACCCTATTTTAAAATTAAATTGTTTAGGAATAATTCCAAATGGTGTGGTCTCGGAATTATTTGATAAAATTGTAATAACGTCTCCAACTTTCAAAGATAATTTTGAAGCTAATTCTAAACCAACGCCTACTCCATCATTAATAAATTGACCCTTTAATATTGAGTCTTTTAAAAAATAATTATTTTTTATTTCTTCCTCATAAATACCTTTGACCAAAATACCAAAATTTTCATTCTTTGTTACTAGAAGTGCCTCTGAATTATTAACTAAATTTAAACTATTAATTTTAATTTTGTTTTTATTTGCTATTTCTAGAATTTCTTTTTTTTCTAATGTATAATTTCCATTAGTTTGAAATGAAATATGAGGCTGGTAACTTAATAGTTTATCCAATAAATCAACTCTAAACCCATTCATAACTGACATAACTATAATCAGTGTAGCAACACCCAGCATAATACCAAGAAAGGAAAAGTTTTTTATTATTTTTAAAAAACTATCTCTATTTTTTGGTCTTAAATATCTTGAGATAATTAAAATTTCAGCTTTGTTGATCAATTGCGTAAATTTCTTTTAGTCGATTTATAATTTGGTCTTTTGATAAGATTTCTTTATCTTTTCCAAGCTCTTTAAATTCGTACTCATTATCCTTTAACTTTGACCCTATAATTACTTGAAATGGTATACCAATCAAATCAAAGTTTTTAAATTTACTTGAAGGATTTTCTGACGTGTCATCTAAAATAGGATCTAAATTATTTTTTTTTAAAAATTCATATAAATCATTTGATTTTTTATAAATATTATCTTCATTTTTACCTAAGCTGATAATGGCTACCTTAAAAGGCGTAATTGATGTTGGCCATTTCATATATTCATTATTGTATTTAGCTTCAATGATTGCCGCTGGAAGTCTTGACACACCAATTCCATATGAACCCATTTGTGGATTAATATTTTTACCATCTTTTGTATTAATAAATGCTTTCATTGATTTAGAGTATTTGTCACCAAAGTAAAAAATATGACCTATTTCTATTCCTCTAGTATTTAATTGATTTTTTTTATCTACTTGTTTTTCAAATTCTTCAATATTGTGCTTTTCATCAGTTGCTGAATAATATTTTGAGAATTTGCTTATTATTTTATCAATATTTTTTTGATTATAGTCTAAATTTTTGGTTTCAATATTTAATAAATTTTTATCCAAAAAAACTTCACTTTCACCCGTGTCAGCTAAAATTATAAACTCATGTGATAAATCTCCGCCAATAGGTCCAGTCTCTGCTTTCATTGGTATTGCTTTTAATTCAAGTCTTTCGAATGTTTTAAGATATGATAAAAACATTTTTTTATAAGAATTTTCTGCACTAACTTTATCTTCATCAAAAGAATATGTATCTTTCATTAAAAATTCTCTGCACCTCATTACACCAAATCTCGGACGCACTTCATCTCTAAATTTCCATTGAATGTGATAAAGAATTAATGGTAAATTTTTATAGGATTTTACATTATCTTTAAAAATTTGAGTAATTAACTCTTCATTTGTTGGGCCGTATAATAGCTCTCTTTCATGGCGATCATTAATTCTTAACATTTCTTTTCCGTAATCATCGTATCTTCCACTTTCTTTCCAAATATCTGCTGACTGAATAGTAGGCATTAAAAGCTCAATGGCTCCAGCTTTATTTTGTTCATCTCTAACAACGTTTTCGATATTTTTTAACACTTTTAAACCTAGTGGTAACCATGAATAAATTCCTGATGCCGACTGTCTAATCATTCCCGATCTCAACATTAGCTGATGAGATTTAATTTTAGCCTCTGCAGGATTTTCTTTTAAAATCGGCAAAAAATAATTTGAAAGTTTCATTAAGATAAAATTTTTCTTATGTTTAATATGTCAAAATAAGTCAAAAAATAAATTATCGCAAATAATAATGATGTAATAATTGTAGTTAATATAAGTTTTTTTATAATATTGGCATTTGATGGTGCACCAGGGTCTGTGCCTTTAACAATAATACCATTATCTTTTTGAGAACTTATTTCTCTTGGTAAAATCATAAAAAGAATTAACCACCATAAAATTATAAATACTACTATTGAGCCAATAATTGACATTACAACCTTATTAAATTTATATTAGTATACGGCTTTTTTAATAATCTCGATTGAATTATTTTTCTTAAAGAATTTTTTAAATTATCAATTAAATTTTTTTCTTGTTTTTTATTGTTTAAAGAATAACTTTTACAGATATCAAATATTCTATCTTCTAATTCATATTTTATTTCATTTAACTCAATATCACTTAATGGCAATCCTCTAATGTTAATAATCGGCGACCTATCAATTTCACCATTTTTTGATAATATTAAACTTACATCCATCAAACCATTATATGAAATATTTTTCCGCTCGCGAATAGTGGAAGACTCTTCGTCTATTAGTTTATTTCCATCTACTAATAGCTTTCCAGAATTAACCTTGTTTATAATTTCAGACTTTCCAGGGAAAATTCTTAAAACATCACCATTTTCAATTAACATTGGTTGATTAACTTTTTTTTCTTTTGCAAAAATATTGTGTTCCTTTAAATGTCTATGTTCGCCGTGAACAGGAACTGAAATTTCAGGTCTTATCCAATCATACATTTCATTCATTTCTTCTCGACCTGGATGACCGGAAACATGAATAAATGCATTTTCTTCTGATATAACATTTATGCCTCGTTTAACGAGCAAATTATGCATAGCGTAAAGTTTTTTTTCATTTCCAGGAATAATTCTTGAAGAAAATATAACTGTATCTTCGGGTGCTATTTCAAGATCTGGATGATCTTGATTGCAAATTCTATTCATCGCACCTCTTGGTTCACCTTGGCTACCAGTACAGAGATAAACAATTTTATCTTTCGGTATTTTTTTAGTGTCACGAGGATCTAAAGGAGGTTTGATGTTTGAAAAATATCCGCATGATTTAGCGGTGTTAAAAATTCTATGCATAGACCGCCCCACCAAACTAACATGGCGACCCACTTTTTCTGCACACTGAAAAACTGTTTGCATTCTCGCTGCATTAGAAGCAAAAGTTGTAACAATTATTCTACTTTTTTGATTTTCAAAAATATTTAACATACTTTCTTTGACATCTTTTTCTGAGCCAGATCTACCTTCTGTAAAAATATTAGTTGAATCACAAATCATTGCTAGTATGCCTTGATTGCCAATTTCTTTAAGTTTTTTTTCATTTATATTATCACCCATCATTGGGTCTAGATCACATTTCCAATCTCCGGTATGAAAAATCTTTTTTCCATTGTATTCAATTAATAGTGCGTTCGGTTCTAAAATTGAATGCGTTAATGAAACAAGATTTATTTTTAAAAAATCCAAATCAATTTTTCCATTTAAAGGAATAATTTTTAAATAATCATCAATATTAATTTTTTTTTCTTTGAATTTTTCCTTGATTAAAGCTCCAGTAAATGGAGTTGAATAAATATTTGTTTTTAAATTGGGCCAAACATAAGTTAGCGCACCAATATGATCTTCGTGCCCATGTGTAATCACAATTCCTATGCAATTTTTTTTGTTTTGATAGATAAAATCCGGATCTGGAATAATCAAATCAACGCCAGGTAAACTATCTTCCGCAAAAGTAATTCCACAATCTACAACTAGCCACTTATGATTAGATGGTTCTCCAAAACCATATAAATTCATATTTGCGCCAATTTCACCAGATCCACCCAAAGGGCAAAAAAGTATCTCTTTAGTTTTATTCACTAAATATCTCTTTATTATCTTTTGCGATTAATGAAAGCCCATAAAGAGTAATGTCTTTATTAATTATAGATTTATAATTTAAACTTTTGTTAAATAATTTTGAATAACCACCGGTTAATACTACAAGATATTTTTTTTTAGTTTGTTTCAATATTTTTTCTATTATTCCGTTTATCAAACAAGTATAGCCAATAAAAACTCCAGAATTTATTGCAGATTTTGTATCTTTTCCAATTACTTTTTTTTGTAATTTAATATTTATCAATGGTAATTTTGCTGTAAATCTATTTAAAGCCTTGAGTGATAAATTTATACCAGGAGCAATTATACCACCCTGATAAACATTTTTTTTATCAGCAATATCGAAAGTTGTTGTTGTTCCAAAATCAATAATAATACAATTTCTTTTATAAAAACTTAAACAACCTAAGGAATTTACAATTCTATCAGAACCTACTTGTGATTTTTTTTTTAAATTTATTTTAATATTCATTTTAAGATTATTGTCTTTACATTCAAAAATCTTTACTTTTTTTTTAAATAATATTTTTTTTAAAGTATTATAAACTTTTGGTACAACTGATGATGTTAAAACAAATTTTATATTTTTATTTTTTATATATTTTATGATTATAGGTATTGATTTTTTTGAATGAGTTAAGCAAGAAAAAGGTTTTCCTATTCTATTTTTGTTTTGATCAAAAATTGAAAACTTAATACTTGTATTTCCAATATCTAATAACAATATCATATTAAAATTTATTTATATTTTTTTTTATATAATTAACAAAATGCATTTTATCAATTTTACTTCTTATTAAATTATTCAAAAAAGTGGTTTTATATTCTTTAGTTCTTGGACTAGATACCAAATTCAACCCTATTCCAACAATTAAAAATAGTTTTTTTTTAAATTTGATGCTTTCAACTAAAATTCCTGATATTTTTTTGTTTTTTATCAAAATATCATTTGGCATTTTAATTTTAATTTCGTTTTTTTTTATACCTAATTTTATAAAATATGCTTTTACAACTTCTAAACTGCTAAATTGAGCTTTTAAAATATCTTTATGGTTTTTTGCAATCTTGTAGATACTGCAAAATACATTTCCTTTTTTAGAAATCCATTTTTTCCCATATCTTCCACGACCTTTGCTTTGGTAATCAGAAATAATAATACCATTAAATGATATGCCTTTTTTTATTAATTCAAAACAAAAGTCATTTGTGCTTTTGGTTTTATCTAGGTGAGAAATATCAATAATACTCAAAACTTAATTAAAAACCTTAGAAGCAATCTCAGTTAAATTAATTAAAAATGATGGCTTAATAAAATAAAATAAAATTAAAAAAGATGAGGTCGCTAATGAAAGCTTCATGCCCAATCCTGTTATATCATCAAATTTTTCCTTTTCTTGATCAAAATACATAATTTTTATTACTCTTAAATAATAGAATGCCGATACCACAGAACTTAACAAACCAATAATTGCCAAAATATACATCTCCGACTCTATAACAGCTTTAAAAATATAAAATTTTGCAAAAAAACCTGCAAGAGGTGGTATGCCAGCCAGGGAAAATAAAATTAGACAAAAACAGGCAGCAACTATTGGATGGTTTTTGGACATTCCTCCTAGATCTCTTATATCTTCAAAGTAAATTTTATTTCGACTAAAAAAAAGAATACAAGAAAAAGCTGCAATATTCATAATTACATAAATAAAAACATAAGTTAACGTAGCTGAAATACCAACAATTGTTCCTGTCGCTATACCAGCAAGTGCATAACCCATATGTCCAATACTACTATAGGCCATTAATCGTTTAATATTGGTTTGTCCAATTGCTGCAACTGAACCTAGTATCATTGAGGCAACTGATATAAATATTATTATAGATTTCCATTCTTGAAGCGCACCATTAAAAGCAATAAATAAAATTTGAATAAACGCCCCCATTCCTGCAACTTTAGGTGCTAATGCAAAAAATGCAGTAACCGAGGTTGGTGATCCTTCGTATACATCAGGAGTCCACATATGAAATGGTACAGCAGATATTTTAAATGCCAATCCAACAATTACAAAGACTAAACCAAATATCAAACCTAAGTTATTAATGCTAAAATTTTCATTGATAATTAAATAATTTGTTGAGCCAGTAAAACCATAAATTAAAGAACAACCATATAAAAACAACCCCGAAGAAAGCGCTCCAAGAACAAAATATTTAACACCAGACTCTGATGATTTTAAAGAATTTCTATCTATTGAAGAAAGAACGTATAAAGATAAAGACTGTAATTCTATTCCAAGATACAAGCCAATTAAATTATTTGCACTTACCATTACAAACATTCCAAGAGTAGAACTTAAAATTAAAATCATATATTCAAATTTTTCTAGTTGAATTCTTTTTAAATATTGACCAGCAATAATTAAAGAAAACGCTGAAGAGATTAGTATTATAATTTTAATTAAATTTGAAAAAACATTGATACTATAATTATTATTAAAAATATAAATTTGATTATCAAAATTAATATAAATAATTGGTATACATGCGAAAAGGGTTAATATGGTTAACTTTTTTATTAATGTGAAAGAATTTTTCAGATATACGCCAAGTATCAACAAATGAAGTAAAACAAGTGTTAAAAAAATTTCTGGAAGAATATTTTGGAATTCTATCATTATTTTTCTAAACCAACTATTTTTATATAATCCAACATATTATTTGAAACTTTAGCAACACTTGGAGATATTAAATCCAAAACTAAAGAAGGATAAAAACCTAATACTATTGTCATAATTAATAAAGGAGTTAAAATAATATATTCATTTTTGCTAAGATCAGTCAAATTTTTAATTTTCAAATTAGTAATTTCGCCAAAGACAACTCTACGATAAAGCCATAGGCTATAACAAGCTGAAAGAACAACACCTGTAGCTGCAAAAAAAGCAATCCAATAATTAAATTTAAACGACCCTATTAAAACTAAAATTTCACCAACAAAACCGCTGGTTCCGGGTAGACCTAAACTTCCAAGCGTAAAAACCATAAACATCACAGCATATTTTGGCATGACATTTACAACTCCTCCATATTCTGAGATTTCTCTAGTATGCAGTCTATCATAAACCACGCCAACACATAAAAACAAAGCTGACGATATTATTCCATGACTAATCATTTGAAAAATACTACCTTCAATTCCTTCTTTATTAAAAACAAAAATTCCAATTGTTACAAATCCCATATGAGCAACAGATGAGTAAGCAATTAATTTTTTCATGTCCTTTTGAACCAAAGCTACAAGAGAGGTATAAATAATTGCAACAATACTTAATGCGAAAACTAAAGGTGAAAAGTAAACTGACGCATCAGGAAAAAGTCCAAGTGAAAATCTAATAAAACCATATCCTGCCATTTTTAATAAAATTGCAGCTAAAATTACTGATCCAGATGTAGGTGCTTCTACATGCGCATCTGGTAACCATGTATGCACTGGCCACATTGGTGTTTTAACAGCAAAGGAAGCAAAAAAACCAAGCCATAAATATTTTTGATATTCTTTATTGATTTGAAT
Source organism: Candidatus Pelagibacteraceae bacterium (assembly GCA_038133865.1). Classification (GTDB taxonomy): domain Bacteria; phylum Pseudomonadota; class Alphaproteobacteria; order Pelagibacterales; family Pelagibacteraceae; genus HIMB114. The sequence goes on from JAYPUB010000001.1 coordinate 131,892, forward strand.
ATTTAATAATTTTTCTACATCCAATGTTCCAGCGTCAAAATAAATATATATAATCGAAATCAACATGAAAATTGAACCAAAAAGCGTATATAAAAAAAATTTAAAAGCCGAATAAACCCTTCTTTTACCGCCCCAAATTCCAATAATTAAAAACATCGGTATTAGTCCAGCTTCAAAAAATAAGTAAAAAATAAATAAATCTAGTGAACAAAAAACTCCAATCATCATGGTTTCCATCAAAAGAAGTGCAATTAAAAATTCTCTTAATCTATGTTTAACACTATTAATTGTTGCTAAAATACAAATAGGGGTAATAAAAGTTGTAAGAAGAATAAAAGAAAGTGAAATACCATCTATGCCCACTTTATAGTTAACAAAATTAAAAATCCAATCATGCTGTTCAATAAATTGAAAATCTGGATTTAAATAATCAAAATTAATTAAAATTAAAATCGATGCAAAAAAAGTTATACCGCTTGTAAGTATAGCAACATATCCTGATGTTTTATTTACAAACTCGAGCTGACCTCTAATTAAAAGTAAAAATAATACACCAACTAACGGCAAAAATGTAGTTAATGTTAAAATTGGTATTTCATTCATATAATTAGATATGTTAATAAAATTGTTAGTCCAATTAAAATTACAAAAGCATAATGATACAAGTAACCTGACTGAAATAATACTGCTCGATCTGAAATTACTTTAATAAGTTTAGCTAAACCATCAGGACCTAAACCGTCAATTACCTTGATGTCTCCTCTAAACCATAAAAATGACCCTATGGCTTTAGCTGGTCTAGTAAAAAGAAAATCATAGAGTTCATCGAAATACCATTTGTTTAATAAAAAATTATAAAGTGGTTGATGAGATAATTTTAGCTCTTCTAGAATTTTTTCATTTTTAACATAAAAATAATAACACGCAAAAATTATTATAATTCCAGTTATGGGAGTAAAAAGCAAAAACCAAAGTGGAGGATGTTTTAAAACAAATTGCTCTTTATAGAAAATAGAAGCTTTCCAAAATTCCTGATAATTACTTCCTATAAAAATATCTTTAAAAACAAATCCAGCGAACACAGCTCCTAGTGTCAAAAAAAATAATGGAACCAATATTATAGCTGGTGACTCGTGAACTTTCTCAAATTCACAATCTTGATTACGGTATTTGCCGTGAAAAGTTTTATAAATTAATCTCCAGGAATAAATTGAGGTCAATACAGCAGTCAAGACGCCTAAAGTGGTTGCATAATCGCTCATACTATTACTTGAAAAATATGCTGCTTCTAAAATTGCATCTTTGGAATAAAAGCCAGATAAAAAAGGGAAACCAGTGATAGCAAGTGTTCCTATAACCATAAATACATAAGTAAAAGGTACTTTCTTATAAATTCCCCCCATTTTTCTAATGTCTTGCTCATCGTTCAAACTATGAATCACAGAACCTGCACACAAAAATAATAAAGCTTTAAAAAAGGCGTGAGTAAACAAATGAAAAATTGCAATATGATATGCTCCAACACCTGCAGCAAAAAACATATAACCTAGCTGACTACATGTAGAATATGCAATGACTCTTTTTATATCATTTTGAACTAATCCTATTGTAGCAGCAAAAAAAGCTGTAGATGCACCAACAACTATAATTAAACTTTGAGAAATTTGAGAATATTCATAAATTGGTGAACATCTTACTACAAGAAAAACTCCTGCAGTTACCATAGTGGCTGCATGAATTAATGCAGAAACAGGTGTCGGACCTTCCATTGCATCAGGCAACCATGTGTGTAAGAAAAGCTGAGCAGATTTACCCATTGCTCCAATAAACAAGAATACACAAATGTAAGTAACTATACTTCCTTCAGTTCCAAGAAAATTAATCTTTTTTTCAACTAAGCCTGGAATTAATTTAAAAACTTCAGAAAAATTTAAAGATCCAGTATATTTGTAAATTAAAAATACACCTATTGCTAAACCAAAGTCACCCACTCTATTTACAACAAAAGCTTTAATTGCGGCTGCATTTGCGCTTGGTTTTTTAAACCAAAAACCAATTAACAAATATGAAGCAAGTCCAACACCTTCCCATCCGAAAAATAACTGTAAAAAATTATCTGATGTGATCAGCATTAACATAGCAAAGGTAAATAGAGAAAGATAACCCATAAAACGAGGTTTATCTGGATCGTGACTCATGTAACCAATCGAATAAACATGCACTAAAAAAGATACAGAGGTTACTACCACTAACATAACTGCTGTGAGAGTATCAATATAGATAGACCAATTTAAATTTAGATCACCAGAAGAAATCCAATTAAAAATAACAAAATTTAAAACTTCTGAACCGTTTATAAATTGATATAGATAAAAAAGAGATATAAGTGCAGGAATCAAAATTAAAGAACTTGTAATAATTTGAGAGCCCAGATCTCCAATTTTTCTTCCAAACAATCCAGAAATTAAAAAACCTAGTAATGGTAAAAAAATAATTAAGTAAGCCATTTTATCCTTTTAAAGTATTTATATCCTCGACATGAATACTCCCCTTATTTCTAAAAAATACTACTAATATTGCTAAACCGATCGCTGCTTCACCCGCAGCTACAGTCAAAACAAACATTGTAAATACTTGTCCAACAAGGTCTTGAAGATAAACAGAAAATGCTACAAAATTAATGTTAACTGCTATTAAAATTAATTCAATTGACATTAACAACACAATTAAATTTTTTCTATTTAAAAAAATACCAACAATTCCTATCGTAAATATTATTGCAGCTAAAAATAAATAATGTCCTAGCGAAACATCAATCATTCAATTTAACTCCTTTAAAACTTTCCACTTCTTCTAAAGCAACTCCCTCATCTCTTTCTCTTGAAACTTGTTTTGTAATATCTTGCCTTTTAAGATTATCTTTACGTCTAAAAGTTAATAAAATTGCACCTATCATCGCTACTAATAAAATTAATCCAGAAATTTGAAAATAATGAAGATAATCAGTATACAAAACATTACCTATTGCTTCAGTGTTACTTAAATTACTATTAATTTTTATTTCAGAAGTTTTAATAAAAGTATCTTTATATTTCCAAGTTCCAATCATCATTCCAATTTCAATTAATAAAACAAGACCAATTAAAGATCCAAAAGGTAAGTAGCTTAAAAAACCAGCTCTTAGTTCTTTAAAATTTACATTCAACATCATAACTAC
>JAYPUB010000002.1:0-79409 GCA_038133865.1 Candidatus Pelagibacteraceae bacterium
AATCTTTATCATCTGGTTTATCTGCAATCATTGCTTCAGTTGTAATTAATAAACTAGCAATTGATGCAGCATCTTGAAGAGCAGTTCTTACTACTTTTGTAGGGTCGATAATTCCTTTTTGGAACATATCACAGTACTCTTCTGCTTGAGCATCGTATCCGTTAGAACCTTTTTTACCTTCTAAAAGTTTTCCAACTACTACAGATGCATCTACACCAGCATTAGAGATGATTTGTCTGATTGGAGCTTGTAAAGCTTTTTTCACAATTTCTACTCCAGCTTTTTGATCATCACCTTTTACTTTTAAACTATCTAGAGTTTCAGAAGCATAAAGAAGTGCACATCCACCACCAGTTACAACACCTTCTTCAACAGCTGCTCTTGTAGCATTTAATGCATCATCAACTCTGTCTTTTCTTTCTTTAACCTCAACTTCAGTTGCACCACCAACTTTAATTACTGCAACACCACCTGCTAGTTTAGCAAGTCTTTCTTGAAGTTTTTCTTTATCATAGTCAGAAGTTGATTCTTCGATTTGTTTTCTGATTGAACCACATCTTGCTTCAATGTCACCTTTTTTACCAGCTCCATCTACAATTGTAGTATTATCTTTATCAACTTTAATTTTTTTACAAGATCCAAGATCATTTATTTTTACGTTCTCTAACTTGATACCAAGATCTTCAGATATTAAAGTTCCACCAGTTAAGATTGCAATATCTTCTAACATTGCTTTTCTTCTATCGCCAAAACCTGGAGCTTTAACTGCTACAACTTTTAAACCACCTCTTAATTTATTTACTACTAAAGTTGCTAAAGCTTCACCTTCAACTTCTTCAGCAATAATTAATAATGATCTAGATGATTGAACGACAGATTCTAAAAGTGGAACAATCGATTGTAAATTAGATAATTTTTTCTCGCATAATAAAATTAGTGGATTATCTAATTCTGCAACCATTTTGTCTGCATTAGTAATAAAGTAAGGAGATAAAAATCCTCGGTCAAATTGCATACCTTCCACAACATCTAATTCAGTTTGTAGACCTTTTGCTTCTTCAACTGTAATTACACCTTCGTTACCAACTTTCTGCATTGCTTTAGAAATCATATCACCAATTTCCTTTTCACCATTTGCAGAAATTGTTCCAACTTGTGCAATTTCTTCACTAGTCTTTACTTTTTTTGAACTGTTTTTAATTTCTCCAATCACTTTTTCAATTGCAGTATCAATACCTCTTTTTAAATCCATTGGATTCATCCCAGCAGATACATACTTGCAACCTTCTTTTGCGATTTTTTGAGCTAATACAGTAGCAGTTGTTGTTCCATCACCAGCTTCATCATTTGTTTTGCTAGCAACTTCTTTGACCATTTGAGCACCCATGTTCTCAAATTTATCTTCTAATTCAATTTCTTTTGCTACAGTAACACCATCTTTAGTAATTCTTGGAGCGCCAAAAGATTTGTCAATTACAACATTTCTTCCTTTAGGTCCCAGGGTAACTTTCACAGCATTTGCAAGTATATCAACACCTTTAAGCATTGAATTTCTAGCCTCTGTATCAAATTTTACAATTTTTCCTGCCATTTTAATTTCCTCCTAAATTATTTCTTTGCAATTACTCCCATGATGTCACTCTCTTTCATGATAGCATATTCTTTTCCATCAATTTTAACTTCAGTTCCGGACCATTTACCAAAAAGTATATGATCGCCAACTTTGACATCCATTGGTGTAATTTTTCCATCTTCAGATTTTGCTCCAGGGCCTACAGCAATTACCTTACCTTCTTGAGGTTTTTCTTTTGCAGTATCTGGAATGATTATTCCGCCCGCAGTTTTTTCTTCGCTCTCTAATGATTCAACTAACACTCTATCGTGTAATGGTCTGAATTTCATAGTTTTCTCCTTTAACGTTATGGCTGAGATATGATAATTATTCCAAAATTTTCAAGGGGTCTTAATCAGCTAAAAACCTCTGAATTTGTGGTTTTTCTGATTATTCTGAAGTATACCCTAGATGTATGTCAGTATTTAGCTCTATAAAAAAAGTTTTTAAATCCTCACAATCTGGAAATTTCCCTAATGACCTTGAATCTTTATGGATGCCTTTTTCAGCGAATAAACATTTTAAGAAAAATCCTAGATTAATTTCGAGAGCTAAAGGAATGTATTACTATACGCCATCCGGTGATAAAATTTTAGATGGAGTTGCTGGTTTATGGTGCTGTAATGCTGGGCATAGTAGAGATCCAATTGTAGAAGCAATTAAGAAACAAGCCGAGGAATTAGACTTTGCGCCTGCTTTTAATATGGGTCATCCAAAATCTTTTGAATTAAGTTCAAAGCTATCCCAAATTGCCCCCAAAGGTTTTAATCATGTTTTTTTTGGAAATTCAGGATCAGAAGCAGTTGAGAGTGCTTTAAAAATTGCATTATCTTACTGGAGAGAAGAAGGACAAGAAAGTAAAAAAATATTGATAGGAAGAAATAGAGGATATCATGGAACAAATTTTGGCGGAATTTCAGTTGGAGGAATAGAAAAAAATAGAACTCAATTTAATAAGTTTCTTCCAGAAGTTTATCATTTATCAGATACACATAATTTGGAAAAAAATGCTTATTCAAAAGGTCAGCCAAATTGGGGTGAGGATCTTGCAGATGAATTGAATTTAATGGTACAAAAATACGGATCAGAAAATATTGCTGCAGTAATAGTTGAACCTGTTGCGGGATCTACTGGTGTGTTAATTCCTCCAAAAAATTATTTAAATAAATTAAAGAAAATTTGTGTTGAAAATAATATCTTACTAATTTTCGATGAAGTGATTACTGGTTTTGGAAGACTGGGGAAAGCATTTGCAAGTGAATATTTTGAAATTACTCCAGATTTAATTTGTGTTGCAAAAGGGATAAATAGTGGAACAGTGCCTATGGGAGCAGTTCTGGTTCAAGATAAAATTTATAATGCTTTTATGAATAAGGAAGAAAAATCAATTGATTTATTTCATGGTTACACTTATTCAGCACATCCATTAGCATGTGCTGCATCATTGGCAGCATTAAAATTATATGAAGATGAAAATCTTTTTGAAAGAGCAAATGAACTATCAAAGTATTGGGAAGATGCAGTTCATTCTTTAAAGGGAACTCGAAATATTATTGATATTAGAAATTTAGGATTAATTGGAGCTGTAGAGTTAGAACCAATCGTTGGAAAACCAACCAGAAGAGCCTATAATGTTTTGTGTGAAGCATTTAATAATCAAAAAACATTACTAAGAGTTACCGGTGATATAATTGCTTTATCGCCACCTTTAATCATTTCTAAAAATGAGATTGACCAATTAATTGAAAATTTAAAAACAACTCTTGAGAAAACAGAGTAAGTAATGCAAAATTATTTACCCGAAGAGTTATCTCAATTTAAACATATTGCAGATTCATATAATGTATTTTTTGTAGATTTATGGGGAGTTATTCATAATGGAGTAATACTTTTTGAAAATGCAATAAATGTTCTTAAAGAATTAAAAAAAAAAAATAAAAAGGTAGTTCTAATTTCGAATGCACCAAGGTTAAACAAAACAGTTCAGCAATTTTTAAAAAAATTAAAATTTGATATAGATCTAATTAATCTTCTAATTACATCCGGCGATATCACTAGAAATTATATTTTGGAAAATACTGATAAATCTTTTTATCATTTAGGTCCAAATAAAGACATTGATCTATTTGAGAATATAAAAAATGTCATAGAGGATTCGAATAATTCAAATGAAATAGTATGTACCGGATTAATTAACCAGGTTGGTCAAAATATATCAGATTACCAAAACCTTTTCGAAGATTGGATTGATTGTAAAAAGATTTTTATATGTGCCAATCCAGATGAAGTTGTATTGAGAGGTGATAAAATTGAATTTTGCGCTGGAGCTTTAGCAAAATATTATAAAAAACTTGGTGGACAAGTTAAGTATTTTGGAAAGCCATATAATCAGATTTATCAATATGCAAAGTTGCAATTAGAAAAACAGATTAATAAGCAGATAGATAAAAAAGAAATTTTAGCAGTCGGTGATAATTTAAAAACTGATATTTTTGGTGCTCAAAATTACAATATTAATTCTTTATTAATTTTAAATGGCATTTACAAAGATTTTTTTAGAGATAATAACCTTAACTTTGACAAATTACTCAAATCTAATGAAATGGAAAGTTTAGTTATAAAAAAATTTCAGCAAGAGCTAAAGTGGTAAGATGAGAATTTTTAGAAATAAATTTAATTTGAATTATACAAAAAACTCAATTCTTATTATCGGAAATTTTGATGGTCTACATTTAGGTCATATATCAATAATAAAAGAGGCAATAAAATTAGCTAAGAAAAAAAAATTAAAAGTAGGGTTGCTAACTTTTGATCCAAATCCAAAAGAGTTTTTTACTAGAAATAATAATTTTAAAATATTTAATTTAATTGAAAAAGAAAAAATTTTGTCTGAAATTAAATTAAATTATCTTATCGTATTAAAATTTAATAAAAAATTCAGAAATTTATCTGCAGATAAATTTATAAAAAATATTTTAAAAGCCAAAATTAATCCGTTTAAAATAATTATTGGTAAGGAATTTAGATTTGGAAAAAATAGAGTGGGTAATTTTAAATTATTAAAAAAATATTTTGGTATCAAAATTGCTAAACAAAAAAAAATGGGGAGTAGAAAAATTTCATCAACGGAAATAAGAAAATTTATTCAAAATGGTAAAGTTTTTGAAGCAAAAAAATTATTAGGGAGATATTGGTCTATAGTTGGAAAGATTATAAGTGGTAATCAAATTGGACGTAAATTAGGTTTTAGAACAGCTAATACTGTTATTAAAAAATGTGTTCAACCATTAAGAGGTGTGTATGTAACAAAATTATATTTTAATAATAAAGTTTATAATGGAATAAGTAATTTTGGAATTGCACCAACATTTGGTAAAAAACAGAGCAATGTTCTTGAGACACATTTATTTAAACCTGTTAAAAATCTTTATAAAAAAAACGTAAAGATTGAGTTTTTAAAGTTTTTAAGAAAAGAAAAAAAGTTTAAAACTAAAAAACATCTTACAGATCAAATAAAAAAAGATATTACAATTGCAAAGAGAGTTTTAAAAAATGTCTGAAAATAGAGTTAATTTACCAAAAACGAATTTTCCAATGAGAGGAAATTTACCTCAAAAGGAGCCTGAAACTTTAAAATTTTGGTCAAAAATAAATCTTTATAAACAAATAAGAGAAAAAAGAGCCGGTAGAAAAAAGTTTATTCTTCATGATGGCCCTCCTTATGCCAATGGAAATATTCATATCGGAACTGCATTAAATAAAATTTTAAAAGATATAGTTGTTAAATTTAAATCAATTGATGGAAAAGATTGTCCTTACGTGCCTGGTTGGGACTGCCATGGTTTGCCAATAGAGTGGAAGATTGAGGAAGAAAATAAAAAACAAGGAAAAGATAAAAAAAATATTTCAATTTTAGACTTTAGAAAACAATGTCGTGAATTTGCAGAAAGATGGATTTCAATTCAAAAAGAACAATTTCAAAGACTGGGTGTTTTGGGTGATTGGGATAATTACTACGCTACCATGTCAAATGATGCAGAAGCTCAAATTGCTTTAGAAATTTTAAAATTTTTAAAAAATGGCGGTTTGTATAAAGGATATAAACCTGTACTTTGGTCTGTTGTAGAATCTACAGCTTTGGCAGATGCAGAAGTTGAATATCAAGATCATATTTCAAATCAAATTTATGTAAAATTTAAATTACAAAAAGAATTTAAAGGACACAAAGATATATCAGTGCTAATCTGGACAACAACTCCATGGACTATTCCTTGTAATAGAGCATTAGCTTTTAACTCAGAACTTGAATACGGTATTTATAGCAATGATAAAAAAGATAAATTTATTATAGCAAAAGATTTAATAAATAATTTTACTGAAGTTACAAAAATTAATCTTAAACTCATTGATAGTTTTAAAGGTATTGAGTTAAAGGGGTTAATTGCGTCTCACCCATTTATAGAATTAGGATATGATTTTAATGTTCCTTTATTAGAGGCAGATTTTGTAACGACCGAACAAGGTACTGGAATTGTTCATGTTGCACCAAGCCATGGACCAGATGATTTTGCATTAGGGTTAAAAAATGGAATAGAGGCAGAAAATACAATTGATGATCATGGGTATTATACACAAATAATTAAACATTTTAAGGGTGTACACATATTTAAAGCTGACAAAGTTATAATTGATGAATTAAAAAAAGATGAAAAATTAATTTTTACATCTGAATACAAACATACTTACCCTCACTCCTGGCGATCTAAAGCTCCACTCGTTCATAGAGCAACGCCACAATGGTTTATATCAATGAATACAAATGGGCTAAGAAAAAAAGCGTTAGAAAATATTGATAAAACAGATTTTTTTCCAAGTTTAGGCAAAAATAGAATTCAAGGAATGATTGAAAGCAGACCTGATTGGTGCATTTCAAGACAAAGGTTTTGGGGAGTTCCATTACCAATTTTTATTAATAAGAAAACTCATGATCCAATAATTGATGATGAAGTAAATAATAAAATTTTTGAAATATTTCGAAAAGAAGGAAGTGATGCATGGTACAAAAGAGAAATATCCGATTTTCTAATAGAAAAATATAAATCTGAAGAATTTAAAAAAGTAGATGACATTGTAGAAGTTTGGTTTGATTCTGGTTCGACTCATTCTTATGTTTTAGAAAATAGAAAAGATTTAGATTGGCCAGCAGATATGTACCTTGAGGGATCTGATCAACATCGTGGATGGTTTCATTCATCATTATTACATTCCTCTGGAACTAGAGGTGCCGCACCATACAAAAGTATTTTAACCCATGGTTTTGTTGTAGATGGAAAGGGTCAAAAAATGTCAAAGTCTTTAGGAAATGTTATAGCTCCAGAAGAGATTATAAAGAAAAATGGTGCAGATATTTTAAGACTTTGGGTTGTAGCTTCAGATTATTCTGAAGATTTGAGAATTGATCCGTCAATCATTTCTCAACATTCCGAGTCTTACAGAAAAATAAGAAATACACTGAGATTTTTATTAGGTAACATTTCAGATGAATTTTCATTAAATAGTTTTGAAAATTTAAAGTATGAAAATCTAGATATAATTGACTCTTTCATTATAAATAAAATTTCTCAGCTTGATAAAAATTTTAATCAATATGTTGAAGAAAATCAGTATCATAAAATTTATGTAGAAATATTGAATTTCTGTACAGTAGATCTTTCTTCTTTATATTTTGATATTAGAAAAGACTGTTTGTATTGTGATGATAAAGAGAGCTTAAAAAGAAGTAATTGTGTAACAGTTTTGAAATCTTGTTTATATTTTTTAATGAAGTGGTTACATCCTATTTTGGTATTTACAATTGAGGAAGTCTTTCAGACATTAAAATCTAATTCATTAAACATAAAAGAAAACTTTGAGGATAGTGTTTTCTTATTTGATTTTAAGGATATTAAAATTAATCAATCCATTCAGTTTGATAATAATACATGGAAAACTTTAGAAAAAATTAAAGTTGGTATCAATCAAATCTTTGAAAAAATGAGAAATGATAAAATTATTAAATCAGGTTTAGAAACAAATATATATATTAGCGCTGATAAGAAATATAAGAATATTTTTCAACATGTAAATCTAAGTGATTTTTTAGTATGCTCGAATGTAGAAATTAATAATGAGAAAAAAAAACCAAATATGATTGGCTTAGAGAGTATCGAAGATATCAAAGTTTTAGTTGAAAAAGCTATTGGAAAAAAATGTGATCATTGCTGGAAAGTATCTGAAAGTCCATGTGAAAGAAAAAATTGTGCCATTAAATAGAAAAATTATATTAAGTGTTATAATCTTAATTTTATGTTTTTCTTTAGATCGAATATCAAAAATTTACATCATAGATTTATTTATTAAAAATAATTATGATGAATACTATTTAAATCCATATATTAATTTTATTTTTCTATGGAACAAAGGCATTGCTTTTGGTTTATTTCAGAGTGAGAGTTTATTTTATCATTTAGTAACATTTTTAATATTTCTTGTTATAGGTTTTATTTTATATTTGATTTTTAAAGCTCAAAAAAAAATTGAAATTATATCTTTTTCAATGATTTTAGGTGGTGCAATTGGCAATTTTGTAGATAGGATTTATTATCAAGCTGTACCTGATTTTATCGACTTACATTATAAAGATTTTCATTGGTTTACTTTTAATATTGCTGATATTTGGATTACGATAGGTATAATCATGCTTCTAACTTTTGACATAATTAATAATATTATAAAAAAAAATGATTAAATATTTTATTTTGGTTTTATTTTTGTACTTACTTTCTGGTTGTGCAGATTTTAAAAAAGGTCTTGGTTTTGAAAAAGATGTACCAGATGAGTTTTTAATAAAAAAAATAGATCCAATTGAAAAACCACCTAATTATGATTTGCTTCCACCAGATAGCAAATCAAATGAAAATAAAGTTAAAAGATCAAATCAAACAAAAGATGTTAAAGGTATTATTGATGGCTCATTAAACACTAAATCAACATCAAGAAATTTAAATCAAAACACAACTACCCAATCATCGACTGAAAAAATGATATTAGACCAATTGGGAAAAAATGATTAGTTTAGATAATAGTTTTTTTTTTCAAAATAAAGGTTTGGATTTTAATAATAATAGTAAATTTAAAAAAAATTTAGAAAAATCAAAAAAATTCTCTGATGAATTATTGAATGAATTTAATGATGAAAAAAATGAAATTTTAAAATCTTTTACAAAAAAATTTCAAATAAAAATTAGAAGTTTAAAGCAAAAAATTGATATTAAAAAAAAGAAAAAAATAGTTATAGGTTTAGGAGGGTCTTCTTCTGGAGCAAAAGCATTATCTTCTTATATGAATGATAACATTACTTTTTTTGATAATCTTGATTATGATTTTTTTCTTAAATTTTTCCAAAAAAATAAGTTAAATGATTTCTTTTTTTTTATAATTTCAAAATCAGGTGACACTTTTGAAACTTTAGCAATTTTAAATTTGTTAATTCAAAAGAATAAAGAAATTAACAATGATGTTAATGAACTTTATGACTCTATGATTGTCATTACAGAAAATAAAGAAAGTATTTTAAAAAATTTTGCTATAAAAAATAAAATTAAATTTATTGAACATAACCCAAATATTGGAGGAAGATTTTCTGTATTTTCTGAAACGGGTATGTTGCCATTTTCAGATTTAGAGTTACACGTTGAAAAAGGATCTGAGAAATATATTAGCTTTTTAAATCAAGATCACGATCAAAGTCCAACTAGAAATGTAGCAATTATAATGACTTTGATTGAAGAGCTAAAGTTAAATATCTATTGCAATCTACTTTATAATTATCGTTTGAAACATTTTTCGTATTGGTTTCACCAGTTACATGCTGAAAGCTTGGGTAAGCAAAATACAGGAATGACACCAATAACTTCAATTTGTCCCAAAGACCACCATAGTATGATGCAATTATATCTCGATGGACCAAAAAATAAAATGTTTAATATTTTTTCACCTCCAGATGAAAATTATATTAAAAATTTTGGAAAAGAAGGTTTTAAAAATATTGAAAATTATACTCCTTTTGATCTAACAGCAAAACAATTTTATGCAGTAATAGAAGTTTTTAAAGAAAAAAAAATTCCACATAGAGTTATAGAAATTAAAGATCACAAAGATCCATTAAATCTAATAGAGTTATTTTCTTATTTTATTCTAGAAACTATTCTGCTTGCAAAAACTTTAGGCATAGATCCTTATAATCAACCTGCAGTGCAGTTAATTAAAAATAAGATTTTTAAAAATTAATTTTTTAGAAAAATTATTTTTGAAATTCCATAGGTTTTTTCTATTTTGTATTTGAAATTTTCAAAGTAAATATTTCTTATTTTTTCAACATGTAAAATAATTATGATTTCTTTTAAGGATTTGAGAGAATTAATGAAATTACAGATTTCTTCAAAATTATTAATTTTATAGGGAGGATCTAAAAAGATTAATCTTGGTTTGAAATCATTTATTAATGATAGTTTATCAAAATTAAAAAAATCAGTTTTTACGATTTTAAATTTTTCTGGAGTAAAATTGTTTGATAAATTACGAAATAAGGTATTTTGTGTTTTTGAATTATTTTCAAAAAAAATTACTTTTTTTGATCCTCTTGATAGACATTCAAGTCCGAATGCACCAGATCCTGAAAAGAAATCAATTACATTAATTGCTTCTAAATTGATTTTAAAATTTTTTGTGTGCATTAGGATGTTAAATATATTTTCTTTAACATTGTCTTTTAATGGTCTAGTGATTAATGGGTCCGGTAATAGTATTTTTTTACCTTTTTTGGAGCCTGATATAATTCTCATATTTTTCTAATTCTTTTTTTGTTATCTTTTTTATTTCATTTGGTTGCATCTTATCTAAATCAAATGGTCCATAGCTTATTCTTTTTAATTTATTTACTTGTAAATGCATGCTTTTAAAAATTTCTCTAATTTCATTTTTTTTACCTTCAAATAAAGTAACTTCAAGGTTAGTGTTTTTTTTTATTTGTGATTTTAGCTTAAATTTAAAAGGTAGATATTTTTGCTTTTTGAAAACCATGCCCTTAGACTTATTTTTTAAAATTTTTAAATTTAATTCTCCATAAACTCGTACCTCGTAAGTTCTAGAAAATTTATTTTTTGGTAATTCTAAGTTTCGAGTTAAAGTTGAAGAATTTGTAAGAATCATCAATCCTTCAGAATTAAAATCTAATCTTCCAGCGAATATAAAATTTTTAAATTTTTTTGGAATAATTTCGTATATAATGTTTTTGTTATCTTGTTTTAATTTAGAACAAATAATATTTTTTGGTTTATAAAATTTATAAATTTCTAATTCTTTTTTAAAAAAAACTTTTTTATTATTTACAATTATTTCGTCATTTGTATCTACAAATGTAATAGGTGAATTTATTAATTTTTTATTTACTATAATCTTATTATCTTTTATTAACTTTTCTATTTCTCTTCGAGATCCTTGATTGTAATTAGCAAGCAGTTTAGCTATTCTAATCTTTTTATGACTCATTATAAAAGTAAAATTTCCAATTATGAATTTAAAAACATTTTTGATATTTTATATCAAGATTCATTAAAAGCATTGAAAAAAAAAGAAGTTCCTATTGCTGCACTAATTTTAAATCCAAAAACTAAGAAAATTATTTCAAGATCTTATAATCAAAATCGAAAAAATTATAACCCGTGCTCCCATGCTGAAATATTATCGATTGTTCGAGCTTGCAATAAACTTAAAGTTCATAGGTTAGATGGCTTTGATTTATATTGTTCATTAGAACCTTGTTTAATGTGTACATCTGTTATTTATCAAAGCAAAATTAGAAGAGTATATTTTGCAATTGAGGATAAAAAAAATGGTGCTTTATTGAATAATTATAAATTAGCTTTTAAAAAAAATATAAATCATAAAATTCAAATATATTATGGTTTTCAGGAAAAGAAATTTTCTGAATTAATTAAAAAATTTTTTAAAAAAAAAAGATAGTTATTTAATTGCTCTCCAACCAATATCTCTTCTGAAATATTTATTTTCCCATTTAACTTGATCTAATAATTTTAAAGCTTCCTCTTGAGCTAATTTTAGAGAAGATCGCATTACAGTAGAATTAAGAACTCTACCGCCATTACTTAGAATTTTTCCATCTTTTTTAATAGTTCCAGCATGAAACATTTGGGTTTTTTTATCTTCAAAATTATTCGGTAGGTTAGAAATTTCTTTCAAGTTTTCATATTTTTCAGGATAACCTTTGCTTGCACCAACAACTGTTATGCATGGATTGGGTGACCATTTAATTTTATTGTTATCTAGATTTTCATTTATAGCAGCGTCTATCAAATCTAAAATATCATCTTCTATTCTCATCATTAAAACTTGGCATTCAGGATCTCCAAATCTTATATTGTATTCAATAAGTTTAGGGTTTCCATTATCAATCATTAAACCAGCATAAAGTATTCCTTTGTAGGGGCATCCAAGCTTTGCCATTCCATCAATTGTTGGAATAATAATTGTATCAATTATTTTTTTTTCTATTTGGTTATCGATGATTAATGATGGTGAATATGCTCCCATCCCCCCTGTATTTAAACCAGTATCATTTTCGCCAATTCTTTTATGATCTTGTGCAGTACCAATTTGCTTAAAATTTTTACCATCAGTCAATACAAAATAACTAGCTTCTTCTCCTTTTAAAAACTCTTCAACTATAGCTTTTTTAGAACTTGAAAATTTTCCATTAAGAATATTTTTTATATCAAAAATTGCTTGTTCTTTGGTATCACAAATAGTGACCCCTTTTCCGGCCGCTAATCCATCTGATTTGACTACTATAGGCGTTTTAAACTTTTTAATAATTTTTTCAGCCTGTTCTAAATTAGTTATTTCGTAGTATTGTGCTGATGGAATTTTAAATTTTTTACACAAATTTTTCATAAATATCTTTGAACCTTCTAGTTGTGCAGCTTTTCGATTTGGTCCAAAAACTTTAATATTTTTATTTTCTAAAAAATCTACGATACCATTTACCAATGGAATTTCGGGTCCAACTATAACAAGTTCTATAGCATTTTCTTTGATAGATGAATAAACTTCATCAAAATTAGAAATATCAACAGATAAATTTTTACATATTTCTGATGTACCAGCATTACCCGGCATACAAAATAATTTACTTAATTTTTTTGATTGTATAATTTTATAGCAAATAGAATGTTCTCTTCCACCACTTCCAATTACGCAGACGTTCATATATGCTGTTAATATAAGATAATGAATAATATACCAGAATTTTCTGTTACTGAGTTTTCAAATTTAACCAAACAAATTCTAGAAGAAAATTTTAGTTTGATAAAAGTCCGTGGTGAAATCTCAAGTGTAAAAAATTTTAAAGGTCATATTTATTTTACTCTTAAAGATGAAAATTATGTTTTAAATTCTGTATGCTGGTCCTCAAAGGTCCCATTTTTGCAAGTACAACCAGAAGATGGTCTAGAAGTTATTGCTGAAGGTAAAATTAGTACTTACGCAAAAAGTAGTATATCGACCTATCAGCTACAAGTCAGCCAGATTGAAATTAAAGGAGAGGGAGCGCTTCTAAAATTAATTGAACAAAGAAAAAAAAAGCTTGAAGCAGAGGGGCTTTTTAGTTCAGATAATAAAAAACAAATTCCATCTTTTCCAAATACAATAGGTGTAATAACCTCAGCGTCTGGTGCCGTAATAATGGATATAATTGGCAGGATATCTTTTCGTTTTCCAACGAATATAAAATTATATTCAGTAAGTGTTCAAGGATCCAATACAGTTAATGAAGTTATTAATGGGTTAAATTATTTTGAAAATAATCCTGTAGATTTAGTTATTATAGCAAGAGGAGGAGGGGGCGTAGAAGATTTAATGCCTTTTAATGATGAAGAATTAGTTAGGCGAGTATTTTCGTTTAATATTCCTGTAATTTCAGCTATTGGTCATGAAACTGATTACACCTTATTGGACTTTGTTGCAGATGTTAGAGCGGCTACTCCAACGGCTGCAGCTGAGCTGGCTGTTGTAGAAATAAAAAGTTTAAAAGAGAAAATTATTTTTTTTGAAAATAGCTTAAAACAATCAATAAAAAATCAATTAAATAATTATTTTAAGTTTTTACAAAATATCAGATCTTTTTTCTTAATTAAAAATTTAAAAAAAAAACTCCAAGAAAAAGAAAAAAATTTATTTTTTATAATAAAAAATTTAAATTTAAATCTAAATTTATTTTTAAAGTTAAAAATATCTAATTTGCAAAGACTAGGATCTTTATTGAATACTTTAGATATACAGACTATTTTAAAAAGGGGTTTTGTGTTACTTAAAACTGAAAGTAAAAAATTAATCAAAAATTCAAAAGCTTTACAAAAAAACAAAGATATTAATATTCAATTCTTTGATAATGAGATTAATGCCGAAATAAATATAAAGAAATGAATGAAGCAAAATTGAAATACAAACAAGGATCTTTTGAAATTATTTCTGATGGCGATTATGTTATTTGTGCTGTATCGGGAAAAAAAATACCTATTAAAGACTTAAAATATTGGAATGTAGAATTGCAAGAAGCTTATTTTTCTCCATTAGAAATTTCAAAAAAATTCAAAAATGATTAGAATATTTTTATCTCTTTTTATTAGTGTATTATTTTTAACAAATTGTTATTCATTAGAATTTCATGGTTCATTCACCCAAGGTGGTTTGATCACAGGAAAAGTAAATAAAAATTCAGAATTATTTTTAGATGATAAAAAAATTAAAATTAGCAGTAATGGAAAATTTGTTTTTGGAATATCGCGCAATAGAACTAATGATATATTGATAACCTTAAAAGAACAAAATCAAATTAAAAAGATTAAAAAAAAAATAAAAAAAAGAGATTTTAAAATACAAAGAATAGATGGTTTGCCCAAGAGGAAAGTTACGCCAAATGAAGAAGATATGAAGAGAATAAGGCAAGAGGGAAAATTGATTACGGTAGCCAAAAAAGTTAATTCTAATTTAGAATATTTTTTTGATAATTTTATTAGACCTGTAGAAGGTATTACTACAGGAGTTTATGGCAGCCAGAGGATTTTAAATGGACAGCCTAGAAGGCCGCATTATGGTATTGATATAGCAGCTCCAAAAGGTACCAAGGTTAAAAATGCAAATTTTGGTAAAGTAGTCTTATCAGAAAAGAATTTATTTTTTACAGGTGGAACAATAATTGTAGATCATGGCCATGGATTAGTTTCAATTTATTCTCATCTAGACAAAATTTTTGTAAAAAAAGGACAATACATCAAAAGAGGAGAGATTATTGCAACCGTTGGTTCCACTGGAAGATCTACTGGACCACATTTAGATTTTAGACTTTATTGTAATAATATTCCAGTTGATCCAGATTTAATTTTTTCTTTAAATTAAATTCTCCATCGGTCATGTGTCCAAATCCATTGGTATGAATTTTTAGATATCATGCTTTCCAATTCTTCATTAATTTTTTTTGTAATTGAATATTCATCATCATGACTATTTATGACAATTGTTTCATGAAAATATATTTCAAAATCGATATCATTTAATCTTTTGATAGATAATGGTTGTAGTAAGTAATTATATTTTAAAGCCATTTGAGCTGGCAAATTCATAGTCAAAGCTTTTTTATTAAAGAAATCAATTTTTAGACCTTGCGTAACTTTTTGATCGACCATTAGAGCAATATTCTCTCCGTTTTTAATTCTAGAAATTAATTCTCTAGCACCATATTTGTATTTTTTTTTACCAGGTATAGTTTTTGGAATTTGTTTTTTACAAATAAATTTTCTTCTTAAATATTCCATGACCGGGTTAAGAAAAATATTATTTAGTGGTCTATACAAAGCAGAAATATCAAATCCATTTTTATCTAAATACATTGCTAAAAGTTCAAAATTTGCAAAATGCCCTGAAAAAAATAATATAGGTTTATTAATTGATTTTAATTTACTGATTTTTTCCGGGTTTATAATTTTGATATTATTATTTTTATTTTCTCTAAAATATTTTAAGTGCATATATTCAGCAAAAGTGCGCCCATAATTACACCACATCTTTAAAGAAATTTCTTTAATTTGTGTTTCATTAATTTCTGGAAAAACGATCTTAATATTTTTTCTTATTTTTTTAAAAGATCTTATTAATGGACCAATTTTTTTAAAAATAAAACATGAAAAATTAGAAGATTTTCTTACGCCAAGTAATTTTAATATTAAAAAAAAAATAATTACCAAAATAAATTCAACAAAGTATTTAATTAATTTCATTTAAAAATTTTTCAAAGTTAATAATTTCCACTTCTATCTCAACATGAAAGATATTATTTTTATAATCTTCAGGAATGTTATGATAGTTTTTTTCTGTTGTAATGATATTTAATTTTTTTTTATTACTAAGATTAATTAAATTTATAATTTCATCTTTATTAAATATGTGATGATCAGGAAAACTTATTGTTTGCTCAATTTGAATGTTATTTAATTTTAATAAGTCAAAAAAGTCACTGTTATTTGCAATTCCACTAAATGCTAAAAATTTCCGATTTAAAAATTTTTCTTTATTTTTGATAATATATTTAGAATAAAATATACTAATCTCTTTATTAAATTTTTTTAATTTATTTTCTATTAATTGATTTTTATTTCCATTAATAACTGCAAATTGGTAATTTTTTATAACTGACATAGGTTCTCTTAAGGGGCCAGCGGGCAATATTAATTCATTGCCAAATCCTACATTGGATTTAACACATAATACTGATTTATATTTTTCAAATGAATAATCTTGCATGCCGTCATCTAAAATTGCTATTTCGAAACCATTCTTTTCAGCTTGAATTAGTCCTTCTAATCTTTTTTTAGGATTAAATACAAATGTTGCTTTTTTAAGCATACTAATTTCATCTAATTGATTTTTGTTGAGTTTTTTTATTACACAGCATTTTTTTTTATCTTTAAGATTTTGATAAATTTTACTAACTAATGGAGTTTTGCCGGTTCCGCCGAGATAAATATTTCCAATACATATGGTTTTGATATTAATTTTTTTTTTAAAAATTTTTTGCTTAAAAGTATTTAATTTAAGAAAAAAAAAGTAAATAATTGATAGTGGATATAAAGCAAATGTAAATAAATGATATTTGCTTTTCCAAAATTTTGGAGTTTTTAAAAACATTATTTATAAATTTGCCTATCTAGAAAGTCAGTAGTTTTTTGCATAATATCATTGCCAAGTGTTTCAATATAAAATGTATTATTTTGAATATCGGTATCATTAATAATTTTAGAAATTTCATTATGCAAATCTTCTGGGTTGTCTATTAATATTGCAACTTTTTTATTATTTAATTCACTATATATCTCTGTAAAATTAAAAATATATTTTCCATGTAAAATTTTACATCCAAACCTTAATGGTTCAATTGGATTTTGGCCTCCATGTTTTATGAATGATCCACCCATAACCACACATTTTGTTAGATTAAAAATATCATCAGCGATTCCAAATTGATCAACTAATATAATACCATTTGGTTCAAGTATTTCTCGATTTTCAGAAATTTTTATTAAATTAATAGACTTAGTTTTAATTTTATTTTCTATCTCTTTTACTCTATTTAAATGTCTTGGAATTAAAAAAGTTATTACATTTTTATTGTGCAAATTTAATATTTGATGAGTATTAATTATATGATCTAATTCATCAAAATGAATGCTCATAGCTGCCCAGGTTTTTTTTTTATTAATATTAATATTAATATTATTAGTCGTTACTTTGTCATGAGAAATAAATTTTATGTTACCAAAATATTCAACTTGATATAAATTAAAAAAATTTAGATACTTAATTGTTTCTTTATTTTGTGCAGTTATATATTCAAAGTGTGATATAATATTCTGGAATGTTTTTTTAAAATATCTCCATTTTTCAAATGAGTTCTTAGAAATCCTGCAGTTTAATAAAATTAATTTGGAAATTTTAGAGCTTTCAATTATTAGATTTGGCCATATTTCTGACTCAACAAAAATAGAAATTTTTGGTTTCCAATTTTCTAAAAACCTAGATACAATCTGAGGACTATCCAATGGAGCATATTGATGGATCGTGTTTTCGTCTTGCATATTTTCTTCAAAAAATTTAAATGAACTTTGAGTAACACTAGTAATTAAAATCTTTATTTTTTTATCTTTTTGGTAATGTTTAATTATTGGGTAAATTGATTTGATTTCACCCAAACTCGCAACATGAAACCAAATTACATTTTTTATATTCTTTATACTAGTGAGACCTAATTTTTCTTTGTATCTATTTTTATCTTCTTTTTTATTTTTGACTCTAATTTTTAAGATTAAAGGTAAAAATAAATGAAGAATATAAGTCAAAATTAGATATAAAAATTTCATCTAATTATCTAAATTCTGCTGATCATAGAGTTTTTTATAAACAACTGAATTTTCTACTAGTTGATTATGAGAACCTTCCTCAATGACTTTTCCATCTTCGATTACAAATATTTTACTTACATTTTTAATTGTAGAAAGTCTGTGAGCAATAATTAAAGTGGTCTTATCCTTTATTAAATTTTCAATGGCATTTTGAACATATTTTTCAGACTCTGTATCTAGAGCTGACGTCGCCTCATCAAGTAAAATAATTGGACTATTTTTTAAAATAGCTCTTGCAATCGATAATCTTTGTTTTTGACCCCCCGAAAGTTTAACTCCTGATTCACCTATTATTGTATCGTACCCGTTTTTTAAATTTTTTATGAAATCATCTGCAGCAGCTTTTTTAGCAGCTTCAATAATTTGACTGTCTGAAGCTAAAATGTCTCCATAACCTATGTTTGCTTTCACTGTATCATCAAACAACATAATATCTTGGCTAACTAAAGAAATTTTTTGTCTAAGTGATTTAAGTTGGATTTGATTTATGTCTTGATCATCAATTTTAATTTTTCCATTGTTAAGATGATAAAATCTTGGAATTAGGTTTAATATTGTTGTTTTTCCACTTCCGCTTAAACCAACTAAAGCAGCAGAACTTTTACCATTTATTTTGAATGATAAGTTTTTTAAAGCTTTGGTTCCATCAGGATAAGAAAAGTTAACCTGATCAAATTTAATTTCTCCAGATTTTATATTTAAACTTGGTAAATTTTCATCATTAGTTACTTGATTACTTTGATCTATAATTTGATAAATTCTTTTTGCTGCTGTTAAACCTTCTTGTATAGTAAGATTAATACCCGCCAAAGCTTTAATTGGCTGATATGCAAGCATAAGAGCTGATAGAAAAGATACAAACTGACCAATTTCCATCTCACCTTGTATACTTCTATACCCTGCAAATAAAATTACTAATGCAATTGCAAATGCATTAATGGTTTCCATGATAGGACCTGCTCGGTGTCTTGTTTGTTCAACTTTTTTTTCTTTCTTTAATCTTAATTCGATAATCTCAGTAAATTTTCTTAACTCTTCTTTCTCTCTCTGGTAAATTTGAATTACTGATGTCCCTTTTAGAATTTCAGATAGAAATTTAGTAAAATTTCCAAAGGCATCTAAATTTTCTAAAGATGCTTTCTGCATTTTTTTACCAATTTTTTTTGAAGCCAAAGCTGCGATTGGAATCATTGTGATTGCAACTAATGATAATTGCCAATCTTGATAAAACATCACACCTAGAAGAGCAATTAATGTAAAACTTTCTTTTACTAAACTAAGCGAAAATGCCATAATTGTTGCCAGTAAAATACGCGTATCATTTGCGAAGTTAGAAATAAATTTTCCAGAATGTTTTTCAATTAAGTGAGATATATCTGAAATTAAAATTTTTCCGGTCATTAGTACTTGAATGTTTCTAAGGACATTAAACGCTACTTTTATCGTTGTCATTCTAACAATAAAGATTGCTAAAGATTTTATTAAAAAAGTAATTATGATAGCGAGCGGTATTATCACAAGCATTGTTTCATTTTTTTCAATAAAAATTTTTTTGATCGCCGGATCTAATAGCCATGCTGTTAATGCGGTCATTAAAGCAGTAATAACTACAAAGAAAAAAATTAAAGATATTTCTTTAAAATATTTTCTAATTTGGGTTTTAAATATTCTTGATGCAACTTCTTTATTATTCATTTTATTTTCCAGCAACAGTCATTTCATTAATTAAAAATGACGGTGAGTTAGTAGAAGATTTAAAAACTAGATCATTAGCTGGTACTAATTTTTTAAACATAAACATTAAGTTGTCAGCGATAGTTACCTCATTCACAGGATAAGTTATTTCACCATTTTCGATCATTAGGCCAGATGCACCGACACTATAATTTCCATTTGTTATATCACCAGCTCTACCTATAAGTTCAGTCACAAAAAAGGCTTTTTTTTGATCAGATATCATTTTTTTTAAATCAATTTCACCATTTTCAAGAAAAAGATTACTAGATCCGCCACACCTTCCATTTGTTTTCATCTTTAATATTTTAGCATTGTAAGTGTCTAGCATGATTTCATTTAAAACTCCTTTTTGTACTAATGTTAATGATTTATTTTTGACACCTTCAGAGTCAAATGATCGTGAGCCGATTCCTCTTTTAATTAATGGATCATCAAAGATATTAATATTTTTTGAAAAAACTTCTTTTCCTAATGAATTTTTTAAAAAGGTTGTTCCTCTTACAAAAGCAGAGCCTGATATTGCAGAAGCAAATGTAGACAATAAAGATCTGGCAACTCTTTTATCAAAAATGACTGGCATTTTTCCAGATTTAATTTTTTTTGCTCCCAATCTTTTACATGCTCGATGTGCTGCTTCTAGACCAATTTTTCTTGGATTATCTATGTTTTCAAAAAAACGACTTGTGCTTATTTCATAATCTCTTTCCATTTGACCATTATGTTCTGCCAACGCTTCACAAAAAACTGAGACTGATGAAGATTTATAGCCATTACAAAAACCATCACTATTTGCAAATATAAAATTAGATTTATTTTCAGAAAATGACGAACCATTTGAATTTTTTATTTTAGAAATTGTAAACATTTCATTTTCCATTTCTTGTAAAAAATTTTTTTTAAATTCATTAGATAAAGTATTATTTTCATAAAGATCTAAATTTGGCATATTTATTTCGAGATCATCTTTACTTGGCAGTCCATCATTTTGATCAATGGGAGAAATTTTTGTACACTCTATGCACCTTTCGATTAATGTATTAAGGTTTTTTTCATTAAAATTCGAAGTAGAAACATTCGATTTTCTTTTATCAATATACGTTGTTAAACCTAAAGATAAAATTTCTGATCTGTCAAAATGTTCAGTTTTTTTATTTCTGAAATTTATTGTATCTGAGATAGAGTTACCTAATGCGACTTCTATATCTGTAGCACCTAAATTTTTTGCTTTTGAAATACATTTTTCAGCAAGATTTGATAAATACTCTTTTGTTTTAAGCATGATTAAAAATAATTATTTGAATTACAAAAATAGACAACCCATAATAATTATTTAGTTTAAAAAGAGATAGATTTTGCATACTATTTTTGATTTTTACTCTTTGAATTTGGAATACAAGCAATGATAAGGGCAAGAGAAATAAAATATTTTCTACTTTAATTTTATTTAGAATTAGAGCATTAGCTATGATGATTAATGCAAAACTTGATAAATATACAGTTGATAAAAATTGTTTAATATTTTTTCTAAATTTAATCGCGGTAGATTTTACACCTATTTTTAAGTCATCTTCAATATCTTGGAGACCATAAATTGTATCATATCCCAACGTCCAAAGAATTGCGGATATATAGATTATGATGATTTCAAAATTTATTTGCTGTTTAAATACTAAAAAACTTAAAATCACACCCCAGTTAAATATAATTCCTAAAAATAGTTGTGGCCAATATGTTATTCTTTTCATAAAAGGATAAGCGAGTATTAATAGTCCTGAAGAGATACCAAAAATGATCGCAATATAGTTAAATTGAAAAAGTATTATTAGTGACAATAGAGATAAAAATATTGTTAATACCCAAGCATTAAAAATTGTTATTTTATTAGTTGCCAATGGTCTGGATTTTGTTCTCGTTACTTTTTGGTCAATTTTTTTATCAACGATGTCATTATAAACACAGCCAGCGCTTCTCATTAAAATCGATCCAACAAAAAATAATAATAGGTTGACCAACCATTCTTTATTAATTGATTGTTCGTTTAAGATTATTGCAAAACCCCATGTACAAGGCCAAAATAACAACATGAAACCAATAGGCTTGTCCAGCCTCATTAATAAAAAATAATCTTTCATTTATTAAAAATATTTTAAAAGTTGAGACAGATCTTTAATTATTATTTTAGGTTGATAATCAAGCTTATCAAAAGTTTTGTTGAAACGATCTACCCAAACTGATTGATAACCAAACACACCACCCCCAACTACATCCCAAGTATTAGAACTCATAAAACAAACTTCGTTTGCTTTACAGTTATATTTTTTGGTTACTAATTCATAAACTTTTGGATCTGGTTTATAAACTCCAACCTCTTCAATTGAAATAATGTCATCAAATAAATTTTTTACTCCCGCATGTGTTGTCAGCTCATCAAGTAAAGAGGGTGAACCGTTTGATAAAATACATGTTTTGATATTTTTTTTTTTTAAATCATTGAGACAAGTATTTAACTCAGGGTATGGGCTTAATTTTTTATATAGTTGTAATAAACGTTCCCTATAACTTTGATTAATTTTATGAGTTTTCATTGCGAAATCCAACGAGTCTTGAGTTATTCTCCAAAAATCTACATGTTTTTTCATTAATGATCTTAGCCAAGTATATTCTAGTTGTACTGTCCTCCACGTTGTTGAGAATGCTAACCAATTTTTACCTATTTCTTGTGCTAAGTTTTGAGCGGCGGAATTTATATCAAAACAAGTTCCATAAGCATCAAAAGCGCAAACTTTAATATTTTCAATTTTCATAATGAGATATAAAATCAAAGTTAATGTCTAAAATTAGATTATTTTGTGAAAAATCTCTAGAAGAAAAAAAATTAATTAAATTTATTAATGATGATTTTCACTATCTGTCAAATGTTATGCGATGTGATATCGGTTCAATTGTTTTATTATTTAATGAAATAAATGGTGAATTTCAGAGCAAAGTAATAGAAAAATCAAAAAAGGAACTTGTTCTAAGCATTATAAAAAGATCTGAGTATGAAAAGATTATTAATACTTTTGATTTGGTCTTTTGTCCTCCCAAATCAAATAAATTAGATATCTTAATACAAAAGTGTACAGAGATAGGTGTTAATAGTTTTGTCCCAGTTATTTCTGATCACACAGAAAATAGAAAATTAAATCTGATTAGAATTAAAAAAATTATTAAGGAAGCAGTAGAACAATCTAACCAAACTCATTTACCTAAAATTTATGACCCAATTAGTTTTGATTCTTTCATAAAAAAAAGTGAAAAAAACAATCAAGTTTTTTTTGCAGATATTCAATCAGATATAAATTTTGTAAATTTAAAAATTGATACTACAAAATCAAATTTAATTTTTATTGGACCTGAAGGTGATTTTTCATCTAAAGAACAAGAGGTTTTGAGAAAAAATAAAAATTTTTTTAGTTTTTCTTTGGGGAAAAGAATTTTGAGAAGTGAAACAGCCGCAATTGCGTCATTAGTATTATTTAATAATTTAATTAATTAAATTGTCGTTCCACCAACTGTAATTTGATCTACTAAAATAGATGGTTGCCCGACACCAACAGGAACCCATTGGCCATTTTTTCCACAAGTTCCAATACCTGGATCCAATTTCATATCATTACCCACCATTGAGACTTTTGTTAAAATATCTGGCCCGTTCCCAATTAAAGTTACACCTTTTAAAGGAGCACCAATTTTTCCATTATTTATTTCGTAAGCTTCCGTGCAAGAAAAAACAAATTTACCGTTTGTAATATCGACTTGTCCACCACCAAATGAAACTGCATATATACCTTTATCTACGCTTTTTATCATTTCATCTTGAGTATTATTACCGTTTATCATAAACGTATTAGTCATTCTTGGCATAGGCGCATATTCAAAACTCTCTCTTCTTCCATTTCCAGTTGGTTCAACATTCATAAGTTTTGCATTCATTCGATCTTGCATAAAATTTTTAAGAATTCCATTCTCAATTAAAGTATTACGTGCTGATGGAGTTCCTTCATCGTCAATTGTAAGAGATCCTCTGCGACTTGCAATTGTACCATCATCGACAATAGTAACATTTTCATTTGCTATTTTCTGGCCAACTAGATTATGAAATGCTGAAGTTTTTTTTCTGTTAAAATCTCCTTCTAATCCATGACCAATTGCTTCATGCAAAATAATACCAGGCCAACCAGGTCCTAAAACTACTTTCATTTCTCCAGCTGGGGCAGGTTTACTATCAAGGTTTACTTCAGCCTGCCTAATAGCTTCATCACAAATAATTTTCCAATTATCGTTACCCAAATAACTTTCATAGTCTTTACGTCCGCCAGTACCGAATGATCCTGTTTCTTTTTTTCCATTTTTTTCCATCATTACAGACACATTGAATCTTACTAGCGGTCTTTGATCTTTATAAATTTGACTATCTGATTTGATGATTTCTATAGATTGGTGTTCACCAAAAAAGGAAGCTGTAACTTGTTTTATGCATGGGTTCTTTTGTCTTATGTAATGATCAATTTTTTTTAATAGTTCTACTTTTTCTCCAAATAGTTTATTTTCTATAGGATCTTTATCTTCATAAAGTTTTGCATTTGTCCTTTTAGGATTATTTTGTTTAACTATATTTTGAGACTTCGTTTTAATATTAGATTTTAAATTTTGACTAGCATCCTCTAATGATTTTTTTGAAATGATATTTGAATGACAAAAAGCAGTTTTATCTTCATGAACCGCTCTAAATCCAAATCCTAAACTTGCATCAAAACTTGTATTTTTAATTTTTCCATCATCAAGTAAAAGAGACTCACTTTTAGAATTTTCCAGAAATAGCTCTCCATCATCACATTTACTTAAGGTTTCCGAAACGAGCTCCTCAGTTTGCTGTTGAGAAATGTCGGAATTTGTAAAAAAGTCGCTCATATATTGGTTTTTTGTCAAAGTGTCGCAAAGTGTAATCTAAACCTTTTTGCTATAAATTCCAAATCATAAATATGAAAAAACTATATTACTTTTTATTATTATTGTTCTGTTCTTCGGTTCAAGCTTCACAACCCAAGGAATGGCAATTAGGTTTTCAACCACCGGTCACTCCTTTTATGAGAGATGTTGCTTGGATGCATGATTATATTTTACTACCAGTAATAATTGGAATTAGCGTATTTGTTTTATTTTTAATGATTTACCTTATGGTAAAATTTAGAGAATCAAAAAATCCTACTCCCTCTAAGACTACGCATAATGTTATGTTGGAGGTTTTATGGACTGTAATTCCATGTATAATTTTAGTAGTAATAGCAATTCCATCATTTAAATTATTATATAAAGAAGAAACAATTCCAAAAGCAGATGTCACACTTAAAGCTATCGGTTATCAATGGTATTGGGGCTATGAATACCCGGACGAAAAAATTGCTTTTGAGTCTGTAATGATTGCAGATAAAGATTTAAAACCAGGCCAACCTCGATTGCTTGCTACAGATACAAAAGTTGTTGTGCCAGTAAATAAAGTAGTAAAAGTTTTAATTACCTCAGCAGATGTTAACCATGCATGGGCAGTTCCTGCATTTGGAGTAAAAAGAGATGCAATAAAAGGTAGAATTAATGAGTCTTGGTTTAAAGCTGAAAAAGAGGGAATTTATTATGGTCAATGTTCAGAACTTTGTGGTATTAAGCATGCTTTTATGCCAATTGAAGTTCATGTTGTTTCAGAAGAAAAATATGCTTCATGGTTAATTGAAGCCAAGAAAAAATATGCAATGGAAGATAATAATTCTTTAAGAACTGTAGATAAAAACAATAAGGAGAAAATGTAATGTCATCATATACTGCATCAGCAGATCACGCGCATGATCATAATCCAACTGGTTGGAGAAGATGGTTATTGTCAACAAATCATAAAGATATTGGAACGCTTTATTTATGGTTTGCATTAATTGCAGGAGTGATTGGATTTGCATTTTCAGTAATTATTAGAGCAGAATTAATGTACCCGGGTGATGGAATCCTTGGAGGAAATCATCATTTATATAATGTGCTTGTAACTGGTCATGGTCTTTTAATGATATTTTTTATGGTTATGCCTGCAATGATAGGAGGTTTTGGAAATTGGTTTGTGCCAATTCAAATTGGAGCTCCTGATATGGCATTTCCAAGAATGAATAATATTTCTTTTTGGTTACTTCCAACTTCTTTAATTTTATTAATTTCTTCGATATTTGTAGAAGGACCCGCAGGCCAAACTGGTGTTGGAGGTGGATGGACAATTTATCCTCCATTATCAACTACTGCTCAACCAGGTCCAGCAATGGATCTTGCAATTTTAAGTTTGCATATTGCAGGAGCATCATCAATTTTAGGTGCTATTAATTTTATAACTACAATTTTTAATATGAGAGCTCCAGGAATGACGCTTCATAAGATGCCATTATTTGTTTGGTCAATGTTAGTGACTGCTTTCTTATTATTATTAGCTGTACCAGTATTAGCTGGTGGAATTACAATGTTATTAACTGATAGAAATTTTGGAACTGCTTTCTTTAACCCTGAGGGTGGAGGAGATCCTATTTTATTTCAGCACTTATTCTGGTTCTTCGGTCATCCCGAAGTATATATTTTAATTTTGCCTGGATTTGGAATGATTAGTCATATTGTTTCAACATTTTCAAAAAAACCGGTTTTTGGTTATTTAGGAATGGCTTACGCGATGGTTTCAATTGGATTTGTTGGTTTTATTGTATGGGCTCATCACATGTATACAGTTGGGATGGGAGCAGATACTCGAGCATACTTTACATTTGCAACTATGGTTATAGCTGTTCCGACGGGTATTAAAGTATTTTCATGGATTGCAACAATGTGGGGTGGATCTATAAGATTTGATACCCCAATGCTTTGGGCTCTTGGTTTTATATTTTTATTTACAGTTGGTGGAGTGACAGGAGTGGTTTTAGCAAATGCTGGAGTTGATACAGCGCTTCATGACACTTATTATGTTGTTGCTCACTTCCATTATGTACTTTCTCTAGGAGCTGTTTTCTCAATTTTTGCAGGTTTTTATTACTGGTTTGGAAAAATGTCTGGTTATGAAATTTCTCCATTTTTAGGAAAACTACATTTCTGGTTAACTTTTATTTCAGTAAATTTAGTATTTTTTCCGCAACATTTCCTAGGCTTAGCTGGAATGCCAAGAAGATATGCAGATTATCCTGATGCATACGCAGGTTGGAATTATATTTCATCATTAGGATCAATGTTGTCAGTTGTCAGTTTGGTAGTATTTTTTGCTGCTGTAATTCATGCGTTTATGAGACAAAAAGCAGTTGAGGCGAATTACTGGGGAGAGGGCGCAACAACTTTAGAATGGACATTGCCGTCACCACCACCATTCCATCAGTTTAACGAGTTACCAAAGATTAAATAAATTGAAGTGTCTGCGAGAAGTACTGAATTAGATCAAAATACAGCCAGTCTCTCTAAAGTTTTTATATCTTTTTATGAATTAATGAAACCGAGGGTAATGTCCCTTGTTATATTTACAGCTTTAGTAGGGTTAGTAATTGCTCCAACAAAAATTAATTTTATAAACTCAGTGTTATCACTATTCTTTGTAGCAATTGGCGCGGGAGCTGCTGGGGCACTAAATATGTGGTACGAGTCTGACACGGATAAACTCATGAGCAGAACTTGTTTAAGACCTTTGCCTTTAGGTAAGCTTAAACAAAATCATGCACTGTGGTTTGGTTTATCAATGTCGATTATTTCTATTATAGGGTTATATTTTTCATCAAATTTATTATCGGCGATCGTACTAACCACAACTATTGGATTTTATTTTTTTATTTATACAGTTTGGCTTAAAAGAAAAACTCCCCAAAATATTGTAATTGGCGGAGCAGCTGGCGCCTTTCCACCAGTTATTGGATGGACAATTGCAACAAATAATATTTCAATTGAACCTATAATATTATTTTTAATTATTTTTCTTTGGACTCCATCTCATTTCTGGGCCTTAAGTTTATATAAAAATGAAGATTATAAAAATGCTGGTATTCCAATGTTACCTGTAGTAGCTGGAGAAGAATATACTAAAAAAAATATTTTAGCATATTCTATTTTATTATTTCCATTTACAATTTTACCCTATCTCTTAAATTTTTCTGGTTTAATTAATTTGATGACTTCAATTGGTTTTGGGACATATTATATTTATTTATCTTATAAACTTTTTGAGGAAAAAGAAAAAAAAGTTTACGACAAAATAGCAACAAAAATTTTTGTATTTTCGATTTTTTATTTATTCTTTATTTTTTCAACAATTCTAATAGATAATTATTTAGGCTTATAAATGGATAAAAAAACTAAAAAGAAAAATTATATTACTCTTGGAGTACTAGTTTGTATAATGGCATTTCTTTTTTTTATTACTATTTATCAAATTGGAGTTTCACTAAAATAGAAATAAAGTGACTAAAAGTTTTAAAATTAATCCAAAGTATTTAGTATTATTAGTTTTAGCAATGATAGGCTTATCTTTTGCTTCAGTTCCCTTATATGATCTTTTTTGTCGTGTCACTGGTTTTGGAGGAACAGTTCAAAAAGTCGAAAAATCTCCAGGTATTGTGGTAGATAAAATTATTAAGATTAGGTTTGATTCTAACATAAGTTCAGATCTTACATTCGATTTCAAACCATTAAAAAATTTTAATGATATAAAAATTGGAGAAGTTAATAATATTATTTTTAGAGTAAAGAATCAGGATATGAATTCTGAGAGTGTGGTTTCAACTTTTAATACTAGTCCACCATCTGCAGGAATATATTTTAAAAAAATAGCTTGTTTTTGTTTCGAAAGACAAACAATAAAACCAGGGGAAACTAAGGAATTTAATGTTGCGTATTATATTGATCCAAAAATTATTGATGACCCAGCGACGAAAGGGATCAAAGAGATAACTTTATCTTATACATTATTTAAAGTAGATAGTTTATATAAAAAACAAAAAAATTCATAAAATATGGCTGCTGAAAAAAAACATGATTATCATTTGGTAGATCCAAGTCCATGGCCAATATTTTGTTCGTTCGCTACTTTAATTTTAGCTGTTGGAGCAGTTTATTATTTTAAAACTAAAAGTTTATGGATGGTCTTTATTGGTTCGGGTGTAACACTCTATGGAATGTTCATGTGGTTTAGAGATGTAATTAATGAAGCCGAACACAAAGGAGATCATACTCCTGTTGTTCAGATTGGGATGAGATATGGAATGGTATTATTCATTATTTCTGAAGTTATGTTTTTTGTTGCATGGTTTTGGGCGTATTTTGACGCCAGTCTATATCCTGATGCAGTAGGGGGTTCTGTGTGGCCGCCTAAAGGAATTGAAACTTTAGATCCGTGGCATATTCCTTTAATAAATACTTTAATTTTATTATTGTCTGGAACAACAGTAACCTGGGCACATCATGCATTACTTGAAAACGATAGAAAAAGTTTAATCCAAGGATTGGTATTAACAGTCATACTGGGTGCAATTTTTACATTGTTCCAGGCTTACGAGTACATGCATGCTACTTTTAAATTATCATCAGGTATTTATGGAGCAACATTCTACATGGCCACTGGTTTTCATGGATTTCACGTTTTAGTAGGAACGTTATTTTTATTAGTATGTTTATTTAGAGCTAAAGCCGGGCATTATAAACCAGAACATCATTTTGGCTTTGAGGCAGCAGCTTGGTATTGGCATTTTGTAGATGTAGTATGGTTATTCTTATTTGCAGCAATATACATTTGGGGCAGTTAAGATATTCTGAAGTCAAAATTTTTTAATTTATTTACTTTTTTTATAATATTGGTTCTTTTTTCCCTAGGATCGTGGCAAGTTTATCGATTGCAATGGAAGAATGAATTAATTAGCGAAATATCAAAATCATATAAAAAAAAACCAAATGATTTTAATATTAATTCGCAATTATACTCAAAAGTTAAAATTAAAGGAAAAATAATTTCCAATCCTGTTTTTGTATATACACTCGGAAGTAGGGGGCAATATGGATTTGAAGCTTATCTTCCAGTTGAAACTAAAAATATAATTATATTATCAAAGGCCGGGTGGGTAGAAAAAAAATTTACACTTGAAAATAGAGAAATTAACTCTGAAGTAGAGTTTGATGCGATTTTATTAAAACCAAAAAGAAAAAATATTTTTACCCCAGAAAATTCAAATGATTTGATTTTCTTTTTAGATATGAAAATGCTAGAATTAAATTATAAAAAAAAACTATTTCCATTAATTGCAAAAAATAATTCAAATTTTTTAAATAAGTATAATTTAAAAAAACCTGAAAAAATCAAGCTTCCTAATAATCATTTGCAGTATGCGTTGACTTGGTACAGTTTATGTTTTGTTATTATTGTAGCTTTTTTGATATATAAAAGAAAAATATGAATTATTTTAGTTCGAGAAATAAAAATTTAAAACTTTGGTTTAAAGATATTTTTTTTAAAGGATTATCACAAGATGGAGGTTTATTTTTACCAAATAAAATTCCTGAAATTTCTTTAAATGATTTAAAAAAATTTGAAAATTATAATTTTCAAGAAATGAGTTTTGAAATATTTAAATTATTTACAGGCAATACATTTAATGAAAATGAATTAAAAAATATAATTCATAAAGCCTATTCAAATTTTAGGAATTCAAAAATTGTTGATGTTAAAAAATTAGGACACATCTCATTTGTTCAATTACATCATGGGCCGACTTTAGCTTTTAAAGATATTGCTATGCAAGTTTTAGGAGAGATGTATGAATTCTTATTAAGAAATAATGATAAACAAATTAATTTGATAACTGCTACATCGGGAGATACAGGTGCAGCTGCAATTGATGCTGTTGAAGGAAAGAAAAATATTAATATTTTTGTCCTACATCCTCATAATAAAATTTCCAGCATTCAGAGAAAAATAATGACCACATACGAGTCAAAAAATGTTTTTAACATAGCAATCAAAGGGAGTTTTGATGATTGTCAAAAAATAGTTAAAGATATGTTTGTAGATGAGAATTTTTCCGAAAAAATAAATATGTCTGGAGTAAATTCAATTAACTGGGCAAGAATTATTGCTCAAATTGTATATTATTTTTATATTTTTTATAAATTTAATGACAGTAAAAAACCTATTACTGTTTCTGTTCCTACAGGTAACTTTGGTGATATTTATGCAGGATACGTAGCTAAGCAAATGGGTCTTAGTATTAAAAAACTAATAGTGGCAACAAATCAGAATAATATTTTGGAGAGATGTATAAGTACTGGCGAATATAAGCCTGCAGAAGTTATTGAGTCTATTTCGCCTAGTATGGATATTCAAGTAGCAAGTAACTTTGAAAGAATTTTATTTTATTTATGCAATCAAAATTCAGAAGATTTGAGTCAATTGATGAAAGATTTAAAATTAAAAGGTGGATTTAATTTGAGTAAACAACAGCTAGAAATTTTACAAAATAATTTTTCAGCTAGTAGTTGTTCTGAAGAGGAAACTCTAAGTATTATTAAAGATATTTTTATCAAGTATGACTATATTATTGACCCTCATACTGCTACAGCTGTAAAACCACTGATTAAAGATGAATATAATAACGAAAATTGTTTCTGCTTTGAAACAGCTCATCCATCAAAATTTCCAGATGCAGTAGAAAAGGCAATTAATAAAAAGCCAGAATTACCTGTAGAGTTAAATTACATTAGTAATAGAAAAGAAAAATTTGATATTTTAGAAAATAAAATTGAGCTAGTTAAAGATTATATTCTTAAAAAAATTTTCAATTAAATTTGAGATCTTGCTAGTTCGTCTGCCATATTATTATATTGATTGTCAGCGTGACCTTTAACCCAATTCCAATCAATCGATTTTTCTTGACTTAATCGATCTAAATCTTGCCAGAGATCTTTATTTTTTACATCTTGTTTATTAGTTGTTTTCCAGCCATTTTTTTTCCAATTAATAATCCATTGTTCTATACCATCTTTTGTATATTTTGAGTCAGTATAGATCTCTAACGATTTCGCTTTAACATATTTTAAAGCGGAAATAACTGCAATGAGTTCCATTCTATTATTTGTAGTGTTTTCAGATCTTCCAGAAATTTTTTCAATTTTATCACCGTCGATAATTATTGCAGCCCAACCACCTTTACCAGGGTTCCCAGAACATGCACCATCTGTATAAACTTTAATCATATAATTTAATATTTAAATTATTATAAAAATAGCTCATTTTATCCAAATATTCTTTTGGATCTTTTTTCTTAATTTTAGCATTTTTGGGAGTATTTTTAAGATCATATAATCTAGTAACAAAAAAACGTATCGCTGCACCAAGACATAAAATATTTAGATATTTCAATTCTGATATCTTAATTTTTTTTATAGATTGATATCCTTTAAATAATTTTTTAACTTTTGTTTTATTAATTTTTTTTTTGTTAAAACATAATGCATTGATACAGACTGCTAATTCATATAATAAACTCTCATTACAAGAAAAATAAAAGTCAATAAAGCCAGCAAATTTCTTATTTTTAAAAAAAATATTATCTGGAAATAAATCAGCATGAATTATACCACTGGTTAATTTATTTGGTTTATAATTATTATATGTATTTAAATATTTTTTTAGAGTTAATGAGTATTTTGGATAATTTTTTTTTATTTGATTATAAATTTTAGTCCAAGTTTTTATATCTAAAGTATTTTTTCTTTTAATTTTTAATTTAGATGAAATATTGTGAAACCTTGCAATTTGCTTACCTATCATATAGCACTCTTTAGTATTCAGGCTTCTTTTAGATTTTCCCTCTAAAAATGTAACAAGAATTGCTGGTTTGTTTTTAATTTTGAAGATTGAATTATTTTGAGTATTTTTTAATGGTTTTGGGCATTTAAACCCTTTTTTATTCATCAAGTCCATTAACTTTACAAAAAAAGGAACATCTTTATTTCTTACTCTTTTTTCAAAAATAGTAAGGATAAGTTTTTTTTTAGAGGTTCTTATAAAGTAATTTGTATTTTCAATACCCTCTTTAATTCCATAAAATGTTACTAAATGACCTAAATTATAATTTTTTAAAATCTTTTTAATTTCAATTGTTTTTAAATTTGTAAATACAGCCATTTTTTATTTTACATTTTTATTTTATAGAATAGTTATGTATAGACTGATGAACAAAAAAGTTAAACAGCCTATTAAAGTTTCTCTTGATAAAGATAGAGTGTATTTTTGGTGTACTTGTGGATTTTCTGAAAAGCAACCAATGTGTGATGGATCCCATAAAGACAAATCTGAAAAAAAATCACATAGTTTTAGAGTAGAGGAATCTAAAGATTTTTTTCTTTGTACTTGCAAATTAACTAAAAATCCTCCGTACTGTGATGGATCTCATAATAGTTAAGTTAATTTATATTTTTTAATTTTTCTATAGATTGTTTAAGTTTAGATATATTAATCTCTTCTTGCTTTTTGGTATCTAAATTTTCTATAAGAACTTTTTCAACAGTTTCTAAGGCTACTTGTATTGCAACTTTTTTTACCTGATTAATAGCATCATTTTTGGACTGCTGTATTTTACTTTCAGCCGCTTTTTCTTTATTTGACAGTGATAGTTTCATTTTCTCAATTGAATTCGCCAACTCATCATCACTAATTGTTTGTGCTTTTTTTAGTATTTCAATATTTTCATTTTCAGACTTTTCCATTTTTGCTCTTGCATCACTAAGTAATTTTTCACTATTAGTTTTAAGATTTTCAGCTTCATCAATTTTACTCTTTAATTCTGCAATTTTATCGTCAATTTGATTAAAAATAATTTGAGGAACTTTTTTATAAATTAGTAAAATTATAAATAGTAAAAATGAAATTGCTACCCAGAAAGTTGCATCAAACATTTAATTTAAATCCCCAATTCTTTTTTTGCTAATTTCCTTAATTCTATCTGAAATAATATTTTGATCGATGTTACTTTCTATTGAGAGATCTTTTAAAATTTCTTTAGATACTTGACTAGCTATAGTTTGAATTTGATTAATAGATCCAAATTTAAAATTTTTAATTTCGTTTTCAGCTTCTTGTGTAAGATCAGAGATTTTCTTGTCTAATTCATTTTTTTTATTATTAAATTCAGCATCTAATTTTTTTCTACCATTTGCAATAATATCTTGAGCTTTTTTTTTGGAATTTGAAATAAACTCTTCGTACTCTTTATTTAATTTTTCAGTTTCATCAGATAATTTTTTTGCCTCATCAACTAAATCACTAATGTAATCATTTCTTTGCTCAATGCTTTCAGATAGTCTTGGATAAACTATTTTGGATATAATTATATATAAAAAACCAAAAGTTATAATTAGCCAAAAAATTTGCGGAACCCAGCTTTTTGGATCAAGCTGGGGCATACCACCACTTTCAGCAGCATATGCTGCTGAAGAAATAAAAATAAAAAATAATACAGCTCTTGGCATTAAAAATTATTTAAAAAGCAAATAAAATAATTAATGCAACAACTAAACCAAATAATCCTGTTGCTTCCGCTAAAGCGAAACCAAGTAATAGATTTGGAAATTGTTTTTGTGCTGCTGATGGATTTCTAATTGCTGCAGATAGGTAATTGCCAAAAATAGTACCAATACCAACACCAGCTCCTGCTAATGCTATTGCGGCAAGTCCTGCTCCAATTAATTTTGCTGCTGCTACTTCCATACTTTCCTCCTTTGTTAATGATGTAAGTTAAGAGCATCGTTTAAATAGATGCATGTTAAAATTGCAAAAACATACGCTTGAAGAAAAGCAACAAGAATCTCCAAGCCTGTTAATGCAACAGAAAAACCTAATGGCAACCAACCTCCTACTAAACCTAGACTAATAACAAATCCTCCAAACACTTTCAGCATTGTATGTCCAGCCATCATGTTTGCAAATAGCCTTACCGACAAACTTACTGGTCTACTCAAATAAGAGATGATTTCAATAATTACAATTATTGGCATTAAAACTATCGGAACACCAGAGGGAACAAATAATTTCAGGTAACCGAGACCATGTTTAACAAAACCAATGATTGTTACACCGATGAAAATAAAAATGGCCAATGCAAAAGTAACAATAATATGACTAGTAACTGTAAATGAGTATGGAATCATACCGATCATGTTACAGAATAATACAAAAAGAAATAAAGTTAGAATAAATGGAAAAAATGGTCTTGCTTTTGACCCAGCTGTTTCTGAAATCATTTTTGCTACAAATTCATAGGCAATTTCCGATAAGAGCTGCAACCTTGAAGGAACTAGAGATTTTTTTTGTGTTGCTAATACAAAGAATAACGAAATTAAAGCAACTGTAATTACCATAAACATGCTGGAATTAGTAAATGAAATATCAAAATTACCTATTTCAATTTTTGGGCCAATAGTCTTGACCTCGAACTGTTGCATTGGATTTGCCATAAAAACTAGTCTTTATTAATCATTTTGGAAGATCGTACAACATTTAATATGCCCGCAACTGACCCAATAATAAAAAAAATTATTATAAAAATTGGCGTAGTTTCAAGCCATTTATCAATGTAAAAACCTATGAAGCTTGCGACAAAAACAGCAGCAACAAATTCAGTCCCCATTTTCATTGCAACCCCTAGTGGACTCACATTTTTTTCTTCTAATTTTTTTTTTTCAATATCGTTTTTAAGTTTTTTTACTTTATCTTTAATTTCTTTAAGCTCCATTGATTTTACTTAGGCAACTAACTCTTCTGCTTTATCTAAATTAACAGCAACTAGTTGACTTACGCCTCTTTCAGCCATTGTGATACCATATAATCTATTCATCTTTGACATTGTAAGTGCGTGGTGAGTAATTATTAAAAATTTGGTATTTGTAATTCTTGTAAGTTCTTCAATAAGGCCATTAAATCTAGTCACATTAGCATCATCTAAAGGTGCATCTACTTCATCGAGTACACAAATTGGAGCTGGGTTAATTAAAAAAACTGCAAAAATTAATGCAAGTGCTGTTAGCGCCTGTTCTCCACCAGATAATAAAGTGATCGACTGTAATTTTTTACCTGGTGGACTTACTAGAAGTTCTAGACCAGCCTCTAAAGGGTCATCAGACTCTATTAACTCTAATCTTGCATTACCTCCAGCAAATAGTTTTGTATAAACATCATTAAATTTTCTGTTTACTTTTTCAAAAGCATCAATCAGTCTTTCCCTTCCCTTTTGATTTAAATCATTGATACTAGATTTAAGTTTTTGAAGACCTTGGACTAAATCTTTTCTATCATTCATCATTTTATCTATTTTGTTTTGAAGTTCTTTTGTTTCATTATCAGCTCTTAAATTTACAGCACCCATTGACTCTCTACTTTTTTTTAAAATTTCTAAATGATCTTGAGCATCTTGGATTTTAAGATTATTTAAATTTTCGATTTTAGAAAATTCAGGAATACTTTGTAAATCTATATTAAAGTCAATTAAACTTTTTTGTTGCAACTCTTTCATTTTAGATTTTAAACCTTCGATAATAGTTTGAGAACGCACTCTAAACTCTGTTTTTTGTAAAGTATCTTCATTAATTCTCTTAAGGGCTTCATTTAATTCATTTATTTTATTTTCTTTTAAAATGAGGCTAGATTTGATGTTCTCAACATCTTCTTCAGTATTTTTTATATTTTGTTGATAGGAACCTCTTTTTTCAGCAATTTGTCTCGGCTTATCTTCTTCTTTTTCTAAATTATTCTCTAAAGAATTTATTTTTTCTTTTAGTTCACTAAGTTTATTAGAGGAGTTTTCTTTTAATGATCGCCAATTTTTTATTTCTTTTTCAATATTATCAAGTCTTTCTTTTCTTTTAACAGCTTCTTGTTTGACCAAATCATACTTACCAAATCTTGAAGCATATTTTTCTTGTTGGTTTTCCATATTAGTTAAGTTGTCTTCAAATTCTTGATTAATCATTTGTTCATCAATATTTTCTTTATTTTTAATGATATCAATTAGTTTCTTAAAAAAATTTTTTAGGTTTTCTTTAGCTTGATTAAGTCGGCTTAGAGCATCTTTGTAATCGTCAGTTGCGGTTTTTTCAATATCATAATAGTTCTTTTCAATATTTATAATATCGTCTCTTTCTTTAGCTAATCTTTCTTCATTATTAGTTGAATTTGCGATTATCTCTTTTTCTCTATTAATATCACTATAAGTTGATTTGATATCTTTCTTGATTTTTTCAATTTCAATTTTTATCCTTTCTTCATCCTTATTGACTTGATCAAATTCAATTTGTAATTTTTGTAGATTATTATTTAATTCATTAGATTTTTTAGAAATTGGTAGTATTTCAGATTTAAGCTTTTCTAATTCATTCTCATTAAAGTTTTTTTCAATATTAATTGCGCTAATTTCATCCTCAAATTCATTTAACTTATCTTTATTTTGGCCAATCTCTTTTTCTACTTGCATTGCATTTAAAAATATAATTGCAGCGTCGTATCTTCTGATTTCATCTGAAATCTCTTTGTATTTAGATGCTTCTTCTGCCTGTTTAACCAAACTTTTAAGTTGGTTTTCTGTTTGTCTCATTAAGTCATCTGCCTTTTTTAAATTATTTTCAGCTGCATTTAATCTTAACTCTGCTTCATGTCTTCTTGCATGAAGTCCTGCTATACCCGCGGCCTCTTCTAAAATAGCTCTTCTATCTGTTGGTTTGGCGGTAATAAGAGAACCAACACGTCCTTGACTTACCATTGAAGGTGAATGTGGTCCGGTTGACAAATCTGCAAACAAAATTTGTACATCTTTTGCTCTAACTTCTTTTCCATTAATATAATATTTTGATCCTTTATCCTTCTCGAGTTTTCTTTTTATTTCTATTTCAGGCATATTTTTAAAATGCGCTAAGTTTTCATCATTTTCAAGTTTGATTAAAACTTCACATATGTTTTTCGAAGGCCGATTAGATGTTCCATTAAAAATTACATCTTCCATCCCAGAGCCTCTTAGACTTTTTGCTGAAGTTTCCCCCATGCACCATCTAAGTGCCTCAACTACATTTGATTTTCCGCATCCATTTGGACCGACAATACCTGTAAGTCCTTTTTCAATAAAAAAATTAGTTTTATCGGCAAAAGATTTGAAACCAGAAATTTCTATTTCTTTAAATTTCATAAGTTAAAGCAGTTTCTGTATATATTTTTCCAGCTCATTAAAAGAACCTTTAAATTTTTTTCCATTAACAACAAATGTTGGAGTAGAATTTATATCATATTTTGATTGGGCATTTATTCTACTTTGTAGAACGGTATTTTCATGTTTTTTATTTTTTATACACTTTTGAAAATTATCTCCGTTTAATCCTAGATTTTTAGTAATATTTTCTAGATTTAATTCTAATTCTTTAAGAGTTTTTGCCGTGGACCATTTTGATTGTGTTTTGTAAATTTCATCTAAATAAATTTTTTGATTTTCTAGAGTTAAACATTTTTGTACATGAGCCGCTTTTAATCCTGGTAAATCCAAGGGGTAATCCAATAATTCAATTATAACTTTTTTATCAGATGTATATTTTTTGATAATATTAGGTAAAAATTTGATATGGAATTCAGCGCAATAAGGGCAAGTTAAAGATGAATAGACTTTAACATTTACTTTTGCTCCAGATTTCTCTCCATAAAAAGGAAAATTTTCCTCCGATTTTAAAGGTAATGAAAACAGAAACAGAAATAAAAATATATTAATTTTTTTTAACATTTTAATCTTTAATAAAATTTGTTAATTTTTTTTTTAATTCTTCATCTTTAATCGAATCTATCAAAATTTTTGTTTTTTTGCTTAAATTTAAACTTTTTTTATTTATTTGTGGACTCTTGTTATCCTCAATATTAATTAAAACTTTCGAAACACATTTAAAACCTAAAAAAGAATTAACTTTTTCCATTATTTCATCTCTAGAATAATCAATATCAATTAGATATTTACGGTCTACTTTTAAAAAAATAGAGTTTTTTCCATTATATTTTTGAATTTTCATTAATTCACACTTCTGAGTAAGTTGATTACCTAGGATATTGGGCCAGCTTTTTTTCAAATTATCATAATCAGAAAATGGTCTGTTTTTTATTAATTTCTTTATATTATCTGGTAATAAAGAACCAATAGGTTTTAATGAACTGAAAGTTCGATTTTTTTTCATTATATTATGTATTTATCAATATCAAAAAAAATTTTAGCTTGGTACAAAAAACATCAAAGAGACCTCCCATGGAGAAAATTTAAAAGTGAGAAAGATAGACATTATAAAGTTTTGTTAAGTGAATTTATGCTTCAACAAACACAAGTAAAAACAGCGATTCCTTATTTCAACAACTTTTACAAGAATATCAACTCTTTTAAAAAATTAGCCAATACCTCACAGTTTAAAGTCAATAAATTATGGCAAGGTTTAGGATATTATAGAAGAGCAAGATTTTTATTAGAAACATCTAAGATCATCGTTAAAAAATTTAATGGAAAATTGCCAAGGCATTATAATGATTTAATTAATTTACCAGGAGTAGGAGATTATACCGCAAAAGCATTATTATCTATTGCAATGGATAAAAGCGAGATTGGAATAGATGGGAATGTAGAAAGAGTTGTTTCTAGAGTTTTTTTGAAAACAGATAAAAAAAATATTTTTAAATATGTTAATAAACTTAAACTAAAAAGAAATTCAAGCGAATTAATGCAGGGGTTGATGGAATTTGGCGCACTCATTTGCAAACCAAAAAATCCATTATGCAATAAGTGTTTTTTAAAAAATAACTGTAATTTTTTTATTAAAGGCAAGAAAGATTTTGAAATTTCAAAAAAATTTAAAAAAGTTAAAAAATTAGTTGCTTGCATTTTTATTAAAAATAAAAAAATTTTACTCAGATATGAAAATAATCTCGGTCCACTTAAGGGTTTTCTTAATGTACCGATATTTGAAAAATCTTCTAAAAATTTAAGTTATAATTTAACAAAAATTTTTAAACAAAAA
Source organism: Candidatus Pelagibacteraceae bacterium (assembly GCA_038133865.1). Taxonomy (GTDB): domain Bacteria; phylum Pseudomonadota; class Alphaproteobacteria; order Pelagibacterales; family Pelagibacteraceae; genus HIMB114. The sequence goes on from JAYPUB010000002.1 coordinate 40,024, forward strand.
GTAAATTTTTCAAATTTAGGAAATTTTAAAGTTTCATTATCAAATTTTAAGGCTGAAATTTTATGTATAAAAATTAAAAGTTTAAGTAAGATCGAAAGTTCTTTTGTATTTTTAAATAATAATCAATTGCAAAAAGAGTTCAAATCTAGTTTTCTTGATAAAATTCTAAAAAAGGTAGAATTTTAGTATGAAAAAAGTTGGTATTGTAGGAGCGGGAATATCCGGTTTGGTTCTTGCATCTTTATTAAAGCAAAATGGAAATTATCAGATTTCTATTTTTGAGAAAGATAAAATTGATTATCAAAGCACTAACGGTATTCAGATTTCCCCAAATGCAATTAGAATTTTAAAAAAATTAAATTTTGATTTCTTTGACCCAAATAAATTTTGTTCAATAAAAGGAGTCTTTTTTTATGATTGTATATCAAATAAAAAAATAAGTATGATGAATATGGAGTATTTGGAAAGTAATACTTATATTACCCTCAATAGAAATGATTTAATCTTTTTTTTAATCAATCATTTTTCTTTGAAGGATAATTTAATTGAACATGAGGTGGTTAAGATTAATAATAAATCAATTTTTCTTAAAGATAATACAAAAATAGATTTTGATATTTTAATTGTTGCTGATGGCATTTTTTCTAAATTAAGGTCAGAAAATTATAGACCTGTGTATTCTGGTTATTCAGCTTTCAGAGGAACGTTTAAGGGCAACTATCAAGAAAATTATATTAATCTTTGGATGGGAAAAAATTTTCATTTAGTGACATATCCTATTGATAAAACTAGAACTAACTCATTTACTTTAGTAAAAAAGACATCAAAAAAAATAGATATCGCAGATTATAATTTTGTCGTAAAAAATTTTAGTAATAATTTTGTAAATGTGTTACCAAAAAGTGCTCATGAAATATTGAGTTGTAAAAATGTTAAGTTGTGGCCAATATTTAAACTAGAAAATATTAATTACGGTTTAAACGAAGCATGTTTTATTGGTGATAGTGCGCATGGTTTTATTCCATCAAGAGCTCAAGGCGCGGCTCAAGCAATAGAAGACTCCTTTATTACATATAAATTAATTATTGAAAATAATTTCTCTGCAAAAAATTTATCTGAGATACGAAAGAATAGGGTAGTAAAAATAATTAAGAAATCTGAAAACAATTTAATAATTTTCCATCAAAACTTGTTTTTAATTAGAACAATAAGAAATTTAATTATAAAATTCTTATGTTCTTTTGAATTATTTGTTAAGAAAATAAATTCCTTTATTTTTGATTATGATTTTGAAAAAAAGTTATAAAGACTCTCTTATTTTTTTTCTAAGATAATCAATTGGTTCTAATTTGCCTTCAATATTATAATGCCAATAAGACCAACCATTACAAGAGGGCATACCTTGAATTTCAGCGCCTACTTTATGTATTGATCCTTGAATTTTGTTACAGTAAATTGAACCATCTGCCATAACTTTTGCTGTATATTTTCTTTTGAGATCAAATAAACTTAAGCCAGGTTCTACTAGACCTGCTTCTATTAAATAACCAAAAGGTATTCTTTTTTCCTTTTTTTTATTTGTCATAGAAATATTGAGATTTTCGTCAATTTCATTAATTTTTTTTATTCTCTCTTGTGAAACTTTGAAATATTTTTTATCTTTTTCAATACCAATAAAATTTCTACCTAACTTTTTTGCAACTGCACCGGTAGTACCCGATCCCATAAATGGATCTAGAATTATATCATTTTTATTACTTGCGCATATTAATACTCGATATAATAAAGCTTCTGGTTTTTGTGTAGAATGAACTTTTTTATTATTTAATGTAAGTCTTTCCGAGCCATTACATATTGCAATACTCCAATCAGATCTTAATTGTTTATCGTCATTAAAAGTTTTCATTGATTGATAATTAAAGGTATATTTAGACCTTTCTGATTTTGCTGCCCAAATTAAAGTCTCATGGGCGTTGGTGAGTCTAGTTCCTTTAAAGTTTGGCATAGGGTTTTTTTTATTCCAGATTACATCATTTAATATCCAGAATTTATTATCTTGAATAATTTTTCCAATTCTGAATATGTTGTGATAACTACCTATTACCCATATTGAACCATTTTTTTTTAAAATTCTTTTGCATTCTTTTATCCATTCATTCGAAAATTCATCATATTTCTGAAAAGATGCAAATTGATCCCAGTAGTCATTTACTGCTGCAACTTTAGATGTGTCGGGACGTCTTAAAGTGTTTTTTAATTGAAGATTATATGGAGGATCTGCAAAAATTAAATCTACACTTTCGCTTGGAATATTTTTTAATTTTTTTAAACTGTCTTCATTAAATAATTTTACAAAATTCATAATTCAACCAGGGGTAGAATAGACTAAATTATGCTTTTTCTGTCAACTGTGAAAAATAATTTTTTAGTGTCTAATTTTTGTTGAGACTCAATATTTTGTATACAGGTGAAAATGATTTGCGATGATGCTTAGTAATTCCATAATTTTTAATTGCCTCCAGGTGTTTTGCAGTTCCATATCCAACATTTTTTTCCCACGAATAATGAACAAATATTTTAGCTAGATCTGACATCAAATTATCACGATAAACTTTTGCAACAATAGATGCTGCTGCAATTGATGGATAAATAGCATCTCCTTTAATTTTTGGTAAAATATTTTTGTTATTTTTATCAAAGGACCAAGGCCCATCAACAATAATTTTATATTTTGACGAAAGTTCAAATTGATCCACTGCACGCTTCATTGATAAAAAAGTTGCTTGAAGAATGTTATATTTGTCTATTTCACTTACACTGGAAATTCCAATTCTATAGTCACAGGATCTTTTAATGATTTCAAAAACTTTTTTTCTTTTAGTTTTAGACATTTTTTTTGAGTCATCTAGTTGACTAATATCAAAACAAATTGGTAAAATTACAGCTGCTGCTACTACTGGTCCAGCCAGAGGGCCTCTGCCAACTTCATCAACACCTATAATAAATTTTGAAATTTTTTTTTCTTCAGCAATATTTAACACAAATTCTCTTGATCTATTCTAATTTTTAACTTTTTTAAATCTTCCCAAGAAGATTTTTTTTGTGTTGGTTGTTTTAATAAAAATGAAGGATGAAAGCTTGGTAGGCAATCTATCGTATTATTATTAATATTTAGTTTTATCCAATTACCTCTTGCTTCAGATATGGAAAAATTTTTATTGGAAAGCACTTCTAGTACAATTGAACCTAGTAAAAAGATTACTTTTGGATTGATAATATTAATATGCTCGTAAATTAAAGGTTTGAATCTTTGTATATCTTCTACGCTTGGTTTTTTATTATCAGCTAATCTAAAATTAATTATATTTGTTAAATATACTTTTGAACGATCAATATTAATAGCATTAAGCATTTTATCTAGCAGCTCACCAGCTTCACCCGAAAATGGTTTTTGGTTTATTTCATCCTTTACTCCTGGAGCGTCTCCTATAATCATAATTTTAGAATTCTTACTTCCATCTGAAAAAATAATTTGATCATGATTTTTGTTATAAAAATCTTTTAGAGATAATATTTTATCTTTTAAATCATTGAGAGTAGATACTTTTTCAACTTTTTTTTGCTTAAAAATAATTCTATTATAAATCCCAGATGATTGATAAAAATCAAAAATATTTTTATTATTTTGCATTTAATATGTTTTTAAAAAGATCTTTTATAATTGGTATTATTATTATTTTATTATCCACCAAAAATGCATTTCCTTTTTTAATTAAAAATGAAAATGATTTATATTCAGCAAATTATTTAAAAAATTATTTATATGGATCGATATTACATAATAACAATCAACACAACCTAGCAGCGAAAAATTTAGATCAAATCGACAGGTTAAAAGGTCAACATTATGATTATGATATTAAATATATTACCTCGCTTTTAATCAATGGAAACTTAGATTTAGCTGCTAAAACTGTATTTGATATTGAAAAGGTTTACTCAGATATTTTTATTTTCGATTTTATAAAATTAATTTATTTTTTAAAAAATCAAGAATTTGAAAAATCATTAATTCAAATCAAAAAAATAAAAACTAATGACCCTGTATTTGCGGAATTATTAAATAATATCATTTTTTGGATTAATATTGCTAATCAAAAAAACTCTAGTAAAGAATTAATTAAAAATTTTCAATCAAATTATCCAAGCATTAAAGCAATTAATCAATTTTTATCTTCAAGATATGTAAGTAATAAAAAGTTATATGATATTTATAATAAAGAAATTTTAGATGCTGATAATTTAGTTAGGTATAAAATTCTATCGTCTTGGAATAATATAAGAGATCGTGAAAATGAACTTGCTTTAAAAAATCTTTATTTATTATTATCTGAAGATAACAATAACTTGTTACTAAAACAATCTTTTATCGATATAAAAGCTAAAAAATATAAAATTATAAATTTTTTTAATCCTGAGGAATTTAATCATAATTTATCAGAAATTTTTTATATTTTTGCAAATATATATCAACAAAGAGATGATCATGTTTATTTTGAAATTTTGTTATCAATATCATTAGATTTTAACAAAAAATTTATATCTAATAATCTAGCAAACTTCGAAAATAAAATCATAAATAATAAAAATTTTCAGTTTGATTATTTATTTTTAAGTAAATTAAAAAATATTGGATCTGAATATAAATGGTATGTAGATTACCAATTAGCTGCTCATAACGAAAAAAAAGATATTAAAAATTTAGCTAATTCAATAAGTTCTAATGATTATTTTCTGAAAAGTAAGTATTTAGACTTAGCTAATTACTATAGAGCCCAAAAAGATTATAAAATTGCATTAGGCTATTATAAAAAAGTAGAAGCTGTAGATCAAAGTTTAGATTGGACCTTTTATTATTATATGGGAATTTGTTATGAGAGATTAAAACAATGGGAAATGTCAGAAAAAAATTTAAAAAAATCTCTCCAAATTTCGCCTGATGAATACTCTGTTATAAATTATTTGGCTTATAGTTGGCTCGAAAGGAATCAAAATTTAAAAGAGGCAACTAACATGTTGGAAAAAGCAGTTAAACTTAGCAAGTGGGATAAAGGCTATATAATAGACTCTCTTGGGTGGGCTTATTTTTTACAAAAAGATTTTGATAAGGCGGAGAGATTATTAAAAATTGCTTATGAAAAAAATACTGATGAGAGCGAGGTATACGACCATTATGGAGATGTCTTATGGATGCAAAAAAAATTTTTACAGGCACGTTATGTTTGGAAAAATGCTTTAAATTTAGAAAATATAGATATCAAAAGAAAAGAGAGCATTAAAAATAAAATTTTAAATGGTTTAATCAAGTGACCAGGATAAAATCTTTTGCAAAAGTAAATCTATTTTTAAAAGTTACTGGTAAACTAAAAAAATACCATAAACTTTACAGCTTAATAACCCATATAAATTTATACGATGAGATTTTTATTAAAGAAACCAAGAATAAAAGTAGTAAAATTGAATTTTCTGGTCCTTTTAAAATTCATGAAAAAAATAATACAATAATAAATATAATTAATTTATTTAAAAAAAAATTTCCAAAAACTAATAAAAAAAATTTTATTATCCATATCAAAAAAAATATTCCAAATGGATCAGGTCTTGGAGGAGCTTCATCAAATGCTACAACTATTTTTAATTATTTAAAAAATAAATTTAAATTAAAAATTTCAAAAAAAAAAAGTATAAAACTTCTTGGAAAAGTTGGAAAGGATTGTCCTGTATTTATTAATAAATATATCAAGGTTATTAAATCTAGTGGTGAAAAATATGACGAGTTTAAGAAAAAATTAAGCTTAAATATATTGGTAGTTTATCCTAATTATAAACTATCGACTAGAAAAGTTTTTAAAAATTTTAAAAAAATTTCAAACATTAATACAAAAAAAAAATTATCAATATCGCAAAATTATGATTTGATCAAAATTAGTAAATTATACGGAAACGATCTCTTGCCTGTTGCTTTAAAAATGAGTAGTAAAATTAGATCCTTAAAAAAATTAATTAATAAAATAAATGATGGCAATTATTACTCTATGACTGGTAGTGGTTCTGCTTTTTTTATAATTTCTCATCATAAAAAATCACTTTTAAATATTCAAAAAATCATTAAAAAGCAGAAGAATAGTTTTTGGACAAAGTTAACCAAAACGATTTAGTTGAAAGTATAATTGGGGCATAGCCAAGCGGTAAGGCAGCGGTTTTTGGTACCGCCATTCCTAGGTTCGAATCCTAGTGCCCCAGCCAAAGAATAAATGATTAATAATCTCCATAAATTAAATGAAAATCAAGAGGCAAAACAGATTTTCCAATTATTAAATTCTGATGAAAATGAAGTAGTTTGTTTATTCGTTGGCGGCTGTGTTAGAGATTTATTATATGGAAAAGAAAACTCCGATGTAGACTTTGCAACTTCATTAAATCCTGAGGATGTAAAAAATAAATTAATTAAATCAAATATTTTTTTTGATAGTAGTTTTGAGCAATATGGCTCAATAAAAGTATTTTTAAATAATAAATTTTTTGAAATAAATACTCTTCGTAAAGATTTTGATCAGGATGGAAGGCATGCTAGTGTAGCCTTTACTCAAGACTGGAGACAAGATGCCTTGAGAAGAGATTTTACTATTAATGCAATTTACTGCGATCTTGAAGGAAGAATATATGATCCTTTCAAAGGGGTAGATGATCTTAAAAATGGTGTTGTGAGATTTATCGGTGATCCTGATAAAAGAATAAAAGAAGATTATCTTCGAGCATTAAGGTATATAAGATTTCATATTAAATTTTCAGATAAAAATTATGATGAATATATAATCAGTACTATTAAAAAATATCAAAATGAAATTGAGTGCCTCTCAAAAAATAGATTAATTGATGAGTTAAAAAAAATATTATTAAGTGGCGAAGGGTATAAACTTTTTCAAGATAACTTTGTAAAGGATTTCTATCTATCGATTTTTAAAGGTATCAAATATTTAACTAGATTAGAGTTTAAACGAAAAAAAAAAATTATAAAAAAAGAAGTGGATTGGGTGGTGTTACTTGCTTTATTATTAATAGATCAAACAAAAAACTTTGAAAGATTTGTTAAAGATTTTCAATTGTCTAATGAAATTAAAAATAGATTAAGTAATCTTCAATTACAATTCACTTTCAAAACTACAGATAAGATTGAAAAAGTAGATAATTTAAAAAAAGTAGTTTTAAAATTAGGGACTGCGCCTGTAATTGATTTTATACATTTTCAATATCTTGTTAATGAAAAATATGATTTTTATTTATATGAAAAAAATCTTAAAATAATAAAAGAGACTGAACCTCCAAGTTTTAATTTTGATGCAAGTATTCTTTTACAAAGAGGTTTTAAAGAAGATCATAATTTAGGTAATGCCATTAATTTTTTGAAACAACGGTGGATGGCAAATAATTTTGAAATTAGAGATAAAGATATTGAAGATGCAGTTCAATTATTTAAATAATTAAATATACTGTACATCTGTTATTTCAAAATTTTTTGTACCTGAAGGTGCGTTGATTTCCACAAAATCACCTTTGTTTTTTCCAATAAATCCTTTGCCCATTGGAGATTGATAAAAAATTAGACCATTTTTGGCATCAGCCTCATCCTTACCTACAATTTTATATTTATTTTTTTTTTCTGTCTCTAAATCTTTTACTACAATAGTTGCTCCGAAAATAACTTTATTATCTTTCTTTAATTTTGTGATATCAATAATATTTGCTGTGGCGATTGTTGTTTCAAGTTCTTGAATTCTTTTTTCATTTAAACCTTGCTCTTCCTTTGCGGCATGATACTCAGCATTTTCTTTTAAATCACCGTGAGACCTTGCCTCAGCAATTGCTTGAACAATTTTAGGTCTAATCTTTTTTTTTCGTTCGTTAAGTTCAGTTTTAATTTTTTCTAAACCAGTTACTGTTATTGGCTGTTTATCCATACTAAATTATAACATTTAGTTTATAGTCAAAAAAGTAATAAGTTAAATCTTTAAATTAATTTGTCTAATTGCCTCTGATGCAGCTATTGCGACTGAAGATGCTAAGTTTAAAGATCTAGCCTCGTTTTTTATTGGTATATTTAATTTATCTTTAATTATTTCATGAACTTTTTGATCAACACCTTTGCTCTCACTGCCAAACAAAAGTGTATCATTTTTTTTAAATCTAAATTTAAAATACTGAACTTTTGATTTTGTAGTGAATAAAATAATATTTTGATTTTTTTTTTCTTTTATGAAACTTTCAAAATTTTGGTGATAGATAATTTCACAGTTTTTTAGATAATCCATATAGATTCGGTCTAATTTTTTTTCATTTAATATAAATCCAGTTGGTTTAATAATTTCCAATTTTAGACCAAAGCACGAGCATGTTCTGATTATAGCAGCAGTATTCTGTGGAATATCAGGTTGATATAAAGCAATATTGATCATTTTTTATCCAATCTGCGGCATTGTTGTATTAGAAAAATACTCTAATTTAATAATATATTCGCTGCATCAGTAAATATAAAAAAAAATGAGTGACGATACAAATAATAAAAAAAAGCCTACAAGAAGAGAATTTATTCATATAGCAACAACTGCAGTAGGAGCAGTAGGTGCAGGTTGTGTTGCTTTACCATTAGTCACTCAAATGAATCCAGATGCTTCAGTTAAAGCATTAGCTAAGGTTGAAGTTGATATTAGTAAAATTGAAAAAGGTAATGAAGTTACTGTTATGTGGAGAGGCAAACCAATTTTTATAAGAAGAAGAACAGATCAAGAGGTAAGTAAGGCAAGACAAGTTAGTTTAAAAGAGCTTAAAGATCCTCAAAAAGATGAGGATAGGGTAAAAAAAGGGAAAGATGAATGGTTAGTCATGATTGGTGTTTGCACCCATTTAGGTTGTGTACCTTTAAAACAACAAGGAGAGTTTGGTGGATGGTTCTGTCCATGTCATGGATCACATTATGATATTTCAGGGAGAATTAGAAAAGGACCTGCGCCAGTTAATATGGAAATTCCAAATTATGAATTCGTGTCAGACTCAAAATTAATAATAGGATAAACTATGAGTGAAACAAATTATAAACCTTCATCAGCATTTGGAAAGTGGTTTGATGAAAGATTACCATTATTGACACTCTTTAATGGTCATTTAATGCAATATCCTACGCCAAAGAACTTAAATTATTGGTGGACATTTGGTGGAATTTTAACGTTCTGCTTAGTTACCCAAATTATTACAGGAATTGTCCTAGCTATGCACTACACTGCACATGCTGATTTAGCTTTTTCTAGTGTGGAACACATAATGCGAGACGTTAACTATGGATGGCTGATTAGATATATCCATGCAAATGGTGCATCAATGTTTTTTTTAGCTGTTTACATTCATATTTTTAGAGCCTTGTTTTATGGGTCTTATAAATCTCCGAGGGAATTAATTTGGATACTCGGAATATTTATTTATATTTTAATGATGGCAGCAGCTTTTATGGGATACGTTCTTCCTTGGGGTCAAATGAGTTTTTGGGGTGCTACAGTTATAACAAATTTATTTAGTGCTATCCCTTTAATTGGAGATAGTATTACTCAGTGGCTATGGGGCGGTTATTCAGTAGATAATCCAACACTAAATAGATTTTTTAGTTTGCATTACCTAATACCATTCTTGATCTTAGGATTAGTAGTTTTACATATTTGGGCACTACATGTTCCAGGAAATAACAATCCTATCGGTATAGATTTAAAAAAAGATGGTTCAGATACCGTTACTTTTCATCCCTACATTGTCATCAAAGATCTATTTGCATTAGTAATTTTTATGATTGTATTTGCTGGTTTCGTCTTTTATGCACCAAATATACTAGGGCATTCAGACAATTATATTCCTGCCGATCCATTAGTAACACCAGCACATATAGTGCCTGAGTGGTATCTATTACCTTTTTATGCAATTTTAAGATCAGTCCCAGATAAACTTGGTGGCGTAGTTTTAATGTTCGGAGCAATTTTAATTTTAGCTGCACTGCCTTGGCTAGACACGTCCAAAGTAAGATCTGCAATTTTTAGACCAATATATAAACAATTTTTTTGGCTACTAGTCATAGATGTTCTAGTTCTTGGTTATATGGGTGCAATGCCTGCAGAGGGAACTTATTTATTAATAAGTAGAATAGCCACAGTGTATTATTTTATTCATTTTTTAATTATTATGCCTCTTCTTGGTTTTACGGAGAAGACTAAGCCAGTGCCTTTAAGTATTGCTGATCCAATTATTTTAGGATCTGGAAATATGGCGGCAGCAAAAAAGGACTCCAATATTAATTAGATGAAAAAAATCTTTATATTATCATCTATCATATTTCTTTTGTGTTCAAGTGTATTCGCAGCTGGCGATGCTTCTAAACCTTTAAAAGTTGATTGGTCATTTAATGGTTTTTTTGGAAAGTTTGATCGAGCACAACTCCAAAGAGGTTATCAAGTCTATAAAGAGGTATGTGCCTCATGTCATTCGATGAAATATTTGAGTTATAGAAATCTTGGTGAAAAAGGTGGTCCAGAGTTTTCAGATGCTGAAGTAAAAGCTATTGCTGCAGGCTTTCAAATCAAAGATGGACCAAATGAAGAAGGAGAGATGTTTGAAAGAGCAGGTCTACCCAAAGATAAATTTAAAAGCCCATATCCAAATGAAAAAGCTGCTAGAGCAGTAAATGGTGGCGCCTATCCTCCTGATATGTCTGTCCTAGTAAAGGCTCGCGCAGGCGGTGCAGATTATATTTATTCAATTTTAATGGGTTATGATGAAAATATTCCAGCAAATATTAAATTAGAAGAAGGTGTTTATTTTAATAAATATATGCCTGGAAAAAAGATTAGAATGCCAAAACCTTTAAATGATGGTGGCGTTGAGTACGCCGATGGAACAAAGGCTACTACATCTCAAATGTCAAAAGATGTTACAGCATTTATGACTTGGGCCGCTGAACCTCATTTAGAAAAAAGAAAAAGAATTGGTTTTAAAACAATATTATATTTATTGATTTTTAGTGTACTAGTTTTTTTATCAATGAAAAAGATTTGGTCACGTGTTGAAACGAAAGTGTAAGATATCACCATCTTTTACTTCATAATCCTTTCCTTCAATTCTTAGTTTACCATTATCTCTACATCCAGATTCACCATTGAATTTTATATAATCTTCGTACGCAATTACTTCTGCTTTAATAAAGCCTTTTTTAAAATCAGTATGAATAATTGCAGCAGCATCTGGCGCTTTACTATTTTTTTTTACTGTCCAAGCTTTTGTTTCTTGAGGTCCAGCAGTAAAATATGTACTGAGATCTAAACATTTATAGCTAGATCTAATTAAACGGTCTAAACCTGTTTCCTTTAGACCAATTTCATTCATAAATTCTTTTGCCTCATCATCATTAAGATCATTAATCTGTTGTTCTATTTCAGCTGAGATAAGAATAATTTCATCATCTTTATTTTTTTCAAAAACTTGTTTCGTATAGTTATTTCCACCAACAACACTGCTTTCATCGGTATTACAGACTATTATTTTTGGTTTAAGACTTAGGAGATTTGACATATTTATGATTTTTTCATCGTATTTTTTTCTAAGATGATTAATAGCATCTCCTTTTTTGAGAAGCTCTAGAGCATCCATGAGAAGACGATCCAAGTCTTCGTTTTCAGATTTATCTTTTTTTTTTCTATTTATTCTTTTTTCTAACGACTCAAGATCAGCCAACATAAGTTCAGTCTCAATAATTTCTAAATCTCGATTTGGATCAACAGTTTTATTTACATTCTGAATATCATTTGAGTCAAAACATCTTAACAAATGTACAATTGCATCAACTTCTCTTATATGAGATAAAAATTTATTACCCAGCCCTTCACCTTTGGATGCACCTTCTACTAATCCTGCAATGTCAACAAAAGTAATTAAAGTATTAATAATTTTCTCAGATTTAGCAATTTTTGAAATTTTATTTAATCTCTGATCTGGTACAGAGACCACTCCGATATTTGGTTCAATTGTACAAAAAGGGAAGTTAGCTGCTTCAGCATTTCTCGACTTCGTAAGCGCATTAAATGTTGTTGACTTACCAACATTTGGTAGACCAACAATACCACATTTAAAACTCATAAATTATTATTAACTCTACTTGAAAATTCTTCAAAATTTTTATTTATTAATAAGTTGGTATTTTCTTTGATTCTAGAAAAACATTTATTAATCAAATCAAATTCATCATTATTAAAATCATTTAGGACATAGTTTTCAACAAGGTGTTTCTCTCCTGGATGTCCAATTCCTATTCTAACTCTGTTGTAGTCATTTCCAATTTTTTCTGAGACAGATTCAATTCCATTATGACCACCACTAGAACCGCCATTTTTGACTCTTATTTTTCCAACTTCAAGATCAAGATCATCATGAAATATAAAAATATTATTGTTTTCTAATTTAAAAAAATTTTTTATTTCTACAACAGCTTCTCCAGATAAGTTCATGAACGTCATTGGTTTTATTAAAAAAATTTTATTATTATTAAATACAGTTTCTGCATAAAGACTTTTAAATTTTTTTTTAAATATTATTTCAGAATTAAAATAATCTAAAAAAATGAAACCAGCATTATGTCTATTTTTTAAGTATTTAGGGTCGGGATTTCCAAGACCAGTAAACAAGAACATTATTTCTTGTCAGGATTTTCTTTTTTTTCCTCACCAGCTTTTTCATCACCTGCAGCCTTAGCTTCATCTACTTTTGCCTCTTCTCCACCTTCTTCGGTAGTTGTTGCTTCAGCATCTGCAGCAGGTTCAGGTTCTTTCACAACTGTAGGTGCCGCAACAGTTGCAATAGTAAAGTCTCTATCTTTTATTGTCGGAATTACTCCTTCCGGAAGTTTAATAGCTGATATGTGAATACTTTCGCCAATTTCTCGCTCTGCTAAATCTACAATTAGTTCAGATGGGATTTTATCTGCTGGACAATTCAATTCTACTTTTCTTCTTACAATGTTTAATACACCTCCCATTTTTAATCCTGGACAAATTTCTTCATTTAAAAATCTTACAGGTATCCAAACAATTACTTTTGTATTTGCAGATAGTTTTTGGAAGTCAACATGTATTGGTTGATTAGAGATATTATCAAACTCTATATCTCTTGGAAGCACCTCATATTCTTTACCTTCTAATTTAATCTTAATTACTTTGCTTTTGAAATTAGTAGTTTTTAAGAAATGATCTAATGCACTTTTTTTAATACTTAAGTTAATATTTTTTTCTATATCACCATATAAAATCCCAGGAACTAAGCCATCTTTTCTAAGTTTATTTAATTCAGACTTAGTTTTAGTAACTCTAGTTGTAGCGTCGATTGTATTATTTTCACTGCTCATGACAGGCTGGTTTTTACAGGAAACAATAAAAAAGACAAGTCAGATTTATATAAAAAACTGACTATTTAAATAGTTTTGAAACAGATTTTGATATTGATATACGTTTAATTGCCTCAGCCAATAAAGTACCAACACTGATGATTTGAAATTTTGAAGATTTACCAATCTTTTTACTGTTCATAATTGAATTAGAAATTATAAATTTTTTTATTTTTGATTTGTTAATTTTTTTTACGGCTTCACCAGTCAAGACACCATGTACTACGTAGGCATATACATTTTTTGCGCCTTTATTTATTAGAGCAGATGCTGCATTTACAATAGTTCCTCCACTGTCAACTAGGTCATCAATAATTATACAGTCTTTTCCTCTCACATTTCCTATTACATTCATTACTTCAGATTTTCCAGGTCCAGATCTTCTTTTATCTATTATTGCTAAATCCGCGGATAATCTTTTACCTATAGCTCTTGCTCTTTCAACTCCTCCAACATCAGGAGCAACGCAAACAATATTTTTATTTTTTATATTTTTTTTTATATGTTGAACGAATGTTGGTGCTGCAAATAAATTATCAACCGGTATGTCAAAGAAACCTTGAATTTGATTGGCGTGCAAATCCATAGTCAGAACTCTATTTACACCTGAGCCAGCTAAAAGATTAGCAAACAATTTTGCACTAATTGGTGATCGTGGAGTAACTTTTCTATCTTGTCTTGCATAAGCAAAATACGGAAGTACAGCAGTAATGCTTTTTGCAGATGCTCTTCTTAAAGCATCAACGCATATTAAAAGTTCCATAATGCTATCATTCACTGGACTCGATGAGCTTTGAATAACAAAAACATCTTGACCCCTCATATTTTCATTAATTTCAACATAAACTTCACCATCTGCAAATCTTGTTATTCTAGTATCAACAAGTTTTACTCCTAATTTTCTAGCAATTTCTTTTGAGAGATCTGAGTTATTTGTACAAGAAATTATTTTCATAATTATGATTCTTTTTTTACTATGACAGAAATATTTCTTCCATAATCATCTTCGTTTTTATGCACAGATCTTCTATAGCTAAAAAAAAGATTAGCATTAGAATATGTATCTTTCTTAATTATTTCTATATTCGATCTTTGTATTTTTTCTTCTATAAGTTTTTCATAAGCATATTTTTTGATATCAAAAAAAATTTTATTTTTTCTAAACTTAAATAATTTTTTGTATTTATTATTTTTATTTAAAATTTTATTCATAAAATCAATTTTTACTTCATAACTTTTTTCTCCAATACTTGGACCTATTGCACAAATAATATTTTTTCTTTTAATCTTATTATTTGTAAATAATTTAATCGCCTTTTTAATTATATCTTTAAATAAACCTTTCCATCCACCATGTATGGCGCTTATGTATTTGCCACACCTTGAAGTAAATAGAATAGGTACACAGTCTGCCGTAAGAATTCCTATTAAATTATTATTTAAAGAAGTAAAAATACCATCACCATTACCTAGTCTTAAAATATTATTTTTTTTTTTCAGATAAATTATTTTATTACTATGAATTTGATTTAATAAATTTAATTTTTTTACTTTTAGTTTTTTTTTTATAATTTCTAAATTTTTTATCACTTTAGCTTTACTGTCTTTTGATCCTAATCCACAATTTAAAGATTTATATATTCCTTTAGAAACCCCACCTTTTTTTGAAAAAAAAGCATGGTCTATATTTTGTATTTTATTTAATTTTTTTGATTTTTCTATCATTGGTAACCAAAAATACTTTAAACAATTCACCCATTTGATTTCTGTCTATCAGTCTACTCACTGCCATTTCTAATTTTTGTTTTTGATCTTTTGAAATTAAGTATTTTTTAGCTTGGTTTAATCTTTCAACAATTCCAGAACTAATTAAAAATTCTGATTGAGACATATTTATGTTATTAAAAAGACAGTTTTTATCAAAAATTTTCTTAATCAAATTAAAATTTATTAAGTAAGTTATATCTGCATTACCTGGATCATTAAATATATTTACTTTTGAGTGCTTTTTTAGACCTTGCAGGGTGTTTTCGAATTTTTCACTCGAATATCCATAATCAAAAGTAAGAAAACAATTATTTTTATGTTTTTTAATTAGTCTAGAGATATGATTTAATAATTCTAACACTCCAGGTGAATATTCTATAAAATCAATATTTTTTTTAGTCAGTGATATAATTTTGTTATTATTTTCTTTTAATTTTTTATATTCAGTATCAATTTTATCTTTTTTTTCATTATAAAAAACATACTTTTCTAACCACTGGTTTTTTATCTTTTTTAAATGTTTTACTGGAAATGAATCTAACAATTCATTAGATAAAATAAATAAATTTTCGTCTTTTGAATTTTTTAATGAATTTAACCAATTGATTTTATACTTTTCTAATTTTTTCTTTTGTACTTTTTTTAAGTTTTTACTTTTTTCTAAAATAGAATAATTAAATTTTATATTTTTAAATTTTAGTAATGTATGAATAATATCTTTTGACATCAAGCCTTCACCCGCTCCAATTTCAAGAATAGAAAATTTTGTTATTTTTTTTTCTAGGAAATAATTAAGAATATAAATAGCAATAATTTCACCAAAAATACTGGATATATACGGAGAAGTAATAAAATCTCCTCTTGGACCAAAAATAAATTTTTTTTCATAGTAACTTTCTTTAAATCTATAAAGACATAAATCTATATATTCATCCAATGGTATTTTATTTTTTTTTAATTTATTTATGATTTTTAACATTAAATAAAATTGATAATCCAATTAGAAGCATTATAAGACTTAAAATTGTTCCCATGCTAATTGTATCAAAAATATAACCCAAATGTTCATCGGGTAGCCTAAATTGTTCCGATAAAATTCTAAAAAAACTATAAAAAATTAAAAAACATGCAGATATATATCCTTTAATTTTTTTAAAATTAAATAGAATATTGAGTAATATAAATAATAATAATCCTTCTAATAAAGCTTCGTAAATTTGAGATGGATGTCTAGCTATTTCATCTACTTTAATAAAAACAACTGCCCAGGGCACGTTAGATGGAGTTCCAATTAGTTCAGAATTTATAAAATTTGCGATTCTGCCTAAGAACAAACCAATTGGTGTAATTATAGAAAGTAAATCTGTGAATTTATAAAATTCAATTTTTTTCTTATTTGTAAAAATAGCTGTAACTAAAATTACTCCAATTAGCCCACCATGAAAAGACATGCCTCCTCGCCAAATAAAAAATATTTCTACTGGATTTCTTAAATAAAAATCTAGATCATAAAATAAAATATATCCAAGTCTACCACCAAATATAATACCAAGGATTGCATAGGGCAGATAGCTATCAAGTATATTATTATCAAAGTTAAAAAAATTATTTTTCTTAATTAAAAATTTTCCGTATTGGATTCCAAAAATTAGACCAAAGATGTATGCTAGTGAATACCATCTAATATCTAAACCAAACAAAGTTATTGCTACTGGATCTAAATTATTAATAAACATTAAGATGGAAAAATCAGATTTACCCTTAGACCTGATCCTCTTGGATTATCCAATAATTCTATTTGACCACCATGAGAGTTTACAATGTCTTGAACAATTGATAACCCTAGGCCAACACTCCCCGAGCTAGCAGTTCTACTTTTGTCTAGTCTATAAAAAGGTCTTAATACTCTTTCTTTTTCTTTTTCAGGTATTCCTGGACCATCATCGTCTATTGTTAAAATAATTTTATCTTGTTTTTCATTGACTACTATTTCAACGGAATTACCATATTTTAATCCATTCTCTATAACGTTTAGCAAAGATCTTTTAATTAAATGTTGTCTTCCAGTTAAAAAAAAATTTTTTTTACAATTTAACTTAATTTTTGAACCACTAAATTTGTGTAAGATTTCATTAAGCATTATGGATAAATTAAATTTATTAGATGATATTTCTGACTGCGATGTGGAATAATCTAAATAATCTGCAATCATTTTTTGCATTTCATTAACATCATCTTTAATCTTATCTAATTTGCCATCTTTATTTAATATCTCTATTTGTAATTTTAACCTTGTTAATGGTGTTTTTAAGTCGTGACTAATTCCAGATAACATTGAGGTTCTTTGGCTAATATGTCGTAGAATTCTTTGTTTCATTTTTTCAAACTCATTAATTGCTTTACGAATTTCAATTGCTCCAGATGGTTTACTTTCAGCAACATATTGACCTTTACCAAATTTTTCTGCAGCTGATGCTAAATTAGTAATCGGACGAATTTGGTTTTTTAGAAAAATAATAGAAATTATTATTAGTAATAAAGCTGGTACAAAAATCCACAATAAAAATATTCTACCGGATGTATTCCGTATTCTAGATTTTGGAACAATTAAATCTATGACTTGATTATCAAATTCTACTAAAATCTTAACATAATCTTTATGAATTTTTGTATTAAACCAGAATTTATAATTTAAATTTTTTTGTAATTCTTCATTAAGTAATCTATCATAAAATCCATATTTTGAATAATTTTCTTTTTCATCTATTTTGCCCTCACTTACTTTAATGACGTATGGTTTATTATCTTGGAAGGATTTTAAAATAGTCTTTTTACTTTCCAGTTTATTTTCATTTTTATATAGATTAATAAATGTAACAATCTCGTCTGATAATGAGTTTACTAGACCCTTGTTAGTCTTTAACCAAAGGCTATCAAAAAAGACTATTGATAGTAAAATTTGAAGAATAATTACCGGCGCTATAATTATTAAAAAATATCTAAAAAAAAGAGTTTTTGGTAAAAAATTTTTGATCATCTAATCTGACCATAGCACATATCCATTTCCTCTTACGGTTTGAAGATAAATGGGATTTTTTGGATCGGGTTCAATTTTTTGTCTTAATCTTGTAATAACAACATCAACTGCTCTTTCTTTATCTAAATTTATAATTTTTGAAATATCCTCTCTTTGAAATACTTTTCCCAAAGACATGATCATTGCTTCTAACAATATTTTTTCGGACTGATTAATTTTTTCTATATTTTTTTTATAAGTCACGATCATCTTTTTTAAATCGACTTTTTTTTCACCAAATTTAATTAAATGCATGCCTTCTTTAAGATTTTTAATTCTTTTCAAAATATTTCTTATTCTAAGAACTAATTCTTTAGGTTCAAAGGGTTTAGGAACATAATCGTCACCACCAGTTTCAAGGCCATGTATTCTACTTGCAGCCTCACCCATAGCTGTAAGAAATATTATAGGGGTATTTTTATTTTGTCTTATTTCCTTAGTTAATTCTAAACCTGATTGACCTGGCATCATTATATCAATTATCAGTAAATCAAATTCTATAAGTTTAATTTTGTTTTTAGCATCCTCAGCATCTTTAGCAGTAGATACAAAAAAATTTTCACTTTCTAAATATTCTTTTAATGGTTCTCTAATGCCTTCTTCGTCGTCGATTATTAAAATATGTTTCTTTTCTTCAATCATTCTATTATTCTTTTTAACACATTTTTGAAATAAAGAACTTCATCAGGTGATGATTTTTTAAATGCATTTAAAATCCTAATTTTTTGAGAATTAAATATACTATTTGATAATTCCACACCTTTTTTTGATAAATAAATTTGCTTTTCTCTGCCATCTTTTTCACCTTGTTTTTGTATAATTAAGTCCTTTTTAATCAATTCTTGCAAAACTCTATTTAAACTTTGTTTGGTAATTCTTAAGATATTTAGAATTTCAACTACCCTTATTCCAGGATAATTATCAATCAAAATAATTAACCTTTGGTGTGATTTGCCGAGTGATACTCTTTTTAAGTTTTTTTCACTATCTGAAAAAGAAGATACGTAAGCTCTTAACAATAATTCAATCACGTCTTTTAAGTTTTTTTCTTTTAAATAAAGGAAGTCTTTAAGCATTAGAAATCAGTCTGTTTTATTGACTTATATTACATTCAATTATAATTTCTATTCAATTTTCAATATGGAACCCGTCCCTTACGACAAAAGAAATGGCAAGATTTGGTTTAATGGCCAAATTGTAAACTGGAAAGATGCCAAGCTCCATGTATTAACTCATGGCTTGCACTATGCAAGTTGCGTATTTGAAGGTGAGAGAGTTTATAATGGAGAAATCTTTAAATTAAGAGAACATACAAATAGATTAATATATTCAGCAAATAGGATGGGCTTTGAAATTCCTTACTCAGCAGAACAAATTGATCAAGCATGTAACGAAATCATAAAAATTCAAAATGTAAAAAATGGATATGTAAGACCTGTAGCCTGGAGAGGAAGCGAAATGATGGCAATTTCAGCTCAAAAAAATAAAATACATTTTGCAATTGCAACCTGGGAATGGGGTTCTTATTTCGATCCAAAGATAAAAGAAACTGGAATTAAATTAAATATTTCTAATTGGAGAAGACCTGCTCCTAATACAATTCCTTGGGATACGAAGGCTGCTGGATTATATATGATTTGTACTTTATCTAAACATGAAGCTGAAAAAGAAGGTTTTAATGACTCTTTAATGTTAGATCATCAAGATTTTGTGGCGGAGGCAACTGGAGCTAATGTTTTCTTTATTAAAGAAAATTCTAACGAAATTCATACACCAATTCCTGATTGTTTTTTAGATGGAATTACAAGAAGAACATTAATTGAAATAGCTAAAGAAAAAGGATTTAAAATTATTGAAAGAAAAATAAAATTAGAAGAATTAAAAGAGTTTGATGCATGTTTTTTAACTGGAACAGCAGCAGAAGTAACACCTGTTTCTCAAATTGGTGAATATAAATTTAAAGTTACTGACTCAATTGGAGAGTTTTTTGACAAGTATTTAGAGATAGTTAATAGAAAAGTTACTGCTTAATCTAAAGCGTGATCAATGCCTTTTTTAATATAATCATAGCCAGTATAAACTGTTAAAATAGCTGATAACCAGAGAAAAAAAATTCCAATTTCAATACCATATCCACCTAACAATTTATCTCCAGAGCTACCTGCTAATAAGATTGAAATAGAAAACATTTGCAAGAAAGTTTTTACTTTGGCAAGTTGTGAAACAGGTATCTTTAATTTAAATTTTGCAAGATATTCTCTAAGACCAGATACAAGAATTTCTCTACATAGAATTATAATTGCTGCAATAATATTTGTATTAGCAATAATATCATCTTTAACTAAAAGAATTAGTGCAGTTACAACAATAATTTTATCTGCAATTGGATCTAACATTTCTCCTAGTCTAGATTGTTGCTTTAATAATCTTGCTAAGAAACCATCAACAAAATCAGTAAAGCTTGCCAGTATAAATATTCCGCATGCTAACCAGTCACCTAATGACCCTGGTAGGAAAAAGACAAAAACTAAAATTGGTACAAGAATAATTCGACCAATTGTTAAGATATTTGGTATTTTTAATATCATAAAATATTTTTCTTTCTATGGAAAAAATTGTAAACTTTTTCTGCTGATGACTCATTTATACCATCTACATTTTTTATATCATCTAAACTAGCACCTTCAATTGCTTTTGCTGATCCAAAATAATTAAGCAAAGCTCTTTTTCTTTTAGATCCTATTCCATCAATTTCTTCGAGTGGAGATTTGAACATATTTTTGTTTTTTTTCTTACGATGTGTTGTGATTGCAAATCTATGCGCCTCATCTCTTATCCTCTGCATTAAAAATAAAACTGGGTCATTTTTTTTTAGTATAGTTATACCATTTTCAGTAATAAATTTTTCGTTACCTTTATTTCTTTCTTTACCTTTTGAAATTGCAATTATTTTCAATTCATGAAATCCAAGATCATTAAGTTTATTTCTTACAACTGAATATTGTCCTTTTCCTCCATCTATGATTATTATATCAGGAGTATTTTCATCAATATTTTTAATTTTTGAAAATCTTCTTTCAATTACTTCGGACATCATTCCATAATCATCATTAGATTTGATTTTTTTGTTTTTAATATTAAATTTTCTATATCTGTTTTTTATAAAACCATCTTTGCCGAAGGCTATTAGTGCACCTATATTACTATCACCTTGATTGTGGCTATTATCATAAACTTCAATTAAATTTGGTGTAAAATTTAAATCAAATTTATCTCCCAGCGAGATTAAAAGATCATGATTTTTATCTTGTGATAATATTTTAAGTTGCAATTGTTCTTCGGCATTTTTTAATGCATTTTTAACCATTGAACTTTTAGAATCGATTTTTATAGAAATTTTTTTTTGATATTTTTTTTCTAATGCTTTGATAATTAATTTTTCGTTTTCTGGATAGGAATTCAAAACAATTTCTTCAGGAGGCTCCTTATTATCGTAAAACTGCATTAAAAAAGATTTTAAAATATGTTCGTCATTATCTTCATGATCATGTTTTGGATAATAATATTGACTTCCCCAATTTTGTTTAGATCTATAGAAAAAAACAACTACGCAAGTTATATTTTCTCTTCTAAAAGAAACAATTAAATCAGCATTTTTTAAATTATTTTTTTGAATTTTTTGAGAAGATTGTATGTACGTTAAAGATTTAATTCTATCTCTTAAGATTGCTGCTTTTTCGTAATCAAGAATCTTACTTGCTTTTTCCATTTCTATAGATAATTTTTTTTGAATATCTCTTGTTTTTCCATTTAAAAATTGAACACATTCATCAACAGTAATGTTATAACTTTCTTTGGTAATCTCATTTGTACATGGACCAGAACATCTTTTTATTTGATAAAGGATACAAGGCCTTGTTCTTCCTCTAAATGTATTGTCATCACAGACTCTTAATTGAAAAACTTTTTGTAACATTTTGATCGTCCAATTTGCTGAAGCGATTGATGCAAAAGGTCCAAAATAAATATCTTTATCATTATGTTTTCCTCTAAACTTAGTGATTTGGGGAAAATGATGATCTTGTCTAATTTGGATATATGGAAAAGATTTATCGTCCTTTAATAATACGTTGTATCTAGGTTTATTTTTTTTAATTAAATTTGCCTCAAGTAGTAAGGCCTCAGATTCATTTAAAGTACTAATTGTGTCAATTCGAGAAGCTGATGCAATCATTCTTTCAGTTCGTATAGGTTGTGTTGTGCTAGATGAATAATTTACTAATCTATTTGGAAGGTTTTTAGCTTTTCCAACATAGATAATTTTATTATTGGAGTCAAAAACTTGATAAACGCCTGGACTATTAGAGCAAAGTTTTGATTTTTCTTTAAAAATTTTTTTACCTGTATCGAGTGAATTCATTTAAGAATTCCTTTTTTTTGTTATTTCATAACCAACACTTATACATTCTTTTACGGCATCAGGTTTCTCAATTTTAATATGAATTTTATAAATTCTATTATCTTGAAAAATTTCTTTTAAAATTTTATCAGCAAGTGTTTCTAAAAAGTTAATTTGATTTTTTAAGATATTTTTTATTATCAAAATTATTTTATCATAATCGACTATTTCTTTTAAATCTTTATCATTATATTTATTTGGATTAATGAATAGTTTAAGATTAAAGATTAGTTTTTGTTTTTTTACCTTTTCATGGTCATAAAAACCAAACTGAACATCTAAATTTAAATCATTAATTAAAACAGCTGCCTCTTCAGAAATAAATTGCTCTTTAAAATGGATTATTTTTTTTTCACTCATAAATATTTATTAAGTCTTTTGTCTCCCAGTTTAGACTTTGTCCACTATCTACCGCAATTGATTGCCCGGTTATAGATTTATTTTCAATTAAAAATTTACAAGCATTAAATATTTCTTTTTTATCTACTTGTTTTTTCAGTAGCGTATTTTGAAATTGTTTTTTAAAGTGAGATTTTGACTGTCTTATATTTTTTATAACTGGACCAGGGGCAATAGCATTTACCCTGATATTTGGCGCTAAACGCATTGCTGCAGTTTTGGTCATATTAAAAAGCATTATTTTGCTAATCGTATAAGAAAAAAAATATGGTGTTAATTTAAATACTCTTTGGTCAAGAATATTTATAATAGAATAATTTTTTTTATTATTTAATTTTTGTTTTGAAAATTCAGAGATTAAAATTGCCGGAGCTTTAGCATTAATATTAATATGATTATTCCAACTTTTTTCATTAAAGTTTTTTAGATCATCATTTTCAAATAATGAGGCACAATTAATAAGATGATAAATGGTGCCAAATTTTTTTTTGGCTATTTTGAAAATATTTGTCGTAGATTTAGTACTATTTAAATCTCCTTTGATAACCAAACATTTAGTAAATTTTTCTATTTCTTTAGCTGTTTTTTTTGCTTCAGTTTTTGACTTATTATAGTGTAAAATAATATCATATCCTCTTTTAGCAAAATTAATTGCAATTTCTTTTCCTATCCTTTTACTTGCGCCTGTAATTAAAACATTCATTTTTTTTTAAATCTTCTTCCCGCCTTAGTTCCAGCTCTACCTTGAGTAGATCGGCCAGTTTTTTTTAATTTATAGTTTTTTGTGTATGAATTTACAGTTAATCCCATGTCAGATTGTTCCAATTTTCTAATTTCATCTCTTATTTCTGCAGCTTTTTCAAATTCTAAATTATCAGCAGCATTTTGCATATCTTTTTTGAGAGCTTTCATGTGTTTTTTGAGGTTATGACCAGGGGTAACAAACTTATCGGTATTTAAATAATCTTTTTCATAAACACTTTCTAATATATCTCCAATTTCTTTTTTTATTGAAGCCGCATTAATATTATTTTTAGAGTTATATTCTTTCTGTTTTCTTCTTCTTCTATCGGTTTCATCTATGGCTTTACTAATGCTTTTAGTTTCTTTATCCGCATAAAGAATAACCCTACCTTCAATATTTCTTGCAGCTCTACCAATTGTTTGGACTAATGAAGTTTCTGACCGTAAAAAACCTTCTTTATCTGCATCTAAAATTGCAACTAATGCACATTCCGGGATATCCAAACCTTCTCTTAAAAGATTAATACCAACAAGTACATCAAAGTGACCAAGCCTTAGATCTCTTATAATTTCAATTCTCTCCAAAGTATCAATGTCTGAGTGCATATATCTAACTTTAATTCCATTTTCATCAAGATATTCGGTGAGATCTTCTGCCATTTTCTTAGTGAGTGTTGTCACTAATACTCTTTGACTTTTTTTTGTAATTTTTATGCATTCATCTAATAAGTCATCAACCTGATTTTTTGCTGGTCTGATTTCCACTTCAGGATCAATAAGACCAGTTGGCCTAATAATTTGTTCAGCAAAGACTCCCTTTGATTGTTCTAATTCCCAAGGACCTGGGGTGGCGGAAACAAAAATTGTTTGCGGTCGCATTAAATTCCATTCTTCAAATTTTAAAGGCCTGTTGTCCATACAAGAAGGTAATCTAAAACCATAATCTGAAAGTGTTTTTTTTCTAGTATAGTCTCCTTTATACATTCCATTTAATTGTGGAACTGTAACATGACTTTCATCAACAAATACCAAAGCATTATCTGGCAAATACTCAAATAGAGTAGGAGGTGGCTCTCCTTTTTTTCTACCTGATAAAAATCTAGAATAATTCTCAATGCCAGAACATGATCCTGTAGCCTCTATCATTTCAAGATCAAATCTTGTTCTTTCCTCTATTCTTTGCGCTTCTAATAATTTGTTTTCAGATCTAAATTGATCGATGGTGACTCTAAGCTCGTCCCTAATTTCTTTAATTGCCTGATTCACCGTTGGTCTAGGAGTAATATAGTGACTGTTAGCATATACTTTAATAATATTTAAATCTTCAGTTTTATCACCGGTTAAAGGATCAAACTCTTTAATAGAAATTAATTTACCTTCATCAAGATTTAATTTCCATGCTCTATCTTCTAAGTGTGATGGAAAAATTTCAATATTTTCTCCACGAACTCTAAAAGTACCTCTTTGAAAATTTTGATCATTTCTCTTATATTGTAATTCAATTAAACCTTTTATGATGCTTTCTCTTTCATAAGTTTCATTTTTTATAAAAGTAAAAGTCATTTTGCTATATGACTCTGCTGATCCTAAACCATAAATACAGGATACGCTTGATACTATAATAACATCATCTTTTTCTAACAGAGATCTTGTTGCTGAATGTCTCATACGATCTATTTGCTCATTGATAGAAGACTCTTTTTCTATATATGTATCAGATCTCGGAACATAAGCTTCAGGAGTATAATAATCATAATAGGATACAAAGTATTCGACAGAATTATTTGAAAAAAAACTTTTCATTTCACCATACAACTGAGCGGCAAGAGTTTTATTTGGAGCCAAAATTAAAGCAGGTCGATTAAGATTTTCTATTATTTTCGCCATTGTAAATGTTTTCCCAGATCCAGTTACACCGAGTAAAACTTGATTTTTTTCTTTTTGATTTAAACCAGAACAAAGTTCTTTTATTGCAGTTGGCTGATCTCCTGATGGTTTAAATTTACTTGTTATTTTAAAAGATTTTCCACCTTCAAGCTTGTTAACAGCAAATTCATTTGACGACTTGCTTTCTTTATTATTAATTGTATCTAATAATGACATTTTAAATGACTATTCTATCAAGTTCTTTATCCAGAATAAAACCTTCCCCTACTATAGCTGTAACTCAAAAAGCTAGAGAGTTAAAGGCTAGCGGAGTAGACGTTATTGCATTAGGCGCAGGAGAGCCTGATTTTGACACTCCAGATAATATAAAAAAAGCTGCTATAGATGCAATTAAAAGTGGTGACACAAAATATACAGCAGTTGATGGTACTCCCACTCTTAAAGATGCAATAATTAATAAATTTAAAAAAGAAAATGGTCTAAATTTTATACGTGAAGAAATTAGTGTTGGTGCCGGCGGTAAACAAGTTATTTTTAATGCTATTCTTGCATCAATAAATCCAGGTGATGAGGTTTTAATACCAGCACCTTATTGGGTATCATATCCTGATATTGTTCTATTAGCAGGTGGTACTCCTAAAATCGTATTATGTGATGAAAAAGATGAATTTAAAATTACTAAAGATAGATTAAAAAAAAGTTTAACAGATAAAACGAAGTGGATAATCTTAAATTCACCATCTAACCCAACTGGTTCATGTTACTCAAAAAAAGAGCTAGATGAAATAGCTACCGTGTTGGAAGAATTCCCTAATGTTATGATAATGAGTGATGATATTTATGAACATGTTATTTATGATGATTTTAAATTTTATACGATTGCACAAAATAATAAAATTTCTAAAAGAACTTTAACTATAAATGGGGTTAGTAAATCTTATGCTATGACAGGATGGAGAATAGGTTATGCAGCAGGTCCAACGGATTTAATTAAAGCAATGGCTAAAATTCAATCTCAGTCTACGACTAATCCGTCATCTATTAGTCAGGCTGCTGCAGTAGAGGCGTTAAGTGGCGATCAAAGCTTTATCGAAGAAAGGGCAAAAGCTTTTAAAAGTAGGAGAGATTTTGTTGTAAAAGCTCTTAACCAAATTTCAGGAATAGAATGTTTAAATCCTCAAGGGGCATTTTATGTTTTTCCAAGTTGTAAAAAATGTATTGGAAAAAAACATAAAGAACTTGGAGAGATTAAAAATGATACTGATTTTGTTACCAAACTTCTGGAAAAGACTGGTGTTGCAGTTGTTCAAGGGTCAGCTTTTGGATTAGAAGGTTTTTTTAGAATTTCTTATGCTACTTCTATGGAAAATCTAGAAAAAGCAGTTAAAAGAATTTCAGAATTTTGTTCAGATCTTTCTTAGTGATTTAATAATTTTTCAGCTTCTAGAGCAGCCATACAGCCCATCCCAGCAGCTGTAATTGCTTGTCTAAATATTTTATCTTTCACATCTCCTGCAGCAAATATTCCGGCAATATTTGTAGCGGTTGAATCTGGCTTAGTAATGATATAACCCTCATCATCCATTTGAACTTTATTTCTAAAAATAGCTGTTGAAGGTTTGTGACCAATAGCAACAAATAATCCATGAACTTTAAGTTCAGTTGTGTTGTTATCTTTTAAGTTTTTTATAGTTAAAGATTCCAAATTTTTTGGATTTTCAGTTCCATTAATTTTTTCAAGTACAGTATCCCAAATCATTTCTATTTTTTTATTTTCCATAAGTTTTTTTTGGAGCATTTTTTCAGCCCTAAGTTCATTTCTTCTATGAATTAAAAAAACTTTTGATGCAAATTTTGTTAAATATAATGCCTCTTCAACAGCTGTATTCCCCCCACCTATTACTGCAACTTCTTTATTTTTATAAAAAAAACCATCGCAAGTTGCACACGCACTGACTCCAAATCCTTTAAATTTATCCTCATTTTGAACACCAAGCCATTTTGCTTGAGCGCCAGTAGAAATAATTACAGTATCAGAGATAATTGTGTTGCCGTTTTCACTAATGCTTACAAAAGGTTTTTTTGAAAAATCAACGTCTTTAATATTATCTATTAAAAATCTTGTACCCACGTGTTCGGCTTGTTTTTTCATTTCCTCCATTAGCCAAGGACCTTGGATTACATTAGAAAACCCAGGGTAATTTTCAACATCTGTAGTTGTTGTTAATTGACCGCCTTGCTCTATTCCAGTAACTAATATTGGTTCTAGCATTGCTCTTGATGCATAAATTGCAGCACTGTAACCAGCTGGACCTGATCCAATAATTAAAACTTTTGTTTTATATTCTTTATTTTGACTCATTTGATTAGTTTATCGAAACAATTTATTAAAATAATATTTATTATAATGAAAGCTTTACACTCTTGGTTACTCACAGAAGGCGCTCATGGAATGATTAGTCAGGTAGAAGGCTTAGCAAGAGGCTTAAATACAACCTTTGATCATAAAAAGGTTAAGTTACCATTTTTTTCAAAATTTTTACCACCATTAATTACTCCTAAAAATAAGGTATTTTTTAACTTTAAAGAATTAATACAAAAGATTGACCATGTTCCAGATTTTATAATTTCATGCGGAAGAAAAAGCGTTATACCAAATATTGTTTTAAAAAAATATTTTAAAGAAAAATATAATAAAGAAATTCTAAATATTCATATTCAAGACCCGAAAGTTTCTTCTAATTATTTTAATTTTATTATTACCCCAGAACATGACAATCCAGTAAATGGAAATAATGTTTTAACATCTAAAGGTGCTTTGCATTATTTAAGTGAAGAAGAGATAAAGAACTCCAATCTAAATAATGAAAAAGTTGTTTCATTAGTATTAGGTGGACCAAATAAGTATTATAATTTTTCTTTTAAAGATTTAGAAATAGTTTTTACACAGCTTTCAAAAGATAAAAGTATTAGTAAAATAAATATTATTGCTTCTAGAAGAACACCATTAGATCTATTTGAAAGGATTAATAAAGTATTTCAAGATAATAAATTTAATTATGACTCAAGCTTAAAAAAAATAAATTATACAAAATTCTTAGCAGCAGCATCTCATATTTTTGTCACTTGTGATTCAACTTCTATGATTTCTGAAGCTGCTATTACTGGAAAACCCATTTATGTGGTTAAACTTGAGCCTGTTAAAAATGATTACAGATTTCAAAGATTTTTTAAATTATTTGAAAATCTTGGGATCATTCGTTTTTTTAAAGGAACAATTGATAGCTGGACTTATGAAAAATTATATGAGACTAAAAGAATATCAAAAATTATTATTGAAAGTAAATGAGTATTTTAGAATCTGTTAAAAATAGTAAACATGGAACGGACCCATTTAGATATTGGGAGTTTGAAAAACCGTTAACAGAAGAAATGATTAATGAACTTTATAATGCTAAATTAGATGATCCAACCGCACATAATATTGAGTATGATGGAACAAGGGCTATTGATGGAGGTGATGGAAAATTAAGAGAAGGTATTAAGTCAGGTGGAAAAGCACTTAAGTTTAGATGCTTTGTGAGCAAAGAAAATGAAAAGAATTATCCAGAGATTTCAAAGTTGGTAAAAGATCTTCAAAAAAAAGAAACTCATGAGTTTATAGGAAAAATGATTGGTAAAGATTTGTCAAATGCATTTGTTCGTGTTGAGATTTGTTGTGATCGAAAAGGTTTTTGGCTTAAACCGCACTGTGATATTAAAGAAAAGCTTATGTCGTCAATGTTATTTGTTAATCGAAACAATGAGTCAGAAGAACTCGGAACTGATTTTTATAACGCTAAATTAGAAAAAGTTTATACAGTTCCTTATAAAGATAATTATGGTTATATTTTTACAACAGACGAAAATAGTTGGCACGGTTTAGAAAAAAAAGCTATTAAAGATGAAAGGCGTTGCCTTCAGATAAATTATGTAACTTTTGAAACTGACTACCCGGTAGAAAAGTAATTATAATTCTTGAATTCTTTTAATTTCAATTAGTTTATTTTTTAAAGAGTTTATTGCTTGAGTACATGCTTTTGCACCTGCTAGAGTAGTGAAGTAAGGTATTTTATTATTGAGCGCCGCTCTTCTTAAAGACCATGAATCTTCAATAGATTTTTTCTCAGATGTTGTATTAATGACTAAAGATATTTTTTTATCATCTAAATATTCAACAATATGAGGACTGCCCTGTCTAACTTTGTTAATTTTTTCACATTTAATGCCTTTTTTATTTAACGTATCGGCCGTTCGTCCCGTGCCAATAATTTTAAAACCCATTTCAAAAAGTTTTTT
Source organism: Candidatus Pelagibacteraceae bacterium (assembly GCA_038133865.1). Classification (GTDB taxonomy): domain Bacteria; phylum Pseudomonadota; class Alphaproteobacteria; order Pelagibacterales; family Pelagibacteraceae; genus HIMB114. The sequence goes on from JAYPUB010000002.1 coordinate 70,219, forward strand.
TGCATATTCACAGACTTTTTCTTTATCTTCATCTTTTACAGATATGAATGCTGAACCTTTTGTGGGCAGGTCATTACCTGCAGACATTTGACTTTTAGCAAATGCCATTCCAAAGTCTTTATCGATACCCATAGCTTCACCTGTAGATTTCATTTCAGGACCAAGAATTGTGTCAACTTCTGGAAATTTATTGAAGGGAAAAACAGCCTCCTTAATTGCAAAGATATTAAGCTTTTTATTTAAGTTTTTAAAATCCGACAATTTTTTTCCTGCCATAACTTGTGAAGCAATTTTTGCAACAGGAATATTTAATGCTTTTGAAACATAAGGTACTGTTCTACTTGCTCTAGGATTGACTTCTAAAATAAATATTTTTGAACCTCTTATTGCAAATTGAATATTAATTAATCCAATGACTTTAAGTTTTTTTGCCATAGCAGTTGTTTGATTTTTGAGCTCTTCAATTAATTTTTGATCTAAAGAGAAGGGTGGAATACAACAAGCAGAGTCTCCAGAATGAATACCAGCTTCTTCAATATGTTCCATAATTCCCGCAATAAATACTTCATGACCATCACAAACTGCATCTACATCAATTTCAATTGCATCATTTAAAAATTTATCGATTAAAACAGGGCTATCGCCAGAAACTTGGACAGCTTCATCAATATAAGTATTAAGTTGTTCATCGTCATGAATAATTTCCATTGCACGCCCACCTAAAACATAAGAAGGCCTAATAACAACTGGATAACCTATATTATCAATAATTTTTTTTGCTTCATCCTTTCCTCTTGCAAGACCGCTATCTGCTTGTTTTAAATTTAGGTCTTTAACTATTTGATTAAATTTTTCTCTATCTTCTGCTGCATCAATTGAATCTAATTGAGTACCTAATATTGGAAAACCTGATTGGTGAATTTTTTTTGCAAGTTTAATTGGAGTTTGACCTCCAAATTGAACTATAACACCTTTTATTTTTCCCTTTGAACTTTCTTTTTTTAAAATTTCAATAATATATTCATCAATCAGTGGCTCAAAATATAATCTATCACTAGTATCATAATCCGTTGAAACAGTTTCAGGATTACAATTAATCATAACAGTCTCATAACCCATTTCCTTAAGTGAAAAGCTTGCTTGGCAGCAGCAATAATCAAACTCTATTCCTTGACCAATTCTATTTGGTCCACCTCCAATTATAATTATTTTTTCTTTATTTGAAGGGTTAGCTTCACATTCACCATCTGAATTTATTCCGTGATCGTATGTAGAATACATGTAAGGTGTTAATGAAGAAAATTCAGCTGCACATGTATCAACTTTTTTATATGCAATATTGATATTGTTTTTAATTTTAAATTCTTCAATTTGATTAATTGATTTTTGTGAAATTTCTGCAATTTTTTGATTAGTAAAACCAATAGACTTCATTGATCTAAATAAATTTTTTTCAAGGCTATCTTTTTTGATTAAACTTTCAGCTTCAACAATTTCTTTTATTTGTCTTAAAAACCAGGGATCAATTTTACATAATTCATATATTTCTTGAAGTTTTAAACCTTTTCTAAAAGCATCGGCAACATATAAAATTCGAAGAGGAATATTTATTTTTAATTTTTCTTTAATTTTTTCTAAATTATTTTCAACAGTATCAAGACCATTTAAACCAACTTCTAAAGAGACCAGAGCTTTTTGCAATGACTCTTTAAAATTTCTACCAATTGACATGCTCTCACCAACTGATTTCATTGCAGTACCAAGCTCGGCTTTACTTTTTTTAAATTTTTCAAAAGCAAATCTTGGAATTTTAGTTACTATGTAATCGATCGTAGGTTCAAATGATGCTGGGGTAGTTTCTGTGATATCATTTTGGATTTCATCCAAAGTATAACCTACGGCAAGCTTAGCTGCTACTTTAGCAATTGGAAATCCTGTTGCTTTTGAAGCAAGAGCCGAAGATCTGGAAACTCTTGGGTTCATTTCAATAATGATCATTCTCCCATCTTTTGGATTGATAGCAAATTGAACATTTGATCCTCCAGTTTCAACTCCAATTTTTCTCAAGCAGGCAATCGATGCATTTCTCATGACTTGATACTCTTTATCAGTAAGAGTTAAAGCAGGGGCAACTGTTATAGAGTCTCCCGTATGAATTCCCATTGGATCTAGGTTTTCAATTGAACAAATGATAATACTATTATCCTTTTTATCTCTGACCACTTCCATCTCAAACTCTTTCCAACCAACAAGAGACTCCTCTACCAACACTTCATTTGTTGGAGAGAGGTTTAGACCATTTTTAACTATTTTAAAAAAATCTTCTTCAGTATTTGCGACTCCACCTCCGGTGCCACCTAAAGTAAAAGATGGTCTTATAATTGACGGAATACCTATTTGTTTAAACGCTTCTTTAGCATCTTTTTCACTTCTACAAATAAATGATCTTGCAGACTCGAGACCAATTTCATTCATATTTTTTTTAAATTTTTCTCTATTTTCAGCGTTATCAATAGCTTCTGCATTTGCGCCTATGAGTTCTACATTGTATCTTTTTAATATTCCTTTTTGATCAAGGCTCATAGCTGCATTAAGACCTGTTTGTCCTCCCATTGTAGGTAGAATGGCATTAGGTTTTTCTTTTTTAATAATTTCCTCTAGAACTTGATCGTTAATAGGTTCAATGTAAGTAACGTCTGCAACATTTGGATCAGTCATTATAGTTGCAGGGTTTGAATTAACTAAAATTATTTTATATCCTTCTTGTCTCAAAGCCTTACAAGCTTGAGAACCAGAATAATCAAACTCACATGCTTGACCAATAACAATAGGCCCTGCACCTATTATCATAATTTTTTTAATATCAGTTCTTTTTGGCATATTTTTCTACTTCTTTAATAAAATTTAAAAATAAATAATGACTATCATGTGGACCGGGGCTTGCTTCAGGATGATATTGAACTGAAAATGCATTATATTTTTTTGACTTTATTCCTTCAATTGATTGATCAAATAACGAAAGGTGTGTAACCTCCACATCGCTTGGTATTGTTTTTTTATCCACTTCAAAACCATGATTTTGAGATGTAATTTCAACTAAATTATTTTCTAAAAATTTAACAGGATGATTAGCTCCCCGATGGCCTTGGTGCATTTTGATTGTTTTACAGCCTAAAGCATGAGCAAGAAGCTGATGTCCTAAACAAATACCAAAAATTGGAATTTTTTCGTTTAATATTTTTTTTATTGTTTCTTTTGCAAATTTTGATGTTGCTTCTGGATCACCAGGACCATTAGATAAAAAGACTCCATCTGGTTTTAAATCTATTATTTTTTTATAATTTGTATCTGAAGGTACGATTGTTAGTTTTGTTTTTAAATTTGAAAAGTTTCTTAAAATATTTTTTTTACAACCATAATCTATTACTATTATATGTGTATTATAATTTTTATTTACTTTATAGCCATCTCCTTTAACCCATAAACTTTCATCATTCCATTTGTATATTTGCTTTGTTGAAACTTTTTGCGTTAACTCCATTCCTTTTAAACCTGGCCATTTTTTGCATTCATCAAGATATTTTTGTTTTTCTGTTATATTTCCATTAACGATAGTAGCTTTTAAAGCTCCTTGGTTTCTAATTAGGTTAGTTATTGCCCTAGTATCTAAACCAGTGATACCAACAATTTGGTTTTTTTCTAACCACAAATTTAATTTTTCGAAAGATCTATAATTTGAAGGTTCAGTAATTTCTTTTGCAAAGATTACTCCTTTTAACCATATTTTTTCTGACTCTATGTCCTCAAGATTTGTTCCAACATTTCCAATATGAGGAAAAGTAAAATTTACAATTTGATCTGAATATGAGGGATCAGTAATAATTTCTTGATAGCCTGTCATTGAGGTATTAAAACATACCTCCCCAACTGCATGCCCAATATGACCTATGCCAATACCATCTAAAATTTTTCCATTTTCAAAAACTAAAATACCTGTGGGTTGTGATGATAAAAAATTTGAATTTGCCTTTTTTTCCTTATTTAACAAAAATACAACTCATAGGTTAAGAATCAATATTTAAAAAAAACTTTGGCGTTAATTATGAAAAAGTCTTACACTCGTCAAGAAACTAAATTAAATAATCGTCATGACAATTTTTGAAAATGTTAACAAAGCCCTTAATGAATCTTTGAAAAGCAAGCAAAGTGATAGGGTTCTGACTTTAAGAGCAATTGTATCAGCTAAAAAAGACAAAGAAATTGAAAAAAGAACCCAGGATAAAAAAGAGGTCACAGATGAAGACATGATATCTATTCTAAATAAGATGCTAAAGCAAAGAAGAGAGTCGGTAGAAATGTATCAAAAAGCAAATCGACAAGACTTGGTAGATAAAGAAAATTCTGAAATTAAAATTGTTGAAGAGTTTTTACCAAAGCAATTAAGTATGGAAGAAGTTGAAAAGGTCTGTGCAGAATCTATTAAAACTACTGGCGCATTGGGTCTAAAAGATATGGGTAAAGTAATGCAAGTTTTAAAAGAAAAATATTTAGGAAAGATGGACTTTTCGCTAGCTGGAAAAATACTGAAAGATAAACTTAAAAGTTAATGAAGTATCCAAAGTCTTATATTGAGGAAATTAAAAATAGATTAAAAGTATCTGATGTTGTCAGAATAAAAGTGAATTTAAAAAAAAGAGGAAATGAGTTTATCGGATTATCTCCATTTAAAAATGAAAAAACTCCATCTTTTACTGTCAATGATGAAAAAGGTTTTTATCATTGTTTTAGTACTGGTGAGCACGGAAATATTTTTGATTTCTTAATGAAATTAGATAATCTTAATTTTGGAGAAGCTGTAAAGGCTTTGGCACAAAGAGCAGGAATGCAGCCTTATCATTTTACAAAAGAGGATGAGAAAAAAGAAAAAGAAAATCAAAGAATTCAAAAATTATTTCAAATATTTTTTACAGAGTGTCATAGTATTCTAAAGTCAGAATATAAAAATTCACATTTAAAATACTTAGTTGAAAGAGGATTGTCTATTGATACAGTTGATTTTTTTAAACTTGGTTTTTGTGAAAATACAAAAAAAATACAAGATAAGCTTTTTCAAAATCAATTCACTTCTGAAGAACTGATTAAATCAGGAATATATTATAAAAAGGATGGAACAGAGGAGCTTGTAAATAGATTTAAAAATAGAATTATTTTTCCTATACAGGGTTATTACAATGAATTTATTGGTTGTGGAGGCAGATCAGTTTTAGAAAACTCATTGGCTAAGTATATTAACTCACCAGAAACTAATTTTTTTAAAAAAGGTTTTAATTTATATAATTTGAATAATGCAAAAAAAGAAAATAAAAATTTTAGCACTTTAATTATTGTAGAAGGTTATATGGATGTTGTATCTTTGTACAATAAAGGTGTAAAGAATGTAGCCGCAACTCTAGGCACTGCTTTAACTACATCGCAAATTCATTTAGCATGGAAAAATTTTGACAAAATAATTATTTGTTTTGATGGAGATCAAAGTGGAATAAATGCATCTTTTAGAGCAGCAGAAAGAGTATTAAAAATTTTAAAACCAGGAAAAGATATATATTTCTCTAAAATTCCAAGTGGTCAAGATCCTGATGATTTTATTAATCAATATGGAAAAGAAGAATTTGATACTTTAATGAATCAAAGCAAAGATTTAATAGAAATTATTTTTAATCATTATTCAAGCAATATAGATGCATCTAAAGCTACAGATATAGCTCTTTTAGAGAAAAAATTATCCAATCTTACAAATGAAATTGAGGATCAAATATCAAGAAAGTATATTAAAAACGCTTTTAAAAACAAAATATTTGAACATTTTGTCAAAAAGAAAAGTTTTAAATTAAGAAATCAAGATGAAATTAAAAAAGCAAGTTTGAGATTAATGTTATCAAAAGAAGAAATTTTAGAACTATCTTTTTTAAATTTAATTTTAAATTATCCTAGATTTAGTGGAAATAAGATAGAAGAACTTTCTTCTTTACAATTTAATTTTAAAGATAATAAAAGTTTTTTATCAGAGTTAATTGACTCATTAATAAATAAAAATATTAATTCAAAAAATGATCTTAAAAAAAAATTAGAAATAAACTTTGATCAATTAATTAAAAAGATAGATATGAACGCAAATAACATAAGTATAATCCATAATTTAAATGAAGATACGTTTAATAGTTTTTTTGATGATTACTTGATTGAATTAAATCTTTTAAATAAAAATAAAGAATTAACTTCTCTTGAATCGGAGATGACTAAAAATTTGAATGAGGATAACTATAACCGGTATATATCGCTCAAAAATCGCTAAAAATGGCGTAATTCTTCCATTTATTTTTTTTTAAAAAAATATAAATTCCATCACCTATCGTGGAAAAATTAATATCTAAATCCTTTGAAAGATTAATTGAAAAAGGTCTAAGTCGAGGCTTTATAACAAACGAGGAATTAAGAAAATCTTTAGGCAAAAGAAATAGTAATATTGAAAGTCTAGATAAAGCCTTAGTATATATTTTTGATCAAGCTATAACATTGGTTGAAAATAAATCTGATTTTAAAATTAAAAAGCAAGAAGCTCAAAGCACCAAACAAACTAAAACTGTTGAAAGAAGTGATGATCCAATTCGAATGTATTTACGAGAAATGGGTGGTGTCGAGCTTTTATCGAGAGAAGGGGAAACTGCTATAGCAAAAAGAATAGAGTCTGGACGTTACGTTATGATTAGTTCTTTATCAGAAAGTCCAATTACAGCTTTAAAGATTTTTGAATGGGAAGAAAAGTTACACAATAATGAAATGCTTGTTAGAGATATAATTGATTTGGATACAAATTTTATTGATGATGAAAAACTTGCTAAATCGATTAAAGAAAAAAGTAAAAAAGAAGCAAAAGAAAAAAATCCTAATATAGATACAGAATCTGATGATTCTAATGGAGATGAAGATGAATTTAATATTTCATTAGCATCCTTAGAAATAGAATTAAAGCCAAAAATTTTAGATACATTTAGCAGAATTACAAAAAATTATAAAAAACTAATTGGTTACCAAAAAGACAAATTAGATTGTGCTTTAAAAAATCAATCTTTTAGCGATAGTAAAAATAAAAGTTACGAAAAAATTAAAAAAGAAATTATGGAGGAGTTGCTTAAGTTACAATTGAATCAAGTAACCCAAGAGGATTTAGTTGCTTTAAATTATGCAGAAAACAAAAAGATATTGTCTTATGATGGTGAACTAATGAGAGCAGCAACTAAACATGGAATTTCAAGAGATGATTTTGTTAAGTTTTATGTTGGAAATGAATTAAATCCAAATTTTGAAAAGTTTTTGAGTGATGAAAAAACATGGTTATCTTTTTTTACTAAAGAAAAAAAACTTTTTACAAATCTAAGACAAAAGTTGATTGAATTAAGTAATACTATCGGCATGTCAATATCCGATTTTAGAGTTTTAGTGAATAAAATTAAAAAAGGTGAAAGAGAGTCTAGAATTGCTAAGAAAGAAATGATCGAAGCTAATTTACGATTAGTAATTTCAATTGCAAAAAAATATACAAATAGAGGTCTGCAATTCTTAGATTTAATTCAAGAGGGTAATATTGGATTAATGAAAGCGGTTGATAAATTTGAATATAGAAGAGGATATAAATTTTCTACTTATGCAACATGGTGGATTAGACAAGCTATAACTCGATCGATTGCTGATCAGGCTAGAACAATTAGAATTCCTGTGCATATGATAGAGACTATCAATAAAATTGTGAGGACACAAAGACAAATGATGAGTGAATTTGGTAGAGAACCTACACCTGAAGAATTATCAAAAAAATTAGCAATGCCATTAGAAAAGGTAAGAAAAGTTTTAAAAATAGCAAAAGAACCAGTATCTCTTGAAACTCCAGTTGGTGATGAAGATGACAGTACCCTTGGTGATTTTATTGAAGATTCTAATGCACTTATACCAGTAGACGCAGCTGTTCAGACTGCTTTAAAAAACACAACTACAAAAGTATTGGCTTCTTTAACACCAAGAGAAGAAAGAGTTTTGAGAATGAGATTTGGAATTGGTATGAATACCGATCATACTCTTGAAGAAGTAGGACAACAATTTTCAGTTACCAGGGAGAGAATTAGACAGATAGAAGCAAAAGCTTTGAGAAAATTAAAACATCCAAGTAGATCCAGACAATTAAAAAGTTTCTTAGATAACTAAATTTAGAGATTTATTTTTCATTTTATTAGTGTATTAACATGAAATCCAGGGCCTGTAGCTCAGTTGGTTAGAGCCCCCCGCTCATAACGGGGTTGTCGGGGGTTCAAATCCCTCCGGGCCCACCACTTAATAAACTATGAAAAAACCCGTTTTAAAAAGTTATTTTTTTTTATTTATTTTAGCAGCCATTTGGGGATCTGCTTTTTTTAATTATAAAATTGTTTTAAAAAGTTTCGATTATTTTTTACTCGCAGGTGGCAGATTATTCTTTGCATCATTTTTTTTATGCCTTCTGTCTATTACTATTTTGAAATCAATTAATTTTAAAATTTTTTTTTCAAAAAATTTTTATATCTTTTTTATTATTGGATTTACAAATTATGTTTTACCTTTTAGTTTAATTGCTTTTGGAATTGATGGTATGAGCAGTGGTTTAGCAGCTTTATTAATGTCTGCTGGACCTTTTTATGCAATTATATTGTCGCATATTTTTACTAAGGAGAAATTTAATAAATATAAATTATTTGGTACAGTAATTGGATTTATAAGTGTATTTATTTTATTTTATGATCAAGTTTATATAACTAAAACAACAACTATTAAATCAGTTTTGATAGTTATGTCAGCTTCTTTAAGTTATGTAATTGGAGGGTTAATAATTCAAAAGTTTAAAAAATACAATAATGAAACAATAGCGACCCTATCTATGTTAGCAGGAACGATTATTTTATTACCTCTAAGTTTATTTCAACTATCTAATTTAAATTATCAAAATATTGAAACAAGTAGTATTGTTAGTTTAGTTTATTTGGGAGTTGTCAGTACAGCAATTGCATTTATGATCAGAGCAAAATTAATTTTTGAGAATGGTTTAGTGTTCATGTCTCAAGTTTCATTACTAATACCTATTTTCGGACTATATTTTAGTTGGTTAT
>JAYPUB010000003.1:0-44002 GCA_038133865.1 Candidatus Pelagibacteraceae bacterium
GTTTTGATAGAGGAAAAGTTAAACTTTCTATTAAAGAAGCTCTAAATTCTTAAACTTTTAAGACATATTTTTAGGATCAGGCATACCAACCTTGTTATAGCCTGCATCCACGTAATGTATTTCACCCGTAACACCCCCAGCTAGATCGCTTAGAAGATATAAAGCTGAATTTCCAACATCATGAATGTCAACATTACGTTTTAATAGTGAATGATCTTCATTCCATTTATATAAAAACTTTGCATCACCGATTGCAGATGCTGCTAAAGTTTTAATAGGACCTGCGCTTATGGCATTGACTCTAATACCTTTTTTACCAAGATCTCTTGCTAAATATTTTGTGCTTGTCTCAAGTGCAGATTTACAAACTCCCATTACATTATAATTTGGAATTGTCTTAGTAGACTCGTAAGTTAAAGTGATCATACTTCCACCTTCTTTCATCAAAGGGGCAGCTTCTTTAGCTACTTCTGTAAAAGAAAAACATGAAATAAGCATACTTCTTAGAAAGTTATCTCTTGTTGTATTTAAATATTCTCCAGATAACTCAGATTTATCTGAAAAGGCTACGGCATGAACAACAAAATCTAACCCACCCCATTTTTTTTTAATCTCTTGAAAAGTATTTACAATTTGATCTTTGTTTTCGACATTACAATCTAATGTGAATTGAGATCCCAAAGACTCTGCTAATGGCACTACTCTTTTTTTTAAAGCATCACCTACATAAGTAAATGCTAACTCAGCACCGTGTTCAGCCAATTTTTTTGAGATACCCCAAGCAATAGATCTATCATTTGCAACACCCATGATCAGACCTTTTTTACCTTTTAAGAGCATTTTAAACCTTTTCAAAAACTAAAGTTGAATTTGTACCGCCAAAACCAAAGCTATTTGACATGACACAATTTAATTCTTTTTTTTCTACTTTTCTTAAGATTGGCAAGTCTTTTGCTTTATCATCTAAATTTTCAATGTTTGCTGACTCAGCCATAAAACCATGTTCCATCATAAGAAGACAAAAAACTGCTTCCTGAGCTGATACAGCGCCCAATGAATGACCTGTTATTGATTTTGTTGAACTCATTTGAGGAACATCGTTTCCAAAAGTCTCTTTAATTGCCTCTAATTCTTTTACATCTCCAATTGGTGTAGATGTTCCATGAGTATTAATATAATCAACTTTATCATTTCTTTTTGTTGATAAAGCCATTTTCATACATCGTACTGCTCCTTCTCCAGATGGTTGAACCATATCATATCCGTCAGAGGTTGCGCCGTAACCAGTAATTTCTGCATAAATTTTTGCTCCTCTTGCTTTTGCTCTTTCCATTTCTTCTAAAACTAAAACAGCAGCACCACCTGCAATTACAAAACCATCTCTATCTGCATCATATGCTCTTGAAGCTTTATCTGGAGTATCATTTCTTTTTGAAGAGAGTGCTGGCATAGCATCAAACATTGCAGACATACCCCACTCCAATTCTTCACCTCCACCAGCAAAAATAATATCTTGCTTTCCAGATTGAATTAGTTCCATTCCATTTCCTATACAGTGAGCACTAGTGGCACAAGCAGAACTTATTGAATAATTAATACCTTTTATTTTAAATGGTACAGCTAAAGTTGCAGAGCACGTGCTTGACATTGTTCTTGGAACAATTAATGGCCCCATTTTTTTTGGGGACGATTTCCTTGTTGTATCGACAGCATGAATTACATTTTTGATAGAAGGTCCACCTGAGCCAATAACAATACCCGTTTTAATATTACTAATATCCTTTTCCTCAAGTCCTGAATTTTTAATAGCTTCTTTCATAGCGATATAGGCATATGCCGATCCATCACCCATGAATCTTTTTTCTTTACGCTCTAACACTTCATCTAAATTTAATTTTATAGAACCACAAACTTGACTTCTAAAACCATATCCTTTGTATTCTTCAGAAAAAACTATACCTGATTTAGTATTTAACAATGAATCTAAAACTTCGTCATTATTGTTACCAATAGAAGAAACAATTCCAAATCCTGTTATAACCACTCTTCTCATAAGCTACTTTTAAACAATCCTACTTTTAAATTTTTTGTACTATATATTTTTTTATCATCAATTAACAGTACACCATCAGCCAATCCTACAGAAGTTTCTCCTTTTTTTATAATTCTTTTCATATCAATTATATATTTTGCTAGTTTGTTATTTTGTAAAACTTCGCCTACAAATTTTACCTCCCCAACTCCTAGCGCCCTACCTTTTCCAGGGTTTCCAGACCAACCAAGAAAGAAACCTACTAGTTGCCACATTGCATCAAGACCTAAACATCCTGGCATAACGGGATCTGTTTTAAAATGGCAATCAAAGAACCACAAATCTTTTTTTATGTCTAATTCAGCTTCAATATATCCTTTATTAAATGCACCTCCATTTTCTGTGATTTTAGTGATACGGTCAAACATTAGCATTGGAGGAGATGGTAGTCTTGCATTCCCTATTCCGAACATATCACCATCAGCACATGAAATTAATTCATTATAATTGAAGGAGTTTTTCTTTTTCATCGAAGAATGACTTATACTTGATGATAAACGTTAATAAAACAAAAAATAAATTGTTATTTTTTAATAATTTCACCTTCTTTTACACCCCATAGATGTTTCTTTTTAATCCAACCATTAGTTTTTGAATTTTTAACTTTGCACCATAATTCATTACATTTTTTGATTATTAAAATTTGATATATTTCTAATTTTGCTTTTGGCTTAGAATAAATTGAAGGTGATGAGAAAATAATTTCATTGTTTTTAGTTGTTACTGTAGTCCTAGAACGAGACAATTGCGATATATGTATCCACCCCCCATCATTATCGTAATCTTTTATTTTTCTCCAGTTATAGTGTTCATCAATAATTATTACAGGTAGATATTTATTTTTATAAATAAACTTTATAGGATACGTTTTAGAAGGACCCAATCTAACATTTACCTTATTATTTTTTAAACTTCTTATTTCTGATAATGAATGATTAGTAAAAAAAATTAAAAAAAAAATTAAAAAAAACCTAATCATGATTTCTACATTTTGAACTTTTTGTAATTTTAACTTTTCTAAATAGTAAATTTTCAAAATTAATAATCAGAGCCTTATTTAACAAAGTTGATTTAATTCCAGCAGTATCCTTTATTAATTCGTTGGAAATAATTGTTCCAACTGTACCTGTAACAGTGCCTAATATTCCTTCATCTTGACATCTAGGAGAAATTTGAGGTGCTTTAGGCATAAAACACCTTAAACAGGAACCTTTTTTTGAAAAATCAAAGAAAAAAATATGCGCATCAAATTGGCTTACTGAACCAATAAATAATTTTTTTTTTTGGTTAATACATTCATCATTAATATTTAACTTCGATTGAAAACTATCTGTTCCGTCAACAATATAATCGTAATTTTTTATAATAGATTTTAGATTTTTAGAATTTATTTTTTTATTATAAGTTTTTATTTTGATGTTTTTATCAATTTTAATAATTTTATTTTTAGCTACTGTTACTTTATTTTTCCCAATATCCTTTTGATCAAATAAAACTTGTCTATGTAGATTACTTTTACTAACTTTATCATAATCAATTATACCCAATGATGATATGCCAGATCTTGAGAGGAATAAGGTTACGGGCGAACCTATACCGCCAGCTCCAATTATTAAAACTTTTGTTTTTTGTATTTTAATTTGACCTTGAATATTAATTTTTTTTAAGTTTATCTGCCCTTTGTACCTGTCAATCTGATCATTTGTTAATTTCATTAAGTTTTTCCAGTTGAGCCAAAACCACCATGGCCTCTCACACTTTTAGGTAATTTATCAGTTAATTCAAATTCAGCTTTTACTATAGGACATATCACCATTTGGGCAATTCGATCACCATTTTTGATTTCAAAGTCATTCTCGCTGAGATTAATCAAAATAACTTTTATTTCACCTCTATAATCAGCATCGATTGTTCCAGGAGTATTTAGAATAGTAATTTTATTTTTAGCAGCTAAACCAGATCTTGGTCTAATTTGAATTTCTAAATGATCTTCTATTGCAACAGATAAACCAGTTGGAATTAAAGCAGAGTCTTTGGGTTTAATTATTAAATCTTTTTCAATAAAAGCTATTAGGTCTAAGCCAGATGAACCAGAGGTTTTGTATTCGGGAATATTTACATTAGGATGAAGTTTTTTAATTAAGACTTTTGTTTTCATGAGTAGAGAATTTTTGTAAAATTTTTTGCACTAAAATTGATGCTATTTCTGATTTTTCTCTTTTTGTTATTTTTTCAATTGAATTATCTTTTTGAATTATCGAAACTTCATTATTTTTAGAGTTAAATCCTATAGATTTATCCGAGACATCATTTGCAACAATCCAATCACAATGTTTTTTTTCAAGTTTTTTTTTAGCATAATTTATTACATCATTCGTTTCAGCAGCAAAACCAATAACTAATTTTGGTCTATATTTATTATGAGTACTAATAAAACTTAAAATATCTATATTTTCTTGAAGAGTAAGATTTAAATTTTGATTATTTTTTTTAATTTTTTCATTAAATTTTTCTGTTTTAAAATCAGAAACAGCTGCTGAACAAACGGCAATATCAACTGGAAGATTATCATTTACCGCTTCAAACATTTCTTTTGCAGTTGTGACTTTTGTAAGATCTATGTTATCGTCAATTTTAATTTGAGAGGGGCCCATAATTAATTTTGTTTGTATCCCGCATTCACTCATTTTTTTTGCTATTTGATACCCTTGGAGACCAGATGACTCATTTGAAATATATCTAACAGGATCAATATATTCTCTAGTAGGACCCGCTGTTACAATTGCTTTCAAATTTAGAATTTTTTTTGTTAAAAAATTTTTTATCGTTAATTCAATATCATCAATATTAGCCATTCGACCTTCGCCAAATTCTCCGCAAGCCAATAAGCCTTCTGATGGGCCGATTATAGAAAAATTTCTTTTGATTAACTTTTTTACATTATTTTGTGTAGCTTCATTTTCCCACATTTTAACATTCATTGCAGGAGCTAAAAAAATTTTTTTATTAGAAGCTAATATAACAGTATTAATAAAATCATTTGCAGCTCCATTTGCCATACTCTCAATAATATTTGCTGTTGCAGGTGCAATTAATATTAAATCGGCCCATCTAGATAATGCTATATGGTCCATCTCAATTTCTTCATTTAAATCAAATTTATTTAGGTAAACTTTATTTTTTGATAATGAAGATACTGATAGAGGTGTTACAAATTCTTCTGCAGTTTTAGTTAAAATAGTTTTGATCTCAAAGTTTTGAGAAGATAAATTTCTTATTAAATCAAGTGTCTTATAAGCGGCAATGCCTCCAGAAATTATAACTAAAATTTTTTTTGATTTATACATTTTAATATTAATTAAATATTATTAATAACGAAATTACTACTAATAAAATGAAAATAATTATTTTATTTTGTTGATTTTTAATTTTTAATTTTTCATAAGCAAATTTTTTTGCAATTTCATTATTTGAAGCAACTGTTCCAGCTGCTAGTAATTCAAGAGCTTTTGAGGCTTTATCCATCATAGCTGGTAGCTCTGGTAATCTATCTATTACTTTTGAAGTTGTTTTAATGGCTTGATTAAATTTTGCTTCTGGGCCAACTTCTTTCTTTAACCAGCCTTCAAGAACAGGCTTTGATATTTCCCATATATTTGCATCTTCATCGAGAGTACGAGCAACCCCTTCAACTACTACCATTGTTTTTTGTAATAGAAGAAGTTGTGGCTGTGTAGCCATATTAAATTGCTCAGTGATTTCAAACAATTGTGCTAGTAATTTTCCTGCTGATATATTTTTAATAGATTGCCCAAATATTGGTTCGCCAATTGATCTTAAAGCTTGTGTAAAAGCATCCTTAGATTGATCTAATGGAACTAAACCTGCAATAAAGTGAACATCGGCAACTTTTTCATAATCTCTTTGAATAAAACCATATAAAATCTCTGCTAAATATTTACGATTGTTAACATCAAGCCTACCCATTATTCCAAAATCAACAGGAATTATATTTCCTTCTTTATCAACAAATAAATTTCCTTGGTGCATATCGCCATGAAAAAAACCGTCACCTACAGCTTGTCTTAAAAAATTTTGAATAATATTTTTTGCTAATTCTTTTTTATTAATATGTAATTCATCAATTTTTTTTATATCTTTTATGCTTATACCATTAACTTTCTCAGAGGTTAAAACCCTTTTTGATGTAAAATCCCAATTAATTTCAGGTACTTTAAATTTTGGATCTGAATTAGTGTTCTTTTTTAATTCACTAGCAGCAGAACCTTCAAACCTTAAATCCATTTCTATTGCTGTTATTTCTTTTAATAGATGGACAACTTCTATTAACTTAAGTCTTCTAGTTTTATGTAAAATTGTTTCAATAATTGAAGCAAACAACATTAATGCTTCCAACTCTTCATTAAATTTTTTTTCTATTCCTGGCCTTAGAATTTTTATTGCATAATTCTTTCCATCTATTTTACCAAAATGAACCTGAGCAATAGATGCAGCAGCGATCGGAGGTGTTAATTCAGAGATTTCTTTGAATTTTTCCTGACCAATTTCATTTTTAATGCTTTGTTTTGCAATATTCATATCAAAAGGAGGAAGATCATCTTGAAGACTTTGCAGTTCTTTCGCTAATTCGTTGCCAACAATATCCGGTCTTGTTCCTAAAAATTGCCCAAGTTTTATAAATGTAGGTCCCAATTCCTTTAATGCAGTTGCCAATCTTATACCCACACTTTTGCTGTCTAAACTTTTTTTCTTAAAAGTAGTAAATCCAAATATTTTTATAAATCCTCTAATAAATATATTAGGTTTATATAATTCACTGAAATAGTCTAACGTCGAAGATTTTGCTAGAGCTCTTCCAATTTTTAATAAAATAATTATTTTTTTAATCATTTAATTTCCATGCATAATGAATTGTGGCAATACCACCAAAAATATTTTTTATACTTGTATTTTTAAAACCTAATTTATGAAGTTTATATTTAATTTCTTCTTGAGAGTAAAAATCTTCAATACTTTTTGTTAAATATTCGTAGGGTTTTGAATTTTTATTAAAAATTTTTCCAAGAAAGGGAATTGATTTTGAGTATAGATTATAAAAATTTTTAATTACTGGCTTATTAACTTTATAGAATTCTAGACAATAAAAACCGCCTCCTTTTTTTAACACTCTAAATGCTTCTTTTAAGGCTTGATCAAGGTTTGTGATATTACGTAGTCCAAAACTAATTAAATAAGAATTTATAGAGCCATCATTTAAAGGAATACATTCAGCATAACTGCATAGATTTTTAACATTTTTAAATTTTTCGAAATCTTGAATATTATAATTTATCATTTTTTTATTTGGTTCAATTCTAAAAATATTTTGATTAATATTTTTTTTTAAAATTAATTTTGTAATATCTCCGGTTCCTGAAGCCATATCAACAATTTTGTCTTCAGGGTGCATTTCGATCGAATTTACAAATTGTTGTTTCCATATTCTATGCGTGCCAAATGACATAATATCATTCATTAAATCGTAGTTTTGATAAGTATTATCAAATATCTCATTCACTAAATCTTTATTTTTTATTTGATGTATATTCTTCATAAGTTTAATAGACCTTTAATGTATAAAAAATAAAATTATATGCCAGAACTTCCAGAAGTTGAAATTACTAAAAGAACCTTATCAAAACAGATTTTACTTAAAAAAGTAAATAGTGTGACAATTATTAATCCTAAATTACGATATAATTTACAAAAAGAAAAATTAAAATTATTAGAAAAAAAACTTATTATTAAAATAATAAGAAGATCAAAATATATCCTTATATTTTTTGAAAACAATTATGTTATGCTTGTTCACTTGGGTATGACTGGTCGTTTTTATTTAATCAATAGTATTAAGAAAAATTTTGATACAAGTTTTTACAATAAAAAAAATATTATTTATAAACATGATCATCTAAAAATATCATTTAGTAAATTTAATTTAATTTATAATGATATAAGGAAATTTGGTTTTATTAAAATTTTTCACAAGAATACACTTGATCAATCTAAACATTTAAGAACACTTGGTGTTGAACCATTATCTGATCAATTTAATTTTAAATATTTGAAATCGAAAATTTTCAAAAGCAAAACCTCAATTAAAAATTTATTAATGAACCAATCAATTATTTCTGGACTAGGAAATATTTATGCTAATGAAGCATTATTTCTAAGCAAAATTCGGCCAAATAAATTAGGCTACGATCTTAAAGATAAACAAATTAAAACATTGGTAAAATCGATAAAAAAAATACTTAAAAATGCAATTAAAGCTGGTGGATCTACAATTAATAGTTATTACAACTCTGAAGGGAAGACTGGATCTTATCAAGAAAATTTTAGGGTTTATAATAGAGAGGGCAAAAGGTGCCCCAGAGTTAGTTGTAATAGTAAAATAAGCAGAAAAAATCACTCCGGAAGGTCAATTTTTTTTTGTATTAAGTGTCAATCATAGTATTGACCATGATCTAAAAAATTATATAACCTGGCCCATCATAATAAAATGGCAAATACATCATCAGCAAAAAAAAAAACAAAAGTCATAAAAAGAAAAAATGCAATTAACCGTATAAGAATTGGAAAATACAAAAGTGCAATAGCATCAATTGAAAATGCAATTAAAAGTGGTGATAAAGCAAAAGCAAAAAAAATGTTTGATATTTTTCAATCTCAGTTAATGAAAGTTTCAAAAAAAGGTTCAATTAGAAGGCAAACGGTGTCAAGAAAAATTTCTAGAACATCTAGAAAACTTGCTTCTATGAAGTAAGTTGAATTATTTTTAATTTTAATAATAAATTTCAACTTAAGATTTTAAAATTCAATTTGAGATTTTATTTTTTATAAAAATTTTTTTTTAATTTATAGATAGTTGATTTAGAAATTTGGTGCGATGAATTAATTTCACAATTTAGAGTTGTTTAAAATTTTTTTTATAAAAAAAAATATTTTTTTGTTGCTTCAGTAAATTGTTTTAATTAAAAGGAAATCTCATGAAGAATTCATCAGCACTACAAATTAATGAAGATATAAAAAAAAATTGGGAAATTGTTCAACAAAAATTAAAAGAAACTTATGGACTTGATGTTTATAAAAGTTGGATTCAAAATGTTGAAGCAAAAGGAATAGATTATTCATCATTAATTTTAGTTGTAAAAACACGATTTGTTAGAGATTGGATTGTATCTCATTACGCAGATAAAATTTTAGATCATTACCAAAAATTAGATAATACAGTCTCAAGAATACAATTTGAGATCAATGAAATATTTGATGAAAAAAGATCAGCAAATATTTTAGATTTTGGATCAGGAACAAAAGTTATTGATTTAAAAGACACAAATTACGGCATAAATCGAATTGATCCGAGATTAAATTTTGAAAGTTTTGTAACTGGCGAGAGTAATCAACTAGCATACTCGGCAGCTAAAAGAGTTACTGAAAGTTTGGGTCATTATAATCCGCTATATATTTATGGAGGAGTAGGGTTGGGCAAAACCCATATACTTAATGCAATAGGTAATCAATTAAAACAAATCGATAAAAAAGTTATCTATTTATCAGCTGAAAGATTTATGTATCAATTTGTTAAGTCAATTAAAAATAAAGATACACATAAATTTAAAGAAATTTTTAGGAATGCAGACGTTTTGATTTTAGATGACATTCAGTTCATAAGCGGAAAAGAAGTAACTCAGGAAGAGTTCTTTTATACTTTTAATAGTCTTTTAGAAAATCAATCTCAAGTGGTGATATCATGTGATAGATCTCCAAATGAATTGGATCGCATTCAAGACAGAATAAAATCTAGGTTGTCGGGTGGATTAGTTGTTGACGTACAACCTCCAGATATTGGGCTTAGATTGCAAATTTTAAAAAAAAGGTGCCTAGCAGAAAAAAATCATTTTGGTAATGAGATTTTAATCAATGATGAAATATTGTCATTTATATCCAATGAATTCAAATCAAGTATAAGGGACATGCTTGGTGTATTGAATAGAGTAATAGCTTCTGCAAGGATTCAGAACAAGACACCAACCCTACAGGACGCAAAGCTTATTTTAAAAGATCTTTTGAATAATATGCAGTCCGTAATAAGTATTGAAGATATACAAAAAATAGTTGTCGATTATTACAACCTTTCTATGAATGATTTTTTATCAGCTAGAAGGTCTAGGCATATTGCAAGACCAAGACAAATAGCGATGTATTTATCTAAAAAACTTACAACAAAATCCTTACCTGAAATTGGACGAAAATTTACTGGAAGAGATCATACAACAGTTATTCACGCTATTAAAAAGATAGAAGAATTGATGTCAAAAGATCGCCAATTTGAGTATGAAGTTCAAAGTATTACAGACAGAATAATCAAGAGATAAAATGGAATTCAAAATTGATAGAGACATTTTTTTAAAGTCTCTAGCTCATGTTCAAGGTGTTGTAGAAAAGAAAAATACCTTACCTATCTTAGGAAATGTATTGTTAGAGGCTAATGATGGTTTTTTAAAAATAACAGCGACAGATCTTGATATAATTATTACTGAAAAAATAACATGTCAAACAATCAAAGAAGGATCAACTACAACGACTGCTCAAGTTATATATGATATTGTCAGAAAGTTAAAAACAGGTTCCTCTCTACATTTATCTCTTAAAGAGAATAATCGTTTGAAGCTTATATCTGGAAAATCAGACTTTAATTTGACATGCATATCTCCAGACGAATTTCCAATATTAGAAGACAATATGGATGAAGAGTATTTAGAGATTCCATCTTTTGAATTTTTAAAAATCATGAATAAAACTAAATTTTCAATATCTAATGATGAAACACGACACTATTTAAATGGAATATATTTAGATAAAAGAGAAAATGAAAATAAACTTATAGCTGTTGCTACTGACGGTCATCGTTTAAGTAAATCTGCAACAGAAATTAAAGGTTCTCAAAAATTTCAATCCGTTATTTTACCAAAAAAAGCAGTATTTGAACTGTTAACAATAATTGATGAAGATTCAATTAATTTAAAAATTCTTTCAACAAAAACTAAGATCAAATTTTTATATAAAGATATAGTTTTTATATCAAAAGTAATTGATGGAAAATTTCCTGATTATGAGAAAGTAATACCAAAAGATGAGAGGGTAACTGCAAAGTCAAATGTGGAGGAATTTGTTAGCGCATTAGATCGCTTAAAATCATTATCTTCAGATAGAAAAGGTGTAATCAAAATTTCATTAGAAAAGGGTCTGATGAAATTTTTGATCAATGACGCAATATCTGGAGATGGTATAGAAGAAGTTCAAACTCAATATCAAGGCAATCATTTAGAAATTGGATTTAATTCGAATTATTTAATTGATGTGGCGAATGTTTTAGAAAGTAAAGATATTGTAATATTGATAAAGGATGCAACCTCACCAATACAGATAAAAGATGAAAATGATTCATTAAGTTCTTACATTGTTATGCCAATGCGCGTAATTTAAAATGTATCTACATGGCAAGTATTGAAAAAATTCAAATTAAAAATTTTAAATCTCATAAAAATTATTCGCTAAATATTAATAAAAAGTTTAGGCACATTGTTATTTATGGAGATAACGGTGTAGGAAAAACTAATTTAATAGAAACATTGTCACATTTTTCTAATTCTAAAGGATTACGAGGCGACTCTATAGAAAAAATAGTGCCACTAAGTCATAGTGGAATAGCAGATACCAAAGTTACATTAAATATTTTTTCTCGAGGCAGTATATTAAATTTAATTTTTTTGTTAGAACAAAACGATAATAGTATAAAAAAAATATTTTTTATTGATCAAAAAAAAACATCTCTAGCAAATATAAAAAATTATATAAGTTTCATTTGGTTATCACCTTATATGGATAAAATTATGCATGAAGGGCAATCAGTTAAAAGAAATTTTATTGATAAAATGATTTCACAGAATGATAAATATTTCAATAGGATATTATCTACTTATAAAAAGGATTTATCAGAGAGGATTAGTGTATTAAAAAGCTCAAAAGATGAAAAATGGTTAGGAATATTGGAGCATAGAATAGCAGAAAATATTTACGATATTTTAAATATTAGAAGGAATTATGCATATGAATTAAATAGTATTATTAGTAAAAAATTAAAAAATTTTAGAGATATAGAGTTAAATTATAAAAATATTTTAAATCTAGATTTTGAAAATAAAAATATTTCTGTTAAAATTTTTTCAGAAAAATTGAAAATAAATAGACAATTAGACGAGATTAGTAAAAGAACAAATTTTGGAATAAATTCTGATCAAATATTTTTTTTTGATAAAAAAAATAAAATTGACACTGATTTTTGTTCTACCGGCGAGCAAAAATCGTCATTATTAACTATTATCCTTGCTAATTGTTGGAAAATGAAAATTGAAAAGAAAGACTTCATTCTTTTGTTAGATGAAGCCATATCTCATATAGATGAAGAAAATTTTAAAAAATTATTTAATGAAGTAGATAAATTTGATACTCAAATATGGTATACAGGAACAAGCAAAAATCTCTTTCAAGTTATTGAAAATAAAGGTTTTTTTATACATTTACACTAATCTTGCTCTCCAATTTTTTTTGTAAAAATGATATAAATTCGTAATCTTTAAATCAAAATTTTATAAAAAAATGTCTACAGCAATTACTAAAAAAAATAGTTATGGAGCAGATTCCATCAAAGTTTTAAAAGGACTTGATGCAGTTAGAAAGCGTCCAGGGATGTACATCGGTGATACAGATGATGGTACAGGATTGCATCATATGGTTTTTGAGGTCGTTGATAATGCAATTGACGAGGCTCTAGCAGGCTATTGCGATACTATAAATGTGAAAATTAATAAAGATAATTCTGTATCAGTCTCGGATAATGGAAGAGGAATTCCAGTAGAAACACATAAGACAGAAAAAATTTCTGCTGCTGAAGTAATTATGACACAGTTACATGCAGGAGGTAAATTTGATCACAAAACGTATAAAGTTTCCGGAGGATTACATGGGGTAGGAGTTTCAGTGGTCAATGCACTTTCAGAAAATTTAAAGTTAGAAATTTTCAGAGATGGTAAAGCTTATTTTGTTGAGTTCGCAAATGGTATTTCTAAAGCACCTTTAAAAGAAATTGGAAAATCAGATCTCAAAGGTACAAATGTTACTTTTTTGCCTTCAGGAGCAATATTTACTGATACAAAATTTAATTTATCAATTTTAGAAAAGAGATTAAAAGAATTAGCTTATTTAAATAAAGGACTAAGTATTCATTTATCAGATGAAAGGAAAGAAAAATCAAAAACAATTATTTTTAAGTATGATGGTGGAATAAAAGAATTTGTAAAAGATTTAAATAAAGTAAAAAATAAAATTAAAAATGAAGAAAGTCAGTTTGTTCTTGAAGACCCGCTGTATTTTCATTCTAAAAGAAATGATATTGATGTAGAATGTGCTTTATTGTGGAATTCTACATTTAATGAAAATGTTTTATGTTTCACAAATAATATTCCACAAAAAGATGGTGGTACACATTTATTAGGTTTTAGGAATTCTATTACAAGATTAATTAATAAATATGCAAACGATTATGGTTTATTAAAAAAAGATAAAGTAACTATTGTTGGTGATGATGTTAGAGAAGGTTTAATTTGTGTACTGTCAGTAAAAGTTCCAGATCCAAAGTTTTCATCTCAAACTAAAGAAAAATTGGTATCGTCCGAAGTAAGACCTGTTGTAGAAGCAATAACCAATGAAAAAATTTCACTTTGGTTTGACCAAAACCCAAAAATCACAAAAATAATATTAGGAAAAATTATTCAGGCTGCAGTCGCTCGAGAGGTTGCTAGAAAAGCTAGGGAAAGTGTAAGAAGAAAAAATGCCATTGAGATAACAAGCTTACCAGGCAAATTAGCTGATTGCCAATCTAATGACATCACTAAAACCGAATTATTTATTGTTGAGGGTGATTCAGCTGGGGGCTCAGCAAAACAAGCTAGAAATAGAGAGTTTCAAGCTGTTCTTCCTTTGAGAGGAAAAATTTTAAATACTTTTGTTGAAGAAAAAGAAAACAAATTAGAAAATAAAAAAGTTTTTTCTAAAATGCTTTCATCAAACGAAATTGTAACTTTAATTAATGCAATAGGAACGGGTGTAGAACCATTTGAGCTCGAAAAATTAAGGTATGGCAAAATCGTTATTATGACGGATGCTGATGTAGATGGTTCTCACATCAGAACTCTTTTATTAACTTTTTTTAACAATAAACCCTTTAATGAATTAATTAAAAAAGGACATATTTATATAGCTCAACCACCTCTTTATAAAATCAAAACTGGTAAGGTAGTTAATTATTTAAAAAATGAAAGTGATTTAGAGAATTTAGCAATTAAAAATGCCAAAGAGAAAATTAATGAAATAAGTTTTGAAAATAATAAAAATTTTAAATTTGATAAAAATTTTATAGATGATTGCTATAAACTGTATAATCTAATTAAATCGGTTGATGCAGACGGTGAAATTTTAGAGCAGTTAGTTACAATTGGTGCATTTACAATAAAAAATAATAAGATTTTAATTTTAGATGATAAAGATAATAAAAAGAAGTCAGGTGCAATATCAGCAGTAGCTGATCAATTAAATTCAAGGTTCAAGAAAGATGAGTCGAAATGGACCTCAAAGTTTGAAAATAGTTGTTTTGTACTTGAGAGAGAATTTTATCATGAAAAAATAACGAAAAAACTGCATTCAGATTTTTTAAAAAATGAAGAATATTTAATAAAAATCTCAAATTTTAATAATTTAGCTAAAAATTTTATTAGTTTGTGCCACATAAAAGATGGAGATAATGTTAAAGTTACAAGTACAATTTTAGAATTTATTAATACCATTATAGGAATTGGAAAAAGTAATTTATCATTACAGCGTTTTAAGGGTCTAGGAGAAATGAATCCGGAAGAACTGTGGGAAACAACTCTTAATCCTGAAAATAATTCTTTATTAAAAGTTAATTATTCCCAATTAAATGGAGAAAGTTCTTCTCCGTCAGAGTCTGATGATGAAATTTTTTTCACTTTAATGGGAGAAGATGTTTCAAAAAGAAAGAATTTTATAAACACAAATGCTATAAATGTCGTAAATTTAGACATTTAAAGTATGTTTTTTAAAGAACAAATTAATCCAAAAAATCTTAGGATCACATTAGAAACCCTAATTAACATAAGGTGGATTGCTGTTATTGGTCAGTTTTTCACAGTTTCGTTTGTTTACTATGGTTTAAAATTTGAATTTCCTTATTTTCAAACATTGGTTTTAATTTCACTATCTTTGATAGTTAATATTTATTTAGAAATTAATAAAACCAAGTTTTTAACTATAAACAATTTCTACGCTACAATTAGTATTTTTTATGATTTGATTCAGTTAATACTTTTATTATTTATAACTGGAGGGTTATCAAATCCATTTTCAATTTTAATTATTGTGCCAACTACAATTTCAGTGACTTATTTATCTAAAGGAAGTAGTCAATTTATAATTACATGCTCAATAATATTTTCTACTATTATTGCATTTTATCATATGCCTCTCCCTGGACCGGTTGATAAAACATTAGTTCTTCCAAAGTATTATGAAATTGGCATGTGGTTATCTTTAGCAATAGGTATAATATTTTTGGGAAATTATGCTTATCAATTAGGAAGGGATAATAGAGTTCGTGCTGGAGCATTAAATAAACTCGAAGAAGAATTGACGAATGAGAAAGTTATAAATTCAGTAGGCGGTATGGCAGCTGCTGCGGTACATGAATTGGCTACGCCACTTGCTACAATATCTTTGGTAAGCAAAGAGCTTCAAAAGGAACTTACAAGCAATACAAAAGTAAAGGATGATATAAATCTTTTAATAAATCAAGCTTCAAGATGCAGCACTATTTTAAAAGATATCGCTGAAAAAAAACAACAAGATCAATTTATTTCAAATGTTTCACCTAAAGAATTAATTAATGAGATTATATTTTCTATTGAAAATAAATTAAATAAAGAAATTAATGTTAAAAACTTATCATTAAATGAAAGAATCGTAATGACAAAAAAAACGGAGATAAGTTATGCAATAAGAAATTTTATAGAAAATGCAATTAAGTTTTGTAAATCAAAAATTGATGTTGAAATTTTTCAAGACAAAAAAAAAACTATAATTCTTATTAATGATGATGGAAATGGTTTTGACAATGATATAATTTTAAATTTAGGACAGCCGTATCTGAGTTCTGATAAAGTCAAAAAAAATAAACAAGGGATGGGATTAGGTGTATTTATTTCAAAAAGTCTATTGGAACGTTGTCGTGCAAAAGTATACTTTAATAATATTAAAGATTCTGGAGCTTCAATTAAAATTACATGGATAAATTCTCATCTTGCAAATTTATAAGATAGTATTTTGTAGACTAATTTTGCAGCTAAAAAATCACATGCATGTAAATTAGTTTTAGGGGCCAGTTCATTTACATCAGCACCAACTACATTTGAATAATCAAATATTATCTTTAGAATTTTTAAAGCATCATTCCAGAATAGTCCACCAGGTTCAGGAGTCCCAGTTGCAGGCATTAAACTTGAGTCAAAACCATCCAAATCAAAAGTAATATAAATATTTTTATTTTTAATTAACTTCTTTAGTTTTGAAATGTTCCATTTTGGCATGTCTTTTGCCCAGAAAATTTCAATTCTTTTTTTGTTTTTATTGAAATAATTAAACTCTTCTTGGCAAAGATTTCTTATACCAAAAGAGATAATATTTATATTTTTAAAATCTAAGCATCTTCTCATAGCAGCTGCATGAGAATTTTTAATACCCATGTAACCGTTTCTAAGATCTGCGTGTGCATCAAATTGTAATATAGTTAATTTAGAGTATTTTTTACAAAATGATTTAATAATTGCAGGGGTTATTGAATGTTCACCTCCTAACACAAGTGGAAAAACTTTTTTAGACAAACTTTTATCAATTATTGATGTTAGTTGTTGAAGAGCATCATTTAATTTAGTTTTAATTTTTTCCTCTTTATAAGTTTTAATATTAAATTTTTTATATGTCTCTTTTTGTAATTCTTCATCAAATAATTCAACCTGGTGAGAAGCGGTGATAATTTTTTTTGGTCCAAATTTTGTTCCGCCCTTATAACTTACAGTTTGCTCAAGACCAAAAGGAATAATATGAACTTTATTTTTGCTAATATTTTCTTTTGGTAGTCCTAAAAAACCTTGTGCTGGTTTTTGAATTTTCATTTACTAAATATTTTTGAAAAGTTTCTTACGGGTCTTGTTTTCCAATACCCTCGATGATACGCATCACTTGCGATAAGTGGCATTACTGAGGTTGCTTCAGCGAAAACCATTTGTTCTTCTGCCGTGTCAACTTTACCCCATGAACTTGCTTCTTTTAATGTTGAACTGCTACATGCACCATCTCGACTATCCGCAACTGTTATTTGTACAGCATATTTATGCATTTCAACTTTTTTATCTAATAATTCTGCGCATATGACTGTATCTTGTATGAAGTTTTTTGGCACACCTCCACCAATCATCATCAATCCTGATGCTTTTGATTGAATTTTGATTTCTGTAAGTTCTCTAAATTCTTTAACTGAATCTATAGTTAAATGTTTTTCAGGGTTTCTTTCTTGATGCATAACCAAGCCAAATCCAGCTGAGCTATCTGTAAATGCTGGGCAAAAAATTGGTACATGATGATCGTATGCGAGTTCAATCAGTGAATTTTTTTTCTTAGCGTTTGATTTTAAATATTTTCCTAGTTCTTTGATAAATTCTCTAGACGTATATGCTCTAGGTTCTAGTGTATCAGCAATTTCACCAATGATACGATCACAATTTTGAAGTTCATCTTCATCGATATAGGTGTCATAAATACGATCTATGTAGTTATCTCTAAGGATACTGTCATCTTGAAATTGTGAGCCTTGATAATGTTTAAAACCCAAAGCTTCAAAAAAATCCATATCTATAATTGATGCTCCAGTAGCCACAATAGCATCAATCATATTATTTTTTACTAAGTCTGCATAAAGTTTCATGCATCCAGCTGCAGATGTAGATCCAGCTAAAGTCAAAAAAATAGTACACTCATTATCTTTTAGCATATTATTATAGATTTTAGCTGCATTTGCAGTTTCTCTTGAAACAAAAGACATTTTAGACATTGAATCTATAATTGGTCTTGCATCAAAAGAAGTAATATCAATATGCTCTACTGGCTGCTTTAAAAAGCTAGATTTATTATGCCCCATGACTAAGCAAATAAAGTTTTGATATTATGATTTTCATCTGCTTCATAAATGGACATCAATGGTTTATCCAAAACTTCATGAATTTGATTAGAGTAGAAACCATTAAAATTTGTTCTAAGACTCATTCCATATGCACCTAATTGGCCAATTTCAATATAGTCGCCTGTTTTAATATTTGCTGGTAACATAAAAGGTCCTTTCATGTAATCTAATCCATCACAAGTTGGACCATAAAAGCTATAAGGTGTTAATCTTTTAGATGGCGTATTTTCAATCTGAATTGCTTTAGTTGGAAAAATAAATTTGGGAGTTCCTGCATCAAAAAGAGAACCGTATGTCCCGTCATTAATATAAAGATTTTGCTTTTTTTTAAGTTCAATTTTAACAATTGTTGAACCACTTTCTGCAACTAAAGCTCTGCCTGGTTCACATAATAATTTTGGTTTTTTATTTAAATTTAGTTTTTTTATTGCTTGATCAATCTCATTAAAATAGTTTTTTATAGGTTGAGGATATAAATCTGGGTAAGTTGTAGGAAAGCCTCCACCAACATTAATTACATCGGGTAAAATATTTGATTTTTTTATGATATTGCCCAAATCTTTTATTGCTTTCGAATATGCAACTGGATGCATACATTGAGACCCAACATGAAAGCTAAAACCAAATCTTTTTGATTTTATTTTTCCAAGTTTTGCTAAAATTATAGCCTCATTTATATTTGCACCAAATTTTTTTGATAAATCAATTTCCGCATGTTCATTTGATGTTTGGATACGTAAAAATAGCTCAAGATCTTTAGCATTTTTTGTAACATTCAATATTTTTTCTAGTTCTTCTCTACTGTCAAAAGAATATGTTTTTATTCCATGAGTATAATAAGCTTCTCGTATACTGTTCTCTTTTTTAACAGTATGCATAAAATATATTTTAGAGTTTGGTGAAAGTTTTTTTACTAACCTAATTTCTTCAATTGAGGCAGCATCAAAATTATTAATGCCATTTTTTATTAATGTCTTGATAACTGTCTCAGTGGGATTACATTTTACAGCATATAATACATCGCCTGGAAAATTTTCATTAAACCAGTTTGCAGCTAATTTTAAACTATTTTTTCTTATGCAATATATCGGATCTATTGGCTGTAAAGTTTTGACCAACTCGTCCACACACTGAAATTTTGCCATCTCATAAAACCTCTCGTTAGTTAACAGTCGGCCGTTTTTTTCTTCAAAAAAATTCCCCTAAAAAAAAACAACCTAATTCGCGAAATAAAGTATTTTGACTTGATGTAAAGAAAAAAAAACAAAAAATGCTATCTAAGATTAAGCTGTGATCTCTGGATTAATTACCCCGCAAGAGTTGTAAAAAATCATTTCAGACCTATATTAATCTCTATGAAAAACTCTCCTGTTAAAATGAATATCGCCGATTTTGCCGATAAAACCTTGCTTATCGTTGATGATGATGATCCATTTAGAAATAGACTTGGGAGAGCAATGGAAACTAAAGGTTTTAAGGTCTCTCTGGCCAAAAGTGTTGAAGAAGGGCTAATATCGACCAGAAAATCCCCGCCAGCATTCGCAGTAGTTGATCTAAGACTTCTTGACGGAAATGGTCTAGATGTGATTGAGGAAATCCATAAGCTTAAACCTGATAGTAGAGTAGTGATGCTAACTGGTTATGGAAATCTACCAACAGCTGTATCTGCTATTAAAGCTGGAGCAATAGATTATCTTGCTAAACCTGTTGATGCTGAAGATGTTGAGGCAGCTTTATTGGCAGAACCAAATAGTAAAGCACAACCTCCTGAAAATCCTATGTCTGCAGATAGAGTTAAATGGGAACATATCCAAAGAGTATTTGAACTTTGTAATAGAAATGTATCAGAGACTGCAAGACGTTTAAAAATGCATAGAAGAACGTTACAAAGAATTTTATCCAAAAGATCTCCTAAATAGTTCTAAAATATTTCGATAAAATATTATAATTTTTTTTTGGTCCCTTAATTTTTGTATGAATTGTGAAGCAATTATTTGATAAAATATTTAATGAGGAAATATAAAGATCCTTTCCACAAAAATATAAAGATGATTTCAAATTTTTTTTACTAAATTTTTGATATATTTTATTTTTATCAATTCCTTTATTAAAATAAAAAATAATATGTTCTTTGCTATCAAGTACTTTGAAAATTTGTAAACCACTTAAAAATTCTTCTTTTAAATTTGTTATTATAGATTCTTTAAATTCATAAAATCCCTGAATTTTTTTAAGTGACAAATATCCTTTTGCAGAAATATTTGTATTTATAAATTTTTTTACTTTCCAGTTACCCAGTAAAGAGTTTAATTTAATCAGAAAATTTTAAAACTTGTAAATTTATGTAATAAAATTGAAAGTAATGAAATCTTAAAAATTTCACCCAATAAAAATGGGTATAAGCCAAATTCTAAAATTGGTTTATCCCAACCTATAACGATTCCAAGCCATATTAATCCAATAAAATAAGTTGGAATTAAAGAAATAACTAATTTTAAAAAAGTTAAGAAGATATTTTTTTTGTTAATAAAGTAGTTTTTTTGTGAAAAAAATATTCCAGCTATTAATGCAGAAAAAGCGAAACCAATGATGTACCCGCCAGTTGGACCTGATAAATAAGTTAATCCAATACCTTTTGCTGGAGTTCCAGAAAATACTGGAAGTCCTAAAATTCCTTCCAGAATATAAAAAGACAAAGCTAAAAAACCATATCTTGCTCCTAAAGCAATACCTGTAAAAAGAACTACAAAAGTCTGCATTGTCATTGGCACAGGGTAAAATGGCACGCTTATTTTTGAACTTAAGGCTAATAAAATAGTAAAAAGAAAAGAGATTAAAATTTTTAATGAGTTAGTTTGAATTATTTTTTTAGTTAATATGTTCATTTTCTTTATTCATTAGATTTATAAATACTTCTTCCAAATCAGAATTGTTTTTTAACAGTTCTTGTGTTGAATTTAAAGCTACTAATTTACCTTTATTTATTATTGCAATACGATCACAAATATCTGAAGCTTCTTTCAGATAATGTGTAGTATAAATAATAGTTACACCTTGTCTGTTTAGTTCACGAACTGATTCTAGTAGTTTTCTTCTAAGATCAACATCTACACCAGCTGTAGGTTCATCTAGAATTAAAATTGGTGGTTGGTGAACCATTGCTTTGGCTACCAGCAATCTTCTTTTCATGCCTCCAGAGAGGTTTCTTGTATAGGCATTTGCTTTGTCAGATAAGTTTGTTAATTTTAAAATTTGATCGGTAATTCTATCTTGTGGTTTTACACCATATAAACCAGCTTGAATATCTAGAATTTTTTTTGGCGAAAAAAAAGGGTCAACATTAATTTCTTGAGGAACAATTCCTAGTGAAGCTCTAACTTGTCTTGGATTCTTATCTAAATCAAAACCCCAAACATTAACAAATCCATTGGTTTTATTTACCGTACCTGCAAGTATATTTATAAAAGTTGATTTACCTGCTCCATTTGGACCAAGGAGTCCAAAAATTTCTCCAGTTTTAACTTCCAAAGAAATATCTTTTAATGCCTCTACCTGCCTATCTCCTTGCTGATAAATTTTATTCACATTTTCAACTTTTAGGGCAATAGAACTATTCATCGTAATCAGGTTGTAATAACATTAAAATTTATAATTTATATAAAAAAACTTATGTCCAAAAAAAAGCATCTATTTTTAATTGACGGGTCAGGATACATATTTAGAGCTTACTATGCCCTACCTCCATTAACTCGAAAAAGTGATGGTTTACCAGTTGGAGCGGTAAGTGGTTTTTGTAATATGCTATACAGCTTTTTAGAAAAAGCAAAGGCTGGTAATGCAATTGATACCCCTACCCATCTTGCAGTAATATTCGATAGTGCCAGAAAAAATTTTAGAAATGATATTTATAAAGATTATAAAGGAAATAGATCAGATGCCCCAGAAGATTTAATTCCTCAATTTGATTATATAAGAAAAGCTGTAAAGGCATTTAACTTGCCATCAATTGAGATGCTTAATTATGAGGCAGATGATTTAATTGCCACGTATAAAGAAAAAGCAAAAAAAAAGAATATCAAAATTACCATTGTTTCATCAGACAAAGATCTAATGCAACTTGTTGATAAGGAAACTTTTATGTTAGATACCATGAAGGACCGTATTATTGGTATTGATGAGGTTAAAGAAAAATTTGGAGTCCTGCCAGAAAAAGTAATTGATGTACAGTCATTAGCAGGAGATTCGGTTGATAATATTCCTGGAGTTCCAGGTATTGGTATTAAAACTGCTGCAGAATTAATTAATCAGTTTGGCTCACTTGATGAACTGCTGAAAAAAGCAGATACAATTAAACAACCTAAAAGAAGACAGGCATTATTAGATAATAAAAAAAATGCATTAATTAGCAGAGAGCTTGTAACTCTTAAATGTGATGTTCCAATAAAAGATGAAATTGAAGATTTTATTTTAAAACCTATAGATAAAGAAAAAATATTTAATTTTTTAGACGAAATGGAATTTTCAAAAATCAAAAAGAGAATTGAACAAACCTATGGTAAGTCTGAAAATGTATTTGCACCAAAGGAGATGGTAACTCAAAAAAAAACAAATAAAGAAATTGGATTTTATATTATTTATGAGAGTAAAGAGTTAGAGAATCTACTTAAACAAGCCGACAATCAGGGGTATTTTGCAATTGATACAGAGACTAATTCATTAAATTCACAAAAAGCAGATTTGGTAGGTGTATCTTTAGCAATTAATGAAAATCAAGCTTACTATGTTCCAGTTGGTCATAAAAATAAAGAAGATAAGAATATAAAAAAACAACTAAGGATCAAAGAATTAATTAAAATTCTTAAACCTTATCTAGAAGATGAAACAATTAAAAAAGTAGGTCAAAATATTAAATATGATCTCAAAATTTTCCTTAAATATGGAATAGAACTTAAATCTTTTGAAGATACTATGCTATTGTCTTATTCACTTGATGCCGGTGTCAATAGGCACAATTTAGATTTATTAGCAAAAACACATTTAGATCATGAAAATATAAAATTTAAAGATGTGGTAGGAACTGGAAAATCTGAAATAACTTTTGATGAAGTTTTAATTGATAACGCTTATAAATATGCATGTGAAGATGCGGATGTTACTTTAAAGCTTTATAATTTATTTAAAGAAAGAATTATAAGAGAAAAATGCTTTTCAGTTTATGAAAATTTAGAAATTCCCCTAGTGAATGTTCTTGCTAGAATGGAAAATAATGGAATAAAAATTGACCAAGGAATTTTAAAAAAACTATCTAACAATTTTTCTAAAGATTTGAAAAGTTTAGAAGGAAAAATCTATAAATTATCAGGTGAAGAATTCAATATAGCTTCTACAAAGCAACTAGGTGATATTTTATATGAGAAACTTAAAATTTCTGGAACTAGAAAAACTAAAAAAGGCAATTTTGCAACCAATGTAAATGTTCTTGAAGATCTTGCAAATAAAGGACATGAATTTCCAAAATTAGTTTTAGAATGGAGACAAAAATCTAAGTTAAAAAATACTTATACTGACTCACTTCCGGAATATATTGATCAAAAAACAAATAGAGTTCATACATCTTTTTTATTAGCAGCAACCAGTACTGGTCGATTAGCATCAGCTGATCCAAATTTACAAAATATTCCCATCAAATCCAAAGAAGGTAAGGAAATTAGGTCTGCATTTATTTCAGAAAAGGGAAATTCAATTATTTCAGCAGATTATAGTCAAATTGAAATGAGAGTACTAGCACATGTAGCCGATGTAAAAGAGTTAAAAAAAGCATTTCAAAATAATGAGGATATTCACAATATAACCGCATCTCAAATTTTTGAATGCGATATAAAAAAAATAACTGAAGATATGAGAAGAAAAGCTAAAGCCATTAATTTTGGTATTATATATGGAATTTCGTCTTATGGTTTAGCTAAACAAATTTTAGTAAGTAATCCTGAAGCTGAAGAATTTTTATTTTCTTATTTTAAAAAATTTCCTGAAATAAGAGACTATATGCAAGAAACTTTAAAGTTTTGTAGAAAGAATGGATTTGTTAAAACTATTTTTAATAGAAGATGTCATTTTACGAATATTAATGACAAAAATCATACACTAAAATCATTTCAGGAAAGAGCTGCAATCAATGCGCCTATACAGGGTGCTGCGGCGGATATTATTAGATTCGCTATGATTAATATTGATAAAAAGATTTTAAATAAAGAGCTAAAATCTAGACTATTGGTCCAAATTCATGATGAATTATTATTTGAAACAAAAGATACTGAATTAAATCACGAAATTAAAAAAATAAAAAAAGAAATGGAAAATGCAATTGATCAAGATTATAAGTTTTCTGTACCTTTGGTCGTTGATGTAAAAAGTGCTAAAAATTGGAATGACGCACATTAATTTAGTCTAATTTTAGACTTTTTTTGATATTATAGGATTAACAATGACAAAAACAATTGCATTAGTAGATGATGATAGAAATATTTTAACAAGCGTATCCATTGCTTTGGAGAACGAAGGTTACAAGGTTCAGACCTATGTAGATGGTGAAAGTGCATATATTGGGATCACCAGAACACCACCGGACCTTGCAATTATAGATATAAAAATGCCTCGAATGAATGGAGAAGAGCTTTTGAAGAAGTTAAGGAAAAAAACAAATATGCCAGTTATTTTTCTTACTTCGAAAGATGAAGAAGTAGATGAATTGTTGGGTTTAAAGTTAGGTGCAGACGATTATGTGAAAAAATCAGGTGGCTTTTCTATAAATGTTTTAATTGAAAGAGTTAAAGTACAATTTAGAAAAAAAGATCAGGTGACACCGGATAGTAAAAATATAATTAGACAAGGGAAGTTGATGTTAGATCCAGAGCAATTAGAGTGTACCTGGGATGATAAAAATTTACCTGATAAATTAACCACAACCGAATTTCAAATTGTTTATGAGCTTGCAAAAAGGCCCGGTGTAATTAAAGAAAGATCCCACCTAATGACAATTGCTTATAAAGAAAATAATGACATAGAAGATAGAACCATAGACAGTCACGTAAAAAGAATTAGAAAAAAATTTAAAAAAGTTGATAAAGAGTTTTCAGCTATTGAAACTCGATATGGAAGCGGATATCGTTGGAATGCCAGTCCATAATGATTACAAATTTATTATCAACAAAATCTTTATTAAGACAGTTTTTAGTATTTAATTTATTTATATTTTTAATTTTAAGTTTTTTTACATTTTTATATTTATTAGCTATAGAGCCAGAATTAATTAGTAATAAAAGCAAGAAACATCAAAATATTATTCAAAATATTGATTTAAATTTAAATAATCAGAAAATTCAATCTGATCAAAATAGTTTAAAGAATTTTTTATATAAATCTAATTTTATTTTAGATGAAGTAGATCAAATACGTTTTTTTAGTATTAATAAAGATTTAATTATCGATAGTTCATTAATTGATATTGATCGTAAGTCTTTTTTTGTGACAGAGAGAATTGAAACTCTTGGAATAAATGAGCAATTAAATCAAAATCAGAATCAGCAAAGTTTTCAAAACGACTCCAAGAGTTCTTTACCATTTTTAAAAGAAGTAAATCCAAAATTAAATCAAAAATTTTTTATATTTTCCGAAAATAAAAATAATAATTTAATTATACATACTAGTTCAATTTTGAACTTATCTGATACAAATATTATTATAACAATTAGCGAAATTTCAAATGAAATAAATGTAGCTGTTCAAGAAAGAAAAAATTTTGTTCTTAGATCAGTGTTGATTGCTGCAATAGTGATAATGATTTTTTCTTTCTTTTTAAATAATTATATTATTAGACCGATCAGATCACTTAATTTTTTTGCAAAGCAAATTTCTTATGATAATCCAAAAAGCAAGAATGAGATTGGACTAGAATTTAACCAGAGAGAAGATGAGATAGGAAATTTATCTAAATCTCTAAATGATATGACCAATAAGCTTTATCAAAGAATTGAGCTTGCAGAAAGATTTGCTTCAGATTTAACTCATGAAATTAGAAACCCTTTGGCTTCATTAAAGGGAGCTTCAGATTTATTAAATCATACAAAGGATGAAAAACAGAAAATTAAACTTTTAAAAATTTTATCCAATGATGTTGAGAGAATTGAAAGATTAATTACTGATTACTCTCAAGTTTTAAAAGATGAGGCTACACAATCTAGAGCTGTTGCAAAAAATTTTAATCTTATTGTTTTAATTGAGAGTATCATTGAAGATTTTAATTTAGATGTAGTAAATCAAAAGAAAAATATTAAATTTCATTTTGAGAATGGAAGTCTAAAAAAAGCAATAGTATTTGGTATTGAAAGTCGTATAGAACAGGTAATTGCAAATCTTCTTGATAATGCAGTCTCATTCAGTCCTGAAAATGCAATAATTTCAATAAGTTTATCTTTAGAAAAGAATAATTTTAAAATTTTAATTAAAGACCAAGGACCTGGTTTTGATGAGAATAATTTAGAAAAAGTATTCGAGAGATTTTATAGTGATAGACCTCATGATCAAGAAGGATCTCATTCGGGACTAGGATTAAATATAGTAAAGAATATAATTGATTCACATAAGGGTTCCATAAAGGTTTATAATAATTCTACTAACAAAGGTGCAGTGGTAGACATTATTTTACCATCGGTATAATTTTAATTGATTATCATGTTTATAACTGTTAGTTGATGCGTCCATGACAGATTTTAAAGTAAAAAATTTAAAAGAAGCTGATTTTGGAGATAAAGAGATTTCATTAGCGGAGTCAGAGATGCCTGGTTTAATGGCATTACGAGAACAGTACAAAAGTTCTAAACCTTTAAAGGGCGCAAATATTGTCGGCTGTTTACATATGACAATACAAACAGCTGTTTTAATTGAAACTTTAGTTCACCTTGGAGCAAGTGTAAGATGGTCATCTTGTAATATTTTTTCTACACAAGATCATGCAGCTGCTGCTATTGCCAGAAAAGGGATTCCAGTTTTTGCATGGAAAGGTGAAACCGAGGAAGAATATTGGTGGTGTATAAAGCAAACAATTGAAGGTAATAAAAATTGGAAACCAAATATGATTTTAGATGATGGTGGTGATTTAACTGCTTTAATGCACAAAGAATACAGTGATTTGTTAAAAAATATTAAAGGCGTTTCTGAAGAAACAACTACGGGCGTAAAAGAATTAAAAAAAATGGAAAAAGATGGCTCACTTTTGATACCAGCTTTTAATGTTAATGATTCAGTTACAAAGTCAAAATTTGATAATTTGTATGGTTGTCGTGAAAGTTTAGTTGACTCAATTAGGAGAGCTACTGATGTGATGATGTCGGGAAAAGTTGCAATAGTTGCTGGATTTGGCGATGTTGGAAAAGGAAGTGCCGCTTCTTTAAGACAAGCAGGGGCAAGAGTAATGATTACTGAGACCGACCCTATTTGTGCACTCCAAGCTTCTATGGAAGGATATGAAGTGGTGTTAATGGATGAAATGATTGGTAATGCCGATATCGTTGTTACTGCAACGGGAAACAAAGATATAGTCACTGCTGATCATATGAGAAAAATGAAAGATCGATCAATATTATGTAATATCGGGCATTTTGATAATGAGATACAAGTAGATGCTCTTAGAAATTATAAATGGAATGAGGTCAAACCTCAAGTTCATGAAATTGAATTTCCTGATAAAAAAAGAATTATATTATTAGCAGAAGGAAGATTGGTTAATCTTGGTTGTGCAACGGGTCACCCTAGTTTTGTAATGAGCGCATCATTCACTAATCAAGTTATGGCACAAATTGAATTATGGAATAATTCAGATAAGTATGAAAATAAAGTTTATGTACTACCAAAACATCTTGATGAAAAAGTTGCCGAGTTACATTTAGCCAAAGTTGGAGCAAAATTAACAAAACTATCAAATGAACAGGCAGATTATATAGGTGTTTCACCACAAGGCCCTTTTAAAGGTGATGCTTATAGATACTAGAGTATGAAGTATACTCTTTCAGAGTTAAAAAAACTTTCAAAAAAAATTTCTAAAAAAGTTAAAATTGGTCTTACTATTTATTTAAAAGGTGACTTAGGTAGTGGCAAAACTACATTAACAAAATTTTTAGTTACTGATTTATATAAAAAACACCAAAAAAAAAAACAAGAAGTAACGAGTCCGACTTTTAATATAGTTCAATATTATTATGTGAATACTAAACTTGTTATTGCTCATTATGATTTATATAGATTGAAAAGCTCACAAGATTTAAATCATATAGGTTTGTATGAAATTGAAGATAGTGTAGTTAGTATAATAGAATGGCCTGAACTAATTAAAAAAAAAAATAAAGATCGTATAGAAATTGAGTTTAAACATACAAGCTTAGAAAACAAGAGAGATGTCACAGTTAAATATTTTGGAAAAGCTAAACAATAGAGTTTTTTTGGTTGCAGGCGATGCATCACCTAGAAAATTTTATAGGTATAAAAAAAATAAAAAACAAATTCTAGTCTATTGCGAGAAAGATAAAAAAAATAATCTGGAAAATTATATTAAAGTTAATAATTTTTTGATTAAAAATAAAATAAAGGCTCCTAGAACTATTAAAGAAGATATAAAAAAAAATTATATAATTATAGAGGATTTAGGTGACAAATTATTAAAAAAGGTAGTACAAAATAAAAAAAATAAATTTCATGATTTTAAAAAAATTATTAACGAGCTTGTTAAATTACAGAACATTAAAGTTAAAAAGAATTTACCATTTTATTCTTTGAAGTTTTTAAAAGAAGAATTAAATTTATTTTACAAGTGGTATTTGCCAGAATTTTTTTCAAATAAACAAATCACAAGAATTAAAAAAGAAATAGACTCAGTTTTAATAAATCATTTAAAAAAAACTCTCAGATTTAATAATGTTTTTGTACATAGAGATTTTCATGTTGAAAATTTAATTTTGTATAAGAAAAGAATAGGTTTTATTGACAATCAAGACGCTGTTATTGGCCATCCAGCTTATGATTTAATGTCTTTAATTGATGATGTTAGAATAAAAATTAAAATAAGTGATCAGATTAAACTTTATAATTACTATTTAAATCAATCAAAAAGAATTAACAAAAGTTTTGATTTTCATTTTCATGTCCTATCTGTGCAAAGATCACTTAAAATTCTAGGTATTTTCTTAAGACTATATAAAAGAGATAATAAAAAAAAATATTTAAAATATCTAAAAAGAACATGGCAACTGATAGATTTAAGACTAAAGCATAATAAGTTAAGTAGTTTACGACTAATATTTAATAAATATTTTTCAAAAAAAATTAAAAATAAAAAATGGAAATAAAAAAAGCAATTATTTTATGCGCTGGTTTTGGAAAGCGCGTTTTACCACTTACAAAAACTACTCCAAAGCCATTACTAAAAATTGGCGATGAACCATTGGTAGAGTATTCAATAAAGATTTTGAATGAGATTGGCGTTAAAGAAATTGCAATTAATGTTCACTACCTGAAAGAAAATATTATTGCATATATCAAAAATAATCATCCAAAGATTAAAATTTTTGAAGAAGAGATTATCCTTGATACTGGAGGCGCGCTTATTAATGCGAAAGAATTTTTCTCGGACGATTATTTTTTAGTTTTAAATTCAGATACGATTTGGCAAAAAAATTACATTCCATTTATAGAGTCTTTAATTAAAAAAACTTTGAATAATAATTTTTTAGCTGGCTTATTATTAACAAAAAAAGAAAAGAGTTTTGATCCAGATCTTAAACCTGATTTCTCATTAAATAATAATTTTTTAATCAATAAAAGAAAAGATTTAATTTATACTGGCTTTCAAATTTTGAATTCATCTTTGTTAAATAATAAAAAACTCAAACCTTTTTCTGTAAAAGAAATTTGGGATGATTTAATAGATATTAAAAAAATTACTGGTGAAATATTTGATGATACTTTTTACCATACGACAGATATTCAAATTTATGAAATTTTAAAAAGTAAAAAAATTATTTTTTAACAATAAAATCTTTAGCACGACTGCTATCCAAATATTTATAATTAATAAGATTTAAATTAATATCAAATTGAATTTGAATTGGATTTCCAGTAGGAATTTCTAATTTGACTATCATTGCATCCGAAATTTCAAAAATTTTTTTACAAAGTGCTCTTAAACTATTACCATGTGCAGAAATTAAAATATTTTGTGATTTTTTTAATAATGGTTCTATATTATCTAGGTAATATGGAACTGTTCTATTAAAAGTATCTTTTAAAGACTCTGCGTCAGGAATTAATTTAGGATCTATATTTTTATAAATTTTAGAATTTACTGGATGCTCAGGATCATTTCTATTTTGAGGTGGCGGTGGAGTATCATAACTTCTTCTCCAAATCATCACTTGTTGTTGCCCATGTTTTTTTGCTGTCTCTTCTTTATTTAAGCCTTGAAGATCACCATAATGCCTTTCATTGAGTTGCCACGCTTTAGTAACATTAGGTATAGAAATGCCTGAGGTATTAAGAATAGTTTCAAAAGTTTTAATAGCTCTAGTCTGAAATGATGTAAAACCATAATTAAATTTGATATTTAAATCTTTTATTAGCATCCCAGCCTTCTTTGCTTCTAAAATTCCTTTTTCAGTTAAATCAGAGTCGTACCATCCAGTGAATTTATTTTCTAAATTCCATTGACTTTGACCATGTCTGACTAAAATTAAATTAATCATAAAAATAATTTATTATGATAGATATATTATATGAGCAATTATAAACTTTTATATATTACTTGTGGATCAAAGTCTGAGGCTATAAAATTAGGTAAAATATTGGTTTCTAACAAGCTTGCCGCATGCACAAACATTATTTCTAATGTTCAATCAATATTTAGTTGGAATAATAAAACTAATTTATCTAGAGAATCTATTTTAATTGGTAAGACTCATAAAAAAAACATTAAGGCAATTTTAAAGACTATGGATAAGCAACATTCATATGATTGTCCATGTGTACTTTTTTTTAATATAGATAAAGGAAATCAAAAGTTTTTGAATTGGATTAAGAAAAATTCTTAAAATTATTTAATCGTTTTCAATTGTTTTTGTAGTTCAATTTCAACAGCATCTATTCTCTGTGTGTTCTTACCTATTAATAAATAGATAGTTGGGATTACATATAAAGTGAAGAATGTAGAAAAAATCATTCCAGAAAAAATAACGACCCCAACAGTTAATCTACTCGCTTCCCCAGGACCAGATCCAATAATCAAAGGCACAACACCTGCAATAGTTGACAAAGAAGTCATTAAAATAGGTCTCAATCTAATTTTCGCTGCCTCTAGAATTGCTTTTTCTATATCTCTACCCTCCGATCTTAATTGATTAGCAAATTCAACAATTAGAATTCCATTTTTGGCTGCTAAACCAATCAAAATAATTAGACCAATTTGACTATAAATATTTAAAGAAGTTCCGGCAACTAATATACCAATTATGCCGCCAAAAATTGCAAGTGGCACAGTTAGCATAATTGTTAAAGGATGTCTCCAACTTTCAAATTGAGCAGCCATAGATAGATAAGCAGTTACTAGTGCTAAAGCAAAAATTAAATAAATTCCTACATTAGTTTTTTTGTATTCTTCAGACTCGCCTTTATAGTCAACCCTAACTTCAGCTGGAAGTTTTTCTTTTACAATATTATTTAAATAATCAAGAGCCTCTCCAATTGTGTAGTCACCAACTAATCGTGCAGAAATTGTTACTGCTTTTTGTCTTTGGTATCTGCTTAAAAAAGGCGCTGCAGCGCTTTCTGATACTTTAATAACGTTAGATAAAGGAACAAGCTGTTTCGTAATTTCAGATCTTACATAAACTTTATTTAAATTCGAAGGTTCTGTTCGATCTTTTAAATCTCCTTGTAAAACAATTGAATATTCTTTCCCATTATTAGTAAATTTAGTTACTTGTCTTGAGCCAAATATTGTTTCCATTGTTCTTCCAATTTGCTCTATAGATACGCCAAGGTCGGCAGCTTTTTCATTATTTATTTCAACTTTTAGTTCAGGTTTTGTTAACTCATAATCATCACTTATATTAATAATCTTTCCATTTTTTCTTGCTTCATTTTTTAAAATATTCTTCCATTCTTCTAATTTTTCATATGTACTTCCAAGTAATACAAATTGAATTGGTTTTTCAACACCACCACCTCTTATTGATTGTGGCATTACCGGAAATGCTCTTACACCTGGTACAGATGATATTATTCCAAAAGACTCTCTCAAAATTTGTTGACCAGATCTTTTTCTTTTAGCCCAGTCTTCTAATAGAACTATTATAAAAGCAGAGTTCAATTGTTTACTTCTTTTTCCAAACCCAGGCACTCTTAATAATAATCTTCTAATTTCACCTTTTCCGACTTTTGGTAAAAATTTACTTTCAATATCAAGAGCCTTTTCAGCAGTATAATTAAATCCCGACCCTTCTGGCGCTTGTATAATTACAAAGAAAACACCCCTATCTTCTTTAGGGAGCAATTCTTTTTTTGTATAAAAAAATAATAAAATAATGCTTATTAATATGAAGCCTAAAAAAACAAAAATACTCTTTTTTCTTTTCAGCATGTAATTTAGGGTTTCTTCGTAGAATTTTTGAAAGGTTTTTAAGTAACTATCAAATTTTAAAATTAGTTTTGGTTTATTTTTTGAAATTTTTAAAAATTTTGACCCAATCATTGGTGATAAACTTAGGGCTACAAAACTTGAAATAATAACAGCAAATGAAAGAGTTAAAGCCATTTCTGAAAAAAGCTTTCCAATTATACCCTTGATAAACACGAGTGGAATAAAAACAGAAACTAGTACAACTGTAGTTGCAATAATTGCAAAGGCAACTTGTTTTGATCCTCTGTAGGCTGCTACTAATGCTGTTTCACCTTTTTCCAATCTTCTTGATATATTTTCTCCCATAACAATTGCATCATCCACAACGATACCTATTGCCAAAACAAGCGCCATTAGAGTAAATAAATTTAATGTAAATCCAGCAAGGTAAATTGCTAAGAAAGTTGAAATTAATGCAACAGGAATTGCAACTGCAGGAATGATGACACCTGTTATATTGCCTAAAAATAGATAGATAATTATTACTACTAAAATGATTGCAATAAACAAAGTTTTATAAACTTCATCAATTGCACCTTCAATATATGTAGATCTGTCAAAAGAAACAGTCAAAGAGGAGTTTTCTGGTAGAGACGGCTGAATTTCCTTAATTTTTTCTTTAACGGCTCTAGCAACCTCAATCGTATTTGCAGTAGACTGTTGGTAAATACCAATTCCAACAGTCTTATTTCCATTTCCTTTGAATAAAGTATTAGAATTTAATGCACCAAATTCTAATCTAGCAATGTCACCAAGTTTAATTAGTGAACCATCAGCCGCTCTTTTTAAAACTAGATCTTTATAGTCTTGTAATTTTTTGTAAGCTTTTTCTACTTTTATAACTAAATCAACATATTTAGACTCAATCTTTCCAGCAGGAAATTCAACATTTTCTTTTTTTAAAATTGACTCTAGCTCTAGTACGGTAATGTTTCTTGCGGCCATTGCGATTGGATCTAACCAAACTCTTAATGAAAATTCTCTCTCGCCGCCTAATCTGATATTTCCAACACCTGGCACAGTAGAAAATAAATCTTTTAAATATCTATCTGCATAATCAGTGAGCTCTAGGTCACTCATAGTAGGACTTTGGAATGCAAGCCACATTGTAGTTGTTCTAGCTGCTGAAGATTTATAAATTTCTGGCGGCTCAGCACCTTCGGGTAGATTATCTACAATTCTAGCAATCTTTTCTCTAACATCATTTGCTGCTACATCCAAATCAATATTCAAATCGAATTCAAGAGTTATAGTAGATCTACCGTCTTCACTTGTAGAATCTATTGTAACAATTCCAGGGGTTCCACCTATTCGATCTTCAATTTTTTGTGTAATTTGTGTATCAATAATTGTTGCTGAAGCACCAGTATAATCAGTTCTAATACTTACTTTTGCAGACTCTATATCTGGCAATTCTCTTAAAGGAATTTTATTAAATGTGACTAAACCAAATATAACTAAAACCAAACTCATCACAGTTGCTACTACTGGTCTTTTAATAGATAGATCTGTTAAATACATATTTTGAAATTACTTCTTTTGAGTATTATTTGAATTTTTAACTATTACTTTTGCTTTATTTCTAACTTTATTTGTTCCTTCAGCCACAATTTTATCATCAATCTTTAAACCTGATAAAATTTCAACTTTACCGAAATTTCTTAACCCTACTTTTACTTTGTTTTTTTTCAAAATATTATTTTGAATTAAATAGACGTATTTATCTTCACCTTGAATTATCAGAGCTTCTTCAGGAATAGATAAAGATTTTTTTTCATTATAAATTACTT
Source organism: Candidatus Pelagibacteraceae bacterium (assembly GCA_038133865.1). Classification (GTDB taxonomy): domain Bacteria; phylum Pseudomonadota; class Alphaproteobacteria; order Pelagibacterales; family Pelagibacteraceae; genus HIMB114. The sequence goes on from JAYPUB010000003.1 coordinate 35,031, forward strand.
TTATATTTAATAATATTCCCGGGATAAGTTCACCTTTTGGATTTAAAATTTCAATTTGAGCTAATATTGATCTTGTTGTAGGATCAACCCTTGAACTTATAGACTTTATATTTCCTTCAAAAATTTTATTAAATGCATCAGTTGTTGCTTCAACTTTTAATCCATTCTTTAAAATACCAATATAATTTTCAGGTAATTTAATATCAATCTTTAACTTTGTTATGTCATCCAAGGTTGCAATAATAGAATTGTCATTGCCTAATATACCTGGAGTAATCTCTCTTTTACCAAGACGACCTTCAAATGGTGCGATTACTTCTCGGTCTTTTAATGATGCGATAATTGTTCCTTTTTTAATAAATTGTTGTTTATTAAAATCTATAGATTTAATTATATTTTCTTTTTTTAGACGAATTGAGAAAGATCTATTTGCGATTGCTGTCCCAAAAGTTTCTATCGTTTCAAAAAATTCTGACTGTTCTACGTTATAAGCAATTACACCAATTGGTCTTGATCTAGCTTTTTTTAGAGCCTCTTCTGTTTTTGAACTTATGACTGCTCTACCAGCTATAATAGAAATGATTATTAAAGATGAAATTAATAGAAAAATTATAATTTTTTTTTGAGTTTTCATTTTGCGCTATTTATCAGTTTCTAATAAAAAAAGATATTAGATTAAATTATGTTAGATTTATGAATTTTTAATATTATTTTTAATAGCCCACTCGGTCCAAGAACCATCGAAAACATCAAAGTTACTTTTTTTAGCGATACTTTCAAATGCGGACCCTACTACACATGCTGCAACTCCGGAGCCACATGAAAAAACAACATTATCATTTTGGTTAATGTTTTTTTCTGAAAAAATTTTTTTTAAATCTTCATTATTTTTAAAACAACCTGTATTTGGGTCCAACATAGTATTAAAAGGTATATTGATGCTATCTTGAATATTGCCACTTTTTAATTCTGGTCTTGGCTCTGGATCCGTCCCATTAAATCGACCACTTGGTCTTGCATCGATTAATTTAAATTTTTTATCTTGAATATTATTTTTTATATCATCAAATTGTTTAATTTTAGTTCGATCTAATTTAGCTTTATAATTTGTTTTAATTTTTTTTTTTGGTTCTGTCATTTCAATTTTTTTATTATTTAGCTTCCAGTTTTTTAAGCCCCCATCTAAAATAGAAATTTTTCTATGACCAAATTGTTTGAACATCCAATAAACTCTAGCAGAACTAAAAATACCTAAGGTATCATATGTAATTACATGATCATTATTTAACACACCAAGCTCACTCACTTTTTGTGAAAAATAGTCTTCACTAGGCATCATATGTGGAAATAGACTTTCTGGATCTGAAATTTCATCTATATCAAAGAATATTGCACCTGGAATTCTTTCATTTAAATACTCTTCTTTTCCAGATCTATTTGTATTTGGTAAATGCCAACTACAATCTAAAATAATAATTTCTTTATTTTCTAAATTTTTTTCAAGCCAATCAGTATTAACTATATTCATGATTTTTTTATTCTAACATGATACTAGATTTTTTATGATCAGCAAAAACCAATTAGGAATAATTTACATGATTTTTAGCGTTATTAGCTTTTCTATAATGGATATTTCTGTGAAGTTAATGTCTCCAAGTTATCCAGTTGGTCAATTAGTTTTTTTTAGAGGTTTTTTAGGTTTAATCCCAATTTTTTTTATAATTCCTTTAGATAGATATAAAAATCTTTTTGAAACGACAAAATTAAAATTACATATTGGTAGAGCTGTAGCTGGAACATTTGCAATGGTGAACTTGTATTTGGGTTTAAAATTTTTACCCATTGCAGATGCAATTACTATTAGTTTTGCTGCCCCAATATTTGCAACTATATTTTCAATTATTTTTTTACAAGAAATAGTTCGTTTTTACAGATGGTCTGCAATTATAATAGGTATCATTGGTGTGACGGTGGTTCTGAAACCTGGTACAACTATGTTTAGTTATTATTCTTTTTTTCCTATATTGTTTTGTATTGGCTTTGCCATAATATCAATTTTAATAAAAAAACTTTCCAAGACAGAGCCTGATTATTTAATTTCTATGTTCTTTACAATTGCACTTATCTTAACTGGTTTTGTCTCGTATTTCTTTGGATGGAATGAAATTAATAAGAAGGATATTATTTATTTATTTGCGATAGGAATTTTTGGTTCTACTGGAAATATTTTTCTTACCATGTCAATTCGCAAAGCTGATGTATCGTTAGTAACTCCAGTCAAATATCTGAGCTTGCTCTTTGCAATCATGGCAGGTATTTTTATTTTTGGAGAAGCAATCTCTTATCTGACACTATTAGGAGCTTTTTTAATTATTGTCAGTACAGCAATTATTTTTAGAAGAGAGGCTATTAAAAAAGTTAAAACTACCATAGTTAGGCAAGTTTAATGTCAAAGCCAAAATATTGGGAACACGGAAAAAGATTTTTATCCAAAAAAGATAAAATTCTTAAAAAACTTATTTTAAGATACAAGGGAAATCTTAAAACAAGAAAAGATCCTTTTTTTTCATTATGTAAATCGATAGTTGGTCAACAGATATCAGTTCAAGCAGCCTCTTCTGTTTGGAATAAATTAGAAAATAAAGCAAAAAGAATTACTCCTAAAAATATTAGTAAATTAAACCTTAGACAGCTTTCTTCATGTGGACTCTCAAGACAAAAGATTTCATATCTTAGAATTCTATCAAAAAAGTTTTTAAATAAAGAATTAGATATTAAAAAAATGAAAAAAATGTCAGATCAGGAAGCTATTAAATATTTAGTTCAAGTAAAAGGTATTGGAACTTGGACAGCAGAAATGTTTCTGTTTTTTAATCAGATGAGACCAGATATTTTTCCGATCCAAGATATCGGATTACTAAGAGCTATTTCAATAAATTATAAGACTAAATATCCACCTTCACCAATTCAATTAAAAAAGTTAAAAAAAAAATGGTCGCCTTATTGCACCATGGCTACTTGGTATCTATGGCGCAGTATTGATCCCGAACCAGTTAATTACTAAATTCTCTGGCTATAATTAAATTACGAACAGTCGAATTTTTTGCATAGGACCATGCTTTTAAATATTCTTCTGAGTCATGACATTCATTTGCTTTTTCGAAACTGGGAAATTCCCATATAACAATTCTTGAATAATTATCTCCTTCAAGCTTTACATGGTCACTTCCTCTAACAAGCGCTTTACCACCATATGCTTTAATAACGGGAAGTGCTGCTTCTCCATATTTTTTTAAGTTTTCTTGATTTTCTATTTTTTTATATAATGCTATCCAATAACCTTTCATTTACTTCTCCTAATTTTTTATTATCTATACCTGATGGATAATAAATTAATTATTAGCTGGGATGAATATAATAAAACTGTCGAGGAATTGGCAATAAAAGTTCATGAATCTGGATTTAAAGTAGATTTATTAATTGGTATCATGCGAGGTGGAGCTCCTATTATTGATGTTTTAAGCAGAATTTTTAAAATTAAATGTGCCTATATGGCAGTAGAGTCCTACTCAGGTGAAGAAATTGAAAACCAACAAGGGGATATTATATTTTCAAGAGAGTTAAGCTCTACAGCCCATACATTAGGCGGTAATATTTTGTTGTGTGATGATTTGTCTGATACAGGTTTAACTTTAAATAAAAGTATTGAATGGTTAAGACAATACAGACCTATTCGAGATAATATTAAAGAAATCAGAACAGCTATACTTTGGAAAAAATCCCAGTCAACTTTTGAACCAGACTATTGTGCTAAAAAATTAAAAGATAGTCCTTGGATTGTACAGCCTTTTGAAAAATATGAAGAGATAAGGATTGAAGATATAAAAAAACACCGGAGTTAAAATAACCCCGGTGTTTTAAAATAATATTATAAAACTACAAAACTAAGTAGACTTAATACAGCAACTAACCAAATTGCTGGGCTAACTGTTGCAGCTTTACCACTTGCTAATTTAATTAAAGTATAAGACAAGAATGCCAAAGCAATTCCATGACTAATACTATAAGTTAAAGGCATAGTAATCATTGCTAGAACTGCAGGACCTGATTCTGCGATATCTTCCCATTCAATGTCGGTAATGTTTCTAACAAACAAAATAGAAACATAAACAAGAGCCGCCCCATCAATTTGTTTAGGAAGAGATGTTGCAAGAGGCGCAAAAAATAAACAAACTAAGAATAATGCACCAATTACTAATGATGTCATTCCAGTTCTTCCACCTGCTTTTATACCTGAGCCTGACTCAATATAGCTTGTTACAGTAGTCGTTCCCATCATTGCACCGGCAACTGTTCCTACACTATCAGAAAGCATTGCCTTTTCGATATCTTTCACTTTTCCTTTTGAGTCAACTTTACCAGCAACGTTTGCAACAGATGTTAGAGTTCCTGCTGTGTCAAAAAAATCTACAAAGAAAAGTGTAAAGATTACTGAAATCATCCCTCCAGTAAGACCTGCTTTTAAATCAAAGGACATTAAATGTGTCATTGGTTGAATCTGTCCAACGACACCATTAAATTTTCCAAGACCAGTAACCCAAGCGATAATACTAAATACAAGAATACCTATAATGATATTTCCTTTTATATTTAGTTTTTCTAATACGATCATTGTTACAAAAGTTAAACAAGCCAAAATAATAATTGGATCTTTAAGATTACCTAATTTTACAAGTGTTACAGGATGGTCAACAACTACACCCATAATTTGTAAACCAATAATTGCTAGAAACAATCCAATACCAGCTCCTATTCCAAGCTTTAAGCTTTTAGGAATTGAATTGATAATCCATGCTCTTAAAGGTGTTAGGGATATAGCCAAGAATACAATACCAGCAACTAGTACTGCACCTAAAGCTTGATCAGGGCTGTATCCTAAAGTTTTACAAACATAGTAAGCAACAAAGGCATTTAATCCCATACCTGGAGCAAGTCCAACTGGCCAACTTTTTCCGTAAAAGGCCATAATGAAACAAGCTAAGGCAGATGCCAAAATAGTAGCCGTATAAACGCCTCCAAAATCAAATCCACCGTCTTTTAAAATAACTGGATTTAAAAACATTATATATGCCATCGTTAAAAAAGTAGTAACACCAGCAATAACTTCAGTTCTTAAATCTGTTTTATTTTTTTTAAATTCAAAATATTTTTCAAACATATTTCCTCCACTTCAAGATATATTCTAATTTGCATCGTTTTTTACTTTTTTAGCTTATTAAATGTGGATCTTTTTGTGTTTATATTGAAAAAATTCTAGAGTAGATTGAAATTCTAATGTTATCTAAAGAAAATTTAATAACCTATTTCTCAAAAGGCGAAAAATCAAAAGATAATTTTAAAATTGGTACAGAGCATGAAAAATTTCTTTTTAATCTTGAAACTAAGAAACCTATAGAATTTTCAGAGAAGGGTATTTCTGGAATATTTAATATTTTAAAACAAAATCAATGGATAGAAATTAAAGAGAATGAGAATGTTATTGGTTTAAAGAAAAACAATTTATCTATTACCTTAGAACCAGGTTTACAAATAGAACTTTCTGGAGCCCCTTGTGAAAATATTCATGAGACATGCAAAGAGGTCAATTTATATCTAAAAGAACTAAAGCAAGCTTGCACAAAGTTGGGAATTGGAATTATAGGAATAGGCTTTGTACCTAATGCAAAGCTTAGTGAAATTAATCATCTAAAAAAAAAGAGATATACAATAATGCGAAATTATATGCCTAAAGTAGGTTCCAGAGGCCTTGATATGATGCATCGAACAGCAGCTACTCAAGTTAATTTTGATTTTTCATCAGAAAAGGATTTCATAATGAAAACAAAAGTTGCAAGTTGTCTTGTTCCAATTGCTATTTCCTTGTTTTCAAACTCACCTTTAAAGGAAGGTAAATTAAATGGATATATTGGATATAGAACTTTAATTTGGCAAGATACTGACAGAGATCGATCTGGCTTGATTCCATTTTTTTTTGAAAAGGAAAATTCTTACGAACAATATTGTGATTATGCTTTAAATGTTCCGATGTATTTTGCACATCGTAATAATGATATAATTGATTGTTCAGGAAAAGATTTTAAAGAATTTATAAAAGGAAATTTAAAAGAAATTAACAATGAAAAAGCAAATTTAGATGATTGGTCAAATCATTTATCTACAATTTTTACTGAGATTCGAATTAAACAATATTTAGAGATTAGACCAGCAGACTCTTGTTCATGGTCAGGAATTTGTTCCATCCCAGCATTTTGGACGGGAATATTATATGATCAAAGCATCCTCGAGCAATGTTATGAATTTTTTAAAAATTGGAGGTATAATGATGTTAATCTAGCTTATATAGATGTAGGAAAAAAAGGTTTTGACTGTGAGTTATACGGAAAATCAATGTATGACCATGCAAAATTTTTTTTAGATTTATCTAGAAAAGGGCTAGAAAATAGAAAAAAACTTAATTCAAACAACGATGATGAAAGTATTTTTTTGACTGAGTTAGACAATTTTGTAAAAAATAAAAAAAATCTTTCAAATATTTTGATAGATGAATTTAAGAGAAAATATAAAGAAAATATTAATTTAATATTTGATGAAAAAGCGTTTTAATATTGCAATACAAATGGATCCGCTAGAAAAAATAAATCCATTAGCAGATAGCACTTTTCTTATAGCAAAAGAAGCACAAAGAAGAGGGTATAAAACATTTCATTATTTGCCAAAAGATTTAACTATAAGAAATAATACAGTAATAGCTAAAGGTTCTTATTTTAAGATAAACAATAATAAGAAAAAATTTTTTAAAAAAGAAAAGAAAATTTTAAAAGCTTTAAGTAATTTTCAATGTATCTTAGTTAGACAGGACCCTCCATTTAATATGGAATACATTACTTCAACTTATTTTTTAGAAATGGTAGATAAAAAAGTTTTAATTGTGAACAATCCTACTGAAATTAGAAATAATCCAGAAAAATTGTCGATGTTACATTTTAGGAATTTAATACCAGATACACTGATTTCAGAAGATATAAATGAAATACAAATGTTTATAAATAAAAACTCATTTACAATCTTAAAACCACTTTACGGAAATGGTGGCGAAGGAATCAAAAAAGTTAAAAAAAACTCATCACTAAATAAAAAAATTATCCAAAAAATGATAAAAAAATACAAAGGAGCTATTGTGGCTCAAAAATTTATAAAAGAAATTTCTAAAGGAGATAGAAGAATTATTTTAATAGATGGTGAATATGCAGGATCAGTAGCAAGAATACCTAGGAAGGGAAGTATTAAGGCAAATTTTCATGCTGGAGGATCTCCGAGAAAGTCGGGTTTAGTTTTTAGAGATAGAACGATTTGTTCAAAATTAAAATTATATTTAAAAAAAAGAGGTCTATTTTTTGCTGGTATTGATGTGATTGGAAATTATTTAACTGAAATAAATGTAACTTCTCCTACTGGCATGCAGGAGATTAATAGAATGAATAATATCAGTATAGAAAAAAAATTTTGGGATAAATTAGAAAAAAAATTAAGCTAATTTTTTAAAAAACTTTTTTATTTCTGCTCGTTGGTAATCATTTAATAATGAACCATATTGAGATTGCATATTTTCTTTCATATGACTTAATTGTGATGTAGCTGGAATTGCGCAGGTTACAAAAGGATGTGAAATAATAAATTTTAAAAATATTTCAGACCATGAATTTAAATTATAATTTTTAATCCAATTTGGAATTTTTAAATTTTTTGTATAATTAAATAAATGACCACCTTGAAATGGTCTATTAATAATTACAGCTATATTTTTTTCATTTGCTAGAGGAAGCAAATATTCTTCTGCCTCATCATCTAAAATATTGTAAGTAAATTGTACAAAATCAATATCGTCTTTCTTCATAATATTTATTAGTTCATTATGACGGCTGCCATGAGAAGTTGTAATTCCCAAATATTTGATTTTTCCTTCTTTTTTATATTTGGTTAAAGTATTAAAATGTGATTCATAATTTAAAAGGTTATGAACTTGAATTAATGAAAATTTTGAAAGTTTCCAAAGTTCAAAAGAATTGTTAATTTGTTTTTCCCCATAAAATTGAGCTGGAGTCCAAACTTTTGTTGCTGAAAATAGTTTATTTTTATTTTCAAGGTTTTTAAGAGACATTCCAACAATTTTTTCTGCCATTCCATACATAGGAGAGGAGTCGATTATTTGGCCATGATTTTCAAAAAATGATTTTAATATTAAAGATCTATCATAAACATTTTTCTTTGTAGGCATAACATCAAATGTTAACCATGTTCCCATCCCAACAGGAGCAATACTTTCCTTAGATTTTGGAATGATTTTTTTTATTATTTTTTTTTGGTTTAATGCAAAAAGTTTATTCGAGAAAATTATATTTGATATACTTAGTAAAGAATACTTTATGAAATCTCTTCTATAAAACATATCTGTAAGTATAGTCTATTTATAGAAAAAATAGAGGCGGAAAATTCCGCCTCTATCTATATTATTTATTGTATTTCGATTTGTCTTGGTTTTTTAGTTTCTGGAATTATTCTTTCCAAAGAAACTTTTAAAAGACCATCTTTTAGTTCAGCACCTTTTACTTCTGTATCATCTGCGATTGTAAAAGATTTGCTAAAGTATCTTTTAGAAATACCTTGATGAATAACATTCCCGTTTTCATCTTTGGTTTCTGAACTATTTTTTTTAACAGATTTAATTGTTAAAAGATTATCAGCATATTCAATTGCGATATCTTTCTTATTGTAACCTGCTAGCGCCACCTCAACATTGTATTGATTTTCACCAGTTTTAACTATGTTATATGGCGGATAGTTCACTGAAGGTGTTTTGAAAAAATCATCTTCAAACATTTTTTCAAAATGATCAAAGATATTATCATAACCTA
>JAYPUB010000004.1:0-42761 GCA_038133865.1 Candidatus Pelagibacteraceae bacterium
TTAATTTTTTATCGTTAATTTCAATTGAGGGTATATGATATAAAACAGACCTAATATCAAGCATGTATTTTGAAAAATCATCTAAATTTCCATTATTTATTAAGGATTTTAGAGTATGAGAATTTTTTTTACTGAAAAAACCATCTCTTAACCTAACTATTTTAGTACAATGACAATAGCTGTTGAGGCTTAAGGCTAATTCATTTGCTAAACTTCTTACATATGTGCCGCTCTCACAACATACAACAAATGAGGTTTTCGCTTCATTTAAATCATATTCATAAATTTTAAATCCATAAATTTTTTTTTTAACCGCGCTTAATTTAAATTCAACTCCGTCTCTTGCTAATTGATATGCCCTTTTTCCTCTAATTTTTTTTGCAGAATAATTAGGTGGCATTTGATTTATATAACCATGATATTTTTTTAATATTTTTTTTAAGTGTTCAAAACTAGGTATATTTTTTGAAGTTTTAGTAACCTTGCCTTCAGTGTCAAAAGTATCAGTTTGCTCCCCCCACTTTATTTCAAAAAAATAAGTTTTTTTTGATTTATTAATAAATCTAATTGTCTTAGTTGCTTCGTTGATTGCAATTGGCAATACACCTTCTGCCATTGGGTCTAATGTCCCACAGTGTCCAATTTTTTTTAATTTAAATTTTTTTTTTATCAGATTTAAACAATATGAAGAGCTATATCCTGGAGGTTTATATAAATTGATCCAACCATTATTCATTAGTTTTTATCTTTAAGTAACAAGTTTTCTATTTTTTCCGCATAATCAAAAGACTCATCAATAACAAAATTTAGATTAGGCATAAATTTAGCCGTCCATTCTTTTGAAACGTTTTTTTTTATTTCTAAAGAATAAGTGTTTAAAATTTTCAAAAATTTTTCAGTATCTTTTCCTGCTAGTGGCATAAAAAAAACTTTAGCATATTTAAAATCAGAAGAAACCCTCACCTCAGTAACAGTGACTAATTTAGTATCAATTTCCGGTAAAATAATATCTTGTTGTATAAATGATCTAGCTAAAATTTTCTTTAAGTTTTCGCCAGCTTTAAGTTGTCTTTGTGAATATGGTTGATTACCATCTTTCATTATTAATTTCTCTCAATTGTCACTAGCTTAAATACTTCTATGATGTCTCCCTTTTTATAATCAATAAAATCTTTAATTGTTAATCCGCACTCTAAACCCGATTTTACTTCTTTCGCTTCATTTTTTTCCCTAAATAAACTGCCAATTTTTCCTGTATAAACTACAACGCCATCGCGAATTAATCGTGCACTAGAATTATTGTTTACTACTCCTTGAGTTACTTTAACTCCCGCAACTTTACCAGCTTTAGAAACATTAAAAACTTCTAAAATTTCACACTGTCCAACGCTTTCCTCTTTGGTCTCTGGTTCCAAAGTTCCCTTTATTGATTTTTCTATAAAATCAATTGCTTCATAAATAATATTAAAATAATTAATTTCCATTTTATAGCTGTTAGCCAACTCTCTTGCTTCTTTATTTGGCCTTACATTAAAGCCTAAAATCTTAGCTTGTGACGCTTTAGCCAAAGTAATATCTGTTTCAGTTACTGGACCTACAGCAGATAAAATAATTTTTGGCTTAATTTTTTCAATTTCAATTTTTGATAAAGCAACATTTAAAGCTTCTAAGGATCCGTGGACGTCCGCTTTTACTATAATATTTAAAGTTTGAGCCTTATCGACTTCACCAAAAATATCATTATTATCTGATGTTTTTAGATTATTTTTTTTATTTTCATTTTTTCTATATTCTAATATTTCCGAAAGTTTATTTTCATCATCTAAAACAATAAAATCATCACCAGCATTAGTAACATTTTCAAATCCTATTACTTCGACTGGAGTGGATGGTTCAGCTGCATTAATCTGTTTATTGTTATAATCAAACATCGCTCTTACTTTTCCTTTTGAAGAACCGCTCACAAAAATATCTCCTCTTTTTAATGTTCCGCTAGTAATTAATATAGTTGAGACAGGTCCTTTTCCTTTATCAAGTCTTGATTCAATTACGACACCTTTAGCAAGAGTATTTTTTTTAGTTTTTAAATTTAAAAGTTCTGATTGTAGTAGGATATTTTCTTTCAATTTATCCAAATTTGTTTTTTTTATAGCAGAAATTTCAGTACACAAAATATCTCCACCCATTTCTTCAACAATCAACTCGTGCTCTAAAAGTTGATTTTTGACTTTACTCGGGTCAACGCCAGGTAAGTCACATTTATTTACAGCAACAATTATTGGAACTCCTGCTGCTTTCGAATGTTGTATAGCTTCAATAGTTTGTGGTTTTATTCCGTCATTTGCAGCAACAACTAAGATAACTATATCTGTAATCTTTGATCCTCTTGCTCTCATTTCTGTAAAAGCTGCGTGGCCAGGTGTGTCTATAAATGTGATCAACTCTTTATCATTAACTTTTACTTGATAAGCTCCAATATGCTGCGTAATTCCACCATGCTCAGTGGAAACCACATCTGCTTGTCTTAAAGCATCCAAAAGTGATGTTTTACCATGGTCTACATGTCCCATCACAGTAACAACTGGAGGTCTAGGGTCACTTCCTTTATCTTTTTTCTCTAAATCAACAATTTTTTTAATTTGATCTTCTGTGACATCTCCCCTGATAGCATTATGTCCAAATTCTCCAACGATAAATTCAGCTGTATCAGCATCAATACTGTGATTAACAGTTACCTTAACATTTTTTTCTAATAAATATTTTATTATTGCACTAGATTTTTCTGCCATACGGTTGGCTAATTCTTGAATAGTTATTACTGAAGGAATATTTACTTCACGAATAATTTTTTGCGCCTCGTCTTGATCTTCTATTTTTTTAACTTGTTTTTCTCTTGCTCTTTTAACTGATGCATAACTTCGTTGGCGCTCATTTTCAGATTCATCAGATAATGCTCTGCCAAGCGTAAGTTTATAGTCTCTTCTCTTACTTTCTGATTTTTTTTCTGGTTTTTTTTTACTTTTATATAATTCTTCTTGTATTTTCTTTTTTGCCCATTCTTTTGCATTTTTTTGTTTTTCATCACTTGGGGGGATTATTTTAGGGGCAAAAGGCTTTTGAAAATTCTTCTTTTCAAAATTTTGCTTAGTAGGCTTATTTTTAAAACTTGGATTTTTCTTTTCGACTAAAACTTTTCCTCGATTTTTAAGTTCATTATCATTAAATTTTCGAGGTGTACCCTTGAAATTTTTTAAGGTCAGTTTTTTTTTCTTTTCTTTGCTCATTTTTACCCTCGAAACTCATTGTTAAATATTAAATATTTTTTTTCGTGCTCTCATTATCAAATCCTCAGCATCTTTCCTTGGAATACCAAACTCTTCTAATATTCCATCAAATTTTTCTCTTTTTCCTTTTATCTCGTCATATCCACCAATAATTTCATCTGTAGATAACTCCGCAAAATCTTTTAAAGTTTTAATATTCTCTTCACCTAAAGTTAAAAGCATTCCTAAAGTTAAGCCTTTATGATTTGCTAAATCTTCTTCAATACCAAGTTCTTGCACTTTGCTAGCTATTTCTTTTTCCTCTTCTTCAAGAAACTCTTTAGCTCTGTCCTGAAGTTCTTTAGCAGTCTCTTCATCAAATCCATCTATTTTTAAAAAATCATCAATATTTGCATTATGTATTTCTTTAATAGTATTAAATCCCTCAGAGACTAAAAGTTGAGCCATAGTTGTATCTATTTCTAACGCCTTTATTAATTTTGAAGAATTTTCCTTAAATTCACTTTGTCTTTTTTCAGACTCTTCTTTGTCAGTTAAAATATCAATTTCATAATCTAATAATTTAGAAGCAAGTCTTACATTTTGACCTCTTCGACCTATTGCTTTACTTAAATTATTCTCGTCAATAACCACTTCGGCTTTTCTATTTTCTTGATCTAAGACAACTTTCATTACTTCAGCTGGAGAAAGTGCGCTTACTACTAATGAACCTACATCTTCAGTCCAATTTATTATATCAATTTTCTCACCTTGTAACTCATTAACAATTGTTTGAACTCTACTTCCGCGCATACCAACACAAGCACCCACTGGATCAATTGAACTATCTTTAGATTGAACACAAATTTTTGCACGGCTCCCGGGATCTCTGGCAACTGACTTAATTGATATTGTTCCTTCATAAATTTCGGGAACTTCTTGATAAAATAATTTTGCTAAGAATTGAGGGTGTGCTCTGGATAAAAATATTTGAGGTCCTTTATTTTCTCTTCTGACATCATAACAATAAGCTTTTACTCTATCACCATTTTTTAAATTTTCTCTTGGTATTAATTCTTCTCTTCTAATAATGGCTTCAGATTTTTGCAGATCTACAATTATATTTCCAAACTCCGATCTCTTAACAATTCCACTTAAAATCTCACCAACTTTATCTTTAAATTCATTAAATTGCCTATCTCTCTCAGCATCTCGTATTTGAACTGATATTACCTGTTTAGCAGTCTGAGCAGCTATTCTTCCGAAGTCTACTGGAGGTAACTCCTCTTTAATTTCATCGCCTAATTTAATTTCAGAATTCTTTTGTTTTGCATCTTCTATACTAATCTGTGAATGACTTTCTAAAACTTTTTCGACTACTTTTAACTTTCTTCCTAATTCAATGACACCAGTTTCTCGATCAATAGTCACATAAATATCATTTTCAGCTCCGTATCGAGTTCTAGCTGCTTTTTCTATTGCTGTTTCCATTGAAGTAAGAACTAAATCTTTATCTATTGATTTTTCAGCAGCTACTGCATCAGCAATTCTTATTAATTCTGTACTATCTATTCTATTATTTAGCATTTTTTTAATTTTGTAAAAAAAAATGGGCCTAAGCCCATTCTTAACTTTAACAATTTGCTTAGTAAATAAACGATAATCTAAGTTTTATCAATCTTTAAAAAATTAATATTATTCTTTAGTTTTAGGGCTCTAGAATGATATTTTGTGACAATTGTGGGTGTTTTTTTGAAGAATTTTAAAGACACTTTAAACTGTTTTTTTAATAAATTTGCGTGATCTTTGACATTTTTATAATAGTCAATATTGTCTGATCCAAAAAAAATTGAGCCTTTTGATTGGCAATGAGAAATAAGTTCTTTTAAAAGTTCATAATTAATAAGTCTTCTTTTATGATGTCTTTTCTTTGGCCAAGGGTCAGGGAAAAAAATATAACAATACTTAAAACAATAATCTTTATATTTTTTAATAAATTTTTGAAAAACAAAAGGAAATAAGAAAATATTTTTATTTTTATTTTCTAAACAATAATTTGCAGTATTTGCTAAGCCATTTTTAAAAGGTTCAATACCTATAATTTTGCTTTTAGGATACTTTTTTGATAAAAAGAATAAATTCTCTCCATTGCCTGAGCCAATTTCTATAATAATTTTTTTATCTTTTTTAAAAAAGTTACTTTTAATTTTACGAATTTGAATAAATTTTTTTAATTTTTTTTTTTATTAACTGAAAGATTTCTTGATTGTAAACGACCGTAAAATAACCTTTTTTTATTCATTAAACTTTTCCAAATAAATCTTTTAGATCTGTTTTTTCCCAAGTAAAAGTACCGTCAGAACCTGGCTCTCTACCAAAATGCCCGTAAGCAGATGTTGGTTTGTAAATTGGATTATTTAATTTTAACATTTCTCTTATACCTCTAGGACTTAAATTAACTTCTTTTCTAATAATACCTTCAACTTTTTCTGCTAATTTCTGGTCACCATTAAATAAATCAATATAGATAGACAAGGGTTGTGAAACGCCTATTGCATAAGACAACTGAATAACGCATTTATCACTCACGCCAGCAGCAACAATATTTTTAGCAAGATACCTTGAAATATAAGCAGCCGATCTATCAACTTTAGTTGGATCTTTTCCAGAAAAAGCTCCACCGCCATGCAAAGCTGCACCCCCATATGTATCAACTATAATTTTCCTCCCAGTCAATCCTGTATCTCCATCTGGTCCACCAATTACAAAACGTCCAGTTGGATTTACATAGAATTGATCTTCAGGACATTCCCATCCTTCTGGAAGAACTTTTTTTATGTAAGGTCTTACTATTTCTTTAACATCATTTTGATTTAATTTTTCATCATGCTGTGATGAAATTACTACTGACGAAACACCTGTTGGTTTTCCATTTTTATATATAACAGATATTTGGCTTTTTGAATCTGGGCCTAATCCTTTTTCTTTTCCAGATTTTCTCGCAATTGCCAGTTCTTCTAAAATTTTGTGTGAATATAAAATTGGTGCTGGCATTAATTCTTTTGTTTCATTACACGCGTAACCAAACATTATTCCTTGATCTCCAGCACCTTCATCTTTTTCATTTCCGGCTGAGTCGACGCCTTGTGCAATATCTGAAGATTGAGAATGTAAATAATTAAAAAAATCTAATTTTTCATAATGAAAACCTTCTTGCTCATAGCCAATATCTTTAATTGTATTTCTTACTTCCTTTTCTATTTCCTCATTACTGATTTCTGGGCCTCTAATCTCACCAGATAAAATAACTTTATTTGTTGTCGTTAAAGTTTCACAAGCCACACGACTTTCATTAAATTTCGATAGATATAAATCAACAATCGTATCTGAAACTTTATCACATACTTTATCTGGATGACCTTCAGAAACAGACTCTGATGTAAAAATATAATTTTTCATTTTTTAGAATTAACTGGAACTACAAATAATTTTGAAACTTGTCAAACGTAATAAATTGTAAATTTAAATTTTAACGACCTTAATTTTTTTAATTTTTCTTGGATCAGCCTCCATTATTTCAAATTGATACTGGTTATCAACGTTAATAACTTCACCTGCGAATGGAACTCTATTTACTTTTGTAAAAATATAGCCACCAAGAGTGTCAACATTTTCATGGGAGATATCCATATTTGTTTCATGCTTAAAATCCTCCAAGGTCATATCTGCTTTTACTTCAAATGTATTTTGATTAATTTTTTTTATATTAAAGTCATCATTTTTATCATGCTCATCCTCAATTTCTCCAACAATTTCTTCAATTACATCTTCAATAGTTATTAATCCATCGGTCCCTCCATGCTCATCTATAACTAATGCCATATGTAATTTTGTAGCTTGCATTTTTAGCAAAAGGTTCATTACAGGCATTGTGGGAGGTATAAACAAAACATTTTTAATAATTTTTTTTAAATTAAATTCCGTATTTTCATCATCTGAAAATCCAATGATATCTTTAATATGTACCATGCCCAATATGTCATCTAGGTCTTTTCTGTAAACAGGCATTCTTGAATGGGACTCTTGCTTAATTGTACTTATAATATTTTTAAATGAACAATCTAGAGGAATGGCAACTATTGATGCTCTTGGTATCATTACATCATTTACTTTAAGCTTATTAATACTTAAGATATTAGTTAAAATCGATTTTTCCTTGGAACTTAAATCAATGCTTTGTTTCTCATTATTTGATTTTTCATCTATTACATCTCTAATGCTCTCTCGTAAACTTTGATTATTATTTAAAAAATTTACTTTTTTAATTAGCCTGGAAATTATATTTATATTTTCTTTTTTACTCATATTAACTTTAATATTTTATTTTGTGCCTTTTCCATTTTAATAAAATTTTTATTATTATTATGATCATATCCGATAAGATGTAAGTAACCATGCACTAAAATTTTTTTTAAATAGTCTTCAAATTGAATTTTTTGCTTTTTAATATAATTATATGACAATACCAAATCCCCTAAATAAATTTTTTTTAGTTTAATACTTTTATTATAAAAAGAAGATTTTTCAGATGGAAAAGATAAAATATCCGTATCTTTTCTTTTTCCTCGAAACTTATAATTAAGTGTAGACATTTTTTTTGAGTTAGTTAACAAAATAGTTATTTCGGTATTTTTATTAATTAATTTTTTCTCACTGTTTATACTTTTTTTTAAAATCTTTCTTATTTTATGTTGAATATTAGGTAATTTTCTATTCCATATCTGTGCATCAAAACAAATATTCATTTTAATCATTATTGATTTTTTTTATAAGCATCAATAATTTTAGATACAAGAGGATGCCTTTGTACATCAGAACTGTCAAACCTTACTATTTTAATCTCTTCAAGATTATCTAAAATGTTTATAGATTTTAATAAACCTGAAGATTTTGAGCCAGGCAAGTCAATCTGACTTGGATCTCCATTGACTACCATTGTAGTATTTTTGCCTAACCTGGTTAAAAACATTTTTATTTGAGTATCTGTAGCATTTTGAGCTTCATCTAAAATAACATAAGAATCTTTTAAGGTTCGTCCTCTCATAAAAGCCAGAGGAGCAATTTCAATAGTACCATCATCTATTTTTTTCTGCATTTTTTCATAGCCTATAAGTTCATAAAGAGAGTCATAAAGTGGAATTAAATATGGATCAATTTTATCTTTTAAATCACCGGGTAAAAACCCTAGATTTTCTCCAGCTTCAACCGCCGGCCTTGATAAAATAATTTTATTAACTTCACCACTCATCAACTTGTTTACTGCAATAGCAACTGCTAAAAAAGTTTTTCCAGTACCTGCTGGCCCTAAAGAAAAAATGATATTATTTTTTGCTAAGCAATTAATGTATTTTTTTTGCTTTTCTGTTCTAGCTAAAATATTTTTTTTAGGAGTTTTGATTACAACATCATTATCTGTATTATCTATTGAATTTTTATTCTTTATAGACTCAAAATTGTACAAAGATTTAATATCCTCTTCTTCTATTTCTTTACTTAAAGACTTATGTAACATTTTATTAATTGTATTTATTACCAACTTGCTTTTTAAACTTTCTCCTTTAATTGTTATTAAGTTTCCTCTTAAATTAATAGTAGTTCCAGAAAGTTTCTCTAGTATTTTCAAAAACGCATCTTGCACACCTACAATTCGACTTAGTGCGCTATTGTCATTTACGTACAAGCTAGTGGATGAATTATCGTTTTCTATGATTTGAAAAAGATTTGTTGTCAAATATATTACGCTATTTTACCAAATAAATTGTTTCTATTTGCGTTTTCTATAAAAATTTTCTTTATTTCACCAGCTTTTATTGTGTTATTTTTAATAAACACTGGAACCATATATTGATTTCTACCAAAAAACTGTTCCTCATCTTGTGTTTTATTTTCAAATAATACAATATTCTCATTATTTATCATAGACTGATTAAAATCAATTTGTTGTTTAAACAAAATCCCTTGCAACTCTTCAAGCCTTTTTTGTGATATTTCATATGGAATTTCATTGTAGTTTGTTGCGGGTGTTCCGGGTCTTTGGCTGTAAATAAAAGAGTATGACAAAGAAAATTTAACTTCTTCGATTAAAGAAATTGAGTCCATATGATCCTTATCAGTTTCGCCAGGATATCCTACAATAAAATCACTAGAAAATTGGATATCAGGTTTGTATTTTCTAAATCTTTCAATAAGTCTTAAATAATCAGATCTAGTATGATTTCTGTTCATTAATTTTAATATCTTATCTGAACCTGATTGTACGGGAAGATGAAGCTGTGGCATTAACTTAGGTTCTTCTCCAAATAAAGCAATAAGTTCTTCATCAAAATCATTAGGATGTGATGTAGTAAATCTGATTCGCTCTATGGCATCAATTTTTGCAATTTTTTTTATTAATTTTGCAAGTGAAACATCTCTGTTATTATATGAACTTACATTTTGACCAAGAAGAATAATTTCTTTAGTCCCTGAATCTGCTAAGCTAATAATTTCATCAATTACTTTGCTGTAATCTCTAGAAAACTCTGGGCCCCTTGTATAAGGAACAACACAAAACTTACAAAATTTATCACAGCCCTCTTGAATTGTTACAAAACTTGAGACTTTTGAATATTCATTTTTTAAATTATTAAGAACATTAAATTTTTCATCAACGTTTAAATTTGTGTCTACTGACTTTTGTTTTCTTTGTATAAAGTTATTTATTAAAGATGGCAATTTATGATATGCTTGTGGACCAACAACAATATCAACATAATCACTTTTTTCAAATACAATAGACGACTCTGCTTGCGCTACACAACCGGCTAAAACAAAAATTGGTTTTTTTTTATTTTTATAAATTTTTTTTATTTTACCAATATCCGAATAAACTTTTTGTGTTGCTTTTTCCCTTATATGACAAGTGTTAAAGATAAAACAATCTGCTTCTGCAATATCATCTATTCTCTGAAAAGCGATAGTATTCATTAAATCTGAAATTTTATTTGAATCATATTCATTCATCTGACAACCAAATGTTTTGATATAAAATTTTTTAGAATTCATTTTTTTTTACAGTACAGCTCAAGACGATGGTCTATTAGCTCATAACCTAATCGATTTGCAATTTTCTTTTTTAATTTTTCAATTTCATCATCTACAAATTCTATTATTTCGCCAGAGTTGACATCGATTAAATGATCGTGGTGATTTTCTGTAGAAACTTCATACCTAGCTTTACCTGCTTTAAAATCATGTTTTTCAATTATACCATGTTCTTCAAGAAGTTTTACTGTTCTATAAACTGTAGCAACACTAATTTTTTTATCAATTTTTATTGCACGATTAAATATTTCATCAACATCAGGATGAAATTTTGTATCAGAAATGGTTTCTTCCAATAGTCTTACGATAACTTTTCGCTGATCAGTTAATCTAAGGCCACGATCCTGACAAATCTTTTCTAAACTAATTGCAAATGGCGATGTTTTACTCATAGTTAAAGCTATATAGCTGAATATGAAATTGGAACAAGTTTTTTTGAAAATTTATTAAACAATACAAGGTTTTTTAAATCATTATTTTTATAACGAACGTCAATTCTAAATTTTTTCAATTTTTGTATATTTTTATTTTCAATTCTTTTTACTTTTTTTTTATATAAATCTAATAAAATATTTTTATTTTTTAAATTTATTAATGCTTTAGTTTTTTTATATTTTTTTATAGATAATAAATTAAAATTTGAATAACTTAGCAAAGTACATTTAAATACAAAAGATAGCATCTTGCAAAATACGATGGCATTTCTGATTGCTATTGTATTTCCAGGACCAATATTAACAAAAATAACAAAAGATTTATCCAATTTGATTTTTTTAGTATTAATAAAATCATAAAATACAGATGGTATATTTTCAGTTTTTTTTAAATTTTTAATTTTTTTACTTATCACTTTGTTTTTATCTAAAATAAAAAAAAAATAATCATTCAAAGTAAAATCTATAATAATTGCTTTTTTAAAAAACATTTAGCTTATGCTAAATTTAATTTTTTTGTTGGTAAAAGAATAGATTTATCAAAATCAGTTAATGAATTTTGTTCAATAATTTTTTGTAAATAAAAAACATACTTATCTTTAATTTCAGAATATTTATCTAAATGCTTAGATAATTCTAAACCTGAAATTTCAACTTTGTTTTCTCTCATGTTAAATCTTTCTTTTCTTAAACCTTCGTAAGATTTATGAGTGTTCAAATTCTTTTTGTAAGCTTTTACAGAGGCTCTGATAATATCAAATTTAGTTACTTTAAATGTCTGATCTACATCTCTATCGAGTGGAACCAATCCTGAATTAGCTGTCCAGGTTCTTTGGCCAAACAATGAGTTTCCCTCAAGGGCAAATCTAGAAGTTCCCCATCCGCTTTCGTAAGCGGCTTGAGCTATAGCTAAAGAAGGAGGAATAATATCAGCTCTTTCTAAAAGTAGATCAAAATTCTTATTTTCAACTTTGTAATATTTAAATTTTGCATCTAACCATTTTTGTTCTGCTGATGAAATTTTTCTAGATTTTGACAAGAATATAATTCTTTTTCTTTCAGCGAGAATTTCTTCGTTTTCAGATAAAACTAAAGGCAAAACAATTTGTATAAAAATTTTTTTTCTATTCTGTATATTTTCTAATTCATTTATTCCTCTAGGTAACTGGGTGAAAAAAACTGGCTTTACTGGTTGACCTTGTCGAATATCTTTTAAGTCATATTCTAACTCATTAAATAAAGCCAACACACTTCTAGCATGAGGAGTATTAAATCCCCTTGTATCTCTCTCTTCAAAAAAACGGTCTTTAATATTATCTTCAGGTTTTTCAATTTCTATTGATGCCATTTCTTTTTGACTATAAGTCGATTTTACTAAGGCAGTATTTTTTTTAATTGTACCTGGCAATAATACAAAAGCAAAGATGGTACCTACTAAAAGTCCAGCTTGCATCAAACTTGCGTAAGAATCTTTTCGAATTTCCTCTTTTGAAAGTGTAGGTGTTTCGTCATGTGGAATACTTATTCCATTTCTTAGAAGAATTAATTCAATTTGTTTTGCTGTTAACTTTCGACCTTTTTCTTCATAATACAAATACTCTTCTACTTCATATTTTTTGGCAGTGAGTATTAAGTGATCTAAATAATTATATTGTTTTTTATTCATCTATATTAAATGCTTCTACTGAAATTACTTCAGGGACATAATGTTTTATCATTCTCTCTACACCATGCTTTAAAGTTACCGTTGAGCTTGGACATCCAGCGCAAGCGCCTTTTAACATTACTTCTGCAATACCATCTTTGTAAGATCTTAATCTTATATCTCCACCATCCATCGCAACTGCAGGTCTAATCTTTTCGTTAAGAACCTCTTCAATTCTTTTAGATACATCGTCAGTGAATTGATTTTCTTCTTTAAAATTTAAAGGTGAAAAATTTGAATTTATTTTTATACTCAAGAATTCTAAAATTTTTTTAGTAATATCATCCCAAGAAATATCTTTGGACTTTCTTATAGATATAAAATTTTTATCAAGATAAACTAAATCTAAATTTCCAATATCAAATAATTCTTTCACAAATGTGATTTCAATAGTTTCGTTTTTTTTAAACTCTTTGGAGCCGTTCTCTACTATTGTATTTTCAAAAACAAATTTTTTAGTATCTGGATTTGGTGTATCTATAACATTAATCATAGGCGCTTAATTATTATTTTTAAGCTTTTTTTTCAATAGCTATACTATTGAATCTATATCTTTTTCTTCCATAGAGCCAGGAACCAAAACTATAGGTATGGATAAGTCTCTCATTTTGCTTGATAAAAGTGATTTAATAATAGGGCCTGGGTTTTCTCCTTCTGCAGATGTGGCTAAAACTAAAAATCTTATATCTTTATCTTCTTTTAAAAGTTTTATGATTTCATCTGTTCTACTGCCTAATTTTAAAATAATTTCACTTTCGATGGAAAAATTCTTCTTAATTTTTTGAGCCCAAGATCTGCAAATTTTTTTTGCTTCGCTTGTCTCTTCTTGCTCTATTAAATGTTCAACTTTCGACCACTGAGCATTTAACGCATGATCAACAACATACAACATGGATAAACTTCCATTTGTATTTTTGGCTCTTTTTGCTGCAAAATGAATTGCATTTTTCAATTCATTGCTATCATCTATAACTACTAAAAATTTTTTTTTCATTAATTTAAACCTAAAATCATTTTAACATCTAATACTGTCTTGTCTGCAATTTCAGATGCCTTTTTGTTACCATTACTCAAAATTTCTAAAAGTTGACCTTCGTCTTTCTTATAATATTTAATTTTATCAGAAATTGGGCTAATCTTATCTATTAAAACTTCGGATAATTCTTTTTTAAAGTCTGCAAAACTTTTTCCTTCAAATTGATTCAAAATACTTTCTACAGAAACAGAGTTTAAACTAGCATAAATTTTAATTAAATTTTGAGCCTCAAATCTAATTGACTGATTATTAAAAATTTTTTCATTAATTGGTTCACTATCAGTTTTAGCTTTTTTAATTTTTTGAATAATTTGATCTTTTGTATCTGTTAAATTAATTCTAGATAAATCAGAATCTTCTGATTTGCTCATTTTTTTTCTTCCATCCCTTAAACTCATAATTCTCGAAACGGTCTTTGGAATAATAGGCTCTGGAATTTTAAAAAAATTATTTTTATAATCATTATTAAATTTAGTTGCTATATCTCTACACAATTCTAAATGTTGTTTTTGATCATCTCCAACTGGGACGTGCGTAGCTTGGTAAGATAAAATATCAGCCGCCATTAAAACCGGATAAGTATAAAGTCCAACGCTTGCTTTTTCTTTATTTGATCCAGCTTTTTCTTTAAACTGTGTCATACGATTCAACCAGCCGACTCTAGCTATACAATTAAGTATCCAAGATAATTCAGAATGTGCTCTTACTTGAGACTGTGCAAAAATTATATTCTTTTTATAATCTAATCCTGAAGCCAAAAAGGTTGCAGCTGTACTTAAAATATTTTCTTTTAAATCTTTAGGTTCAATCTTAACGGTAATTGCATGCAAATCTGCTAACATGTAAAAACATTCATACTCATCTTGCATTTCAACAAAATTTTTAATTGCTCCAAGATAATTTCCAAGATGTAAGTTTCCTGTAGGCTGTATTCCAGATAAAACTCTTTTTAAAGTCATTTATAATTTTTTAACTTAAAATCCTTGATACTGAAAGCTTTAAACAATACTGAAGTCAGTAAATATACAATAATTGAATCTGCAACAATAAAAAATAGATAAAAAACTTTACTAATTTCATTAGTTACAAAATAACCTCTAAAATAAAAAAATTGAAAATATAAAATTGACCCCATTATTAATGAACAAACTATTATTTTTGAAAATCTTTCAATAAAAATTTTATCAGAAGAATGAAAATTATCCTTTTTTAAATTAATCTTATAAATAAAAACAGCTAACCAACACGAAACAGTAGTTCCCGCTGCAATAGATAAAAAACCAAATTGTTTAAAAAAAATAATACTTATTAGAATATTGCAAATGACGGTAAAAACTGAAACTTTAAATGGAAAAATTGTATCGCTTCTTGCAAAATAAAAATTAGAATACAATTTAAGAAGAGAAAATGCCGGTAAACCAAATCCAAATATAATTAATGCATTTGCCGTATTTCGAATACTTACTTCATTAAAAGAACCATAACCAAATAAACATGAAATTATTTGTTCTGCACCCACTATTATTCCAATAGCGGCTGGTGCAGATAAAAATACTGATAATTCAATTGATCTATTCTGTATAAAAAAAACTTTTTTTTGTGACTCATTAATAATTGTTTTACTTAAAACAGGCAAAACTATTGTTCCAATTGCAATCCCTGAAATAGCTAGTGGTAACTGATATATTCGATCAGCATAATATAAATAAGAAACTGCACTAGCTTGAAATGATGCAATAATTGTTCCAATCAAAATATTAATTTGCATTACACCTGAAGAAAAAATACTTGGTAATAACTTTTTAAAAAAAATTTTTACTTTTGGAGAAGGCTTGATGATCAAATTTAACTTAGGTTTAAAAAATTTTTTACAATAAATGATCAATATTAACAATTGAACTAACCCTGCAAAAAAAACCGCAACAGCCATTGATTTCACAAAAGATTGATCAAAGGTTTTAGCATAAAATACAGACAGTATTAAAAATATATTCAAAACAATTGGTGCACCAGCAGCAACTGCAAATTTTCCATGAGAGTTAAGTATTGCTGAAAAAAAAGATGATAGTGAAACAAAAAATAGAAATGGAAAAGTAATTCGACTTAAATCTACGGCTAAATTAAATTTATCAGGATTGCTAATAAAGCCAGGTGAAATTAAAAAAATAAAACCACCCATAAAAATTTCAACAATAAAAGTCAAAACTAGCAATATAATAAATAAAAAATTAAAGACTAAATTTGTAAAATTTTTTGAATCTTTCTTAAGCTTTAGTTTTGTATAAATTGGTATAAAGGCAGCATTGAAAGTTCCCTCGGCAAATAATCTCCGAAACGTATTTGGTAACCTAAAAGCTACAAAAAAAGCATCCGCCATTGCAGTAGTTCCAACAAAAATTGCTATTAAAATGTCTCTAAAATATCCTAAAATCCTACTTAGAAGTGTCAAAGATCCAAATGAACTTACTGCTTTAAGAATATTCATATAATATGTTTACACCTCATATCTTCTACATTATTACTCTTCCACCACAACATTAAGACAAAAGTTTGCATGACAAAAAAAAAAGAAACTATTGAAAAATATACTGATAAAGAAGCTTTAGATTTTCATATCCAAGGTAAACCAGGAAAAATAGAAATTATCTCTTCAAAACAACTCTCTACTCAAAGAGATTTGTCATTAGCATATTCGCCAGGTGTTGCGGTTCCAGTTCTAGAAATATCTAAAAATCCACAAACAGCTTATGATTATACCAGTAAAGGAAATTTAGTCGCCGTAATTAGTAATGGTTCAGCAATTTTAGGCTTGGGTAATCTTGGTGCTCTTGCATCTAAACCAGTTATGGAAGGAAAATCAGTTTTATTTAAAAGATTTGCAGACATAGACTCTATAGACATTGAAGTAGATTCAAGTGATGCAGAAGATATTATAAAAACAGTAAGAAATATTGCATGCTCTTTTGGAGGAATTAACCTTGAAGATATTGGAGCTCCAGATTGTTTTATCATTGAACAAAAACTAAAAGAATTAGTAGACATTCCAATTTTTCATGATGACCAACATGGAACAGCAATCATCACAACTGCTGGATTAATTAATGCTTTAGATATTTCTGGAAAATCAATTAAAGATGTAAAAATTGTAGTTAATGGCGCTGGTGCATCAGCAATAGCTTGTACTGAACTTTTTAAAAATTCAGGAGTTCCTCATGAAAATGTGACTATGTGTGATAGAAAAGGCGTTATTTATCGTGGAAGAGATGGTGTTGATCAATGGAAATCAAAACACGCGATCGATACTAAAGATAGAACATTAGAAGAAGCTATGACAGGAGCTGATGTTGTTTTAGGTTTGTCAGCTGCAGGTGCAATAACTCAAGAGATGATTAAATCAATGGCAAAAAATCCAATAATATTTGCATGCGCAAACCCTGAACCAGAAATTAGACCTGAAAAAGTTTTAGAAGTGAGAGATGATGCAATTATTGCAACTGGTAGATCAGATTATCCAAATCAAGTTAATAATTTAATTGGATTTCCATATATTTTCAGAGGTGCGTTAGATGTACAAGCAAAAACAATCAATGAAGAAATGAAAGTAGCAGCAGCTCAAGCAATAGCAAAACTAGCAAGAGAAGATGTTCCTGATGAAGTTGTTGCGGCCTATGGAGGAGATAGACCTCACTATGGTAAAAATTATATCATTCCTTCAACTTTTGATCCTAGATTAATTACTACAATACCAACTGCGGTAGCAAAAGCTGCTATGGATAGTGGTGTTGCACAAAAACCGATTAAAGATTTTGATACGTACATTAATGAACTTGAAGCAAGACTTGATCCATCTGTAGGTATTATGCAAGGAATTAATTCAAAAATTAAAAAAGCAAAAAAAAGAATTGTTTTTGCTGAGGGAGAAGATGAAGAAAGCTTAAAAGCTGCAATTGCATTTAAAAACTATGGATTAGGTGAGCCAATATTAATTGCAAATAAAGAAAAATTAAAAGAGTCGCTAAAAAGAATTGGTTTAGATGATAATTTTAATATCGAGGTAACAAATTCTACGGATAAAGAAAAATCTGAAAGATATAAAAATTATCTTTATAAAAAATTACAGAGAAAAGGAACTTTAGAAAAAGAATGCGATAAAATGGTTAAGTCTGACAGAGTGACATGGGGTTCTTGTATGGTTGCATGTGGAGATGCTGATGGAATGGTTGCTGGTAATACTAGACATTTTTCTGCAACAGTTGATAAACTAGCTCAATCAGTTGGGGCTAGAGAAAATGAAATACTTTTTGGTTTATGTTTATATGTAACTAAAGGAAAAACTATTTTAATTGCTGATACAAATGTCAATGAATTTCCTACATCTGAAGAATTAGTTGAAATTTCTATTTCCAGCGCAAGAGTTGCTGAAATGTTAGGATTTGATCCAAAAGTTGCTTTATTATCTCACTCAACATTTGGTCAACCTGAAACAGAAAGAACGAAAAGAGTTAGGCAAGCTGTAGAAATGTTAGAGAAAAGAAAAGTGAATTTTTTATTTGATGGAGAAATGCAGCCAGATGTTGCTCTTAATACAAAATTCCAATCTACATACCCTTTTTCAAAAATAGTTGGTAATGCAAATGTTTTGGTTATGCCTTCTATACATGCTGCTGCAGTATCTACAAAAATGCTTAAAGAACTAGGTGGTGGAAAAGTTATTGGACCTTTATTAATTGGATTGGCGCAACCAATTGAGGTTGCACCATTAAGATCTTCAAGCTCTGAAATATTAAATCTAGCTTCTATTGCAGCTTATTCTTCCGAAGTAATAAAATATTAATCTGTTACTCTCTGATTATTTGAAAGATCTTTTGTTAAAAAAATACTCGGTATCACTTCTTTAACGCCTTGCACTGCCTTTGCTTCATTAATCACCGTTTTTCTCTCATTCTCATCTCTTGCTATTCCAAAAATATACAAATTTTTATTTATTGTGGTGAAACTAAAGTTATTTGATTTAATATTTTCATGAGAAATTAAGGCTACTTTAAATTGCGATGTAATTAATAAATCTTTTGCTTTATCCGTAAAAGAAGATTGGTCATCAACTTTGATTAGGTTTTCTACTGATCTTACTCCATCTGTTTCCCAAGCAACTTTAGTCATTTTGATTTTTTCATCTATCGTATCAACATTTCCTTTTAACAAAACACGTCCATCAATAGATTTGGCATCAATTTTAATTAAATATTTTTGATTAATTTTTGAAATTTTATATAAGAATTTTTTTTCCACCACAGAGTCATCAACAATCCTACCAAGAGATCTAGGATCATCAGCAACTTCAACTCCCGTTTTGAATATACCTACTGTAGAAACCCCCACAACAGGAACGCAAGCATTCAGAATTAAAAAAAGTAGAAAAAGAAAAAAATACTTATTCATTAAATTCAATAACCCTCTGATAAATTGATTTTTTATTAATTTCTAGTTTTTTTGATAAATATTCAGCAATATCTTTAGAGCTCATTTTTCCTATCAATAATTGAATTTCAGCATCAAGATTTATTTCATCTTTATATTGAAAAGAATTATCAATAATAAATGTCATTTCCCCTTTTTTATTACTATCATAGTATTTTCTTATATTTTGCATTTTGTCTCGAATATAAGTCTCATGAATTTTTGTCATTTCTCTTGCTATAAAAAATATTGAATTTGGAAATACTTTTAAAAAATATTGCGAATTCTTTTCCAAATCTCTTGCTGGGAAAAAAAATATTAAACTCCCTTTAATTAATCTTAAACTATTAAGTCGCTCCTCAATTTCTTTTTGTTTTTTGGGTAAAAAACCACAAAAATGAAATTGATCTCCAAACCCTGAAGCTGAAATCGCACAAGTTATCGCTGAAGGCCCTGGAATAGGAATGACTTTAATACTATGCTCATAACACTTAGAGACTAGATATCTACCAGGATCACTTAATGTTGGTGTTCCTGCATCTGAAACTAGAGATAATATTTTATTTTCTTTTAGGTGATTAATAATTTGATCAATTTTTTTATCCTCATTAAATATATGAAATGAGATTAATTTTTTTTTAATATTTAAATGATTTAATAATTTAGATGTTATTCTGGTATCTTCACATAAAATATATTCAGAATTTGATAAAATATTGATTAATCTTTTAGAAACATCTTCAAGATTTCCTATTGGTGTGGAAACAATATATAATCCTGTTTTAATATCATTATATTTAGAGGTCATAAATTTAACAAATATTATAATTATGTATAACTGTTCGTAAAAAAAATGAAAAAATATTTAAGATTAATTATTCTCTCTATAATATTTTTATCAATAAATAATAATGTTTTTGCCAAATCAGAATTAAAAATAGGCGCAATCCTTCCTTTAAGTGGAGAGCATGAAACTATTGGAAAGAATATTTATCAAAGTATTCTAATCACTATTTTTGAACTTAAAAATTTAAATATTAAAATAATACCTCTAGATACTCAAAGTTCAAGCGACGGAGCTATTAATGCTTTTAAAGAAGGGTTAAATAAAAAAGTTGATGTTTTCATTGGCCCAGTCTTTTTTAAAACTTTAAATGAAATTAAAAATGTTGATGGATTTAAAGACCAATTATTTATTTCTTATAGTAACCAAGAAAATAATACTTTCTCAAATGTAATCAATTTTGGAGTTAATTTAGACTCTCAAATGAATGCCTTGGCAAGGTACTTTAATGGTAACGATCAGTTTATTTTTTTTGGTGACAATACGCCATTCACAAAAAAAGTTTTGCAGAAAACTAAAAAATTTAAATCGAAAAATACAAGTTCAATTTTTTATAAAGATTTTAAAGATATGGACACCCAAATAACAAAGATAACAAATTTTATACCAAGGAATAAAAGACATTTAGCAAAAATAAAAAAACTGGAAACAGCTTACAATGAGCAGTTAGCTGAAAAGATTGAAAACCCGTCTGATAAAAAAATTATTGAAGATATGCAAAAGCACGATACATCCGAAAAGGTAAAGTTTAAAAAAGTACTAATTTCTTCTTTTGATGAAGAGCTTATCGCAGCTTTGTCATATTTTGATTTTTATGACGCAAATTACCAAGATGTTCAGTTTATAACGTTAAATTTATGGTTTAACAAAAAGTATTTAAAAGAGCCTTCTTTAGAAAATATAATTTTTCCTTCAATTGACTATTCAGGTTACAATGAACTTAATTCAAAATATAGAAAGAATTTTAAAAGAGATATTTACCATCTCGAATCATTAACTTTTGATATGATACCTTTGATTGCCTCAACATGGTTTCAAAGAAAAGATACAAAATTAAAAGCATCGATGTTTAATGGTTCCTATAAAGGAAAAACTGGAGAATTCATAATCAAAGAAAACAAAGCAAATAGAAAACTTTTTTTATATAAAATTGAAGATAAAAAATTTAAGAAAATCTAAAATATTTTTTTATTTTTAAAAAAGCATCATAGCGATGGGACAATCTATTTTTTTTATTTTTGCTTATTTGCGCAAATGTGAGACTTTCCCCTTTTGGAATAAATATTGGATCATAACCAAAGCCTTTTAAACCCCTTGCAGGAAAAGAAATTTTGCCTTCAATTTTACCTTGAAATTCAAATGATTTTCCATCAGGGAAAGCTACAGAAATTGCACATATAAATCTTGCTTTTGAATTTAATTTTTTCTTTTTAACTAATGAATCGAAAACTTTATTTATTGCTATTTTAAAATCTTTTTTTGGACCAGCCCATCTTGCTGAATAAATACCTGGCTTTTTATTTAACGCGTCAATTTCAAGCCCTGAATCATCTGAAATACAAATAATACCTGTTTTTTTTGCAGCATAAGTAGATTTTATTTTTGCATTAGATTTAAAAGTTTTTCCATTTTCAATTGGCTCAGCCAAATTAAAATCTTTAGGTTTAAAATACTTGATCTTTTTTGGTAAAATTTCTTTAAGTTCTTTAAATTTACCAGCATTATTTGTAGCAAGCAAAATTTGTTTTACTTTCTTTAGTTGGTATAATTTATGCACTTAATGCTTCTTTTTGTTTTTGAACTAATATTTGAATTGATTGCTTTGATAATTTCAGCATTTGGTTTAATTGTTCCTCTGAGCAAGTAGTTTGTTCGCCTGTCATTTGAAGTTCTATAATTTGATTATTTTCATCCATTACAAAATTTGCATCAATATCGGCACTACTGTCTTCGCTATAATCAAGATCTAAAATAACATCACCTTTGACAACTCCGCAACTAATGGCTGCAACATGATTTTTAATTGGATTGGTATTTATAATTTTTTTATTTTGTAAAATACTTATACATTGATGAAGGGCAACAAACCCTCCTGTAATTGAAGCGGTTCTAGTACCTCCGTCAGCTTGAATGACATCACAATCAATTGTAATTAAATTCTCTCCTAATAAAGCAAGATCAATACTGGCTCTTAATGATCTCCCAATCAGCCTTTGAATTTCAGAAGTTCTTCCTCCAATTTTACCAATTGCGGACTCCCTTCTCATTCTTTCATTAGTTGATCTTGGTAACATTCCATACTCGGCTGTCACCCAACCTTTTCCAGATCCTTTTAACCATCGAGGTACTTTGTCCTCAAAAGATGCTGTACAGATTACGTGTGTATTCCCAAACTTAATTAAGCACGATCCATCAGCATTATTAATATAATTTGGGATAATCTCTATTGGTCTCAATTCCGAATTATTTCGATTATTTCTCATAAAACCTTGGAATTTATTATTCTATCACTATATAGCATGCAAACAAAATATATTATGACTGATAATAAAGAAGAATATAAAAAAGAAGATGCTTCACAAGAAACTGGGGGAGCGAGTAATAAAGACAATAAAAACCAGAATGAAGAAAAAGACCTAGAAAATCAGTTAAATGAGCTTAATGACAAGTATTTAAGATTGCTAGCAGAAAATCAAAATCTTAGAAAAAATCACGATCAAGAAAAAGAAGATATCTTAAAATATGGATCTTTCTCATTTGCTCAAGAAATTTTGAGCCTAACAGATAATTTAGATCGTGCATTTCAAATTTTTAAAAATGATGAAAAATTTAAAACGGAAGACTTTAAAAATATCCTTAATGGTATTGAGATGATTGAAAAAGAACTACAAACTACACTCGAAAAGAATTCTATAAAATATATTGATTGTTTAAATAAACCATTTGACCCAAATCTTCATCAAGCTATTGGGGAAAAGGAAAGTGACAAACAACCTGGAACAATAATTGAGGAAATGCAAAAAGGTTATATGATGCATGATAGATTATTGCGTCCTTCAATGGTTTATGTTGCAAAAAAACCCAACAAATAAAGCCTTTTTTAAACTAAAATTAATTTAATTAGATATCTTGCAAATGCATAAACGATACCCATATCAACTCCATTAGAGAAAAGGAGACTTAAAGAATTATGTCAAAAATTATAGGAATAGATTTAGGAACTACAAACTCATGTGTTGCCATCATGGATGGTAAAGAGCCAAAAGTTATAGAAAATACAGAAGGTGCAAGAACAACTCCTTCAGTTGTTGCTTTCACTGAAAGTGAAAAATTAGTTGGAGCTTCAGCTAAAAGACAAGCGGTAACTAACCCTGAAAATACTTTTTATGCTGTAAAAAGATTGATCGGCAGAAAATTTGATGGTGCTGCGGTTAAAAAAGATATTGATGGTTTACCTTACAAGGTTATTGCTTCAGATAATGGCGATGCCTGGGTAGAATCTAAAGGAGAAAAATATTCTCCTAGTCAAATTTCTGCATTCGTTTTACAAAAAATGAAAGAAACAGCTGAAAAATATTTAGGAAGTGAAGTTAAAAAAGCCGTAATTACTGTACCAGCTTACTTTAACGATTCTCAAAGACAAGCAACTAGAGATGCAGGTAAAATTGCAGGTCTAGAAGTAGAAAGAATTATTAACGAACCAACTGCAGCAGCGTTGGCATATGGTCTTGATAAAAAAAATGCAAAGACTGTTGCTGTATATGACCTTGGTGGTGGTACATTTGATATTTCAATTTTAGAATTAGGCGATGGTGTATTTGAAGTCAAATCTACAAATGGTGATACCACACTTGGAGGTGAAGACTTTGACGCAACAATTGTAGATTACCTAGCTAGTGAATTTAAAAAAGATAACGCAATTGATCTTAAACAAGATAAACTTGCATTACAAAGATTAAGAGAAGCAGCAGAAAAAGCAAAGATTGAATTATCTTCATCAACACAAACTGAAGTTAATTTGCCTTTCATTACAGCTGACAAAACTGGTCCAAAACATTTAAATATTAAATTAACAAGAGCTAAACTTGAGTCTCTTTGTGCGGATTTGATCGAAAAAACAATTGAGCCTTGTAAAACGGCACTAAAAGATGCTGGTTTATCTGCTGGGGAAATTGGTGAAGTTATTCTAGTTGGTGGTATGACAAGAATGCCAAAAGTTATTGAAACTGTAAAAAACTTTTTTGGAAAAGACCCAAGCAAAAGTGTAAACCCGGATGAAGTTGTTGCAATGGGCGCAGCTATTCAAGGTGGTGTATTACAAGGTGATGTAAAAGATGTATTGTTATTAGACGTCACTCCATTATCTCTTGGTATAGAAACTCTTGGCGGCGTAGT
Source organism: Candidatus Pelagibacteraceae bacterium (assembly GCA_038133865.1). Classification (GTDB taxonomy): domain Bacteria; phylum Pseudomonadota; class Alphaproteobacteria; order Pelagibacterales; family Pelagibacteraceae; genus HIMB114. Next base: position 24,278 of record JAYPUB010000004.1, read on the forward strand.
TACAAAATTAATTACTAAAAATACTACAATCCCAACTAAAAAAAGTCAGGTGTTTTCAACTGCTGAAGATAATCAGCCAGCTGTTTCTATTAGAGTTTTCCAAGGTGAAAGAGAAATGGCAGCGGACAACAAACTCCTAGGAACATTTGATTTAACTGGAATTCCACCTGCACCTAGAGGTGTGCCTCAAATTGAAGTTACATTTGATATTGATGCCAATGGTATCGTAAGTGTTTCTGCAAAAGATAAAGGTACAGGCAAAGAGCAAAAAATTCAAATTCAAGCTTCTGGCGGTTTATCAGATGAAGAAATTGAAAAAATGGTAAAAGATGCAGAAGCCAATAAAGAAGCAGATAAGAAAAAAAGAGAAGAAGTTGATACTAAAAACTCAGCTGATGCTTTAGTTGCTTCTACAGAAAAAAGTTTAAAAGAGCATGGTAGTAAAATCAGTGATGCTGATAAAAAAACTATCGAAACTGATATTCAAAATCTAAAAGATGCTATTAAAGCAGATAAGGTTGAGGATATTAAGACAAAAACTCAAACCCTTGTTCAATCATCAATGAAACTTGGTGAAGCAATTTACAAAGAGCAACAAGCAAAAGCTGGTGGAGCTCAAGCACAAGGGGCTGAAGGAAAAGCAGAAGCAGGATCGGATAAAAAAGAAGATGTTGTAGATGCTGAGTACGAAGAAGTTAAAGACGATAAAGATAAAAAATAACGCTTAAACTTTAAGCGGATAGGATTTTGAGGCATGTCTAAAGCGGATTATTACGAAACGTTAGGTGTAAACCGCAATGCCTCAAAGGACGAGATAAAAAGCGCTTACCGAAAACAAGCAATGAAATATCACCCGGATAAAAATCCAGGCGATAAGACTGCAGAAACAAAATTTAAAGAAGCAACTGAAGCTTACCAAGTTTTATCCGACCCGAATAAAAAAAGTAGTTATGACCAATTTGGTCATTCTGCTTTTGAAAATATGGGAGGTGGCCAAGGTGGTTTTAGTGATTTTGGTGGATTTGACTCTGGGTCTTTTTCAGACATCTTTGATGATTTTTTTGGAGACTTCATGGGCTCTGGAAGAAGAGGTGGCGGTAGAAAACGTTCAAGAGGTCAAAGAGGCTCTGACTTAAAAATTAATTTAGAAGTTTCTTTGGAAGAAGCTTATCAAGGTAAAAAAACTACGTTTAATATTAATTCCTCTGATAAATGCGGAACATGTTCGGGCAGTGGTGCAAAACCAGGATCAAATCCTAAAACATGCGGAACTTGTGGTGGTGCAGGAAGAGTAAGATCCCAACAAGGTTTTTTTACAGTTCAACAAACTTGTCCCGATTGTAGAGGAGAAGGTGAAGTAATTGGAAATCCTTGTAAAGATTGTAGTGGATTTGGAACTCAAAAGAAAAAGAAAACTTTATCAATTCAAATCCCAAAAGGTGTTGATGATGGAACGAGAATTAGATTGTCTGGAAAAGGTGAAGCTGGATCCAAAGGAGGAACTGATGGAGATTTATATGTTTATATTCAAGTCAGAAAACATGAACTGTTTGAAAGAGAAGAAGAAAATTTATATTTTGAACTACCTGTTTCATTAGCTGACGCATCTCTTGGTACGTCCATTGAAGTTCCAAATATTGATGGGTCTAAATCTAAAGTAAAAATTCCAGCTGGTACACAATCTGGGAAACAATTAAGATTAAGAGATAAAGGTATGCCGATGTTAAGAGGCGGAGGATATGGAGATCTATATCTTCAGGTTAAAGTCGAAACACCTGTTTCATTGAGCAAAGAACAAAAAGAATTACTTGAAAAATTTAAAGATTTAGAAGATTCTAAAAATAATCCTGAAAATCAAAGTTTTATTAAAAAAGCTAAGAAATTTTGGGAAAACATTAACTAATGAAAAAAATAAATATTACAGTTACGGGCGGCTTAGGTCGCATGGGCCAGCTACTTATTAAACAAACCCAAAAAGATAAAAAACTAAAATTATATTCAGCAACAGAATATAAAGAATTTAAAAAGGGAAAGATTAAATATCAAAAAAATACAGATGCAGCTTTTAAAGGCACAAACGTTATCATAGATTTTACAAGACCAAATTGCACACTTGAAGTGTTAAAGCTAGCAATCAAACATAAAAAGAAAGTAATAATTGGAACAACTGGATTTCAAAAGAAGCATTGGGATGCGATTAAAAAAGCATCAAGAAAAATTGCAATCTTACAATCTGGAAATATGAGCCTTGGTATTAATTTAATGCAATTTGTATCAAAAATTTTATCAAAAGGTTTTATGAACGACTATCAAATGGAAGTACATGATGCTCATCATATTAAAAAAATTGATTATCCATCAGGAACCGCACTAATGCTCGGTCACGCCGTAGCTGAAGGAAAATCTAAAAATCTAAAACAAATACAGGGTAAAATATTTTTAAATAAAAAAGGAAAAGGCAAATCTAATAAGCTAAATTTTTATATTGTTAGAAAAGGAAAAATTCCTGGAACACACTCTGTAATTTTTGAAAATAAACAGGAAAAATTAGAAATTCAGCATACGGCTCATTCAAGAGATTTATTTTCGGAAGGTGCGATTAATGCTGCCAAATGGTTGGCAAATAAAAAACCCGGTCTTTATAATATGCACCACGTTTTAGGCATAAAATAATTTGTGTGAGCAACAAAAATAAAAATGCGAAAATAATTCTAAAAGAACTAAATAAACTTTACCCAAAAACACCTTCACCACTAACTCATTCCAATAATTTTACACTTTTAATATCAGTTTTGTTATCTGCTCAATGCACAGATCTAAATGTAAATAATGTAACAAAAGATATTTATCCAAAATATTACAAACCTGAACATTTCGTCAAATTAGGTCAGAAAAAAATAGAAAAGCTCATTAAAAAAATTGGTTTATTTAGAATGAAATCTAAAAGTGTTTATAAATTATCAAAAATATTATTGGAAAAGCATAAAGGAAAAGTCCCAAAAACTTTTGAAGAACTAGAAGCATTGCCAGGCGTAGGTCATAAAACGGCAAGTGTAGTGATGTCTCAAGGATTTGGTTATCCAGCTTTCCCAGTCGATACTCATATTCATCGATTAGCTCAAAGATGGGGGTTAACGAATGGAAAAAATGTAATTCAAACTGAGAAAGATCTAAAAGAGCTATTTCCAAAAAAATATTGGAATAAACTTCATTTACAAATTATTTTTTATGGGAGAGAATACTGTAAAGCTAGGGATTGCTTTGGATTAACATGTAAAATATGTAAACAATGTAATCCAAAAAGGAAAAGGCCAATTATAACTAAGAAAGCTTAGAAAATGAAAGTTTTAGGAATTGGAAATGCCATTGTAGATGTACTTTGTAAGGTTGATGATCAATTTATTCAGGATCATAAACTTACAAAAGGAACAATGAAATTAGTTGATGAACAAGAATTTCAAAAACTTTTATCAAATTTAAAAATTGAAAGCACTGTTTCAGGTGGATCAGTTGCAAACTCAATTGTTGGCATGTCCCAGTTAGGTGACGATGTTTCATTTATTGGAAAAGTAAATGATGATGAGCTTGGACAAAAATATATTGACGGTCTTAAAAAAGAAAATGTAACGTATTTTTATAAAACAAAAAAAGAAAATGTTCCAACTGGTACTTGTTTAATTTTAATCACACCAGATTCGGAAAGGACAATGTGTACTTTTTTAGGAATTGCAGGCCAGATTGATGACAATGATATTAATGCAGATGCAGTTCAAAGTGCTGAGATTACTTTCTTAGAAGGATATTTATGGGATGAAGGTGGCCCAACTAAAGCCTTTGGAAAAGCACTGTCCATTGCCAAAAAATCTGCAATGTCCCTCTCAGATCCATTTTGCGTAGATCGTCATAAAAGTAGTTTTTTAGACTTAATAAAAAATAAACTTGATATTATTTTCGCAAATGAAAAAGAGGCAATGTCTTTAATTGATGCTAAAGATTTTAATGAAGTAATTGAATTTGGAAAAGCATTAAATAAACTAATTATCATAACACGATCTGATAAAGGATCTATTGCAATTCATAGTAATGATATTTCAGAATCTAAAGCTAAATCTAATCTTAAAATTGTAGATCTTACTGGAGCAGGTGATCTATTTGCTGCAGGGTTTTTACATGGGTTTACTAATAATAAAAATGTTTATGAAAGCCTAAATTTAGGTACAGAAATGGCTTCAAAAATTATCCAAAAAATTGGTGCACGTCTAGATTAAAAATTGACAAAATAATAGATCTAACGATTAATTTTTTTAATAAACATAATAGGTGAAAATAAAGCTACAATAAAAGACCAGAATAATAGATAATTTGAAATTATTGCTGGGAACATAGATTTATCAAACAAAGTTCCAACTAATAAGCTTTTAGAAAAATCTAAACTTGGAAATAACAATAAACCGAAAATTATGCCAAAAATAATTGCTTTAAATACATCATGATGTTTAATTTTTTTATTATAAAAACCGTAAAAAATTGGAATAGCAGCAGCACAACATAATAAATCAGCTAGTAAAAATAGGTACAAAACACTCATTCCTTTTGATGAAATATAAAAAGCAGAACCTGCCAAAATGACACCACCAGTAATATAAAAATTATTAATATTTTTATTTTTAATAAATTTATTTGAATGAATAACAAAAAGACTTGAAACGCTTGCAATCAGAGTATCCAAGCTACTTAAAACTAATGTTAATGATAAAATCAAGATAACTAAACTTAATAACAAATACTCCTTATTTATTAATAAAGAAAAAATAATAGTACTTGGATCTATTATCTTTCCATTTAGAGAAGCATAAATTCCAACTAGTCCTAAAAGTAAAATTGTAATAAAAACAATACAAAATGCTGCGGTAAAACCTTTTTTTAAAACTTCAATATTTTTTGATGCATAAACTCTTTGCCAAATCCCTTGGTCAAATAAGTTAGTTGCAAAAACAGCAATAAAAAAAGTAAGGCCAGCAGTAAAACCTCCAAAACCAATACTTAAATTTGAAGATTTACTTATAATCAAACTTGGAGAAAGAAAATCAATTTTTTGATTCAAAATAATAAAAATAATAAATAAGAAAATTATGATAATCCAGAACTGAAGTTTATCTGTAATGATAGATATTTTTAGACCACCTTTTAACGAATAAATTAATGTAGAGATTATAGTTAAAGCTGCAGTTAACCATAAAGGAGTACCTAAAATTAAATTAACAACCTTTGAAATCGCAGTTACTTCAGCACAAAAATAAACATAAAGATAAAGTATCGTTAAAATTAAAATTAATTTTAAAACTTTTTGGTCATACCTTTTTTCAATAACTTCAGTTAAGCTTTTAGCGTTTGGCAAAATTTTTCTAATCTTTTCACCAATTTTAGAGTAATATAAAAATACAAAACTTTGACCTGCTGCATAACCAATGACAGCCCCTACTCCGCCCCAGGTTGATGCTTCTGCTGGACCAATTAAAATCCAAATTCCAAAACAAGATGCAGTTAAACTAAAAGTTAATCCAAAGACATTAACGTTTCGATCACTGACTAAAAAAGCAGACTGTGAAATTTTTCCTCTAGATACATAATAACCAAAGGACATAAATCCTAAGCAAACTGCAAAAAGTGAAATAATTAAAACTGTGTTCATATGTTTTCTTCCTCCGCCAGCATTATCTGGATCAGGTTTAAAGGGTTCCTCTCAGGCATAGCCGCCCCTGAAAACTATAATGATAATACAGATTTTTTTTGAATTGACAAACTAATAGGGTTGATATGATCAAAAAATGTTTTTTAAAAAATTATCCTTATTTTTCTTAATCGTAATATTTAATTTTATTTCAATACCAGCTACGAAAAGCGCTCCTATTGAAAAATTCAAAGAAAATCTTAAAGAAAAATTTAAAGTTCAAGTTCAAGATTATAAAAATTTTACAATAATCAAATATACCTATTTTGATCAAAATCGAAAAAAAAAATGGAATATTGCTGCAGAAATTCATTTCCCACAAAATACAACAGGTAAAGTTCCATTAATTATAACTCAGCATGGAAGTTCTAGAAATGGTTACAAGTTCAAGAAAGAAGGCGGAAAGTCAGATGAATATTCTAAAAATATTTTAAAGAAAGGTTTACAAAATGGATATGCAGTTGCTGTAATGGACATGTTTTATAAAGGAAAGGATGTTGGTTCTAATAAAGGTAGTTTTCCAAATGGTAACCAAGCCAATTTTTTTGCTAAAAGAATTTTATCAGTATTTCTAAATGAAAGAATAGATCGTTTTCAAATTTTTTATACAGGATTTAGTTGGGGTGGTGATACTACCCTTGCTTATTTGGGTAAATTTTACAATCAAGAAAAGTTTAGACCGTACTGGAAGGCGATTGCAGCCGTCGAACCATCTTGTAATAGAGTTAATGAGCCCGTTAAATACGAATTTCCTATTATAATTATTAAGGCTGAAAAAAGTCACTATGCTCCAAAACCATGCATATATTACAAAAACATGATTCAAAAAATTTCTGGAAACAAAATTGATTTAAAAGTTATCAATGGCGTAAATCATTATTTTAGCTCTGATATGAAAGTAGTAACTGGAATAGCTGTTAATGCTTGTGCGGATAATATAGCTATAAAAAAATTGGACGGAACTTGGATAAGAGCAAATGGACAACCTTCTACAGGTAAGCCGCAAGAGTGCTATGGAAAACGTGTAGTTTCTGGAAAAAATTATAAAAAAATGCCAGAAGCAGCAGATGAAGTAATTAATTTTTTTAATAAAAATCGTTCTTAAATTTTATTTTTTTTACATTCTAGTTCATAGATGTTAAAAAAAAATATGAATAAGTTAACATTTGTATTCTTGCTTCTTATAAGTTTAATTTTTTCTTCACAGTCATTAGCAAGCTGTATTAAAGATATTGATAAATCATGGAGATATACATCAAGTTTTAACTCAAATTATATCGTATCCAAATCTAAAGCAAAATATCAAAGATGGGAATTTAAAAATAAGACACAAAAAGATATTACTATTTATTCTATAAGATTGGAGTCAACAGACGGTATAACTATGAAAAAAACCGTTGTTAACAAATACCTTAAGCCTTTTGGAGTTGTTACTATTCGAATGTATGTTGGCGATTTAAATTTAGATGTTGCTGGCAATGGAGCATATGATTGCAATTATGGCAAACCAGTAGTTAAGAAAAATTCTTACAATCAAAAACCAAGTATCTCTACTAAACCTAAATCAAGCTACAAACCAAAGCCCAAACGAAAAAGATATGATGATAATTTTACATTATTTAATTTAGTCTTATTAGTTATAGCGGGATTACTCATATTTATTTTTGTTATTGCTACAAAAAAAAATGAATACAAAAACTACGTAAAAAGCTTTCCTAGAGTTTTTGATTTTGCAGATCAAACAATTATTTGTTTTAAAAAATATAGTACATTTAAAGGACGTGCACCAAGAAAAGAATATTGGTATTTCTATTTATTTACTTTGATTGTTTCATTATTAACTTATTTTATTGATGTTAGTATTTTTAGAAAAGATCCTGATGGAATTCTTTTTATAAACGCTTTCTTTTCAATGGTAACTTTATTACCATCTTTAGCAGCTGGTTGTAGACGTTTACACGATGTAAATAAATCAGGATGGTGGCAATTAATAGCTTTTACAGTTATTGGATTAATCCCTTTAATTATTTGGCTAGCATCAAAACCTGTTAAAGAAAAAAATAATTACTAATTATTTTTTCTTTCTCTTAAAGCTACCTTTGCCTTTTTTAGGTTTCTTTACTCTTTTGCGGTACTTTGGTGTTAGCAAATCTAATGCTATTGGATTTCTTTTTTTCATTAAGTATTTTTAAGCTGGTTTTTATTTTTTAAAAATAACAAATAAGCAACAAACTCGTAAGTGTAATGAAAAATAACAAAAAAAAGTTTGAATTTTAAAATTTTATATAAAAATTGATATCTTGGTATCTTTGACCATAACACCATAAAAGCTTCCGCTCCAGAAAGTACTTTTCCTTCATAAATAACGTGTAGTCTTCTTAATAATTCTTCAGCAGATTTTGATGTCATTTTTTGAGCCTCAATATTATTTGAAATATCAATCCATTCAAAGTTATTATCAGAAATTTTTTTATAATGATTAATTTCTACTCGACAAACACTACAAGAATTATTGAATAAGACTTTAAGCGGCATACGTTTGTTTTTTTATAAAATCATTTGCAGCAGAAAAAATTTCTTTTTTTCTATCTGACTTCATTTTTTCTAGAATCCTGACCATCATTGATAAACGAGGATTTTTAAGAAAAAACTTCTTATTTTTATCAATAAATCTCCAATACAGCCCATCCATGATATTGCACCAAGGACCTTTTTTAAAATCCATCATTTTTAAAAAATATGCAGATCCGCATATATATGGCTTTGTCGCAAAAGTACCTCCATCACTAAATAATCCCATGCCGTACACATTTGGTGACATCACCCACTCAGATGAATCCATAAACATTTCCATAAACCATTTATAAACTTGCCTTGGTTCAATTTCGCAAAGGTTCATAATATTTGATAAAATCATAAGTCTTTCAATATGATGAGACCATGCATAATTTTTTGCATTCTTAATTGCATAATCTAAAGGATCTAAACCAGTAGTGCCTTCATACCAAGAATTTTTCATTTTATTTTTATGATTAAAGAAATTTGATTTTTGCATTTTATCATCAAAATTTTGATAAATTCCTCTCATAAATTCTCTCCAACCAATGACTTGCCTTAAATAACCTTCGTAGGAATTGATGCTTACTTTTTTTTCAAACTTTTCAAGTTCACCTAGTATTTCTTGGGGTGTGATGAGTCCACTATTAATAAATGGGCTTAACGCACTATGAAACAAAATATTATCTCTTTGATCTACAGCATCTTCATAGTCTCCAAATAATTTTAGTTTGTTTTTTAAAAAATTATCCAACACTAATTTTGCATCTTTTCTTGTCGTCCCAATCCAAAATTGATTGACATCTCCTGGATGATTAGGAAATTTCAGATTAACAATATTCTTTAGTTTTTTTGTGTGTTCAGTGTCTTTAAAGGCTAGTTGCTTAGGTAATTTAATATGTTTTGGAAGTTTCTTTCTATTCTCATTATCAAAACTCCATTTACCCCCCTTCGGTGATTTATCTTTATTTAATAAAATATTAAATTTAATACGCTGATCTTTATAAAAATTAGCCATAAAAGGTTTTTTAAATTTAGTAAGATAATGATTAAAATCTTTTCGACTACTCACGAACATTGGAGTTTTTAAAACTTCATATTCAATTTTTTGTTTTTTTAAAAAAGAAATAATTTTTTTTTCAAAAGGCCTGTCTTCAATTTCAAAAAATTTAACTTTTTTAATTTTTTTATTTTTTAATATTAAAGATAATTTATTAGTATAATCATCTTTAAAAGTTTTATCTTCAATTTTTTGATAAATTACTTTGTAACCAGCTTTACTCAATTCATCTTTAAATGATCTCATAGAAGATAAAAAAAAGATAATTTTTTGTTTATGATGTTTTTCATAAGTACATAACTCATAATCTTCAGCTAAAAAAAATAATGATGATTTATAGTCTCTAAAATGTCTTGGATGAAAAAGTTGATTACCTAAGATAATAAATAATTCTGTCATGATGAAATGAAATATTTTCCATCTTCAACACTAATAAATTTCTTATCATTAAGTTTTTTCTGAATTTTTTGTCTTAAACGATATAAATGTGTCTCATATGTGTGTGAATCTATTTCTTCTCCATGAGACCATATATCTTGCATAATTTCTTGTTTAGTAGAGCCTTCTTTTTTTCCTGTTAGATATAAAATAATATCAAGTTCTTTTTCTGTTAATTTTACAATCTTCTTTCCATATGAAATGGTCTTATCATTTTTATCTAAATTATATTTTCCTACTTCAATTTTGGATTGAAATAAAAATTTAAACTTAAGTATTGCAAGTTTGATAATTTTTTCCAAATCTTGATAGTTTATTGGCAATTCTAAAAAACTACTTAAGACGTTGTCTTTTTTTAGGTGTTTAAAATTGTCTTTTTTGTCTGAAAAAAAAATCTTTGGATACTTAATTTTTTTTAATTCTTTAAGATCTAATTTATCTAAATCATCAATAAAAAATAGGAATACATAAATGTCAATTAAAGGGGTTTTTAATATCTCTTTAACTTCTTTAAAATTTTTTAAATTCTGCAAATTATACTCAATTTTTTGCTCTTTCATACACTCAAAAAAAACAGGTGACCCGACAGTAATGATTGAGTAATTTTGCATAATAATAAAATATAAATTTATATGATTATAGTAAATAAAAACGGCACGCTTATTCACAATAAAAAGCTGTATAAATGTGCGATAGGCAAGCTTGGTATTACGAAGAATAAAAAAGAAGGTGATAAAAAAACACCAGCAGGAATTTTTTCATTAGGAAATGTTTTTTATCGAAAAGATAGAATACAAAATTTAAAAACAAATTTGAAAAAAATTATTATTAAAAAAAATATGGCCTGGTGTGATGATCCTCAAGATAAAAATTATAATAAACTGATTTACACCAATAAAAAGAATAGAGAAAAACTTTTTAGAAAAGATAATCTTTATAATATTATTATTGTTATAAACTATAACTTAAGACCTATAAAAAAAAATAAGGGTAGCGCAATTTTTATTCATCTTGCTAGAAAAAATTTTTCTGGGACCATGGGGTGTATCGGCTTAAAAAAAAGGGATCTTCTAGAGATACTTAAAAAAATATCAAAAAAAACAAAAATTAAAATCTTACCCTAGCTTCTTTCCCCAAATATCTTACTTCCAATACGAATATAAGTAGCGCCTATTAAACCTGCTTGAATATAATCATGACTCATTCCCATACTTAATTCCTTTAAATAAAGTTTTTTTGATAACTCACGTAATACTTCAAAATGTTTTTTAGAATCTTCATTTATTGGCGGAATACACATTAAACCAATAATATCTAATTTATTTTTTGCATAATTATAGAGTTTTTCAGTATTTTCTATACTAACACCTGATTTTTGTTCTTCACTTCCTGTATTCACTTGTAAGAAATATTTTCTTTTCATGTTTACACTTTTTTCAGCTATAAAAAGTGCATCTACTAATTTTTCTCGATCAACTGAATGAATAAAACTAAATAATTTTACAGCATCTTTTGCTTTATTGGTTTGCAAGCCACCAATTAAATGAATTTCAATATTATGGTTTGTTTTTAATAACTCTTCCCACTTTGCTTTTGCTTCCTGTACTCTATTTTCTCCATATATATGATGTCCATTATCTATAAGCGGTTGAATATGAGAAAGTTCAAATGTTTTGCTAACTGCAATTATTTTTGAATTAATATTATTATTAATTAATTCTTTTTTAATATTTGTAAAATTTTGTACTATATTCATTTAAAATGTTTAAAATTTTTTTTTATATTAATGATCTTAACGATATTCAAAAAGAAAACCTTAATCAACTAAAGAATATTAATATTATTTATAGAAATTATAAAAGAATTAATTACATAAAAAACGCCCAAAGACTCAGTGAATTCTGCTACAAGAAGGGTTTTAGATTGTATGTTTCTAATGATGAAAAGTTAGCAAAGAGAATTCATTCATTTGGTTTATACTTACCAAGTTTTAATATTAATAAGTCCTATGTAAATTCTCATTTTAATATCATTGGATCGGCACATAACGAAATTGAATTAAGAAAAAAAATCCATCAAGGATGTAAAGAGATCTTTGTTTCTCCAATATTTGATACAAATACTTACAGAAATAAGCCTGGAAAAGGTTTACATTTTTTTAGACAATTAATTATGAAGTACTCTAAAAAAATTAAAATTCATGCACTTGGAGGTATCAATCATCAAAATATTAATAAAATTATCTCATCTGGAGGATCTGGTTTTTCATCTATAAGTATGGTTGAAAAAAAAATGAATAACAGCTTAATTTCTCATCTAAATTTAATTGCTACAAACCTCTAAATAAGTAAATTCACACCATGCATATAGAAAAGTTTAACCCATCTGTTGTAGATAAAAAATGGCAAGAACACTGGGAAAATAAAAAAATTTTTCAAGCTTCAAAATCAAAAGATAAACCAAAATACTACTGTTTAGAAATGTTTCCATACCCTTCAGGTAAAATTCATATGGGCCACGTCAGGAACTATACACTAGGTGATGTAATCGCAAATTATAAAAGATTAAAAGGTTTTAACGTTTTACATCCCATGGGCTGGGATTCATTTGGGATGCCTGCTGAAAATGCAGCTATGCAAAAAAAACTTCATCCAAAAGATTGGACACTTAACAATATTAAAACTATGAAAGATCAACTCAAATTACTCGGTTTTTCAATTGATTGGAGTAGAGAAATTTCCACGTGCAATGATGATTATTATAAGCACCAACAAAAATTCTTTTTAGATCTATTTAATAAAGGATTAGTATATAAAAAAGAAAGTCTAGTAAACTGGGACCCAGTTGACAATACTGTATTAGCGAATGAACAAGTAATTGATGGAAAAGGATGGAGATCAGGTGCTCAGGTTATTCAAAAAAAGCTTTCTCAATGGTTTTTTAAAATTACAGCTTTTGCAGATAGTTTAGATACATCTCTTAATACACTTCATGAGTGGCCAGAAAAAGTTAAAATTATGCAAAAAAATTGGATTGGTAAATCCATTGGATGTGAATTAAGCTTTGAAATTAAAAATCAAAAAGAAAAAATAACAGTTTTTACAACAAGGCCAGATACGATTTTTGGTGCCTCCTTTATCGCGCTTGCAGTTGATCATCCCCTGTCAAAGGATTATGAAAAAAATCCAAAGTTCATAGAATTTAAAGATAATTGCTACAAAACAGGTAATACAGACGAAGCTATTGCTAAAACTGAAAAACTTGGTTTTAAAACTGATTATGAGGTAGTTCACCCTTTTATCAAAAATAAAACATTGCCTGTATTTTTCTCTAACTTTGTACTTATGGAATACGGAAGTGGAGCAATTTTTGGATGTCCTGCACATGACCAAAGAGACTTAGAATTTGCAAATAAATATAAATTGGAAGTTACTCCTGTTATCCTTCCAAAGGATGAGAATATAAAAAATTTTAAAATAAAAGATGAAGCTTATACTGGAGATGGAAAAATTATAAATTCTGATTTTTTAGATGGTCTAAATGTTGAAGATGGAAAAACAAAAATTATATATGAAATTGAAAATAATAAATTAGGAAAAGCAAAAACAACTTTTAGATTAAGAGATTGGGGTATTTCAAGACAAAGATATTGGGGATGTCCAATTCCAATATTGTATGATGAAAAAGGAAATATTATACCGGTTCCTGAAAACGAATTACCTATAAAACTTCCAGAGGATATAAATTTTGATAAACCAGGAAACCCATTAGATCATCATCCTGATTGGAAAAAAGTCAAATGTACAAAGACTGGAAAAGAATTAGTCAGGGAAACAGATACGCTTGATACATTTGTAGACTCATCATGGTATTTTTTAAGATTTTGTTCGAGTGATAATGACCAAGAAGGATTTGCTATTGACGACGCAAAATATTGGATGCCCGTCGATCAATATATTGGCGGTGTTGAACATGCTATTTTACATTTACTGTATTCAAGATTTTTCTCTAGAGCAATTACTCAAGACACCAAATTTGAAATAAAAGAACCTTTTAAAGGATTATTTACTCAAGGAATGGTGTGCCATAAAACATTCAAAAATCAAAATGGTGAATGGGTTTTTCCAGAGGATGTTATTGAAGAAAATGGAAAATTTATAGAAAAAAATACTAAGGATATAATAAAAGTTGGACCTTCTGAGTCTATGTCCAAATCAAAAAAAAATGTAGTAGATCCTCAAACCGTTATTAATTTATATGGTGCTGACTCTGTTAGATGGTTTGTTTTATCTGATAGTCCACCAGAAAGAGATATTCAATGGAGCGATGAGGGGATATCTGGTTCTTATAAGTTTATTCAGAAGATTTGGACAATCTCAGAAATGATACAGAATATTAATGATAAAAATAAACTAAATGAAGAAGAAATTAAACAATGTGAAAAATTAATAAATAAACTTATAAAAGAAATTACTTTTAATATAGAAAATTTTCATTTTAATGTTGCTGTAGCAAAATTTTATGAGTTTATAAATCACATTTCAAAAATGCTACATGAAGATAAAAGTCAAAAGAGTATATTCCAAAAAATATTTAAAGATTTTCTTATCCTTATCTATCCTTTTACACCTCACTTAGCTTCAGAATGTTGGGAAAAAAACTACAAAAATAAAGACATACATACTTCAAAATGGCCAGGATTTGACGACAAACTGATTAAAGAAGATAAAATAAATATTGTGGTTCAAATTAATGGAAAAAAAAGAGCCCTGATAGATATGGAGCCAGATCAAGACCAAGAACTAATATTTGATAAGTGTTTACAAATTGAAAACGTAAAGAAGCTGTTATTGGACAAAAATATACTTAAAAAGATATACGTAAAGAATAAATTAGTTAATATTGTAGTTAAATGAAAAAGCTTAAAAATTTATATTTCTATATAATTTTATTTTTTTTAACATCATGTGGATTTTCTCCAATGTTAAAAAATGTAGACCTCGATGATATAATTATAGATAACATAAACTACGCAGGTCCTAACACACTTGTATATTATTTAAAAAATAATCTAGATTTACCTGTAAACAAAACTACAGATAATGCTTTTTCGCTAAACATTAGTATCGCAGAAAGCTCAGCTTCAATTACTAAGAACACAGCTGGAATTACAACAGAAGAAGAAATTAGAGTTACCATAAATTTTGAAATATTTAATAATAAAAAAGAAAAAATGGGTGGAGAAAGTTTAAGTGACGGTAGAGTAATATCAGTAACAAACAACGTCTCTACTGATGATGAAGTTAAAAGAATAGAAAAAGAAAATATTATTGCAAATTTAATTCAACAACTGACATTTGCTATTAGGGCAAAAATTATATCGTATCAGCAATGATCTTAAAAAGTTTTTCAATTGATTACGAAAAACTTTTTACCGATTACAATATTAATCTAATATATGGAGAAAATTATCATTTAAAAAATGAGATTCTTCAAAAGTTACTAGAGGTATTTAAAAAAAATTCATTCAAAACAAAATTTATAAAAGGAGATGAGGTTTTAAAAAATATAGAAATTTTAAATAATTATTTAAATCAAGAAAATTTATTTGGTGAAAAAGAAATTTTAATTATACAAGAAACTACTGACAAATTATTAGATTACATAAATATAGACCAAATAAATAAAAAACTTATTTTATTATCCAACAACCTTACAAAAAAAAGTAGTTTAAGAAATATAGCTGAAAAAAATAAGACAATAGCTTGCATTCCTTGCTATGATGATGATGAAAAAACATTACAATCTTTATTAAAAAAAGGACTTACAAAGTTAGGAATAAAAATACCAGATGAGACAATGAATCAAATATTTAATTTAAACAAATTAAACAGGGCAGACATTAATAGTGGTTTAGAAAAGCTAGAACTAATTACCAAAGATAAAAAAATTGATAATGAGACATTTTCAGTATTATTTAATACTACATCGTCTTATGATGCTTTTGAAATATCAAACACGCTGTTGTCTGGTGATAAAAAAAAATTAAATAAAATTCTTTCTAGCTTCTATCACTTTGGAATGAATTTCAACGAACTTTTAGGACCTCTTAAATACAAAATTAATAAACTAATTGATATTTATGAATTTAGTAAAAGTGAAACTAAAGTAATAGCTATGATAGAAAATTTTAAACCACCAATTTTTTGGAAGGAAAAAAATATTATTCAAGTCCAACTTAATAGATGGAACAAAAATGATCTAAATATTTTATTAGATAAAATTAATGAAATAGAGATTTTATGTAAACTAAATTACGAGATAGCTGAAACGATTTTTAATAAATTCCTAATAGATATTGTTACAAAAAGGGTGTTAACTAATACTTACTTTTAACATTTTCAACTAGTCGATTTAACTGATCTAAATCTTTATATTCAAATGTAATTTTACCCTTATTGTTTTTTTTATTATCAATGATCACTTTCATACCTGTTTTTTTTTCTAAGGAGTTTGCGAGGTCTTTAATGTTAGGGTCAAGATATTTAGAAATTTTTCTTGATGATGTGATATTATTTTTTTTAGATAACAATTCGGCCTGACGAACAGATAAATTTTTATTTATTATTATCTTTGCTAACTCAATATTATTGTTCACATCAATCAAAGATCTAGCATGCCCTGGGGTAATCAAGCCTTTTGTGATCATATCTTGAATTTGGATAGGTAATTTTTTTAATCTAAGAGTATTTGCTATGTAGGCTCTACTCTTCCCTATCATTTCTGCAATTTTATCTTGGGTATAGTTGAATTTATCAATCAATGTTTGGTAACCATTAGCTTCCTCAAGTGCATTTAGCCCTTCTCGCTGAACGTTCTCTAAAACCGCGAATTCAGCGGCTAATTCGTCATCTGCATCAAGTAAAACCGTAGGTACCTCATGAATATTTGCCAATTGGGCAGCTCTCCAACGCCTCTCACCTGCAATAATCTCAAATTTATCATCAGATATTTTTCTCACAGCGATAGGCTGGATGATTCCTCTACTTTTAATAGAGGCTGCAAGTTCTTCTAATTGTTTTTTTTCAAAATTTTTTCTTGGTTGAAATTGATTTGGAACCAATTGGTGAATCGGTGTTTGATCAGTTTTAAAATTTTTTATTTCAACAATATTGTCTTTGGAATTATTATTATCACCAAGTAAAGCAGATAGACCTTTTCCTAATCCTTTATTTTTTATCATTATGCTGCGAATGAGTTGTTGTTGTATTGATCCAAAACTTCTTTGGCTAAATTTTCATACGCCAAAGTACCTGTACAATTTTTATCATATTCTATTACTGGAAGACCGTGAGACGGTGCTTCCGAAATTCGCACATTTCTTGGAATAACAGATTTATAAACTTTATTTTCAAAATAGCGTCTAGCTTCACCTTCTACCTGAGAACATAGTTTATTCCTTTTGTCATACATCGTTAAAATTACCCCTTGAATATCTAAATCAGTATTTAAATTTTGTTTAACACGCTCAATAGTTTTTATCAGTTGTGAAACTCCCTCTAATGCAAAAAACTCAGTTTGAAGCGGAATTATTACAGTATTTGAGGCTACAAGAGCCATAATTGTCAATAAACTAAGAGATGGCGGACAATCAATAAGTATCTGATTATATTGTTTTTTTTCATTAATTTTAGCTATAATTTGCTTTAAAAAGAAGGCCCTTTTATTGTTTTCTGCAACTTCAGTTTCAAGGCCTGATAGGTCAACATTTGCTGTGATAATATCTAAATTTTCAATTTTAGAATTGATAATAAATGCCGAAGGATCTTGTTCATGATTTAATAAAAATTCATAAATAGTTTTTATCCTTGTGCTTGGTTCAATCCCTAATCCTGTTGAAGCGTTACCTTGAGGGTCTAAATCTATGACTAAAATTTTTTGACCTTGTTTAGCAAGAGCACAACCAAGATTAATTGTAGATGTAGTTTTTCCCACTCCACCTTTTTGATTTATGATTGAAATGACTTTTGACATTTAAATTTTTGATACACCTTTTATTACAAAAAGTTTCGATGATGGATTTGTAACACTATCATAGTACTCACAATTTATTTCAAAATATTTTTTTGCTTCATTATATTCATCCATAAATTTTTCACCCTTCATCAGTATAATTTTCTCATAACTTATCTTTGAATCGATGATAATTTCAAAAAATTCCTTCATCGGCTTAAATGCTCTACTAACCAAAGTAGTAAAATCTTTTTTAATCATCGATTTAACATCACAGTTATGTATTTTAAGATCCAGATCAAGAAAACTATTTGCAGATTTTAAAAATTTAACCTTTTTTGGGCTTTTATCGACCAAGTGTGTTGAAAACTCTAATTTGTGATCTTTTTTGATTATTTCTAGTATAATCCCAGGAAGGCCTGCCCCAGATCCAATATCCAGAATAGTTTTATCATTTTTATCCAAATATTTGATTATTTGCGCAGAGTCCTCATAATGCCTTTCTACGGCTATTTTTTCTGTATTTTTAGATATAAGTGCGATCTTTTTGTTATTCTCGAGTAAAAAATCGTTATATTTCGAGATTTTTGACAATGTTTCACGTGAAACACTATTCTCGAAATAATTTGATCGAATCATTTAAGCAGTATGCTTAAAATTATACCTTTTAGAATACGTTAAAAGAA
>JAYPUB010000005.1:0-33310 GCA_038133865.1 Candidatus Pelagibacteraceae bacterium
CGCGGCCTCCTGCGTGACAGGCAGGCGCTCTAACCAAGCTGAGCTACACCCCCAGTTTTTTGGTGGGCGGTGAGAGACTCGAACTCCCGACCCTCTCGGTGTAAACGAGATGCTCTACCAACTGAGCTAACCGCCCCAAAATTCATAGGTTGAATATCAATTTTAATCAAAAATGCAAAATAAAACAACTTAGTCTTAAAAATTATAAATTATCAAGTTTTGATTTTAAATCTTTAGCTAAGCGTTCAGAGTCGTAAAGAATACAATTTGGTATATCTAGTTTATTTAGTTTTTCGTATAAGCTACTTATTTTACTAACCCCTAAATTAACTCCAATATTAACATAATCTTCAGCCGAACTGGCAACTAATTCCTCAAAACCTATTGACTTATTAATTGAATATCCACATCGAGATAAAAAAGTATTTCCTTTTAAAGTTAGGATGGGAACTCCCATACTAATTGTTTCGAATGATGAGGAACCACCACCATAAGGGAAGGTATCCAATAATAAATCAATTTTATTATATTCATTCAAAAATTCACTCCTAGCCTTTGGACCAGAAAAAATTAATTGATCTATATTTATTCCATTAATCTTGAATTTTTTTACAAACTTTTTGACATAACTACTATCGCTATATCCTTTTCCAATAAAATAAATTTTATTCTGTTTATTTGATCGTAAAATTTGAGACCATAAATTAATCATAAAATCATTTACTTTTGAAGGATTATGAAATGCTCCAAAAGTTATGTAACCATTTTTTTTGCAAGGTGGTTCTTTTTGAAAATTAAATAGCAAATCTTTTTTTGAATAGGTATTCCAAACATTGTCGAGAATAAGTAATTTTTCACAAAATTGATTTTCTAAATTTTTAAAATAAATATTCTTATCTAGAATGATATAATCCATATTTTCTATTCCAGTTGAAGCGAGCCAACCAGCCCAGGAGATTTGAATAGGTGCAGCGCGATGAAAAAAAATATCTAATCTATTTAATAAAGTGTGTCCGGATAAATCAAATAAATAATAAATTTCGTCTTGATCTACTAAATTACTAGCTTCATTTGTATTTAAAGAGGAGATGTCACGCCAGCATGAAGATGAGGATTTAATATCTCTTGAAACATCATCATCAAAATTATTATTAGAATAATGATAAATTTCATATTCTTTTGATAATTGTTTAAAAACTTCTTTAGTCAAAAAGGCTACAGGGTGTGATTTAAGATCTCCTGAAACTACTCCAATTCTATTTTTTTTTCTTTTTATATTTATAAAATTTAAACTTTTAGCAAAACATTCACGAACTTTTAAAACTTCTTTAAAATATTTTTCTGGCTTTACCTTTTCATCAAAAGCAAGGCAATAAACGTAACTGCTAAAACGACTTAGTGAAGTTTTGTTTATTTTTAGAGCTTTATTTAAATATTTTTGAGCAATAGAAAATCTATTTGTAGCTCTATAATAATTTGCAATAAGATTAAGGGTGGTAGGTTCATTTCTTTTAATTCGTAAGCTATCCCTATAACATTTTATAGACTCTAAAAACATTGATTTAGAAAAATAGCTTAACCCCAAATTTGTTAAAAAAATATTTTGATTTTTTTTTGATAAATTTAAAGCCGTTTGAATTACATCAATTGCCTTATCATATTGCTTTGTTCTGTTATAAATTAGTCCTAGGTTATTATAAGCGTCAGCATTTAATTTGTTTAAACTAATTACTTTTTTAAAAAAAATAATTGCCTGTTCATAATCTTTTATTTTCATTAAAGCATGCGCTAGATTAAAAAATATAATTTCATTAGCTATATTTAAATTAATAGCTTCATTAGCGATTTTGATAGATTTCTTAAATTGTTGGTGTTTGTTATAATGCGCCATCAATCCTATATAAGCTTTTAAATTTTTTTTATTTAAAGCAATAGATTTTAGGTAAAAGTCTTCTGATTTTAACGAATTTATATTATCTAAATAAAGTGCATAATTCATAAAAAAATCACTATTATTTTCTTGCAAACTTATTTCAAAATAATGTGGAATTTTTTGATTATTTAAATCTACTAAACTTAGCCTTGCTGCAAAATAATGTATGCTTTTAAAATCTTTTGGGAACTTTGATAAATAGATATCAAATGTTGATATTGCATCCTCAATTTTTTTGTTAAATAATAAACAAATAGCTTTTAGATTGTAATATTCAAAAAGATCAGGTTTTTCTATTAAAGCTTTTTCAATTATTGATGAAGCCTTATTAATTTCATTCTTATTAATTAAATTAATTATATCTTTTTTCTCAGACAATTAATGTTGCGCCTGGGATGAGGATAATGAACTATCCTTATTTTCAATTTCTTTCCAAACAGTTGGTTCTAGTTTTTTTGTTAAAGCTAAAGCTAATACCTCGTCTACATTTTCAACAGTAATAATTTCTAAATTTTTTTTTAAATTATCTGGTAATTCTTTTAAATCTTTTTCATTTTCTTTAGGTATTAATGCTTTTTTAATTCCACCACGTAAAGCTGCCAGTAATTTTTCTTTTAAACCTCCAATTGGCAATACTCTTCCGCTCAATGTTACTTCGCCAGTCATTGCTACATTTTTATTTACTGGAATATTAGTTAAAGCTGAAACTATTGAGGTTACCATCGCAATCCCAGCTGATGGGCCGTCTTTTGGTGTCGCTCCTTCAGGTACATGAACATGAATATCTTTCTTTTCAAATATTGGCGGAATTATACCATAATCAAGTGATCTGGATCTAATATACGATTTAGCAGCTCGGATAGATTCCTTCATAACATCACCTAATTTTCCGGTATTTTCCAATTTACCTTTTCCTGGCATAATAACAGTTTCTATTGATAAGAGCTCTCCACCAACTTCTGTCCAAGCCAAACCAGTTACGACGCCCACTTTGTTATCCGTTTCGGCCTCACCATATTTAAATTTTCTAACACCTAAATAGTCATCTAAATTTTTTTCATCTAATGAAACTTTTTTTGTTTTATTTGATACAATGTTTGTAACGCTTTTTCTTGCAAGTTTAGAAATTTCTCTTTCTAAATTTCTTACCCCAGACTCTCTTGTATAATGTCTTATTATATCAACTAATGTTTTTTCTCCTACTTCAAGCTCTTCTTTTTTAAGACCATTGTTTTTAATCTGTTTTGGTAAAAGATATTTTTTTGCAATTTCTAATTTTTCTTCTTCAGTGTAGCCAGCAAGCCTAATAACTTCCATTCTATCCAGTAAAGGACCTGGAATATTTAAGGTATTAGCTGTTGTTACAAACATTACATTTGATAAATCATAATCTACTTCTAAATAATGATCGTTAAAATCTTTGTTCTGTTCCGGATCTAATGCTTCTAGTAAAGCTGAGGAAGGATCTCCTCTGTAATCCATACCTACTTTATCAATTTCATCTAATAAAAATAAAGGATTTTTTTTCCCAGCTTTTTTCATCATTTGGATAATTTTTCCTGGAAGACTTCCTATGTAAGTTCTTCTATGACCTCGTATCTCGGCTTCGTCTCGAACTCCGCCAAGAGACATTCTCACAAATTCGCGGCCAGTTGCTTTAGCAATCGATTTACCTAAAGACGTTTTTCCTACACCTGGTGGGCCGACTAAACAAAGTATAGGGCCTTTAATTTTTTTTACTCTAGACTGTACTGCTAGAAATTCCAATATTCTCTCTTTTACTTTTTCTAAACCATAATGATCTTCGTCTAATATTTGCTGCGCTTTTTCTAAATCAGTACTTACAACTGAACTTTCGTACCAAGGTATTGAAATCATCCAATCTAAGTAATTTCTTACTACGGTTGACTCAGCAGACATTGGACTCATTGTTTTTAATTTTTTTAACTCAGAGTAACACTTTTCTTCTGCTTCCTTTGGCATTCTGGCTTTTTTAATTGAGTCTTCTAATTGTTTAAGTTCATCTTTACCTTCTTCAATATCACCTAGTTCTTTTTGAATTGCTTTAAGTTGTTCGTTTAAATAATATTCCCTTTGAGTTTTTTCCATTTGGTTTTTAACCCGTCCACGGATCTTTTTTTCTACTGTCATTAATTCAAGCTCATTGTCTAAATGACTAATTATTATCTCTAATTTTTTTTGAATATTAATTGTCTCTAAAATTTTTTGCTTTTCTTGTATATCTACACCAAGGTTTGAAATTGCTTTATTTGCGATTGCATTCGGGTCAGTAATATTTTTAAAATTAATATTGCTTTCATCATTAAATTTCTTTGACGTCTTGGACAATTTATTAAACTTATTAATCAATGCTTGAGATAACAAGTTATCGTTTTTATCTTCTTCCAATTTACAATTTTCTATTTTGGCATCTAAAAACTTATCATTTTTATTATACTCAGCAACTTTACAAACTGACTTTCCCTCTACAAGTATTTTTACAGTACCGTCAGGTAATTTTAGAAGTTGTAAAACTTCAGCTAGAGTTCCAACAGAGTATAAATCTTGTTCTTTTGGATTATCAATGTCTGGATTTTTTTGAGATAACAGTAAAATCTTTTTTGTTTCTTCCATTACAGATTCTAAGGCATTGATTGATTTTTCTCGTCCAACAAATAAAGGGGTTGTGACATTTGGAAAAACAACAATATCTCGTAAAGGTAAAACCGCTATTGAATTAAAGTCGATCGACATGGTTAAAACATAGTTATTAAATATGATAAAACAAGGTGGAATTTAATCAGATATCACCAGCTAATTTGCAATTTTTTCTTCTTTTTCTTGTATTTTTTTAGAATTTTTTGAGTAGATCATTAAAGGTTTTGATTTTCCGTTGATAACCTCTTTATTCAGCATTACTTCCTCAACACCTTCAATAGATGGTAGATCAAACATAGTTTCTAAAAGAACTTCTTCTATAATAGATCTTAAGCCTCTTGCACCAGTTTTTCTTAAAATTGCCTTTTGAGCAATCGCTTTTAAAGCATCTTTAGCAAATGTTAATTTAACACCTTCTATTTCAAACAATTTACTATATTGTTTTGTTAATGAATTTTTAGGTTGTTCTAAAATTTTTACTAAACTTTCTTCATCTAAATCTTCAAGTGTTGAAATTATTGGTAGTCTTCCAATAAATTCAGGAATAAGACCAAATTTTAAAAGATCTTCTGATTCAACATTTTGCATCAATTCCCCTACACCTTTATCAATTTTATTTTTAATTTTGGCGCCAAAACCTATAGATGAACCCTGACCTCGATCAGAAATAATTTTATCAATTCCAGCAAAAGCTCCTCCAACTATAAAAAGAATATTTGTTGTATCAACTTGTAAAAATTCTTGTTGAGGGTGTTTTCTTCCACCTTGCGGAGGAACACTTGCAACTGTTCCTTCCATAATTTTTAATAATGCTTGCTGCACCCCTTCACCAGATACGTCTCTTGTTATAGAAGGATTTTCAGTCTTCCTACTAATTTTATCTACTTCATCAATATAAACAATTCCTCTTTGTGCTTTCTCAACGTTATAATCTGCAGCCTGAAGTAATTTTAAAATAATATTTTCAACATCTTCTCCAACATACCCCGCTTCGGTTAATGTTGTTGCATCCGCCATCGTAAATGGAACATCTAATATTTTTGCTAAAGTTTGAGCTAATAAAGTTTTACCACATCCAGTAGGTCCAATTAAAAGAATGTTGGACTTTGCTAACTCTACATCGCTCGAGGATTTCTCAGCATGTCCTAATCTCTTATAATGATTATGTACCGCAACTGACAAAACCTGTTTTGTTTTTTTTTGCCCGATTACATAATCATCAAGAATTGAGCAAATTTCTTTTGGTGTTGGAACGCCTTCTTCGCTTTTAGATATCTGGCTTTTGCTTTCTTCTTTTATAATATCCATACAAAGTTCAACGCACTCATCACATATAAAAACAGTTGGTCCTGCTATTAATTTTCTGACTTCGTGCTGACTTTTTCCGCAAAAAGAACAATATAATGTATTTTTATTTTCTTTGGACATTTCGAATCAATTAAAACTTAGAATAACTCAACCAGACTCATTTAATCAAGTAATAGTTGTATTTAAAAAAGTCTAATTTTCTCGTTTTTCAACAACTTTGTCGACAAGACCGAATTTTAAAGCTTCTTCGGCACTCATAAAGTTATCTCTTTCAAGAGCATCTTTTATTGTTTCAACACTTTGACCGGTGTGCTTAGAATATATTTCATTTAATCTTTTTTTAGTAGCGAGTATTTCTTTGGTATGTATCTCTATATCAGTCGCCTGCCCTTGAAAACCAGCAGAAGGTTGGTGAACCATTATTCTTGCATTAGGTAGAGACATTCTGGAACCTTTTTCACCAGCTGCTAAAAGAAATGATCCCATTGATGCCGCTTGACCAATACACAAAGTTGAAACAGAAGGTTTTATAAATTGCATCGTATCATAAATTGCAAGGCCATCCGTAACTACTCCACCTGGAGAATTAATATACAAAAATATTTCTTTAGAATTATTTTCTGACTCTAAAAACAATAATTGCGCTGATACTAAGCTTGATACATATGAATTAATTGGACCAGTAAGAAAAATTATTCTTTCTTTTAATAGCCTTGAATAAATATCAAAAGACCTTTCTCCCCTTGGCGTTTGCTCTATTACCATGGGTATCAAGGTATTCATGTACACATCAAATGGATCTTTCATACGAATCGTTTAAATAATTTAATGTATTAATTATTTTTTGCTAGTTTTTTTGACTTTTGATTTTTGTTCTTTTGCTTTACCTTTAGATTTTTTGTCTTCTTCTGGGCTAATAATTGTTTGAAGCTCTTGTTTTGTCACAGATTTAATTTTAATTTTTGCCTTTTCTTTAATAAAATTCATTACTTTATCTTCAAACACAGGTCCTCTAAGCTTGGTAAGTTCGGATGGATTTTTTTGATAATAATCTCTAATTGTTTTTTCTTGACCAGGATACATTCTTAATTGCTTTTCTAATTCAGTTTGTAACTCCTGGGACGTCACTTGTATTGAATTCTCATCACCTATATGACTCAATACAAGCGCGAGTTTGACTCTTCTTTCAGAAATTTTTTTAACTTCTTTTTTATCATTTTCATCTAATTTTATTTTTGAATGGTCTTTCTCACCTTTTTCATGCATCTTTTCATGAATTATCGTATGCTCTACAGTTTTTATTTCTTCTTCTAACATGCCTTTTGGCAATTCAATTTTAAATTGTTTATCTAACTGATCTAAAATTTCCTTTTTGCATAATTGATCTGTAATACTTTCAAATTCTTTTGAAATTTGTTTTTCAATCATTGATTTTAAATCTATTAAATCTTTTGCTCCTAAGTTTTTTGCAAAATTATCATCGATTTTTTGCTCTTCTGGAGATTTAATATTTATAATTTTACATTTAAATTCAGAATCTTTTCCAGCCAATTCTTTTTTTGGATAGTTATCAGGGAGTTTGACTTTAACTAATTTTTCATCATTTTTTTTAACACCAATTATTTGTTTATCAAAATTTTTAATAAAAAGATCTTTTCCTAAAACAATTTGCAACTTCTCACCTTTGTTACCTTCAAATGATTTTCCATTAACCGTTGCCTCGTAGTTAAATTCGACTAAATCATTATTCTCTGCTGGCTTATCTTTATCTTTATACTTTTTTGAATTTTCTGCTAATTGATTTAATCTTAAATCTAAATCTTTTTTGTCTGCTTTTACTTCATATTTTTTAATTTCAATTTTATCTAAAGAAACCTTTTTAATTTCGGGAACTTTTTCAACTTCTATTGTAAACTCTAAATCTTTATCTTCTCCAGAAGATTTAATATCTATTTTTGGTTGACCCGCAGGTTTTATATTTTTATCTTTTAAAGCTTGGAAAGCAGACTCATTTAATGTTTTTTCAATTACTTCACCATACAAGGCTTTACCAAACTGTTTTTTTAATAATTCTCTAGGAGCTTTTCCTGGTCTGAAGCCTTTTAAATTAATCGTATTTTTTACCTCATCAAGCCTACTGTTAATTTTTTCTTGAATTTCTTTTTTTGTTACAATTACATTAAGCTTTGACTCTAAGCCTTTTGATGATGTTACATTTACTTTCATTTTATTCCTTTTTGGTGCGGGAGAAAGGACTTGAACCTTCACGGGTCGCCCCGCCAGATCCTAAATCTGGTGCGTCTGCCATTTCGCCACTCCCGCAGACTAATTTTTGGCCATTTATAATCTTTTTCAATTTATAATCAATTCTCGATTTTTATAACTATTGCGCAGTCCAAGAACCATCTATTGAAATAGCAGAGCCTGTTATTTCTGAAGCTGCATTTGAGCACAAAAAATAGATTAATTTAGCTATTTGATCTTTTTTAACAAAATTTAGCGAGGGTTGTTTTTCTCTCAACAATTCAATTTCAGCTTCTTTGTTTGATAAATTTTTATTTTTTGCAATAACATCGATTTGGTCTTGGATTAATTCGGTTAATACAAATCCTGGGCATATTGAATTACACGTTATATTTTCTTCAGCAGTTTCAAGTGCAACAACTTTTGAAAGCCCAACTAATCCATGCTTTGTTGCAGTATAAGCTGATTTTTTTTTTGATGCGATTAAACCATGTGTCGATGCAATATTAATTATCCTGCCCCAATTATTTTTTCTCATTATAGGAAGGGTTTCTTTTATAAAGAGATATGGAGTTGTAAGATTAATATCCACCATGTTTCTCCAGATTTTTTCAGGATATCTGTCTATACTTTCTACATATTGAATGCCGGCACAATTAACTAATACATCTATAGTTTTGAATTTTTTTACTGTAGCTTTTACAATCTTTTTAACATTTACGCTTTTCGTTAAATCAACATTAAAAAATAGTGCTCTTGATGTTTTAAATTTCTTTTTTACACTTTTAAGTTGTGAAGGTTTGCACTTGCCATTTATTATTACATTATAGCCATTACTATAAAAATGCTGGCTAATTGCTAAACCAATAACCCCAGTTGATCCAGTTACTAAAATAGTCTTTTTTTTCATATAGACATGTATATATGCATAAATGCATATCTGGCATAACTAAAAAACACTGCATTTTTAAATGTTTTTTTGTATTTATGCATAATTGAAAAATTAAAAAGGAGTAAAAATTATGAGTGCAGCTGATATTTTAAAAACAATAAAAGATAAAGAAGTTGAATATGTTGATTTAAGATTTACAGACCCAAGAGGTAAACTTCAACATTTAACACAAGACATTTCAACAGTAGATGAAGATATGTTAAATGATGGAGTATTTTTTGATGGTTCATCAATTGCAGGTTGGAAAGCAATTAATGAATCAGACATGGTTTTAAAACCAGATACTAGCAGATCTTTCATTGATCCATTTATGTCTCACAATACCTTAGTTTTATTTTGTGACATTCATGATCCACTAACTAAAGAAAAATACGAAAGAGACCCAAGATCTACTGCAAAGCTGGCTGAAGAATATGTAAAAAAATCTGGCGTTGGAGATACGGTGTATGTTGGTCCAGAGCCTGAATTTTTTGTATTTGATGACGTTAGGTTTGCAAACTCAATGAACAAAACAAGTTTTGAAATTGACAGTAGTGAAGGACCTTACAACACAGATAAAAAATACGAAGGCGGAAACTTAGGTCACAGACCTGGAATTAAAGGCGGTTACTTCCCTGTACCACCAGTAGACAGTGCTCAAGATTTAAGAGCTGAGTGTTTAAAAGCCATGAAAGATATGGGTGTTAAAGTTGAAAAACACCACCACGAAGTTGCTCCTTCGCAACATGAACTTGGTGTTTTGTTTGACACGCTTGTGAGAAATGCTGACAATATACAAATTTATAAATACGCAGTTCAACAAGTTGCAAATTCATTTGGAAAGACTGCTACCTTTATGCCTAAACCTGTCAAAGGTGATAACGGTTCAGGAATGCATACCCACCAATCGATTTGGAAAGATGGAAAACCACTTTTTGCAGGTGATGGCTATTCGGGTTTATCTCAAACATGCCTTCATTACATTGGTGGAATAATTAAACATGCAAAAGCAATTAATGCTTTCACAAACTCAACAACTAACAGTTATAAAAGACTAATTCCTGGGTTTGAAGCTCCAGTTTTACTTGCTTACTCATCTAGAAATAGATCTGCAAGTTGCAGAATTCCTTTTAGTAACAGTCCTAAAGGAAAAAGAGTTGAAGTACGTTTTCCAGATGCTGCTGGTAACCCATATTTAACTTTTGCTTCTATGCTAATGGCAGGGCTAGATGGAATAAAAAATAAGATTGATCCAGGCAAACCTTTTGATAAAGATTTATACGCTTTATCTGAAGATGAGCTAAAAGGCGTTCCTACAGTATGTGGTTCGCTTAGGGAAGCTGTAATATCATTAGACTCTGATAGAAAATTCCTAACTGAAGGTGGAGTTTTCACTGATGATCAAATAGATGCATACATTGACTTGAAGATGGAGGAAATTCATAATTTTGAACACACACCTCATCCTATCGAGTTCCAAATGTACTATAGCTCATAATACAATTTAACAATTTTTCGATAATTTAAACCCCGGTAATTAACCGGGGTTTTTTTTTATAATTGATAATTTTATAATTTTACTTAAAGGTTTATTATGGCAATATCAAAAACTTATTCAGCTAAAGATATAGAAGTATTAGAAGGCTTAGCTCCAGTTAGAAAACGTCCTGGAATGTATATTGGTGGAACTGATGAAACCGCATACCATCATTTGGCAAATGAAATATTAGATAACAGTATAGATGAAGTTGTTGCAGGATATGCAAAAGAAATAACGGTTAAATTACTTAATAAAAATACCATTACCATTTCAGATGATGGGCGAGGAATACCAATAGATAAACATCCTAAAAAGAAAAAAACAGCACTTGAAGTTGTGATGACTACACTTCACTCAGGTGGAAAATTTAATGAAAGTGTTTACAAATCTTCAGCAGGATTACATGGCGTTGGTCTTTCTGTTGTTAATGCTTTGAGTTCAAAGTTAAATATACAGGTTACAAAAAACTCTAAAATATACTCCCAAGATTATTCAAAAGGTAAAATTTTAAATAAATTAAAAAAAAAAGGTAAAAATAAAATAAAAAACGGAACACAAATTACATTTTCTCCAGATAATGAAATTTTTGGAAAAGATATTAATTTTAAACCTGAAAAAATTTATGAATTAGCTAAAAATAAAGCTTACCTTCAAAAAGGAATAAAAATAAACTGGGAATGCAACAAAGGCCTATTAAATAGAAAAAGTCTAATTCCCTCAAAAGAAACTTTAATTTCTCTTAAAGGTTTAGAGGATTTTCTAAAAAATGAAATTAATCAAAATAATGTCTTACATGAACAAGTTTGCTTTCGGTCTGGAAATTTAGAAAATAAAAAAGGTAAAATTGAATTTGCACTTCAATTCAATAAAGAAAAAGTAAAATACAGCAAAGCTTTTTGTAATACAGTTTATAACATGAATGGCGGAACACATGATGCTGGATTTAGATCTGGAATAGCAAAATCTATTCGAAAATATGCAAAAAATAAAAATAACAAAGTTGTAGGTAGGGCTACTCAAGATGACATTTTTGATCAAGTTGCTTATATCATTTCAATTTATATTTCTAACCCAGAATTTGAAGGTCAAACAAAACATAAGTTATCATCCAGTTTTGTTCAAAAATATTGTGATAGCTATGTAAGCACTTCATTTGATGAGTGGTTAAATAGAAACTCAAAAGCTGCAAGAAATATACTAAATGTTTTAGAAGAAAAAATTAGAGAAAAAAATATTTATGATTTAAATCAGAACGTTGAAAGACAAAGTGCATTTAGAAAAATAAGATTGCCAGGAAAATTATCAGACTGCACAAGCGATAAAACAGAAGGAACAGAACTTTTTATTGTAGAAGGTGACTCTGCAGGGGGTTCTGCTAAACAAGCTAGAGACCGAATGACTCAAGCTATTCTTCCATTAAGAGGTAAAATACTTAATGTAAAAAGTTCAAATACTGCAAAAATTTTAGCAAATAGTGAGATAAATAATTTATTACAAGCATTAGGGTGCGGTAGAGGAAAAAATTATAGTAAAAAAGATCTAAGATATGAAAAAATTATTATTATGACTGATGCTGATGTTGACGGCGATCACATTTCAACTTTGCTTCTGACTTTCTTTATTTCAGAGATGCCACAATTAATTTTAGATGGTCATCTATATTTAGCGGTTCCCCCTCTATATAAATTAAATATTTCAGGCAAATCAATATATGCAATTGATGAAATTGAAAAAAATAAATTATTAAAAGATAATAAAAAAGCAAAAATAGAAATTAGTCGTTTTAAGGGTCTTGGAGAGATGATGCCATCTCAACTTAAAGAAACTACTATGAATAAGATAAGCAGAAAATTAATTAAAGTTATCCTACCTAAACAGAAACCAAAGATAAAAAAAACAAATAGATTGGTGAGTGATCTAATGGGAAAAAATGCAGAATTAAGACTTAAGTTTATATCTGAAAATGCTAATAAAAATTTAAATTTAGATATTTAAATGGTGCCCTCGGCCGGACTCGAACCGGCACTCCGCAAGCGGCAAGGATTTTAAGTCCTTTGTGTCTACCAATTCCACCACGAGGGCCCCTGTTTGCATTTCACACGAAACTCCTTGTATATAAATGTTTTTAGCTCAATGTGAAATATTTATTTGATATCCCCACAAAGTCTAAAATTAGAATGTTTGCGTTTTGTATACAAATTTTGTTTTCGTTGTAAATAATCTAGTAACAGCATAATTATTAGCATCTGTTGGAAATGCCCAGAAAACACTAGAGTTCTAGACTTAAAGGGACTTCACTGGGACAGTTAAAATTATTGGACTTCGATATTTTAATTAAATAACTCAATTTTATTTATATTTGGTATACAGTTATTCCTAAAAGTGAGTGATATAATTTATTTTTTGGCAATTACATGATAATGTAAAGTCCAATTTTTTTTTACATCAAGAAAATCTAAATAAAAAAGTAAAAAATTAATAAAATAAAAAATTATTCTTAAAACAATTTCAATAGGAAAAAACATAATTCTTTTTGTAATATTTTTATTATAAATAAATATTGTATTTAAAAGTTTGCTACATACGGATCCTAATAAATGGAAACCTCCAGAAGATCTTTCAATAGCAAAAGTGGAAAATTTACTTTCCTTTAACAAAAACTCTATACCCGGGCCTAAATAATTAAAATAATTATGAGGCAACATATGTTCACCGCAACTTTGTGGTATTGTTGCAATTAAAGTTCCCCCATCTTTTAAAATCCTATTAATTTCTTTTAAAACATTTTTTGGATTATAAACATGCTCTAATACTTCTGAGCAAAGCACAATATTATAATAATTATCAGGGCGAGGGATTTTTTCATTGATATTGCAGTAAAAATCATGTTTTGCATCTAAAACATCATAATTGATTTCTTTAATAACAGCTTCACTATCACAACTCTCATATTTTAAATTTTTAAAAATTTTTTTATAAGGTTGATGACCAGCACCAACATCTAAAAGTATATTTGTAGAAACATCATATACTTTGGACGCATTTTTAATAAACTTTGTTGTGTGATATCTTCCAAATCCGCATGGTGGAAACTGCAAATGAAAAGCTATTTTATTAAGTATTCTTTCTGGCAATTCTTTTATTGAAACAACTTTTTTATTTAAAATTTTATTTAAAAGCTTTATGATCAAATTATATATAATATTAATTGTTTAATTTTAATCATACAAAATATTTACGAGTTATTCAATTATTATCATTTTGAATTACCTCAATTTTTTTAACTATAATCTTATATAAACTCCAATATTAGAATTAAAGTCTCTTTGTAAAAATAAAAGCTAAAATATAAATAATTGCAGCCAAAAGATATAAAAATGAATAGCCAAAATACATAGAATTATATTCCAATAATCCACCGAATAAAGCTCCAAAGATATTTGAAGATAATACATTTTGAAAATTTTTATGAATTAATATTTCGTTCGAAAAAGCTAAGCCAGAAAAAAAAACTGGCAAAGTTAATAATAATGGCATTAAGATTAAATTATAATCTTGATTTATAACAATGTTAAAATTTGAAAATAAATATCCTAATAAAATACTTGCTAGAATGAGAGTGTATACTAATTTTTTGTTTATGATTATTTTTTTTAACACTATATAGTTTGCAATAAACGCTAAAAATAATATGGATGCTATAATTACACTTAAAACAACCCATGTTGAACCAAATATTTTAGCCAATTCTGTGATACCTTTAGCCTCTATAAGCATAAAACCAGCACCTAAAAAAAATGGGGTCACGTAAATCTTTGTAAGACTAAAACCAATGTTTTTTTTTAAAAAATAAAAACAAGAAATTAGAATTATTAAAATCATTATTAAATATGATTTAGGATAGATTTTTTTAGGCATATAAAAGAATGGCCAGTCATCAGTTGAAATATCAAATTTTGAACTTGCTATAGAAAACGTATTTTTATAATGCTTAAAAAATTTAAAATTTTCTATAGAAAATTCATTTTTTTTATTTTTACTAATTAAAAAAACATATCTGTCGTTTACTGCACTTTTGAGAATTAATGGTTCTACACCAAAAGCTATTTTTAACATTTGAGATAACTTTTCCCTAATCTCATCTTGTTGAACAAAAAAGCTAATACACATAAATCCATTCTCACTTAAGACATCTCTAGCTTCTTTAAAGGCTTCTACTGTGTACACAAAGCTATCTAATCTCACGCCTCCTTTTGCTGATAAATTAGCTTGTGAATCAAGAAGTCCATAAACTATCAAATCATATTTTTTTTTACTTTTTTTTATAAAAGATCTGGCATCATCAATAAATACTGATGTTTTTTCACTACTATATGGCCTCTCTGGATGATAAGACTTTCCAATATCGACAATCAAAGGATCAATATCCACTGCATCAATTTTATTCACTTTATTATCTCTAATAGCAGCACTAACATCGTTTCCAGTTCCGCTACCAACAATCAAAACTCTTTTTTTTAAATTATTTTTTACTTTGTAAGGAATATCATAAAACTCTCTTTCATGTTCAACATCCACATGATAACCGTAAATATTTCCAGGTGATACATCAGGTCGGTAAAATTTTAAGTTTTTAGATAAATTTAAAGGAGACTGAAAAAAAATATGACTTATATTTATTAACACTGGACTTAATGGATTGTTCAAATATTCTAAAACAATGTTTTGGTAAGGTGAGTAAAAATATTTTTTATTTTTGTTCGAATTTAAATTTAAACAGGAAATTAAAATTAAAAAAGAAATCGAAGAAACGAGTATTAAATTTAAATTATTTCTTAATAAAATGATAAAAACAATAAGTGAAAAAGAAAGCCATAATATTGGTGGCGTCCAAATATAAGATAAAAACGTTATCAATAATATACCAAACAAACTTCCAATTAAGTTTGCACCATAAGCCTTTAACTTACTAGTTTTTAACATTAGTGATGAAGTTAATTGACCCAGGGGTATAAATATTAAAACATTAAATAAAAATATTGAGATTATAAAAAAATAAATTAAAAAAATATGAAAAAAACTTTGAGCTGTATCCCTGCCCATAGTTAATTGTTCAGAAATAGGGTTAATAAAAAAAACATTTAAAGGCGTACTATAAACGATATATAAAAACAAAATTTGAATACATAAAAATGGATAAGTCCATTTAAGTGAAAATAATTTTCTATTTCCGATTGCGTATCCTATGCCCAAACCAAAAAAGCATGAAAATAATGATATATTTTTATAAAAAGAAAAGATGTGTATATAGATTGAATGAATTCTTATTATCGCAAGTTCTAAAAAAAGAGTTAAAGAAGCGGCTAAAAAAATATTAATTAGAATGTTATTATTAGAAACCTTGACATTATCTTTGTAAACAAAATTTTTAAAAATTATTGTTCGCGAATTAAAAATTGATAAATTAATTATTAAAAATAAATATAATCCAAATGTTAGTTGTAAAAAATATAAGTCTAAAGAGACCAAATATCTACTAATTGTATTAATATTTTCACCAAATACAAATACTAATAAATTTGATAGGCCTAAACTATGCAAATAAAAAAATGGTTTTTTGTCTAATAAATAATAAATAATTAAAATAGATAAAAAAAATAATAATGAAAATTTAAAAAAAACAAATTTATTTTTCATTTGCAAAACTATAAATTAACCCTCTCACCTCAATTTCACAATTTTTAATTTCATTAGAATCAACTGATCTTAAAACTATAATTGTAGCTGGTTTATCTTTAAAGTAAGGATAGCTGCCAATATCTACATTTGTAAAATTATTTTGTATTTTTTTTAATCCATCAGCTAAAACACTTTCTCTTAGACCAGAGTCGATTGATATCGATAATATTTTTTTTCCATTTTTTATAATTTTATCTAAATAAGGAACCATGACTTGTAAGATACTTGGTACACCGGGTAGAACAAAAACATTTTCAACATAAAAACCAGCGGCAAAGGTTTTTGGATTAGGAATTAATTTGGCATGCTCAGGCATTTTTGCCATTTTTTTTCTTCCTTCATTAAAGTCTTGATTCTTATAATAATCTTCAAGCAACTTGTACGCTTCCTGATGATATTGATATTTTTGATTAAAGACTTTTGAAATAGACTCTGATGTAATATCGTCATGTGTTGGGCCTATTCCACCAGTAGTAAAAACGTAGGCAAATTTATTTTTTAATTCATTAACTGTATCTATAATTACTTTCTCCTTATCCGGAATAGCTCTGACTTCTTCAACACTTATACCTTTTTCATTCAACCAAGATGCAATGTAAGAAGTATTCTTATCAACAGTTCTTCCTGATAAAATTTCATTGCCAATAATAATTATACCTGCTGTAAATTCTTTTTTAAATTCCATATGAAAATTAAGCCTAGACTAATACACGTTAAACTTCTCAAAAGATACAAAAGATTCTTTGCTGATGTAATATTAAATAAAAAAAAAATAACCTCTCACTGTCCTAATTCTGGTTCAATGCTTGGTCTTTTAAATAAAAATAATGATGCATGGATATCCAAAAATGATAACCCAAATAGAAAACTCAAATATACTTTAGAAATTATTAACGATAAAAAAAGTAATGTTGGTGTAAATACTCATAGAGCAAATAGAATAGTTGAGGAAGCTTTAGAAAATAAAAAAATTAAAGAACTTAAAAAATTTACATCAATTAAGAGAGAGGTAAAATTTTCAAAAGAAACAAGGTTTGATTTTTATTTAGAAAATAAAAATCAAAAAGCTTTTTTAGAGGTAAAAAATGTTACTCTTTGTAGACAAGAAAATATATCCGAGTTT
The DNA here is from genome assembly GCA_038133865.1 of Candidatus Pelagibacteraceae bacterium. Lineage (GTDB taxonomy): Bacteria > Pseudomonadota > Alphaproteobacteria > Pelagibacterales > Pelagibacteraceae > HIMB114. The sequence continues at coordinate 17,477 of JAYPUB010000005.1, forward strand.
CCAGATGCAGTTACAACAAGGGGCAAAAAGCATTTGGTACATTTACAAGATGCCATAAAGCAAGGTTATGAGAGTTATTTGCTTTTCCTAATTCAAAGAGAAGATTCTAAAACCATAAGAATAGCTTCTGATATTGATCCAGATTATTTTGATGAGATAAAAAAAGCAAAAGAAAAAGGTGTTAAAATCATTGCCTATTCTTGCAAAGTTAAAGATAACGAAATAACAGTAAGCAAAAGTATAAAAGTTATAATTTAATGGATAAGTTTAATAAATATTACCCAGATGAATTTAAAAAATTAAGAAATGCTGGAAAAATATCATCACAATGTTTAGATTTTATTTCTGATAAAATAAAACCTGGGGTCAAAACACAAGAGATTGATGCTTTGTGTGTTAATTTTTTAAAAAAACATAATGCAGTACCAGCACCACTTTTTTATAGAGGCTTTCCTAAATCCATTTGTACTTCTGTTAACCACGTTGTTTGCCACGGGATACCTTCTGAGAAAACTTTAAAAGAAGGTGATATAATTAATGTGGATGTTACCTCTTTGGTTGATGGTTTTCATGGCGATACTTCAAGAACATATGGTGTTGGAAAAGTATCAATAAAAGCAAAAAAATTAGTTGAGATTACAAAAGAAGCCTTGGAACGATCTATTAAAATTTTAAAACCAGGGATTCATTTAGGTGACATTGGCCATGAAATTCAAAGTTTTGTTGAGAGCAATGGTTATTCGGTCGTTAGAGACTTTTGTGGACACGGAGTTGGAAGAAATTTTCATGAAGAACCAAATATTCTTCATTACGGAAAGAGAGGAACTGGTCCAAAATTAGAGGAAGGAATGGTATTTACGATAGAACCAATGATTAATGCAGGTAAGTATGAAACTAAGCTTTTAAATGATGGTTGGACTGCGGTAACAAAAGATAAATCACTTTCAGCACAATTCGAACACACTGTGGGTATAACTAATAATGGGTATGAAATTTTTACCCTTTCATAATAAAATAACAAAATGATTCCACGATACTCTAGAAAAGAAGTGGCTCAAATTTGGGAGCCAATGAATAAATTTAAAATTTGGCTTGATATAGAAATTTTTGCAGCTCAAGCTATGGAAAAGTATAAAATCATTCCTAGAGGTGTTGCGGTAAAGGTTAGAAAAAAATCAAAAATAAATATTAAAAGAATCGATGATATTGAAAAAAAAACAAAACACGATGTAATTGCTTTTCTTACTTCTATAGCAGAAATAGTGGGCCCTGAAGCTAAATATCTCCACCAAGGCATGACATCTTCCGACGTTTTGGATACTTGTTTTAATTTACAATTAAAACAATCTGGCAAGGTGCTTCTTCAAGATTTAGATAAACTTTTAAAAACTTTAAAAACCAAATCAAAAAAATATAAAAACACAATCACAATTGGTAGAAGCCATGGTATCCACGCAGAACCAGTAACCTTTGGTTTAAAACTTGCGACTTTTTATGCTGAATTTAAAAGAAATAAAAAAAGATTAGAACAAGCGATCGACGAAATTTCAACTTGTGCAATATCAGGTGCTGTAGGCACATTTGCTCACATAGGACCACATATTGAAAAATTTGTTGCAAAAAAATTAGGTTTAAAACCTGAGCCAATTTCAACTCAAATTATTCCAAGAGATAGACACGCTTATTTTTTTAATGTCTTAGCATTAATCGCTAGTTCAGCTGAACGGCTTGCAACAGAAGTTAGGCACTTACAAAGAACTGAAGTTTTAGAGGCTGAAGAGTTTTTTTCATCTGGTCAAAAAGGATCATCAGCAATGCCGCACAAAAGAAATCCAGTTTTATCTGAAAACATTACAGGTCTGGCAAGATTAGTTAGGAGTTATTCAATTCCAGGCATGGAAAATATAGTCTTGTGGCATGAAAGAGATATTTCTCACTCAAGTGTTGAGAGGAACATTGGTCCAGACGCTACAGTAACTTTAGATTTTCTTCTAGTAAGACTTAATAATGTAATTGCCAATTTAGTTGTTCACCCTAAGACAATGGAAAATAATTTGAATAAATTTAAAGGTTTAATATTTTCTCAAGGAGTAATGTTAAAACTAACTCAAAAAGGAGTTAAAAGAGAAGATGCTTACAAAGTAGTTCAAAAAAATGCGATGAGAACCTGGGATAAAAATGAAGATTTTTACGAAAACCTAAAAAAAGATAAGATAATACAAAAGAATTTAAGCAAAAAAGAACTTAAACAGTTATTTGATGTAAATTATCATAAGAGATATATTAATCATATTCTAGGAAGAGTTTTGAAATAATGAGAAGAAAAAAAATTTACGAAGGAAAAGCAAAAATACTTTACGAAGGTCCGGAAAGAAATACCTTGGTGCAGTATTTTAAGGATGATGCGACAGCATTTAATAATAAGAAAAAAGCAGTAATAGAAGGTAAAGGAGTTTTAAATAATAGAATTTCAGAATTTCTTTTAAGCCAATTAAATGAAATTGGTATTGAAACCCATTTAATTAAGCGTCTAAATATGAGGGAGCAATTAATTAAAAATTGTGAGATCCTCCCAATTGAATTTGTAATTAGAAATGTAGCTGCGGGTTCATTGTCCACAAGATTAGGTATGTCAGAAGGGACAATGCTTAAAAGACCTATAATTGAATACTACTACAAAAATGATGATTTGGACGATCCTTTAGTTACAGAGGAGCATATTGAGGTCAATGGTTGGGCATCAAATTTAGAAATTGCACATGCTTCTGAAACTGCTTTTAGAATAAATGATTTTCTAGTTGGATTGTTTAGAGGAGTTGGAATTAAGCTAATTGATTTCAAACTAGAATTTGGAAGATTGTGGAATGGAGATGAAAGTAAAATTATTCTTGCAGACGAAATTAGTCCAGACACGTGTAGATTGTGGGACTCTAAAGATGAAAAGAAATTAGATAAAGACCGATTTAGAAAAGACCTGGGAGGATTAGTTGAAGCATACACAGAAGTTGCAAAAAGATTAGGAATCATGCCAGAAGGCAGTAACATCATGGAAATCAAAACAGGTATTTCCAAAACTATTAAACTAAAAAAAAAATAAATTGAAGTTCGAAGTTTTTGTTACGCTTAAGAAAGAAGTGCTCGATCCACAAGGTAAAGCAGTAGAAAATGCTCTTGGAGATATTGGACTTGCTTCAATAAAGAACGTTCGTCAGGGAAAGTATTTTACATTGGAAGTTGATGAAAATGATGAAATTAAAGCATCAAAGATTGTCAAATCTTCATGTGAAAAACTACTAGCAAATCAAACTATAGAAAATTTTAAATTTAACAAAATTTAATGAAAGCTAATGTCATTGTTTTTCCAGGATCAAACTGTGATAGAGATGTTCAAGTTGCATTAGAAAAATTTCAAATACAAACAACAATGGTTTGGCACCAAGACAATGAAATGCCAAAATCTGATCTAGTTGTATTGCCTGGAGGTTTTTCATATGGAGACTATTTAAGATGCGGTAGCATGGCATCAAAGTCAAATATAATGAATGAGGTTATTAAACACGCTAATCAAGGTGGTTATTTAATTGGAATTTGCAATGGATTTCAAATCTTGACTGAAACTGGTTTATTACCTGGTGCATTACTTAGAAATAAAAAATTAAAATTTATTTGCAAATATGTAGATTTATTAATCGAAAATAACTCAACTCCATTCACATCAAAATATAAAAAAAATGAAAAAATCAAAGTTCCAATTGCACATAATGAAGGAAATTATTTTGCAGATGAGAAAACTTTAAATGAACTGAAAAATAATAATCAAATTGTGCTTAAATATTGTGATGAAAATTCCAATGTGAATGATGAAGGTAATCCGAACGGTTCTTGTTTAAACATTGCAGGAATAATAAATAAAAAAAATAATGTAATAGGAATGATGCCACACCCAGAACGGTGTGTAGAAAATATACTGGGTGGAACAGACGGCTCAGGTATTTTTCAATCTTTGCTCAATTAATGACTGAAGTAAATTTAAATTTAGCTATTCAACATGGTTTAACTGCTGATGAATATCACAAGATTATCGAGCTGATTGGAAGAAACCCAAACATGACCGAACTTGGAATTTTCTCTGCAATGTGGAATGAGCATTGCTCTTACAAATCTTCACGCATTTGGTTAGGAACGCTGCCAACCAAAAACGAAAGAGTTATTCAAGGACCTGGTGAAAATGCAGGTGTTATTGATATTGATGATGGTGATGTCGCAATTTTTAAAATTGAAAGTCATAATCACCCCTCTTTTATTGAGCCGTATCAGGGTGCGGCAACAGGTGTTGGGGGGATTTTAAGAGATGTATTTACAATGGGGGCAAGGCCTGTTGCAAATTTAAATGCAATTCGTTTTGGTTCACCTGATCACCCAAAAACTAAACACCTTCTAAATGGTGTAGTTGCAGGAATTGCTGGATATGGAAATTGCATTGGTGTTCCCACAGTTGGAGGGGAAGTTGAATTTGATAGCTGTTATGATGGCAATATCTTAGTAAATGCAATGAATATTGGTTTAGCTAAAAAAGATAAAGTTTTTTATTCTATTGCAAGTGGCGTAGGAAATCCCGTTATTTATGTAGGATCAAAAACAGGTAGAGATGGTATCCATGGAGCCTCTATGGCTTCTCAAGAATTTGACTCTGACTCAGAGTCTAAAAAACCAACTGTTCAAGTTGGAGATCCTTTTGCTGAAAAGCTTTTATTAGAAGCTTGTCTTGAGTTAATGCAAACTGATACGATTGTATCTATTCAAGATATGGGGGCTGCGGGATTAACATCTTCTTCAGTTGAAATGGCTTCAAAAGGAAAAATTGGTATTGAGTTAGATTTAAATAAAGTTCCATGCCGTGAAACAGGTATGACTCCTTATGAAATGATGCTTTCTGAAAGCCAGGAAAGAATGTTAATTGTTTTAAAAACTGGAAAAGAAAAAGAAGCTGAGAAAATTTTTAAAAAATGGGATCTAGATTTTTCAGTCATAGGGGTTTTAACTGACTCAAAAAACCTAACTTTAAAACATGATAATAAAGTTGTTTGTGATATTCCAATATCAGCATTAGCAGATGAAGCTCCAAAATATGAAAGAGAATGGGTTGAAACAAAACATCCAGATCACATTGATCTTGAAAAAAAAATAGATGATATCAACTTAGAGCAAACAATAAAAAACCTCATAAGCCATCCAAATCAAGCTGATAAATCCTGGGTGTGGGAACAATATGATCATATGGTTATGTGTGATACTGCTCAATTTCCAGGTGGAGATGCAGCGGTCATAAGAGTTCATGGGAATAATAAAAAAGCAATAGCTGCTTCAGTTGATTGCACTCCTAGATACTGTAATTCCCACCCTTTCACTGGAGGTATGCAAGCAGTTTGTGAAACCTATAGAAACTTATGTGCAGTTGGAGCAGAGCCAATTGCTATTACGAACTGTTTAAATTTTGGTAATCCTGAAAAACCTGAAATCATGGGGCAATTTGTTGGAGTTATAAAAGGAATGACAGAAGCTTGTAAAAAATTAAACTATCCAGTTATATCAGGAAATGTTTCTCTTTATAACGAAACTAATGGAGTTGGAATTAATCCCACCCCAACAATTGGTGGAGTAGGTTTAATAAAGGACATTTCAAAAATAAAAAGCTCAAGGTTCAAAGCTCAAAATAACAATATTTATATTATTGGAAAAACAGAAGGTCATCTTGAACAAAGTATACTTTGTTATGATCTTTTACATTTAAAAAAAGGTCCGCCCCCTACTGTTAATTTAGAGGAAGAATTAAAAAATGGAAAAGCAATTAGATCATTAATTAATAAAGATTTAATTATTTCGTGTCATGATATATCTTCTGGAGGTCTAATTTTATGTTTATTAGAGATGAGTATAGCTTCCCAATTAGGTTTTAATATAAATACAAATAAAAAATCAATAGATAGAATAAAATTTTTATTTGGAGAGGACCAATCTAGATATATTGTAGAAGTAAGCAACCAAAACAAAGATGGTTTTGAAAATCATCTTAAAAACATAAATGTTCATTTTGAAAATATTGGAAAAACATCAGATAAAATCAGTATAGATGATGACTTGAAATTTAATTTACAAGAATTATCTAAATTAAATAAAGAATGGTTTTATAAATATAACAATTAATCTATGGCAATTAAACAAGAAGAAATTGAAAAGTTACTAAAAGAAGGTTTTCCAGATGCAGATATCGAAATTCAAGATCTTGCTGGTGATGACAATCATTTCTCGGCAACAATAAAGTCTTCACAATTTAAAGGTAAAAATCGTGTACAACAACACCAGATGGTTTATAAAGCATTAAAAGGTAAAATGGGCGCTGAACTGCATGCCCTAGCATTAACAACAGAGGAAAAATAATGTCAGAAATAAATAAGCAATTAGATGAGATAATTAAAAATAATAAAGTTGTACTATTCATGAAAGGTACTCCTGATATGCCTCAATGCGGTTTTTCAATGGCCGTCGCAAATGTTTTAAAACATTTAGAAGTACAATTTACTGGAATTAATGTTTTAGAAGATGAAGAAATTAGAAATGGAATTAAAGAATATAGTAATTGGCCTACAATACCTCAATTATATGTAAATGAAGAGTTTGTAGGAGGTTGTGATATTATAAGAGAAATGTTTGAGAAAAAGGAACTCCAAAAACTTTTTGAAGACAAAGGTATAAATTTTAAAAAATAATTATCTAGAATAGTATTCAACAACTAAATTTGGTTCCATTATTGCAGGATAAGGAATTTCATCAAATTTTGGAATTCGAGCTAACTTTGCAGTCATTTTTTTATGATCAGCAACAATATATTCTGGTACATCACGTTCTTTAAGTTGAGTTGAAGCCAAAACATAAGCAAGTTGTTTTGAAGACTCTTTAATTTCAATCTGATCTTTATCACTAAGTTTGAAGCTTGAAATATTTACTCTTTTACCATTCACTTTCACATGTCCGTGGTTGATAAGTTGTCTTGCTTGAAAAACAGTTGTAGCGAATTTAGCTCTGTAAATCACTGCATCTAATCTACTTTCTAAAAGACCAACTAAATTTTCACCTGTATTCCCTCTTCTTCTGTTTGCTTCTCTATATAAATTTCTAAATTGTCTTTCATTTAAATTACCGTAATAATTTTTTAATTTTTGTTTTGCCTGTAATTGCACTTTATAATCTGAAGGTTTAGCTGAAGACCGCTGACCATGTTGACCTGGTCCGTAAGCTCTAGAATTGTAGGGGCTTTTTGGTCTACCCCAAATATTTACACCTAATCTTCTATCAACTTTATGTTTAGATTTAATTCTTTTTGTCATTAATAAAAAGTGGAGTTATAGATATCAAAAACCTATTGTCAATTCCTACTTAATGGGGCATTTTCCTTAAAAAGCTTATAATCTATACTGTCTATTAAAGCTTTAAAAGAAGCTTCTATAATGTTTGGTGATACACCAACTGTAAACCAATTTTTACCTTTATCATCAGAGCTTTCAATTGATACACGAGTTGTTGCATTGGTTCCTGTGTTCAAAATTCTAACTTTATAATCTACTAGTCTTAAATCTTTAAGATAATCAGAATATTTTCCAACTTTATCTAAATTAGATCTGATTGCTTGATCAAGTGCATTTACCGGTCCATTACCTTCACCTTCGCAAAGAATCTCTTTTCCGTCAATTAATAAGTTTGCCTTTGCAATTGAATTAATATTTTTTTTATTTGTATCTTTTACTATTTTGACTTCATAATTTTTAATTTGTACATAGTTTGGGGCCTCCCCTAACAACCGTCTAGTTAATAATTCAAAAGATGCATCAGCACCATCATAAGAATATCCAGAAAATTCCCTATCTTTGACTTCATCTAAAATTGTTTGAACTTTAGGATCATTTTTATTAATTTTAATATTCAGCTTTTCTAATCTCGATAAAATATTGGACCTTCCCGCTTGATCAGAAACTACAATTGATCTTTCGTTTCCTACCAACTCAGGTTCGATATGCTCATAAGTTTTTGGGTCCTTTTGAACGGCAGATACATGTAAACCACCTTTATGCGCAAAAGCAGAGGCACCAACATAGGGTGCATTTTTATTTGAAGCTTTGTTTAACACTTCATCTAGTAATCTCGAACAATTTGTAAGTTTTTTTAATTTTGTACTATCGATACTTGTTTCAAAAATTTTATTAAAAGATCCTTTTAAAATAAGCGTTGGAATGATTGATACTAAATTAGCGTTGCCACACCTTTCTCCTAATCCATTCAAAGTTCCTTGTATTTGCCTTGCACCAGCTAAAACAGCTGAAAGTGAATTTGCAACTGCATTACCGGTATCATTATGAGCATGGATTCCAATATGATCGTTTGGAATTATTTTTGAAACATCAGATACTATTTTACTAACTTCGTTTGGAAGTGTTCCACCATTTGTATCACACAAAACTATCCATCTAGCGCCATTATCATAAGCAGCTTTTAAACAAGATAAGGCATAATCTTTATTATGTTTATAACCATCGAAAAAATGTTCTGCATCAAACATAAATTCTTTGTTATTTTTTATAAAAAATTTTGCAGTATCTTTAATATTATCTAAATTCTCTTCTTTAGAAACTCCAAGAGCAACATCAACATGATAATCCCAAGTTTTACCAACGATACAAACATGGTCTACTTTTGAATTTACAATTGAAGATATGCCAGGATCATTTTCACAACTTCTCCCTGATCTTTTTGTCATACCAAAAGCAACTAAATGGCTATTAAGTTTTGGCGGATCATTGAAAAAATTTGTATCTGAAGGATTTGCTCCAGGCCACCCCCCTTCAATAAAATCAACTCCTATTTCTGATAATGCTGCTGCAATTTTAGTTTTATCATCTAAACTAAAATCTACACCTTCAGTTTGAGCTCCATCTCTAAGAGTGGTGTCAAATATATAAATTTTTTCTTTACTCATTTGTATTCCCAAGAGGTATTACCATCTTTGTCTTTAATTAAAACACCTTTGCTGATTAACAAATCTCTAATTTCATCAGATGTTTTAAAGTCTTTTTTTAATCTTGCTTCATTTCTTTTTAATATGAGTTTTTCAATTTCCTCTGGAGTTATTTTTCCGATTTTTTTAAAATTTTTCCATTGATCAATATTTTGATTAAACAAACCTAAAATTTTACATGATGAAGACAACTGACTAGCTGATAAAACATCTCCAGATTTTGCTTTTTTATATAATTCGTGAATATTAGATATCATTAAAGGAGTATTCAAATCATCTAATAGAAATTTTAAATTTTTATCATCAATATTTTCATTTTCATCAGAATAAAATTCATACCACTTATCTAGACTTTTCTTTGAGGCTTCTAAAATATTTTCATTCCAATCAAATGGTTGGGTATAATGTGTGCTTAACATCGCAAGTCTAACAACTTGTCCATTATAACTATTTTTCAATTCATTAATGGTAATAAAATTTCCAAGTGATTTTGACATTTTTTGTTTGTCGACAGTAACATATCCATTGTGTAGCCAATAATTCGAAAATTTTTCATTATTATTTGCACATACAGATTGGGCTATTTCATTTTCGTGGTGAGGAAAAATTAAATCTATACCTCCTCCATGTATATCAAAATGTTCACCAAGATATTTCTCTGACATTGCCGAACATTCTAAATGCCATCCGGGACGCCCTTTTCCAAAAGGAGAGTCCCAACTAGGTTCGTTTTCTTTACTAGGCTTCCACAAAACAAAATCACCGGGTTCTTTTTTGTTTTCTGATACTTCTACTCTTGATCCAGAAATTAATTCTTCAATTTTTTTATTAGATAAATTTCCATATTTTTTAAATTTTGAAACTTGAAAATAAACATGACCATTCGCTTCATAAGCAAATTCTTTTTTTATTAATTTTTTTATTAAATTAATCATTTCACTTAAATGTTCTGTTGCTTTTGGCTCCACTGTGGGACCAAGACATCCTAAATAATGGCAATCATTGTGAAAATCTTTTGTTACTTTTTTTGTAAGATCTTGTATTGAAATATTTAATTTGTTTGATGCATCAATAATCTTGTCATCTATATCAGTAATATTTCTAACATAAGTAACTTTAGATTTCGGATATAGTTTAGATAATAATCTATATAATAAATCAAAAACTATTAATGGCCTAGCGTTTCCAACATGAGGATAATCATAAACCGTTGGGCCGCAAACATACATTCTAATATTTTTCTCATCTATAGGAATAAAGTTTTCTTTAGATCTTGTTAAAGTGTTAGAAATTTTAAGTGTCATTAAAATTAATTAATAAACACCTTAATCAAATTTACAAACAGGTATTTCCTTCATTTTATGAAGGTTATTTTCTCTTATTTTTTTGTATTTTTCGTAATTTTTAGAATCTGGATTAGTCATAGCTTCTTCAAGATCTTGATAAGACATACCTAGCTGGTCTTCATCGTTTCTTCCATCAGACCATAAACCGTCCGTAGGAGGAGCATCTATTATTTTTTGATCAATTTTTAAAAATCTACCCATTTCCCAAACTTGGGTTTTTGTGCAATCTGCAATTGGTGAAATATCAACTCCACCATCTCCATATTTTGTGTAAAAACCAACGCCAAAATCTTCTACTTTATTCCCTGTTCCAACCACTATTCCATTATTTGATCCAGCCACTTGATATAAAGTTGTCATTCTAAGTCTTGCTCTAGAATTTGCAAAAGCATGTTCGCTATTATTTTCTCCAACGGTTTTTTGAAAACTTGAAAAAACATCATCGAGATTGATATTTAAGTGTTTGGTATTTTTAAATCTTTTTTCTAACCATTTACAATGTAATTTACTCAGATCATCTTGAGATTTTATTTGTTTGATTGGCATAGATAAAATAATAGTATTTATTCCAGTCATTGAAGAAATTGTACTTACTACTGCTGAGTCAATACCGCCTGATACACCAACAACTAAAGTGGATGCTTTTTTTGGCATACTATTTATATAATTAATAATCCAATCTTTAATTATATTCACTCTTTTGTCAGCATTCATAAATATAAACTATCAATTATGTAAAAAACTACAATTGCAGTTATGACGCTGCTTGTATGCCATTTTTAGAAAAGTTGGCATTTTTTTTAATTTCTTCTGAAATTAAAAAAGCAAGTTCTAATGCTTGGTTTGCATTCAATCTAGGGTCGCAATGCGTATGGTATCTGCTAGATAAATCTTGATCCGTAATATTTTGAGCTCCACCAGTACACTCGGTAACATTTTGACCAGTCATTTCTATATGTAAACCACCACCAAATGTTCCTTCATTTTGATGTACTTTGAAAAAGTTTTTCACTTCATTTAATATACTATCAAATGGTCGTGTTTTGAAACCGGTAGAAGATTTTATGGTATTGCCATGCATAGGATCACAAGACCATATAACGTTTCGTCCAGCTTTTTTAATTTCTTTAATTAACTTAGGCAAATATTTAGTTACTTGATCATGACCAAATCTTGCAATTAATGTAATTCTACCTGCTTCATTATCTGGATTTAAAACTTCAGTTAATTTCACAATTTCCTTTGGATCAGACGTAGGTCCACATTTTATTCCTAAAGGATTTTTAATTCCTTTACAGTATTCGACGTGCGCCCCATCTAATTGTCTAGTTCTATCGCCTATCCACAAGAAATGTGCAGAAGTATTATGATATTCACCAGTTGTTGAGTCTACTCGAGTCATTGCTTCTTCTACCGGTAATAATAATGCTTCATGACTTGTGAAAAAATTTACAGTTCTTAATCTTCTATTGTTTTCAGAATTAATACCGCAAGCTTCCATAAAAGCTAATGCGTCACTAACTTTTTCAGCTATTTCCTTATACTTCTTTTGAGCAGTTTCATTAACAAAAGACATATTCCATAAATGAACTTTGTTTAAATCAGCAAATCCACCTTGTGAAAATGCTCTAAGTAAATTTAAAGTAGCCGCTGATTGTGAGTAGGCTTTCAATAATCTTTCTGGCTGAGGTTCTCTGCCCTCTTTAGTAAAATCCATTGAATTAATGTTATCACCTAAATAACTAGGTAATTCTTTTCCATCTTTAACTTCAATTGGTGAACTTCTAGGTTTTGAGAATTGACCTGCAACTCTTCCAACTTTTATTACCGGAAGTTTAGATGACACCGTTAAAATTAACGACATCTGCAAAATTATTTTAAAAAAATCTCTAATATTATTCGGATGAAACTCTAAAAAACTTTCAGCACAATCTCCACCTTGAAGCAAAAAAGCTTTTCCTTGAGAAACTTCACCCAATTTCTTTTTCAAAGATCTGGACTCACCTGCAAATACTAATGGGGGGAAAGTTGATAGTTCTTTTAAAACATTATCAATTCTTTCCTTGTCAGCATAAACTGGTTGATGCTTGATAGGTTTATTTCTCCAGCTATTTAATTTCCAATTACTCATACAACTAGGAGTATATATATGTATTTATTTTTTTTTAAACACTAAAAAGATAAATAGATAACAATCCAATAACTTCTTTTATGAAGTTGTTAAATTTTGAGATATTAACCGCAAAATCTAAATTTTGATAAGTTTGAACAAAATTGAGTTTTTCTGCAATAGGTGCTGGCCATTTATAGGGGGTAAATTTTACATTTTGTAATTCACCAATTTTTAACACTCTTTTATAATGCCAAGCACTTGAGACAACTATAGTTTTATTAAAATTATTAATTTTTTTGAACGCAATAATATTTTCAATAGTATTTCTTGTATTATCTAAAATAATAATTTTTTCCTTTTCAATTAGATTTTCTACTAATTTAGCAAATTGATTTGTTTCTGAACTTTTTTTAAGTTTTTCATTTGGGAATAAATAACTTAGGCCTCCAGAAAATATAATTTTAGACTCTTTATTTGATGACCATAAAGATAGACCATGAATAATTCTTCTTTCGTCTCCTCCTAAAATCAAAATAGAATCAAAATCTTTGTTATTTTGACCATAAAATTTTTTAGATAAAAAATGATATTCTAAAAAATTTCCTATTGGCAATAAAGAAATTAAAATTAAAAAAATAATCGGTATAAAAGAATATCTTCTTAATTTCTTAAAACAAAAACAAATAATTATAAAAAAAATTATTATATTAAACGGTAATAAAAGGGGTTTTAATAATTTTGATAAATAAAAATACACTATTCAACTGTAACAGATTTAGCTAAATTTCTTGGTTTATCAATATCATACCCCAAAGCATTAGCGGCATAGTAAGCAAGTAATTGCAATGGAATAGTAATTAAGAAAGGAAATAAATCATCTGAGATAGTCTCAACTTGAATTTTTTTCCATAAATTATCTGAGCTAATTTCATCTGTACTTTTATTGGATATTAAAAGAACTTTCCCTCCTCTAGAAATCACCTCCTGCATATTTGAAATTGTTTTTTTATAAAATTCATCTCTTGGAGCAATTACAACAACTGGCATTCCATTTTCAATTAAAGCCAGAGGTCCATGTTTCATTTCACCTGCTGGATAACCTTCAGCATGTACGTAGGCTAATTCTTTAAGTTTTAAAGCACCTTCTAAAGCTATTGGAAAAGAATAACCTCTTCCTAAAAACATTGAACCTTTAGCTTTAGCAAAATCTTTTGATGCTTTTTGAATATCACTCTCAATTGCAAGAGTATCCTTGATTAAATTAGGCAATTTTAAAATATTTTTTATTTTAAAATCATAATCCTCTTTAGAAATTTCATTTCTTAAAATAGATAATTTTAAAGTCAGTAAATATAAAACTAATAATTGCCCCAAGAATGCTTTAGTAGATGCAACGCCAACTTCTGGCCCGCAATGAATTGGTAAAACATATGCAGAATCTCTAGCAATTGAACTTTCAACAACGTTAACTATTGAACATGTTTTCATTTTATTTTTTACACAAAGATCTAGTGCAGCATAAGTATCAGCAGTTTCACCAGACTGGGATACAAAAATATAGAGTTGCGATTCTTTAAATTTATTTTTTCTGTACCTAAATTCAGATGCAATATCAGTTTCAACTTCAATATTGGTATGTTGCTCAATCCAATACTTTGCCATTAAACAAGAATGATAAGCAGTTCCACAACCTATAAGTTTTATACTTTCAATTTGTTTACTATCCCATGGAAAATTAATGATATTTATTTCTCCATTAATTTTATCAATATATTCTTTGAGGCAAGATTTAATTGTAATTGGTTGTTCGTGAATTTCTTTAGCCATAAAATGCTTAAAATTTCCTTTATCATAACCTTGGACATCTGAAGATACTGTCAAAATCTCTTTATTAATTTTTTCTCCATCAGAATTAAAAAATTCAACTTGATTTTTATGTATTAAGCAAAATTCACCATCATCTAAATAAGAAACTTTATTTGTCATAGTTTTAAGTGCATAGGAATCTGAGCCTAAATAATTTTCATCAGGTCCATAGCCTACTGCCAATGGAGAGCCTCTTCTTGCTCCGACAATAATATCAGGAAAATCTTTAAATATAATTCCAAGTGCAAAGCTGCCATGTAAACGCTTTAGCATTTTTAAAATAGATGTTTTTAGGTCATTTTTCTTTAGATACTCAGTTATTAAATGTGTGATCACCTCAGTATCAGTTTGTGACTTAAAAACGTGACCAGCTCTCATTAAATGTTTTTTTAATAAAGTAGAATTTTCTATTATTCCATTGTGAACAACTGAAACTTTTTCTGATGAATGTGGGTGAGCATTAACTTCACTTGGTGCGCCATGTGTTGCCCATCTAACATGGCCAATACCAATAGGTCCGTCATTTTTATTTTTAACTACAATACTCTCTAAATTTTCTACCCTTCCTTCACATTTAGTTTCGTTAATAAATCCATCTTTTAACGTAGCAACACCAGCAGAGTCATAACCTCTGTACTCTAGTTTTTTTAAAGAATTTAAAATAACGCCTGTTACAGGTTTACTACTATTTATTCCTACAATTCCACACATATAATTATTTCTTTTTTCTCAAATTTTTTTGTTCTGCTCTAGTTAATGCTAAACTATTATCCTTTACATTTTTACTTATTGATGATCCTGCGCCAACTAAAGAATTTTTACCAATTGTAACAGGGGCTATAAGAGAGGTATTTGAACCAATAAATGCTGAATCTTTAATTATTGTTTTAAATTTATTTTTTCCATCATAATTGCAAGTGATTGTTCCAGCTCCAACGTTTACTTTTTTTCCTATCGTAGAATCTCCAATATAAGAAAGGTGATTAATCTTAGATTTTGATCCAACTCTTGATTTTTTTATTTCAACAAAATTTCCAACTTTCGAATTATCTTCTAGAATTGAACCAGGTCTTAGTCTTGCATAAGGCCCAACTTCTACCTTGTTTTTGATTACCGCCTCTTCTAAATGACTAAAAGATTTAATAATAACATTGTTGCCAATTTTTACTTTTTTTCCAATAACCACAAAAGGTTCGATTTTTACATTTTTTCCAATTTTAGTATCTGATGATAAATAAACTGTATTTGGATCAATAAATTTAACACCTTGTTTGATAAATTTTTTTCTTAAACGATCTTGCATAATTTTTTCTGCTTTTAATAATTCGATTTGGTCATTAACGCCAACTGCATTTTTCTCGTTCTGAGCTAAAACTAAGTTAATTTTAAGGCGAGATTGTCTCGAAAGCTTAACAATATCAGTTAAATAGTATTCTTTTTTC
>JAYPUB010000006.1:0-33180 GCA_038133865.1 Candidatus Pelagibacteraceae bacterium
TAACTACACCAACGTTATCTGTTTCAAGGTTTAGCGCCATACCTTTTGTTCCCTCTGAAAACTCAACCATTTCTCCAGCTTCAACATTGTCCAATCCATAAATTCTAGCAATACCATCTCCTACAGAAAGTACTTGTCCAACTTCAGAGACTTCAGCATCTTTTCCAAAGTTTTTAATCTGATCTTTTATTACTTTTGTGATTTCAGAAGGGTTAATATCCATTTTTTTTCTCCTACAAGTTATTTAATATTTTGTTAAATTTTGCTTTTGCAGTATCATCTACCATTAAGCTACCAATTTGAAGCTTGGCACCAGAAATTAAACTTGAATCAAATTTAAAATCTAAGTTAATTTTCTTTTTAAGAAAACTATTAAGCATACCTTCAATTTCTTTAATTTGAACATCTGACATTTTGGTTGGCATTGAAACGACTGCATTCAATTCACCCCTAAAATCAGATAGAATACTTTTAAAATCTTTAACAACCTTTCCTAGAAAAAAGAAACGGTTCTTTTCGACTAAAATTTTTAAGAAATTTACAAAGAGATTATTAAAATTATTTTTTTTCCCAAGTTCCTCAATAACATTTAATCTATCAATTTTTTTTAAAGTAGGGTTGGTCACAAATTTCTTGAAATCATCAGACTGATTTAAAGCTAAATCAACAAATTTTATATTTTCCTCAACTTGATCTAAAACTTTTTCTTCATTGCTTATTTCAAACAATGAAAGTGCATATCGACCAGCTGCATCTGCAAAATTATGAGTTTTTTGAGTCAATATTATCCCTTTTTTTGGCCAGTTAATTACCATTGAGGAATACCCATATCAAGTTAGATATAGTGGACAAGATGTCGTAATTAAACGAAATTTAAAGGGTCAACATCAATTTGAAGTTTTAAATTCTTAGGTAATTGGACAAGTTCAAGATTTTTTTTAATTTGAGCCTGTGGAGTAACTTTAGAGTTGTATTTAATTAGCAATCGAAATCTAAAATCGGATTTTATTTTCGAAATTGCAGCCGTTACTGGTCCATATATTTCTATGAATTCATTTTTAGGTAAATAGTGTTTTAATTGAACAGCATGCTTTTGAACATGAAAACTATTTTTTCCAGAAACAATAATAGATATAAATTTATAAAAAGGGGGAAGATTAGAACGCTTTCTGAAATCAATTTCATTGCGATAAAAATTATCTGAATTAAATTTTTTTAAAGATTCAAAAATATTATTTTTATCATCAAAAGTTTGTAAAAAAATTTTAGATTTCTTATTAAATCGTCCCGCTCTTCCAGACAATTGATATAATAGCTGATAGTTTTTTTCTGAGGCTCTTATATCATTTCCAAGAAATGCACTGTCACAATTTATAGCTACTATACAATTTAGGTTTTTAAAATTAAAACCTTTTGAAACAATCTGTGTTGCAACAATTATTTTAGTTTTATTATTTTCAATATTATTTAGTTTTTCTGAAAACTTTTCATATTCTGATAGATCGCTAGAAAGAATATCTGCATCATAACCTTTAAATTTATTTTTGACCTCGTCAAAAATTTTTTCAAGTCCTAATCCGTAAAACTTAAAACTACATTTTAAATTATCTTTACATAGCCTTTCTAGTTTTGTTGAATGATTGCAGTAATGACAGAGGGCAATATTATCTCTTTTATGATAAACTAAACCTACTGAACATTTTGGGCACTCCAATCTTTTCATACATTTATAGCAAAAAACAAATGTTGAATGTCCTCGACGATTTAAAAAGAATAAAACTTGGTCTCCTGTTTCAAGATAAGTTTTTACCTCTTTAGTCACTAAATCAGAAATAAAATTATTATCAGAAATATTTTCTTTGGTTAGTTTTACAGTTTGTATCTCTGGTAACTCAGATTTATTAAAACGATTTTTTAAAGAAAAATAATTATATTTTTTATTTTGTGAATTATAAAAAGTTTCAACTGATGGTGTTGCGCTGACTAAAAAAATAGGAAATTTATCAATTGACGCTTGTAGAATTGCCATATCTCTTGCATTAAAAGGTAGGCCGTCTTCTTGCTTATAAGAAGCATCTTGCTCTTCATCAATAATAATCAATTTTAAATTTTGAAAAGGAAGAAATAAAGCTGAACGTGCACCCAAAACAAGTTTAATTTTATTATGAAAAACTCCTTTCCAAATTTTTTTTTTAATTTTATCTTTTATTCCAGAGTGCCAAATAGCTGGTTCATATTGAAAAAAATCTTTAAATCTTTTTGCAATTTGCTCACTTAGTCCTTTTTCTGGCAGTAATACTAAAACTTGATAATTCTCTTTTAAAGCATTTTTGATAATTTCAAAATAAATATGTGTTTTTCCTGACCCAGGAATACCTTGAAGTAAATTTGCTGAATATTTTTTAAAACTTATTTTTTTCTCAATATTCTTTAGAATATCAGCTTGTTCTAAATTTAAGTTTTTATTTTTATCAATCTTTGGTTCAAATTCTAAAAAGTCATTAATTTTTTTTAGACCTTTTTCAAAACTATTGAGACCATTTTTGTATAAAAATAAATTTAATACTAATCCTTTTTTAACAAGATTATAATTGGAAATTTGTTCAATAAAATTAATTTTATTTTTTGAAAACAAAGGGAGATTTAAAACTTTATTAACTTTCTTAATTTTAATATTTTTTTTTAATGGTTTTGAATTTAAACTCCATATAACGCCGATAATCTCTTTATTTTTAAAGGATACTGATACTAAGTGTCCAATTTCTAGTTTTAGATCAGAATCATAAGTAAAAGTTCGATCAAAATTTAATGGTAATAAAACATCAACTAGCATATTAAATTTGTTAATTAAAAAATAAAAATTTTATTTATGAAAATATACATTGACTCTTCAGATATTAAAGAAATCAAAGAAATCAATAAGACAAAATTAGTGGATGGAATTACTACAAATCCTTCATTAATTGCAAAACAAAACAAAAATATAAAAACAATTCTAAAAGAAATATGCAAAGAAATTAAAGGGCCCGTTAGTGCTGAAGTAACAGCAACTGACTGCAGCGGAATGCTCAAGGAAGCAAAAGTTTTAAAAAAAATTGCAAAAAATATTGTAATTAAACTTCCATTAACTTTTGAAGGATTAAAAGCTTGTAAAGAACTTTCAAAAAAAGGGGTTCAAACAAATGTGACTTTATGCTTTTCAGTGACGCAAGCGTTAATGGCCGCAAAGAGTGGTGCTACATATGTTTCACCATTCATTGGGCGATTGGATGATATAGGAGAAAGCGGAACTGGCCTAATACATGATATAAAAAAAGTTTTTGATAACTATAAAGACATTAAAACAAAAATTTTGTCGGCATCAATTAGAAATATAGATCATGTAAAGGAAGTTGCTAAAGCTGGTTCAGACATTGCAACAATACCGCCAAGAGTATTTCACGAAATGTATAAACATGAATTGACTGACAAAGGCTTGAAGATTTTTTTAGATGATTGGAAAACTACTAATCAAAAAATTACTTAATTACATATGAATTGGTCTTTTATCTACTGCTAACGCAGCTTCTTTCACAGCTTCAGTTAACGTAGGATGTGCATGACAAGTTCTTGCAATATCTTCTGAGCTTGCTCCAAATTCCATCGCCAACGCTAATTCAGCAATCAAATTTCCAGCATCTGGTCCAACTATATGTACACCTAATATTCTATCAGTTTTTTTATCTGCTAAAATTTTTACAAATCCATCTGCTTCATCATTAACTTTAGCTTTTGAATTTGCCATAAATGGAAATTTACCAGCATTATAATCGATTGACGCTTTTTTTAATTCTTCTTCAGTTTTACCAACTGATGCAACTTCGGGATGGGTATAAACTACACTTGGTATAACATCATAATTAACATGTCCATATTTTCCTGAAATCATCTCTGCAACAGCAATACCTTCTTCTTCAGCCTTGTGCGCTAACATAGGGCCAATAACAACATCCCCAATTGCATATACATTTTCAATATTTGTTTTAAAATGTTTATCAATTTTTATTCTTCCTCTTTCGTCTTTTTCAATATTTACATTTTCTAAACCAAGACCATCTGTATTCGCTTTCCTTCCAATACAAACTAGGACGACATCTGCTTCTAAAGAGTTATTTGAACCATCTTTTTCAAATTCTACAATTGCCTTTGATCCATTATTGCTCACCTTATTAACTTTAGATGAAAGGTTAAATTTCATTCCTTGTCTTTTTAAAATCTTGTGAAAACTGTCTGAAACTTCTTTATCCATCCCAGGAAGGATATGATCCATATATTCGACAACTTCTACATCTGCACCTAATTTCATCCACACAGAACCAAGTTCAAGGCCAATAACACCGCCTCCTATAACTATCATTTTACTTGGTACTTTTTCTAATGCTAAAGCACCAGTAGAAGATACAACAATTTTTTCATCAATATTAATATTTGGTAATGTGGAAACAGAAGATCCTGTGGCTATAATAATATGTTTTCCGGTTACTTGGCTGTCTGAGCCATCTGAATTTTTAACGTTAATAGTATTTTTAGAAGCGAAACTTCCGTGACCCTTGATATATGTAACTTTATTTTTCTTGAATAAAAATTCGATTCCTTTTGTTAATCCATCTACAGTTTTTAATTTATGGTTCATCATTTTAGAAACATCTAAAGATAAACCGCCTGTCATAATTCCAATTTTATCAAATTCTTTATTAGCTTTATGAAAAAGTTCAGCTGAATGAAGCAATGATTTAGATGGTATACAACCTACGTTTAAACATGTTCCTCCAAGAGATCCTCTGGATTCTATACATGCTGTTTTGTGTCCTAGTTGAGCAGCTCTAATTGCGCATACATAACCGCCAGGGCCACCACCAATTACAATTACATCAAAATTTTCCATTATAAATTTAAAAACAGTCTTCTGGGATCTTCTAAAATTTCTTTAACTCTAACTAAAAAAGAAACTGCTTCTTTCCCATCAATAATTCTATGATCATATGACAATGCTAAGTACATCATTGGACGTATTTCTATTTTTCCATTAATCACTATTGGTCTTTGAATTATATTATGCATCCCTAAAACACCTGATTGCGGAGGATTTAAAATTGGCGTTGAAAGCATTGAACCATAAATTCCACCATTAGTAATTGTAAACGTACCTCCTTGAAGCTCATCAATTGATAATTGTCCTTCCTTAGCTTTTCCTCCAAGGATAATTATTTCTTTTTCGATATCAGCAAAAGACATTTGATCTGCACCTCTAACAACAGGAACTACTAAACCTTTATCTGTTCCAACGGCTACTCCAATATTATAATAATTTTTATATACTATATCTTCACCTTGTACTTCAGCGTTAACTGCTGGAAAAGATTGTAAAGCATTTATGCAAGCTTTTACAAAAAAAGACATAAAACCAAGTTTAACATTATAAATTTTTTCAAATTCTTCTTTGTTATCTTTTCTAATTTGCATAATCATCGACATATCAACTTCATTAAAAGTAGTTAACATTGCAGCTGTATTTTGTGCTTCTTTTAGTCTTTTAGCTATAGTAGCTCTTAGTCTAGACATTTTTATTCTTTCTTCCGGTCCTTTTTCTTGAAATTTTTTATCGAGGCCTGGACTAATACCCATCAAACCAATTAAATCACTTTTTAAAATTTGACCTCTTTTTCCGCTACCGTGAATATTTGTTATATCTATATTGTTTTCTACGATCACTCTTTTTGCTGCTGGAGAAGTTTCAGCTAATTTTTTTTCTACATTTAACTGAACAACTTTTGGTTCTTCTTTAACTTCTGTTTTTAAAATTACTTCTTCTTTTTTTGGATTAATTTTTTCAATTTTGTCCTCTTTTTTCTTGCTTGCTACAGACCCAGCTTCACCAATCGCTCCTAGTTTAGCCCCTACTTGCACTGTATCTCCTTCTTTAATACTTATCTCTGACAGAACACCAGTTGACGGAGAAGTAACTTCAACACTAACTTTATCAGTTTCTAATTCTACTAATGGCTCATCTTCACTTACAGAATCTCCGATTTTTTTGAGCCACTTTGCAACTGTGGCTTCTGTAACAGACTCTCCTAGTGTAGGTACAAGAATTGGCGCACTCATTATTTAGTAATAGCTTTTGTAACAATTTCCTCTTGTTGGGCAAGATGTTTTTTTAAATAACCTGTAGCTGGCGAAGCCGATGGAGTTCTTCCAAAATACGTAATTTTTTTTGATTTTGCTTTAATATATTCAAGTGTACGGTTGATATATCTTTCAACATGATTCCAACATCCCATATTTTGCGGCTCTTCCTGACACCACACAAATTTACTTGCATTTTTAAATCGACTTAAATGTCTAGCAAGAGTTTTAGCTGGAAAAGGATAAAGTTGTTCAATTCGAACTAGCTGAACATTGTTAACTTTAAGCTTTTCTCTAGCATCTACCAGATCATAATAAATCTTGCCTGAACATAAAACGACTTTTTCAATTTTTTCGTCTTTAACTAGTGGTATCATATTATATTGTGCAAATTCTGCCTTGTCAGATAAAACACGGTGAAAAGAATTGTCTTTTGTAAAATCTTCAATTTCAGAAATGCATCTTTTGTGTCTTAATAATGATTTTGGTGTAAAAATTATTAATGGTTTTCTAAATGGCCTGTGAATCTGTCTTCTTAAAGCATGAAAATAATTTGCAGGTGTTGTGCAATTAACAACTTGGATATTTTCTTGCGCACAAGCTTGCAAGTATCTCTCAACTCTTGCAGAAGAATGCTCGGGTCCTTGTCCTTCATAACCATGTGGTAATAACATTACTAACCCACTTGCTCTTGTCCATTTTTTTTCACCTGAACTTATAAATTGATCAAATATAACTTGTGCTCCATTTGCAAAATCACCAAATTGTGCCTCCCACAATACCAATGTATCAGGATCAGTTAGTGAATAACCATACTCAAAACCTAGTACCCCCATCTCAGATAATAAACTATCTATAACCTCAACCTTGCCTTGTTTTGCTGATATATTCTTAATTGGATAATACCTTTCCCCTGTAACCTGATCATTTATACCTGCATGTCTATGACTAAACGTTCCTCTTACCGTATCTTGACCGACTAAACGAATACCATATCCCTCATCTGATAAACTTGCTAATGCTAAAGTTTCTGCAAGTGCCCAATCAATTTCTTTTCCTGTTTTTAACATCTTGAGCCTATTTTCAAAAATTCTAGTAATAGTTTTATGAGCATTAAACGTGGCAGGTATTGTGCTTATTTTTCTTCCTAAAGTTTTAATTTTTTTTAAATCAATACCTGTTACTCCTCTTCTGTCTTGACCAAGTTCAGAACTAAATTTTGACCAAACTCCTGTAAACCAATCATGTTCATTTGAAATATATTTTTTTGAAGCGCTAAACTCTTCGTCTAATATTTTTTCGAAATCTTGTTTTTCTTTTTTAAAACCATCTTTAGATACAATTCCTTCTTCAATAAGTTTTTTAGCATATATTGACAAAGTAGAATCTTGCTCTTTAATTTTTTTATACATAATTGGCTGGGTAAATGATGGTTCATCACCTTCATTATGGCCAAATTTTCTGTAGCAAAATATATCTAGAACAACGTCTCTTCTAAATTTCTGTCGGTACTCAGTTGCTATTTTAGCACAGTAAGTTACAGCTTCTGGATCGTCACCATTAACATGAAAAATAGGGGCCTGAACCATTTTCGCAACTTCAGAAGGATATGGCGAAGATCTTGAAAACTCAGGTTGCGTAGTAAAACCAATTTGATTGTTTACGATAATATGTATTGTTCCTCCAATATTATGACCAGTTAAACCTGACATGGCAAAACACTCTGCAACAATACCCTGTCCTGCAAATGCTGCATCTCCATGTAATAATATTGGAATAACTTGATTTCTGTCTTTGTCTTTGTGATAATCTTGTTTGGCTCTTGTTTGACCTAAAACAACTGGATTAACTGCCTCTAAATGTGATGGATTTGCGGTTAAACTAACATGAACTAAGTTACCATCAAACTCTCTATTAGCTGATGCGCCTAAGTGATATTTTACATCACCAGATACCCCTCCACTTGCTATACCTGGATCACCTGCAAATTCTTTAAATATTTTTTTTAAAGGTTTTTGAATTACATTTGTTAAGATATTTAATCTACCTCTGTGCGGCATACCAATTTTAACTTCCTTACACCCTAAAGCCCCACCTCTTTTTATTATTTGCTCCATGGCAGGAATTAAAGACTCACATCCATCTAATCCAAATCTTTTCGTTCCAACGTATTTTTTTGCTAAAAATTTTTCAAACCCTTCGGCTTCGATTAATCGATTCAAAATTGCTTTTTTTCCTCTATCAGTAAATTGAATTTCCTTATCTTTTCCTTCAATACGATTTTGTATCCAGCTTTTTTCCTCTGGATCCGTCATATGCATAAACTCAAAACCAATATTCGAACAATACGTTCTATTTAATATTTCTAAAATTTCTTTTAAAGTTGCATATTTTAAACCCAATACTTCATCTAAAAATATTTTTTTATTAAAATCTTTTTCCGTAAAACCATAAGTTTTTGGATCTAACTCAGGTGCATACTGTTTTTGAGTAAGCTTTAATGGATCAAGATCTGCATTAAGATGACCTCTTATACGATATGCTCTAATCATCATAATAGCTCTAACAGAATCTTTTGTACTTACTTCTGTTTCAGCATTTGAATTTAAGGGTTTTTCTTTTTTTATCTTTTCTTCAATTGAATAACTTAAATTTTCTGGAATAAATTTTTCATATATATCAAGGTCTATCTCGGATGAAGATTTTAATTTTTTTGGTGACCAAGAGGCTCCTACAGATTCTTTTTTAATTATATCCTGATTTTCGTTTATACCTTCAAAATATTGTTTCCAGCTATCTGGTACATCATTTTGATTATTGCAAAACTTTTCATACATTTGTTCAATGTAAGAAGAATTTGACTTGCTTAAAAATGAAGTTGTTTCAAATATTTTATTTTTAGAGGCTGACATTATTAAAAGTTATTATATCAACCATTTAATACTGATTTCAACGTTTTTCCGATATCAGCTGGAGAGTCAGTCACTATAATTCCACATGATTGCATAGTTTTAATCTTATCTTTAGCTCCACCTTTACCGCCAGCAATAATTGCACCAGCATGGCCCATTCTTCTACCTGGTGGCGCCGTTATACCTGCGATAAATCCAACAGTTGGTTTTTTTATAGAATTATTTTTTAAGAACTCTGCAGCTTCTTCTTCAGCTGATCCTCCAATTTCACCTATCATAATAATAGATTCAGTTTTTTCATCCTTAAGAAAAAGATCTAGACAATCTATAAAATTAGTTCCATTAACTGGGTCGCCTCCAATTCCAATACAAGTTGATTGACCTAATCCCTCTGCGGTTGTCTGTGCTACAGCTTCATAAGTTAATGTACCTGATCTTGAGACAATTCCTACTGTGCCTTTTTTGTGAATATGTCCAGGCATGATCCCAATCTTACATTCTTCTGGGGTTATAATGCCAGGACAATTTGGTCCAATTAATCTTGAATTTGAACTTTGCAATCTTTCTTTAACCTTAATCATATCAAGAATTGGAATACCTTCCGTTATACAAACGATAAGTGGAATCTTCGCGTCTATTGCTTCTACTATAGCCGACGCGGCAAATTTTGCTGGAACATAAATCATTGTTGCATTAGCTCCAGTTTGATCAACTGCCTCTTGAACAGTATTATAGACGGGTTTTCCAAGATGAACTTGGCCACCTTTTTTTGGTGTAACGCCACCAACTAAATTTGTACCATAAGCTAAAGCTTGCTCGGAATGAAATGTTCCATTAGCACCAGTAAAACCTTGGCATATTAATTTTGTATCTTTGTTAACTAATACTGACATTTACTTAATCGCCTCTACAATTTTCTTAGCAGCATCATTTAAGTCATCTGCAGGAATAATTTTCAAACCAGAATTGTTTAATATTTCTTTTCCTTTTTCAAAATTTGTACCAGCTAATCTTACAACTAAAGGAATTTTTAATTCTGTTTCTTTTGCAGCTGCAATTACACCTTCAGCAATTACATCACAACGCATGATTCCTCCGAAAATATTGATTAAAATTCCTTTTACATTTTTATCAGACAAAATAATCTTAAAAGCTGCTGTAACTTTTTCTTTGGAAGCTCCGCCACCAACATCTAAAAAGTTTGCAGGTTCAGATCCATACAGATTAATAATATCCATTGTCGCCATTGCTAATCCTGCGCCATTAACCATGCATCCAATTTGGCCATCTAATTTAATGTAAGCTAGATCATACTTGCTAGCTTCAATTTCCATTGGATCTTCTTCATTTAAATCTCTTAAATCTAAAATCTCAGGATGTCTAAATAGCGCATTATCGTCAAAATTTATTTTAGCATCCAAACATACAACATTATTATCTTTGGTTAGAATTAATGGATTTACTTCAATTAAATTTGCATCAGTTTTAATTAATGATTGATACAAAGCTTGAACAATTTTTTTTCCATCCTCTAAAGCGTTTCCATCAAGGTTAAAAGGTTTTAAAACGCTTAATACATCATTTTCATTTACTTTATCTTGTATGCCGACTCGTGTCGTAATAATTTTTTCAGGTGTTTTGGCTGCTACTTCTTCAATATCCATGCCACCCTCAGCACTGGATATAAAAGCAACTTTTGATGTCGCCCTGTCTACAAGACAAGATAAATAAAACTCTTGATCTATTTCAGAAGCGTCTTCCAGATATAATCTCTTAACCTCTCTACCTTGTGGACCAGTTTGGTGAGTAACTAATACCTTTCCGAACAATTCTTTGGCTTCTTTTTTTAATTCATCTAAATTATTTACTAACTTAACTCCTCCAGCTTTTCCTCTTCCACCAGCGTGAATTTGAGCTTTTAAAACAATTTTATCGGTAGTAATTTTTTTTGCCGCTGTTTCTAATTCGTCTAAACTAAATACTGGACAACCATTTGGAACGGGTGCTCCAAATTTTTTTAAAATTTCTTTTGCTTGATGTTCGTGAATGTTCAATTTTATTTTAAAGAAGGATCAATATTTTTTGCAGCATCTAATAATTCATTAACTGCAGCAACTGAAATATCAAAGTTCTTTTGCTCCTCTTCATCTAAATCTAACTCAATTACTTTTTCAATACCATTAGATCCTATAACTGCTGGTACACCTGCATAAAGACCACTCACTCCATATTTATTTTCTAAATAAACCGCACAAGGTAATATTTTCTTTTGATCTTTCAAATACGACTCTGCCATATCAATCGCCGAAGCAGCGGGAGCATAAAAAGCTGAACCGTTCCCTAAATATTTAACAATTTCAGCCCCGCCTTTTCTAGTTCTATCAATAATCGATTCTAATTTTTCTTTTGATAATTTTCCATCTTTTACAAAATCCATCAAATTTTTACCATCAACTGTAGTTCTGTTTGGAACTGGAACCATTGTATCTCCATGACCACCAAGAACAAATGAGTCAATTTTTTTAATCGGTACATTTAATTCTTTTGATAAAAATAATTTAAATCTTGATGTATCTAATACACCAGCCATCCCCACAACTTTATTTTTTGGAAGTTCAGAATATTTTTGCAATGCCATAACAATAACATCTAGAGGGTTTGTAATACAAATAACAAAAGCGTTTGGAGATGATTTTGCAATCCCTTCGCCAACTTGTTTAATGATTTTTAAATTAGTTCCTAACAAGTCATCTCTTGTCATACCGGGTTTTCTTGGAATACCAGCTGTTATAATTATAACGTCTGAATTTTTAGTATCATCATAATTATTTGTTCCTACAAAATTAACATCAAAACCATCTATTGCAGATGATTGCGCAATGTCTAAAGCTTTCCCTTTAGCTACACCCTCTGCAACATCAAAGAGTACAACCTCTTTTGCAAGTTCTTTTAATCCGATTAAATGAGCTAACGTTCCACCAATTTGACCAGCACCTATTAGAGAAATTTTTTTCATGTCCGCTGTATATTTTAAGAAATCAAAAAATCAAAGACTAAATTGAAGCAGAAAAAGTGTATATTTTATAATAAGTTTAATGATGCAAAACTATATTTAACATTCTTCTTAAGGGTTCGGCAGCTCCCCAAAGCAACTGGTCGCCCACTGTAAATACATTAAGATAATCTTCACCAATATTTAATTTTCTTAATCTACCAACCGGAATAGTCAATGAGCCACTCACTTTTGCTGGACTTAACTCCTTTATTGTTACCTCTTTCTCATTAGGAATTAACTTAGTCCATTTGCTTGTTTGTTTAATAATAGACTCTATTTCACTAATAGGTAAATTTTTTTTTAATTTTACTGTTAATGCAGAACTATGACATCGCATAGCTCCAATTCTTACGCAAGTTCCATCAATTGGAACAGGATTGCTGTTTCCTAAAATTTTATTCGTTTCTGCAAATGCTTTCCATTCTTCACGAGATTGTCCATTATCCAATTTTTGATCAATCCAAGGAATTAAACTTCCTGCTAAAGGAACTCCAAAATGGTCTACAGGAAATTCTTTAGAGTTCATTTCATTATAAACTCTTTTATCAATATCCAATATTTCAGAAGAAGGATCTTTTAAAAGATCAATAGAGCTTTTATGAAGCTTCCCCATCTGATTAATTAACTCTCTCATATTTTGAGCACCCCCTCCAGATGCTGCTTGATAAGTCATAGAAGTAGCCCACTCTACTAAATCATTTTTAAACAAACCTCCAATGCCCATTAACATACAGCTTATGGTGCAGTTAGCTCCAATAAATTCTCTTTTTCCTTCTTTTAAAGATTTTTCAATAATATGATTATTAATTGGATCTAGCACTATTGTACTTTCTTTCTCCATTCGTAAACTAGATGCTGCATCAATCCAAAATCCTTTCCATCCAGTATTTTTTAAATCTTTAAAAATTTTATTTGTATAATCACTGCCTTGACAGGTTAAAATAACGTCCATATTTTTAAGTTTTTCTAGACTGAATGCATCTTGTAAAATATTTGATCCTTTCCCTAAATCTGGACCTTCTTGACTAGCTTGTGATGTAGAAAAAAATACAGGCTCTTCAATATTTTTAAAATCATTTTCCTCAGTCATTCTATTAATTAAAACAGAACCAACCATTCCTCTCCAACCAACAAAACCAACTCGTTTAACAGCCATAAATTAACTATAAATCAATTTTATATTAAATGTAAAATAAATTAGGAATATCTATTTCATTGTTGGCATAATGAATTCTGGATTATCCTTAATTCCAGAAGGCCATCGTGAAGTAATAGTTTTTAATTTGGTATAGAATCTGACCCCTTCAGGCCCATGCATATGTTGGTCACCAAATAAAGAACGTTTCCAACCTCCAAAACTATGAAATGCCATAGGTACAGGGATAGGTATATTTACACCAACCATACCTACTTTTATTTTATTAGTAAAAGTTCTTGCACTATCACCATCACGAGTAAATATAGAAGTACCATTTCCATATTCATGATTATTAATTAAATTAACTGCAGAATTAAAATCTTTTACTCTTACAACTGATAAAACTGGGCCAAAAATTTCTTCTTTATAAATTCTCATTTTATCTGTTACATTATCAAATAAACATCCACCAATATAAAAACCATCTTCGTAACCTTGTAACTTTAAGTTTCTCCCATCAACAACAAGCGTTGCACCTTCTTTAACTCCAAGATCAACATACCCTTTGACCTTTTCTAAATGCTCTTTAGTAACTAATGGTCCCATCTCTGAACTTTTATCCATTCCCGGTCCAACTTTTAAGGCCTCTACTTTTTGCGATAACCTTTTTACAAGTTCATCGCCAATATTACCTACAGCAACAGCCACTGATTGTGCCATACATCTTTCTCCAGCTGAACCATATGCTGCTCCCATCAAACCATTCACTGCTTGATCAAGATCTGAGTCTGGCATTACAACACAATGATTTTTTGCACCACCTAAAGCCTGAACTCTTTTCTCATATTTAGCTGCATTTTCATAAATATATTTTGCAATTCCTGTAGAGCCAACAAAACTAATTGCGCTAACATCTTTATGTTCTAAAAGTGCATCTACAGACTCTTTATCTCCATTAACAACATTAAAAACACCATCAGGTAATCCTGCTTGCTTTAATAAATTAGCAAGCATCATAGAACAACTTGGATCTTTTTCAGATGGCTTTAGAATAAAGGTGTTTCCACACGCAATCGCAACAGGAAACATCCACATTGGAACCATTGCGGGAAAATTAAATGGAGTTATACCCGCACAAACTCCTAGCGGCTGTCTCATTGACCAACTATCAACTCCTCTTCCTACATTTTCAGTAAATTCACCTTTTAATAAATGTGGAATGCCGCATGCAAATTCTACAACTTCAAGTCCTCTGGTTAATGAACCTTTTGCATCATCATAAACTTTTCCATGCTCGCTAACGATTAACTTAGTTAATTCATCAGAATTTTTTTCTATTAATTCTTTAAATTTAAATAATATTCTTGCTCGTGTAATAGGTGGAGTATCAGACCAATCTGGAAATGCTTTTATAGCGCATTTAATTGCATTATCTACATCAGCTTTAGAAGCTAAATTTACTTTTGCCTGGACTTCACCAGTTGCAGGGTTAAAAACATCAGAAGTTCTTTTGCTTTCTCCAACGAATTCTTTTCCATCCACATAGTGGAATATATTTTTCATATTTCTAATATTACTATGCCGATTTTTCAGTCACCAGCATTTTTTTAATAGAGCCTATAGCTTTTGCTGGGTTTAAACCTTTAGGACAGGCGTTTGTACAATTCATGATAGTATGGCATCTAAATAACTTTAGTTCATCAGCAACTTTTTTTAATCTTTTCTTTCTTTCTTCATCCCTGCTGTCAATAATCCACCTATAAGCTTGCAAAAGAACTGCTGGACCTAAATATTTATCACCATTCCACCAATAACTTGGACATGAAGTTGCACAGCATGCACAAAGAATGCACTCATATAAACCATCTAGTTTTGATCTATCTTTTATCGTTTGCAAACTTTCAGAACCATTTGAATTTTTATTCGACTGCATCCAAGGCTCAATAGATTGATATTGTTTATATAATTGTTTTAAATTAGGAACTAAATCTTTAATAACTGGCATATGTGGTAATGGATAAATATTTATATCACCATCTATTTCTTTAGCAGACTTAGTGCAAGCAAGAGTATTGGAGCCATCTATATTCATTGCACAAGATCCGCAAATACCCTCCCGACAAGATCTTCTAAATGTTAAAGTAGAATCAATTTCATTTTTAATTTTAATTAGTGCATCTAAAACCATTGGACCGCAATTATCCATATCAATTTCATATGTGTCTACACGTGGATTTTCATTTTTTTCTGGATCCCAACGATAAACATTTACTTTTTTAATATTTTTAGAATCTTTTTCTGATTTAAAATAATTTCCTTTTTTTATTTCAGAATTTTTGGGTAAATTAAATTGGACCATATTTAATATACTCTTGCTTTAGGAGGGAAATACTGAACATCGTTTGTTAATGTATAATTATGAACATCGCGATAATTTAGTTTAACTTTACCATCTTCATGCCAAGCTAAAGTGTGCTTCATCCAATTTTCATCATCTCTGTCTTTAAAATCTTCTCTAGAATGAGCGCCCCTACTTTCTTTTCTGTTTTCAGCTGATGCTACAGTTACTTGAGATTGTCTAATTAAATTATCAAATTCCAAAGCCTCAACTAAATCAGTATTAAATATTAAAGATCTGTCTTTAATAGAAATGCTATTTAATCCTTGCCACGGTTCTTGGATTTCATTTAAACCTTCTTTTAAAGTTTTATCAGTCCTAAACACCGCGCATTTACTTTGCATTGTTCTTTGCATTTTATCTCTTAAAACTGATGTGGGAGTGTCTCCCTCTGCATTTCTCATTTTATCAAATCTGTCTAAGCATTTTTGAGTTTGAGCATCAGAAATAGTTTCGTGCTTAGAATTAGGTTTTACTTTCTCTGCAGCTCTTACAGCTGCTGCTTTTCCAAATACAACAAGATCGATTAAAGAGTTAGAGCCTAATCGATTTGCTCCATGAACCGAGACACACGCTGCCTCTCCAACGGCCATTAACCCTTCTACAACGGAATCTGAATTACTTGCATCTTTAGTTAGAACTTCCCCAAAATAATTTGTAGGAATTCCACCCATATTATAATGAACTGTAGGTAAAACTGGTATTGGTTCTTTAGTTACATCAACGCCAGCAAAAACTTTCGCTGACTCAGAAATGCCAGGTAATCTTTCTTTTAAAATTTTTGCATCTAGGTGATTAAGATGTAAAAAAATATGATCTTTATTTTTACCCACTCCTCTTCCTTCATTAATTTCAATTGTCATAGATCTCGAAACAACGTCTCTTGAAGCAAGATCTTTCGCTGAAGGAGCATATCTTTCCATAAATCTTTCACCTTCCGAATTAACTAAAAACCCACCTTCTCCTCTGCTTCCTTCTGTAATCAGACATCCTGCTCCGTAAATTCCAGTTGGATGGAATTGAATGAATTCCATATCTTGCAAAGGTAAACCTGCTCTTAAAACCATTCCACCTCCATCACCTGTGCATGTATGAGCTGATGTAGCTGAAAAATATGCTCTTCCATAACCACCAGTTGCTAAAATAACCATCTTAGATCTAAAACGGTGTATTGTTCCATCTTGCAGATTCCAAGCAATAACTCCTTGGCACTTTCCATTTTCCATTATTAAATCAAGTGCAAAATATTCTATAAAAAATTCTGTATCTTTTTTAAGAGCTTGTCCATAAAGAGTATGTAAAATTGCGTGACCTGTTCTGTCTGCAGCTGCGCAAGTTCTTTGCACCACTCCATTACCATAATTTTTAGTCATGCCACCGAATGGTCTTTGGTAAATTTTTCCTTCTTCAGTTCGACTGAAAGGTACTCCGTATTTTTCTAATTCTATTACTGCTTGAGGCGCTTCTTTACATAAGAATTCAATAGCATCTTGGTCACCAAGCCAATCAGCACCTTTAACAGTATCATACATATGCCAACGCCAGTCATCCTCACACATATTACCTAAAGCTGCTGAAATACCACCTTGAGCAGCAGCGGTATGACTTCTAGTTGGAAATACTTTGGAAATACATGCAGTTTTTAAACCTGCCTCTGATAATCCGACAGCAGCTCTTAAACCTGATCCACCAGCACCAACTACTACAACATCATATTCATGATTAATTACTTCGTAACTCATATGCCTAATATAATCATTGCTGTGATTGCAGCAAGAGGTATTGCTAAAGAAATTAGTAAAATTATAAAATTTGCAGCTTTTTTTATTTTTTCATCATGAATATAGTCTTCAAAAATTTCTCCCATTCCAATCTTCATATGAAAAAAAGAAAAAATAAACATTAAACTTAAAAATAGAATGTTCATCTTATTACTTAAAAACATAACTGCTTCAGAGTAAGAGTAAGTTGTCAAATTATCTAAATTAAATAAAAACCAAATTAATAATGGTAAAAGCAAAACTGCAGCTATTCTTTGCATTAACCATTTTGTTACTACTCTATTCATTAAATTGCCCATACCATTAAAGTTAATAAAAAAGATAAACACAAAACAATTATGCCACTAATATTTGCAACTTTAAGTTCATATCCATAGCCCATATCCCAAAATAAATGTCTAATTCCATTTAATAAATGATAAGAGAAAGACCAGGTAATACCGATGAAGATAAACCTGCCAACAAAGGTGGCTGCAAAAATCTCAAAATAATTAAAAACAGCATCACCCATAAAAAGCATAAAAATCCAAAGCGCAAATAACGATAAACCTAAAAAATTAAAAATAGAAGTCAGCCTATGAGTTATAGATAGCAAAGAAGAAAGCTGCCATTTATAAACTTGCAGATGAGGGGATAATGGACTTTCAAATTTCATATTATAAAGATTATCTTAGCTGAATTACTAATTTTTTCAAAATTGTATAATGTCTCAACTGTTTAGAATTACTTCAATTTATCTATAATTGCAGAACCCATTTCAGATGTAGATACTTTTCTCTTGCCATCTTCCATAATATCTGGGGTTCTAAGACCGTCTTTTAAGACAGATTTTACTGCTAAATCAATATTATTTGCTACTTCATCTAAATCCAATGAATATTTTAATGCCATTGCAAAACTTAAAATCATGGCCAAAGGATTGGCAATACCTTGACCGGCAATATCTGGGGCAGATCCATGACAAGGCTCATACATCGATCTAATTCTTCCATTTTTATCTTTTTCACTCAAGGATGCAGATGGCAACATTCCTAAAGATCCAGTTAACATTGCTGCTTCATCTGAAAGCATATCACCAAATAAATTATCTGTAACAATAACATCGAATTGTTTTGGATTTCTAACTAATTGCATAGCACAATTATCTGCTAACATATGACTTAGTTCAATATCTTTATAATCTTTATTGCTATCATAAAATTTCTGCACTTCTTCTTTCCATAACATTCCAGCTTCCATAACATTTGATTTTTCTGCAGATGTAACTTTTTTATTTCTTTTCTTTGCAAGATCAAAAGCAACTTTTGCAACTCTTATGATTTCTTTTGAAGTATATACATGCGTATTCACACCTCTTCTCTCTCCATTTGCAATTGGTTCTACTCCTCGAGGTTCTCCAAAATAAATACCTCCTGTGAGTTCTCTAACGATCATTATGTCAAGATCAGAAACAATTTCTGGTTTTAAACTAGAAGCGCTGACAAGTTCTGAAAAACAAATTGCTGGTCTAAGATTTGCAAATAATCTTAATTCTTTTCTTAATCTCAGCAAAGCTCTTTCTGGTCTTTTAGAAAAATCTAACTGATCATATTTAGGTCCACCTACCGCACCCAATAAAACTGCATCACTATCCATCGCTTTATACAAAACATCATCAGTTAAAGGCGTTTTGTTTTTATCATATGAAGAACCACCAACTAGCTCTTCAGAAATATTAAGTTCTAATTTTTTATTAGTGTTTAACCAAGAAATAATCTTTTTGACTTCATCCATTATTTCAGGACCAATTCCATCACCAGCAAGTAATAATAAATTTTTAGGCACTAAATAACCAAGGAGTGTCTTTTTTCTTCTTTTCTAAATAAACTTCAACATCTTTTGTCTTTTTAAGACTCAAAGCAATATCGTCATAACCATTAACTAAACATTCTTTTCTAAACGGCTCCACTTCAAACATAAAAGGTCTATTATCACCTTTCTCAATTTTCTGTTCTTCTAAATCAACAGTTATTTCTTTTCTATTTTTTGATAGCTCAGCAAGTTCTTTAATTTCTTCATCTTTCAGAACAATTGGCAAGATTCCATTTTTAAAGCAGTTATTATAAAAAATATCTGCAAAAGATGGTGCTACTACAACTTTAATTCCAAAATCAAGTAATGACCATGGTGCATGCTCTCTGGATGAACCACATCCAAAATTTTTTTCACCAATAAGAATTTTAGATTGGCTGTATGGTTCTTGATTTAGTACAAAATCTTTTAAAGGGTCACCTTTTTCGTCATATCTTAATTCAAAAAATAAACTTGCTCCTAAACCTGTACGTTTAATAGTTTTTAAAAATTGTTTTGGAATAATCATATCTGTATCAACATTAACAATTGGCAAATATGCTGGTATACTTTTAACTTTTGAAAACTTATCCATTATAAAACTTCCTGACATCAGTTAACTTGCCTTCTATCGCGGCTGCTGCAGCCATTGCAGGACTACATAAATGAGTTCTTCCTCCTCTACCTTGTCTTCCCTCAAAATTTCTATTTGATGTTGATGCACATCTTTCTTTAGGTTTTAATTGATCAGGATTCATACCTAAACACATTGAACAACCAGCGTTTCTCCACTCTAAACCAAAATCTGTAAAAATTTTATCTAAACCTTCTTCTTCAGCTTGTTTTTTTACTAAACCTGAGCCAGGCACAACATACCCTGTTACATTTTTTGCAATTTTCTTACCTTTTAATATTTCAGCTGCAGCTCTAAGATCTTGTATTCTTCCATTAGTACACGAACCTATAAAAACTTTATCAATTGAAATTTCTTCTAACTTTGTATCTGGTTTTAAGCCCATATATTCTAATGATCTTTCTACAGCTTTTCTTTTGTCTGGATCACTAAATTTTTCTGGTCCAGGTACCGATGCGTTAATTGGCAAAACATCTTCAGGACTTGTTCCCCATGTTACAGTTGGAACAATTTCCTCAGCTTTAAGGATAATTGTTTCGTCATATTTTGCATCTTTATCCGATTTCAATGATAGCCAATAGTTTTTTGCTTTTTCCCAGTCATCTCCTTTAGGAGACAAAGGTCTATCTTTTAAAAATTCAACGGTCTTATCATCTGGTTCCATAATACCAGCTCGAGCACCTGCTTCGATTGACATATTACATACTGTCATTCTCTCTTCCATCGATAATTTTTTAATTGCTTCACCAGTGTATTCAATAACAAAACCTGTACCACCAGCTGTACCAATTTTTCCAATAATGCTTAAAATTATATCTTTTGCTGTTACACCAGTTGGCAAGTTACCTTGAACATCAATTTTCATATTTTTTGATTTTCTTTGAATAAGAGTTTGTGTAGCCAAAACATGCTCAACTTCAGAAGTTCCAATACCAAAAGCTAATGCTCCAAATGCTCCATGGGTTGCAGTATGACTATCTCCACACACAATTGTCATACCAGGTTGTGTAAGTCCTTGTTCGGGACCAATTACATGGACAATACCTTGGCGGATATCATTTAAACCAAAAAAATCGATACCAAATTCTTTACAGTTTTTATCTAAAGTTTCATATTGGATCCTAGAATCTTCATTTTCTATAGGTTTACTACGATCGGTTGTTGGAACATTATGATCCGCAACAGCCAACGTATATTCTGGGTGTTTAACTTTTCGATTATTCATTCTCAGTCCTTCAAAAGCTTGTGGACTAGTAACTTCATGAACTAAATGTCTATCAATATATAATAAACAAGTACCATCATCTTGTCTCGCAACTAAATGATTTTCAAATAATTTGTCGTATAATGTCTTGCCCATTATAAAATTATTTTTTTTCTATATTTTTATCTTTTTGAATTTGAACTTTAGGTTCTATTTTTTTTTCAGTATTTTCTACCACAGAAACTTCAGATTCAACTTGTTCCTTGTTTATTTCAGAAGCTAAATCTATTCCTAATTTCTTTTTAATTTTTTCATTAATTCTAGCTGATTTTCCACTTCTATCTCTCAAATAGTAGAGCTTTGCCCGTCTTACTTTTCCTGATCTAATTAACTCGATTGACTCTAAATTTGGACTATATAATTGAAAAACTCTTTCTACACCTTCTCCAAACGAAACTTTTCTAACTGTAAATGATGAATTAATTCCGCCACTTTTTTTAGCTATACATACACCTTCAAAAGCTTGAATTCTTTGTCGTTTACCCTCAACAATTCGAACATTAACTCTAATCGTATCACCAGGAAAAAACTCTGTTATTTTTTTACCTTTGGTAACTTGCTCTAAATGTTTTTTTTCTATTTCTTCAATTCTATTCATTTTTAATCTTTATTTTTATTGTACTTGAGCCATAAATCTGGCCTAAGGCGCTGTGTTATACTCCTTGATTGATTTAAACGCCAGTCTTTTATTTCCGCATGATTTCCTGATAAAAGGACATTTGGTACCTCTAAATTCTTCCAAACTCTTGGTTGAGTATATTGAGGGTACTCAAGTAAATTACCCCTAAAACTTTCCTCTTTAATCGAATTATCATTTCCTAATACACCGGGTATTAATCTTAAAATCGCATCTAAAATAATAATTGCAGCACTTTCACCGCCTGAAAGTATAAAATCACCGACAGAAATTTCTTCAATGTTTCTAGACTCTATTACTCTTTGGTCTATTCCTTCAAAATGACCACAAAGTAAATTAATTCCATCTAATTTTGCAAATTGATCTGCTAAACTTTGATCAAATAATCTTCCACGGGGTGATAGATAAAATGTTTTTAAATTATTAGAATTTTTTTCTAAGCAATTATCAATAACATCAGCTTTCATCACCATGCCACTACCCCCTCCAAAAGGTTTATCATCAACAGTAGAATGTTTATCTAAAGCATAATCTCTAATATTTACGATATCTAATTTCCAAAGTTTTTTTTCCATAGCTCTATGGTAAATGCCTTGGCCAAGAACTCCGGGAAAAATTTCAGGATATAATGTAAAGATATTGGCTAAAAACACTTTAATTATTTTTTTTCCTCTTCCTTTGTTTCATTTTTTTTTTCTTCTTTAGGCGTTTCTTTTACTTCTTTTTTTTCCTCTTTTGAGACTTCCTTCGCTACAACTTCATCTTTCTTTTCTTCATTAGCAGATTGATTTTCCTCTATGGGCTTAGTCTCTTCAGCTGGTTTTTCAGCTTCTACTTTGGCAGCATCTTCTGCAGCCTTTTTTGCTTCTTCTGCTGCTGCTAATCTATCTTGAGCTTTCTTTTTTGGTTTTGCCTTTATTGGGTTATTTCTTTGAGCAGGCTTAGGAATAACATTCGCTTCTCCTAAAAATCTTGCAATTCGGTCAGATGGTCTTGCCCCTTTTTCTAACCAATACTTAATTCGCTCAATATCTAAACTTAATCTTTCTTTTTTATCTTTTGGTAATAGAGGATTAAAAAAACCTACTTTTTCAATAAATCTACCGTCCCTAGGTTTTCTGGAGTCTGCTATAACGATTTTATAAATCGGTCTTTTCTTTGCTCCTCCTCTAGACATTCTTATTTTTAACATTGCTAACCTTTCTTTTATTATTTTAAGTTATTTAAAAAGTCTGGTGGTATACCGTCCAAACCTTGTAAAGCTCCTCTCCCGCCCTTTGACATTTTTTTCATAACATTTGTCATCATTTTATGTTGTTTGAGAAGTTTATTTACCATTGAAATGTCCGTACCGGATCCATTTGCAATTCTTTTTTTTCTAGAACCACCAATTATTTTTGGATTATCTCTTTCATTTGGTGTCATTGATAAAATTATTGCCTCTTGTTTATTTAACAAACTTTCATCTAAATTTGCTTCATCAATTTGTTTTTTCATTTTTGAAACTCCAGGCATCATACTTAATACCCCGCTCATCCCACCTACTTTTTTCATTTGTCGAATTTGTTGGAGATAAGTATTAAAAGTGAAAGATCCTTTTTTTAAATCCTCTTCAATTTTTTCAATTTTTTCTTGCTCTAGGTCCTCTGCTACTTTTTCTACTAAAGAAACAACATCACCCATACCAAGAATTCTGTTTGCAATTCGATCTGGATGGAATGCTTCTAATTGATCAATTTTTTCACCAGTAGCTAAAAATTTAATAGGGCAACCTGTAACCGCTTTCATACTTAAGGCAGCTCCACCTTTTCCATCACCATCAATTCTTGTAAGGATGATAGAAGATAAATTTACCGTTTTCTGAAATTCTGACGCAATATTTACAGCATCTTGTCCTGTTAATGAATCTGCTACAAGTATAATTTCGTGTGGCTGAATTTCATTTTCAAGTTGTTTAAGCTCTATCATCATCTGTTGATCAATTTGAGTTCTTCCAGCTGTATCGAAAATTACTACATCTTCACCACTTAATGACACTGCATTCAAAGCTCTCTTTGAGATTTCAATAGGTAACTGTCCCTCAATAATTGGCAATGTTTTGATTTCATTATCATTTCCAAGCACCTCTAATTGTTGTTGAGCAGCTGGACGATAAATATCTAAACTTGTCATTAAAACTTTTTTTGATAATTTTTTTTGTAAAAAATTTGCAAGCTTTGCAGTTGAGGTTGTTTTTCCTGAACCTTGCAACCCAACTACTAAAATTTTGACTGGCGGGACATTTCCTAAATTTAAATCAGACTTCTCGCTACCTAATACTTTGATTAATTCATCATTTACTATTTTGATGATCATCTGTCCTGGTGTTACAGATTTTAAAACTTCTTGACCGATAATTTTTGGCTTTACATCTTCGATAAATTTTTTCGTTACTGATAGTGCGACATCAGATTCTAATAAAGCTTGTCTTATCTTTCTAAGGCCTTCATCAGCTTGTTTTTCATCTAACCTTGTTATTTTATTAAAAAAAGAAAAGGCCGATTCAATTTTATCTGTTAAATTTTCAAACATATTTTTTTTACTTCCAGCAGGTATCGCACTAGTGGGCGAAACCTCGCTGACTAGTGTTGATCTCCCCTATCAAGGGACACCAGAAAAAGACTACCTTTTTCTTGGAAGTGGGCAGAAACTACATAGATATGTTTATAAAGTCAAGAAAACCGTCTAAAACTAAATAATTATGAATTTTAAAGCTTTAAAAATGGATGGGCTAGGAAATGATTTCTTAATTATTGACAACAGAAATCAAAAAATAACCCTAAGTTCAGAACAGATTTTAAAACTTTCAAATAGAAAAACTGGAATTGGTTTTGACCAATTAATTTATATTGAAAATTCAGATGAAGCAGATGCCGAAATTAAATATTTTAATTCAGATGGCAAAAAAGCTGACGCATGTGGTAATGGCAACAGGTGCATTTCAGACATTTTAATAAAAGAGAAAAAAAAGGATAATGTAACATTAAAAGTTAACAACTTCGTGCACATTGGAACTATGAATACTAATAATTTAATTAGTGTTATAATGCCTAAGCCAAAACTTGATCTTTCAGAAATACCAGTGACTAATGAAGTAAAAAATAATCCACTAGAAATTAATATTGATAATAGAAAATTAATTGGCCATTTGATCAATGTAGGAAATCCACATATTGTCTTTTTTAATAAAATTTCAGATAACGAATTATTAAATATTGGTCCTAAAATTGAAAATTATAAATATTTTCCAGATAGAGTTAATGTCACTTTTGCAGATATTAAAGATCATGAGAATATAGAAATTAATGTCTGGGAGAGAGGTGCTGGAAAAACTTTAGCTTGTGGTACAGCAGCATGTGCATCCGCATATATTTCTATAGAATTAAATCTTGCAAAAAATCCAGTAAATATTCACTTTAGGAATGGACACTTACAGATTAAAATTAATCCCAATAAAACGATCATAATGACTGGACCTGTTTCTGAAAAAAAAGAAATAGAAGTAAGATTATAATGTTAAATAAAAATATTATCACTTATGGATGCAGACTAAATATTTATGAGTCTGAAGTTATTCAAAAACATCTAGAAAAAGCAAAGCTTACAAACTATATTTTATTTAATAGCTGCTCTGTAACAAATGAAGCAAAAAAAAAAGTTATTGACGATATTAGAAAATATAAAAAAAAATATCCAAATAAAAAAATAATAGTCACTGGATGTGCTTCTCAAATAGACAGTGAAATTTTTCTAAATATGAAAGAAGTTGAACATGTAATTGGCAACAAAGAAAAAATGGAGTTTGACACCTTTCTAAATCTTGCCAGTAAAAAAATTAAAAATAAAGTATCTGACATAATGGAACTAAAGACGATTGCTCCTCAATTTATTGAAAGTTTTGATAATCATTCGAGAGCTTTTATACAAATTCAAAATGGGTGTGACCATCGATGCACATTTTGTACAATTCCATATGGAAGAGGAAATTCTAGAAGCTTGCCAATTAAAAATATTGTTGAACAGATTAATACTCTTAATCAGAAAGGTTTTAATGAAATCGTACTCACTGGTGTTGACCTTACGTCATATGGTCCTGACTTAGATGAAAAAACAAATTTAGGACAATTAGTTGAGTCAATTTTAAAAAATAATAAAGAACTTAAAAGACTCAGATTATCGTCTTTAGACTCAATAGAAGTGGATAGTTTATTATTTGAAATTCTTTCTTCTGAAAAAAGAATAATGCCCCATTTTCATTTATCAATGCAATCAGGAGATAATATGATTTTAAAAAGAATGAAAAGAAGGCATCAAAGAGAGGATGCTATAGATTTTTGTAATAAAATTAAATTGGCTCGTCCTGAAGTCATATTTGGTGCAGATTTAATAGCTGGATTTCCAACAGAAACGGAAGAGATGTTTCATAACACTTTAAAAATTATAGATGAATGTGATCTTACTTTGCTACATGTGTTTCCGTTTTCGCCAATGGAAAAAGCACCAGCTTCAAAAATGCCTCAAATCCCAAGACACATAATCAAAGAACGAGCAAAAATTCTAAGAGAAAAAGGGCAGTTAAAAATGAAAAATAAGTTTAAAGATACAATTGGAAAAACTTTACATGTTCTTACAGAAAAAAATTGTTTTGGTTATTCAGAAAATTACTTAAAAGTTAAAATATCTAGCAAAAACTCTTTAAAAGAAGGTCAAATTTTACCCGTGCAAATTACAGGTTATAATCCTCATTATCTAGAAGCAACAATTTAAGTCAAATGCAAATTTTTAAAAAAATATCTGAAGGGTTAAAAAAAACATCGAAAAATTTTAGTTCAGGAATAAGTGATATATTTAATAAATCAAAACCATCAAATGAAATACTTCAAGACATAGAAGATTTTATGATTGCTTCAGATATTGGTCTACCTTTAACTGAAAGAATAATTGAAAACTTAAAAAATAAAAAATTTAGTGATAATGAATTAAATCAAAAAAATTTTTTAGAAATTTTAACTAATGAAATGTTAGAAATTTTAAAACCAGTTGAAAAAAATATTTTTAATAAATCAAACAGTCTACAAACATTTTTAATTTGTGGTGTAAATGGTACTGGTAAGACTACAACAATTGGAAAGCTTTGCAAAATTTTAAAAAGCAATAGCTCTAAAGTAATCGTAGGTGCTGCAGATACTTTTAGAGCAGCTGCTATAGAACAATTAGAAAACTGGTGTCAAAAAAATTCAATTGATATAGAAAAATCTGATCCAGGTACTGATCCAGCTGCAGTTGCTTTCAAAACTTTAGAAAAAGCCAAACAAAACAATTATGATTATTGCATAATTGATACTGCAGGAAGATTACATAATAAAAAAAATCTTATGGATGAATTCTCAAAGATTATAAGAGTTATAAAAAAAATTGACGAAGCTGCACCACAAAAAACTATTATTGTCTTAGATGCAACAACAGGACAAAATGCACTTAACCAAATTGAAGAATTTAACAAGGTTTGTCAATTATCAGGGATCATTATGACTAAGTTAGATGGAACAGCAAAAGGTGGTGTTTTATTATCTATTACCGAAAAATATAAATTGCCTATATTTGCAATTGGTGTTGGTGAAAAAGAAGACGATCTTCAACCTTTTGTTGCAAAAGAATTTGTAAAAGCCTTTTTAGAAAAAAATGATTAAAGTGAGATTGGCCTACCTATTGCGTAGATATATTTTGAAAAAAGTTCTTTAAAATTTTTACTAAATTTTCATCATAATCCATCATGTGATTATCAAACTCAGGAAAATAAAAATATTTGGGATCATTTGCCATCTCATAGATTTTTTTCCCCATATAAAATGGAACAAGCGTATCAGCTTTTCCATGTAGAACTAAAATTGGTGATTTTATTTTTTTTATTTTTTTTTGTGAATTATATCTATCTCTTTGTAAAAGACTAATAGGTAAAAAAGGATAGAATCTTTTTCCCATATCAACCATAGATGTATATGGGGACTCTAAGATAATCCCTCCATATTCATCTTTGCTACCTAATTCTACAGCAATACCTGT
The DNA here is from genome assembly GCA_038133865.1 of Candidatus Pelagibacteraceae bacterium. Taxonomy (GTDB): domain Bacteria; phylum Pseudomonadota; class Alphaproteobacteria; order Pelagibacterales; family Pelagibacteraceae; genus HIMB114. The sequence goes on from JAYPUB010000006.1 coordinate 27,917, forward strand.
GCCAAGTGACTCGCCATATAAAATTATATCTTTTTTATTAATACCCTTTTGCTGTAACCACTCTACTGCTTTATTTGCATCCTGATATAATCCTTTTTCAGTTGGTTTACCATTGTTTCCACTAAAACCACGCCATGAGATAATCAAAAAATTTAAATTCATTTCACTAAATTTATTAAGTTTATAAACCCTTGCGTGTAGCTCACCTGCATTTCCATGAAAAAATAATATTGTCTTTTTATTATTTGGAGAACTTGAAAACCAAGATCTTAATTGAATCTCTTTGTTTGATTGAATGAAAACTTCCTCATAATTAAATTGTATTGAAGTAGGATCTGTATTTTTAACATTCGGATGATACATGAATGTTCTTTGAAATATATACATATATAACAATATGCATAAATATGAGATTAAACTAAAAAAAAGAAAAAATTTAAACATTTTCATTTATTTTTTTTCTTAGCTAAAAAAATTCCCCCTAGAACAAGAAGCGCGCCATAAAAATGATATGGTACTAATTTTTCTGAAAATAATATCATACCATATATAGCCCCATATATTGGCATCAAATAAACTGTTAAACCTGCAATAGATGCGCCAACAGCCTGTTGCAATTTTGTATACATTAAAAAAGCAATTACTCCCGGAAATATTGCAGCTAACAATGTAAATTTAACGTAGATGAGGTTAAATGTGGTTGGCATAAAATAATAATGCTCAATTATGAAAAAAGGAAATAAAATTACTGAGCCTATTAAACTCATCAAAGTAAATCTTTCTAAAATATTAAATTTACTTTTCCAATTAATTAAAAAAATTGAAAATAGAGACCAAGAAACAGCTGCACCAAAAATCCACAAATCACCAATACTAAAATTTAGATTTATAAAATTAGATATTTTTCCTTTAAATATGATAAATGAAACACCAAATAAACTTAACAATACCCCGCTATATTGAAAAATTTTTAAGCGTTCCCTATAAATATATGCTGAGAGCAAAACTATAAATACAGGTGACAAAGCATAAATAATTGACATATTAGTTACAGTAGTAGTTAAACCAGATATATAAGGTAAAGCGCCACATCCAGCATATCCTGTGGAAGCTAAGAAAACTAATTGCCAAAATTCTTTTTTTAAATATTTTTTTTTCTTTAAAATTGACTGATATATAAAAGGAAAAAGTACTAAAAAAACTAATAACCATCTTGATGATGCAAGTGCCACAGGAGGTATATTTCCAAATGCTCCACGAGCAATTGCAATATTACTAGTCATAAATATCGGTTGAATAAATAAAAGAGAAAATTGAAAAAAAGATGAAACGTTCTTTTTTTTTGTTTTCAATTTAAATGTCTATTATTTTTTAAGAAATTTTTTTGCTAATTTATCAGCGACATGGATATCAAAGATCTCTAATACTTCGACCATCATCATAAAAATTGCTGCGCCCATAATTATCCATACAGGTAAAATATCTAAAAATGTAATCATGTTTGAGGCATTAAGTGTTACTGTTACACCTAAAAGAAAAATTACTGTTAACCCCGTGCCAACAATTGCTGCAATTTTATTTATCATTTTTATCTCCTTTTACTTTATTAATTAACCAATTGGAAGTTCTCAATAATCTAGCATCATCAAACTTTTCCCCAATAATTTGTACTCCTAAAGGCAAACCAGACTCACCTTCCAATAAAGGTAGTGATAAAGCTGGCATTCCAAGATAAGTCCAAATCGTGCAAAACTCTGGGCTACCAGTTTGTTTTAAAGTTTTTGGAGCTACACCAGTTGAGGCCGGACTTAACACTGCATGATAGTCTTGAAATGTTTCTTGGAATAATTTGTAAAAATAATCTCTGTTTTCGCAAGCTTCTACATATTCGCTCGATTTATACTTTAATCCTCGCTCTATTGCTTCAACTAATTTTTTACCTAATTTATTTTTTGATTTTTTGTAATAATCTGAAAATGCATAAGCCATATCTGTTTCATGAATAATCTGATGGTACTTAAAGATATCATCAAAATAAGAAGGTGCATCAACAACCTCAATATTATTTTTAAATTTTTTTAAAAATGCATCAAAACTTTTGACCGCTTCTTTTTCCATATTTTTCCATTTAGATGTTTTTATAAAAACAAAATTTGGATCAAATGGAGGATCTTCTTTGCAAACATCGACAATATTAGAAATAGAATATGGTACTGTTGAACTATCATTTAAATCATGTCTAACAATTTCCTTAGCAACTAATGCGATATCTTCAATATGCCTTGCAAAAATACCAACGTGATCAAAAAGATGAGATTGTTTTAAAACGCCATTCCTCGATACCAATCCATATGTAGGTTTGTAACCAATAACACCACAGTAAGATGCTGGTCGAATAACCGAACCGTTAGTTTGTGATCCGATTGCTACTGGGCACATAAAAGAAGCAACTGCTGCTGCTGATCCACTTGAGGATCCTCCTGGTGTCCTGTGTTCATCATGAGGATTAGTTGTTTTTCCAGGATCAAAATATGCAAATTCTGTAGTGACAGTTTTGCCCATTATTAAAGCACCAGAATTTCTTAAAAAACTTACAACTGATGCATCATTTTTTGTATGAACACCTGCTACTAAATTTGTCCCACATCTTGTGGGCATATCGTTAGTTCCAAAAATATCTTTAATCCCAATAGGTAAACCATGCAATGGTCCGATTGGTCTACCTAAATTTTTATAATCATCAGCTTCACTTGCTTTATACAATATGAAATCTTTATCCCAGTGTTCCCAAGCTTTGACAGTTTTTTCAAACTCATCAATTCGACTAGCTAGGCTTTGTAAAACTTGTTCAGATTTTATATCTCCAGAATGAATTCTTTCTGCAATCTCAGTTGCTGATAAAAAACACAGATCTTTCATAAATTATTTTATGCTGGACCAAATAATGCCGTCGGTAACCATAAAGCTAGACCCGGGAAGTTATACATGATTACCATAGCTAAAATTACGATTAATAAGAAAGGCATAATGCCTTTAAAAATATCCATCAATTCTACATTACGTTTTTGAACTCCTTTTAAATAATATGCCGACATAGCCATCGGTGGAGTTAAGAATGATGTTTGCAAATTTAAAGCTATTAACATTGCAAAGAAATATGGATTTACACCAAAAGTTTCTAATAACGGTAAAAATATTGGTACAAAGATAATTAGAATTTCAGTCCATTCTAAGGGCCAGCCAAGTAAGAAAATGATAATTTGAGTGATAACTAAAAACTGCCAAGGCTGTAAATCCATAGATTTAAAAAAATGTTCAAAAATTTCATGTCCACCTAAATATGAAAATACTGATGCAAAAGTCCACGAACCAATAAATAACCACATAATCATAGCTGAAGTTTTAGCTGTTAAGAAAACTGATTCTTTAAATGATTGCCATTTTAATGTTTTATAAAAATAAGCCATCACTAATGAACCAAAAGCTCCGACTGCTGCTGCCTCAGCAGGTGTTGCAATACCTGCTAAAATTGTTCCAAGAACCAATAGTATAAGAGTAAATAAGGGTAAAAATGAAACGATTACTTCTTTCACAATAACATTTCCTGGTGGAATTTCTTCAGCTTTTGGTTTTGGAGCAAGGTGCGGCTTCCACATAGCTAAACCAATTGCATAACAAATATATAATCCTGCTAATAATAGACCTGGCAACATCGCAGCAGCAAATAATCTTAATGGTGACAATTGCGCAATCACTGCATAAACAATTAGCATGATGCTTGGTGGTATTAAAATACCAAGACATCCACCAGAACAAATTACACCAGAAGCAAATTTCTTATCATACCCAGCTTTAATCATAGCTGGCCAAGCTAATAATCCCATCAAAGTAACAACGGCACCAATAATTCCTGTGGCTGTAGAAAATAATGCACAAGTAATTAAAGCAGCAACCGCCATCGAGGCTGGAAGTCTATGAGACGCTAAACGAATTGCAAAAAATAACTTTGCTACAATTCCAGCTCTTTCTACTAAATAACCCATGAATAAGAATAATGGTACTGCAGTTAGAACATGGTTATCCATCACTGAGTAAGTATTTTGAACAACAAGATCAAAAATCCTATTATCAAAAATACTATTCATATTCTCAGGATTCCAATACGCAAAGTATCCAAAACCTACTCCCATTGCCAAAAGCGTGAATGCAATTGGAAATCCAAGTAGAACGAAAAATAAGAATATGCACATCATAAAAAGTGCAGTTTCTGGATTTGTCATTCCAAACATTTTATTAATTTCCCTTTTCTCTTGCTTCTCTCATTAATTTCTGTTCTGTTTCTAAAACATCGTCTTGTCTTTCTGGCCATACGCCAGTTTTAATTGCGATGTAACATCTCATTACTTCGCTTATACCTTGATTAATAAGAATAAAACCTGCAACTGGTATTAAGGTTTTAATCATATAAATCTGAATTTGAGCAGGACTGTTCCAGCTCGTCTCTTTTGATTGCCAAGCATTTCCCGCATAATCAATTCCAGAAAAAGCTAATGCACAAATACCCGGAAAATAAAAAAGGAAATATAAAACTAAATCTATTTTTGCTTGCGTGGGTATAGAAAAAAGTCTGTAGATTACATCTCCTCTAACATGAGCATCGCATGAAAGTGTATAAGCACCTGCCATTAAAAATAATGCTCCATACATTTGTAAACTAAAATCAAAATTCCAAAGTGTTGGTGCATTTAATACATAAGCCATCGTAACTTCATACACAGTTCCAAGGCACAAGATAACGATACACCATGCAAAACCTTTGCCAACCCAACGACTTAGGCTTTCAGCAAATTTTATGTAGTTATTAACGAATTCCACGAGACCTTTTATATTTTTATTTAATATTAAGCTATTAAAAAAGGGCCCCTATAAGAGGCCCTTTTAATTAAGATCTATTTAAATTTTAACTTTAGATGGATCTCCGAAGGCTCTAGTATAAGCCAGTCTGTAATTAGGCTGGTTCATAAATAGATACTTCATTACTTTTTTAGCATATGCTTGTTGTGATCTTACGATCTCATCAAACAATGGATCTTTTCTAAAGTCCTTCATAACTGCATCCCATGCTTTTAACTGAGCATCTAAGATTTCATCAGAAGTTTGATATACATTAACTTTAGACTCTTTCATAAGTCTACCTAAGTCATTTGAATATCTCACTAATGCCATGAAGTAGTTTGAAGTGTTTGCAGCTTCAGCAGCATGCT
>JAYPUB010000007.1:0-31525 GCA_038133865.1 Candidatus Pelagibacteraceae bacterium
GTTATTTCTTTTAAATTATTACCTAAAAAATCTTTATGATCCATACTGATTGGAGTTAGAATTTGAGCTTTTAAATCTTGATAGTCAACATTAGTGCTATCATATTTTCCGCCAAGGCCTGTTTCCATGATATTAAAATCACAATTAGCTTCTGCAAATGCTTGAAAAGCTATACATGTTATATATTCAAAAAAGGTTATGTCCTGATTATTGTTGGTTTTATCAACTTCAATAACGTAATTGATAAATTTTTCTTCATCTAGTGGTTTTCCGTTTATTAAAAATCTAGTTAGAAAATTGTAAAGAAAAGGAGATTGGAACAAGGAAACGTTATAACCATGTCCCTGTAATATTTCTTTTAAATAAAAAGCTGTACCGCCTTTGCCATTTGTACCTGTTACCGTAATAACATTTTTTAATTTTTTATGAGGGTTTCCAAGGTCGTTTGTTAGTCTTAAAACTCTATCAAGTTTAAGTTCAATTTTATCAGGATTAAGTTCGTAAAGTTTATTTAAAATAAATTGTAGTTTTTTTGAGTGAGACACCACACTACTGATTTACTGCTTGTGTTTCTTCTGAAGTGTTTTCTACAATAGATTGTTTTATATTTACTTTTTTAAGAAGAATAGAAACTAAGTTTGAAATGACATTTTTTTGATCTTTTCTGTGTGTCACCATATCAATAGCCCCTGTTGTAATTACATGCGAAGCTGATTGAAAGTCTTCTGGAAGGGGCTCAGAAATTGTGCCTTGAACAACACGTTTACCTGCAAAACCCCAGATTGTTTTTTTGCCAGGCTCCATAATATGGAAGTCACCAAGAGATCCAAAACTTGCACTTACTCCTCCAATATTTACATTTGCGATTACAAAGTAAGGAATTTTATTTTCTTTTAGCATTTGAACACCAAGGATTGTTTTTGGCATTTGATAAAGTGCAAATAGATTTTCTTGAAGTGCCGCACCACCAGTTGTGATAAAAACATTTAAGGCAGAAACTTGATTTTTAACTGCATATTCACATGCTTCATAAAAATTTTGTCCTGACTGCATACTTAGTGTCCCACCATTAAAGTTGAAATCAAAAGATGAACATACCATGGTTAATCCATTTACTTTTCCATGCGCTGATACTAAAGATGCATGTTGTTTCGTTTTCTTTTTTGCAGATTTTAGTTGATCTTTATATGCTTTAAGTTCAGTTTTAAATTGATTGGGATCTTCAGCTAACTTTTTGGTAACAATCATTTCATAATCTGAATTATCAAAAAATATTTTAAATCTATCTTCTGCGCTTATTCTAAAATGATAGTCACATTGAGTACAAACATATAAATTTTCTTTAAGTTGTTTTCTTAAAAACATCTTTTTACATTCAGGACATGAACTCCAAAGATCAGCATTTACAATTGTTTTTTTTCTAAAAGAATCTGTAAGCTTTGCACCAGCTTCTTTTGCTTTTGATAATATTTTTTCTAACCAATTCGTCATAATTTAAGTTGTTTTAGCATAAACTGTAAAACTTTGGCTATATTGTGAATACTCAAAAATTGTTAATTTATTTAGGATATTATTGATTTTAATTTTTTAACCATTTTTTTAGCAGCAATTGTTGGATCTTTTTGTTTATTTACCGAATCTGTGATTGTTTTACAAAGCGCACTTCCCACAACTAATCCATCCGCTGTTTTTAAAGATGAAATTGTTTTTTTTGTAATTCCAAAACCAATAACAACATTTTTATTTTTGTTTATTTTTTTAATTTTTTTGTAATTTTTGAGTATTACTTTAGGTGATAATTTTAATTTACCACCAGTTGTAGAAAGCATACTTATATAGTAAACCATATCATGAGAGTCTTTTAATATCTTTTTCATTCTGATATTAGAAGTTGTTGGTGCAATCAATTGAATAAAATTTATTGATTTTTTTTTACATCGGTTTGAAAAATTTTTGTTTTCAGGCCATGGCAAGTCTACTACGATAACACCATCGACTTTAGATTGTTTACATTGTTTAATGAATAAATTTTCACCATGTTGTTTAATCGTATTATAGTAACCCATTAAAATAACAGGTTTTGAGTCTTTTGATTTTTTATAAGATCTTACAATTTTAAAAATGTCATTTACTTTAATTCCATTTTTTATTGCTCTATATGAGCAGTTTTGAATTTGTCCACCATCTGCAACCGGGGTATTGTGAGGCATACCAACTTCACAAATATCAACATAAGGCGAAATAGATTTTAAAATTTCTAAAGATGTTTTATGAGTATTATCGCCAGCAACAGTATAAGTAAGAAGAGCTGGGCGCTTTTCTTTTTTGCAATTTATAAAAGTTTTTTTAATTAAACTCATATTAAATTTTTTTTCCTAATCTTTTTTTTAAAATATCCCTATCTTTTTTTGCATCACCACAACTATTAACAATAATAACTGTATTTTTACTTAATTTTGGAGCAATTTTAATTGCCTCAGCAAATGCATGAGAAGGTTCTAGTGAAGGTGAAATATTTTCAAATCTAGTAACTAATTTATGAGCATGCAAGGCCTCTTCATCAGTTGCACTAGTGTATCTTGCTCTTTTTGCATCCTTTAAAAAACAATGCACTGGAGAGATTCCTGGATAATCTAAACCTGCGCTAATACTTGCGGTGTTACTTATTTGACCTTCTTTATCCTGAATAACATATTGAGCTGCTCCATGAAGGATCCCTATTTTTGCATTAGTACTAAGTGGAGCTGCATGAAGCTTACTATTTTTTGGACCACCAGCCTCTACACCAATCATTTCAATCTGACTTTTATTATAATCCATAAATGAATTCCAAAATCCTAAAGCGGAACTTCCTCCGCCAACGCAATTTATAAGCTTCATTTTTTTTGGAATTCTTCCAAACTCCTTTTTTACTTGTACAATTAGCTCTCTTGAAATCTGAGCGGTACTCCATGCACAAATCTTTATGAAAATATTTGGACCAACGGTAGATCCTACACACATGTGCGTTGTATCACAATTTGATACCCAGTATCTCATACATTCACTAACTGCATCAACCAGTGTTTTACTTCCAGTATAAACTGGAACAATTTCTGCCCCATTTTTTCTCATAGCATCACAATTTGGTTTTTGACGCTTAATATCTTTAGCTCCCATAAATATTTTACATTTAAGACCAAACTTTTTGGCTGCCATTGATAACATTTTTCCTGCATACCCAGCACCAGTATCGCCGACGATATATTTCTTACCTGCTTTTTTGCAAATTAATGCATGTACTGTTGCGTTATAAATTTTGTGAGCTCCACCGTTTGCTTCAGCTACGACTTTTGCCCAGATTTGAGCTCCACCTAAATGATTAGTAAGATTATTAAGTTTTATAAAAGGAGTAGGGGTTCCAACATAATTTTTAAAATAATAGTCTCTTTGTTTTAAAAATTCTTTATTATATCTAAGTTTTTCAAATAAAATCGTTAAATCTTCTACAGGTTTTTTAAGGGTTTCAGGAATAAAGTTTCCTCCAAATTTTCCACCATACATGTAATTTTTGTCATGTTGATCAATAATTGCAATTCTTTTTTTAATTTTCATTATTTTTTAATTTATCGAAAAACTGTTTAATTTTTTCTGGGTCTTTTATACCCTTTTTTGTTTCTAGACCAGAATTTACATCAATTTTGTCAGTATACTGAAGTGCTGATTCAACGTTGTTAATATCTATTTTGCCAGCTAAAAAAAAATTGTTATTTTTTAAATCTTTTAGCAAGTCAAAATCAAATGGCTTACCTGACTGACCTAAACTTGGAGTATCATATAAAATTATATCAGCCAAAGGGTACTGGTTAGTTAAATCAAGATCTTTTTTACTATTCACTTTTATTACTTTAATGACTTCAAGTTTTGTATCTTTTTTTATCTGATTAATAAAATCATTACTTTCATCACCATGTAATTGTATGACATTACAATAATTTGAAACCTCTTTTACATCCGTGATTGATGGATTCACCATTACAGCTACTTTTTTAATATTTTCACCAATATCATTTGTTAAAGTTTTCATTTTATCAATTGTAATAGATCTTGGACTCTTAGGGTAATTTACAATAAAACCAATTAGAGACGCCCCTTGTTCAATGCATAACTTAATGATTTCAGAGTCTGTTTGGCCACAGACCTTTACAATTGGTCTCATGACTCTAAATGTTCAAAAAGTCTTTTGAAATTATTTTTGATGTTACCTTTAATTAAAGATTGCCCCATTACAATACCTATAGCACCATTTTTAAAAGCAAAATTTGGAGTGGCAAATCGTTTTTGGTCTCGTGATTGATCTCCAGGAAGTCTAATACCAGGAGTAATTGATGGTAGTTTAGAAAGTTTTTTTATTTTTAAAGCTTCGTGTGGGCTACAGATCATTGCATATGCGCCCCCTCTTTTAGCAAGTTTACTTAGATGAATAACAAGCTTATCTAATTGTTTTGTATGTCCAATTTCTTTCAAGTTTTTTTTATTCATACTTGTTAGTACAGATACTGCTAATAATTTTGACTTGCCTAATTTTTTTTTTGCTAATTGCATTGCTTCTAATCCTGCACTAGCATGAATAGTAATATAATTTGCTTTTAAATCTTTTAGAGATAACACTCCATTTTTTATAGTATTTGGAACATCATTTAATTTTAAATCTATAAATTTTTTATAACCCCTAATTGATTTGATAAAATTCCTTCCTTTTTCAGAGTAAAGTATCTGATAACCGGCTTTAATACCAATTTCATATTTTTTTGATTTTATTTTTGGTATTGATTTAATTATTGATTTCGCTTTTGAAATTGAACAATCTAGAGCAATAAATATAATTTTTTTATTCTTCAATATTTTTATCCTTATTAATTCTATAGTTTAGTAATTTAGAACTCTTCCACTTGATTTTATTTTTAGCTTCAATTTTGATAGTTTCGCCAGTTTTAGGATTTCTAGCATTTCGCGGTGGCATTTTTTTAACTTTGAACGTCCCCAGGCCTCTAATTTCAATATTTCTTTGATGCGATAAAGCATTGCCTAGATATTTAAAAAGTAGGTCAATTATACGTTCAATGTCATTATTTGGAATTTTTTCAAAATGCTGCTGGATATCTTTTACTAAATTTGACTTAACAAAAGTTTTTTTAAACATTTCAATAAAGTATTGAAATTATTATAGAATTAGATTGTTAGAAAAGGAAGAGCTAATCTGTTTTCTGACCTTTTTTTTCTAAAGCTTCTCCTAAAATCCCAGCTAAAGACTGACCAGAGCTAGTTGAGCCATATTTTTCAATAGCAATGTCTTTTTCTTTTTGTTCAAGAAATTTTACAGATAGTTTCACTTTTCTTTTTACAGTGTCTAATTCAAGTATCGCAGCATCAATAGAGTCACCTGAAGAAAAACGATTTGGCCTTTGATCAGATTTTTCTAAAGCAAGTTCAGCTTTTCTAATTGTAACTTGGTAACGATCTGGTCCAACATCAACTTTTAAACCATTATCTTGAACCTCTACTACTCTTGTTGAAACAATATCTCCAATTTTTTTATCTTCAAAAAATGAAAAAGGATCTTTTTTAAGAGCTCTAATAGATCCGTTAACTTTATCATCTTTGATCTCTATAATTTTTAGTTTGACACTATCGCCTTTCTTGAAATCATCGAGTGCTCTAGAGCTTTCGCTGTAATCAAGTTGTTTATAATGGATAAAGATATCAATATCGGAATCACCAGTATTACAGAAAATTCCAAAATCTTTTTTTGTTATGACTTTTGCATCTACTGTTGATCCTATAGAATATTTATTCATAAACTCATCTATAGGATTAGGTAGACAGTCTTTATAACTTAATCCAATTTTTCTTTTTTCAGTGTCAACCTCTTTTAATTTTACTTTAACAATATCATTTATTTTAAAAACAGATTTTGGATTAACATTTTTTTGACCATGTTTAATTTCACTAGTATGAATTAAACCAACAACACTTTCTGCCATTTCAGCAAATGCTCCAAATTCAGTTAACTTGATTATTTTTACTTCATATTCATTTCCAATTTTAAATTTATCTTTTATATTTTCAAATGGATCTGGAAGCATTGCTTTAATAGAAAGACTCATTCTCATATTCTCATTATCTATTTCCAAAATTTTAACTTTAACTTTTTCACCGACAGTGAACATATCGTTTAAATTTGAGATTTTTAAATGAGATACTTCTGATGAATGCAGCAAGCAATCTAAACTTTCAATACTTACAAAACATCCATAAGACTGTACAGCCTTTATAGTTCCTTCAACTACATCGCCTACTTTGTAGTTTTTAATAACTTTTTCTCTATTCTTATTTTTTTCTTCCTCAATGATTTCTCTACGACTTGCTATTACGTTATATCGAATTTCATCAATTTTTATAATTCTAAATTCTAAAGGTTTGTCAAAGTAATCTTTAACATTTTTTACAGGTTTAGTGTCAAGCTGAGAATTTGGAACAAACGCCATGACACCCATAATTTCACATACCAATCCACCCTTAACTGTATTTCGAAGCATACCTGAGACATTTTCTTTCTTTTCAAATGCTGCTTTAATTTTTTCCCAAGATTTTGATCGTCTCGCTTTCTCAATACTTAAAATAATATTACCATTTCTATCCTCGGTTCTTTCGAGAAAAACTTCAATTTCTTTGCCCTCTTCTAAATTTTCAATTTCAGCATGAGGAATTTCACTTTTATCAACTAGACCACTTGACTTTGCTCCTTTGATAAAAACATGTACAAATTTGTCATCAATTTTTTCTATTATACCAGTAACTATCGAGTTTTCTTTTAGAGTAATATTTTCTAAATTTTTTGATATTAAATTTGCAAATTCTGAGTCTGTATTTTCACTATAAACTTTTAAATTATCTGTTCCCACTAATTTTTTTAATCTCTCTTTCTATTAAGAAAAGTATTTTTCTAAGTGCGCGCGATATACCATTAGAGTCATTACGTATCAATATAGAATCCTTTGTTTTTTTAAGTGGGCTGATTTTTCGATTTTTATCCGCTAAATCTCTAGCTTTTAGACCCCCCAAGACATCTTTGAAATGGACATTTTGATGATTTTTTCTAGTTTTTAATTCAAGATATCTTCTTTTTGCTCTTAATTTTAACTTGGCATCTATAAATAATTTTAAATCACTAAAACCTAAAGGTAATATTTTAGTACAAATATCTCTTCCACCCACTAAAATTATTGATTGTTGGCTGTCAAATATTATTTTTCTTTGAATTGGTAATAATGCTTTTCTTATAAGAGGCATTTTTGCAATATCTGAAACTTTATTTGAAATTATATTTGAGTGTAGTTTAGAATTTTGCAATTTTGCAATATTAACGTTTTTTAATTTTTTAATTAAATATTCTTGGTTAATCTTTTTCTTTTTTGATTCTAGATGTATTAAAGTTAAATATCGATATAATAAACCTGAGTCTAAAAAAGCAGCTTTAGATCCATAGTATTTTTTTATTTTTTTTAAAATACTAGTTTTTCCTGATGCGACTCCACCATCACAAGCAATTATTAATTTTTTATTTTGTCTATATTCTAGTTTTTTGATAGTTTCTAAAAAATTTGGAAATGAAACATTAGTACAATTAAAATCATTTATTTGTATTTTTTTTCTAGAAATAGCTGACAAAACGAAAAACGCCATAGCAATTCGATGATCTTTGTTAAAATTTTTAATTACTATAATTTTATTTGAATAAAAATTTTCTTTAAAACCATTTATAATTAAATTATCTTTTACCCTTTTTATATTTGCTCCACATAACTTTAGATTTTCATACATTATTTTTAGTCGATCGGATTCTTTAAACTTAAGTTCTGTAAGATTTTTGAAAAAACTTTTTGAATTACAGAATAGGGATACAATCAATAATACTGGGATTTCGTCAATTATACTCGCAACTTCGTTTGACTGGATATCTACACCTTTTAAATTTGGCGAGTAAGTAGCAATAATATCTCCGACAGGCTCACCAAAATATTTACGCTGATTTTTAAATTTTATATTAGCTCCCATTCTTTTTAAAACATTTATGAATCCAATTCTAAATGGATTAAGACAAACATTCTTAATTTTAATATTACTTCCTTTAGTAAGTATAGCGATTGATATTAAAAAAGCACTCGATGATGGGTCTGAGGGTATTGTGTAATTAGTTATTGGCTTAAGAAGTTTCCTCCCTAAAATATTAATAATTTGGTATTTGTTTTTATTTCTTACTTTGATGGGATAATTTAAATATTTTAATAATCTTGTTGTGTGATCTCTTAAATTATTTGGACATTGAATAGTTGTTTTGCCAAAGCTTACAATTGCAGCCAATGTAGCAGCACTAACCATTTGAGCAGAAGGCTTGTCTATTTTTATATTAGCCTGAATACAATTTGAATGTCCATTTATATTTAAGGGTAAAAACTGGTTATTTGTAGCTTTAATATTCATTAAAAATTTTTTCAAAAATTCTAATCGATAAGGTCTTTTAGATAGACTTTGGTCGCCAATAATTTTTACATTTACTTTTGAACTTGAGATAAGAGGTGTTAGCAATCTAAGAGTTGTTCCGCTATTTCCACAATTTATAATTAATTTTTTTTTATTTGCGGGATATCCGACGCCAAGGCCAAATATTGTGTAATAATCGTTTTTTTTTACAACTTTGATACCAAGTTTTTTTATTGCATTAATCGAAGTTAGAGCATCCTCACCTGGATTATTAATTTTTATAGTAGATATTCCATAAGCAATACTTGAAAATAATATAGCTCTAATTGATAAACTTTTATCAGAAGATAGTTTTATTGACCCTTTAATGCATATATCATTATCGGGGATTAATTTTTTAATTGCCATTAGATTGCTAGATCAATATATACCCACTTAATTAATATACTAAAAGAAATTTTAATGGCTGATAAAAAATTTGGAAAAAAAAGATTATGTTCTAATTGCGAGGTGAAATTCTATGATTTAAATAAGAATTCACCTTTGATATGTCCTCAATGTAAGTCAGAAATAATAATAGAAGACGATTTATACTTAGTTGAAAGTTCAAAGATAGCTGAACAACAAACTAAACCAGCAGCTCCGGTCAAAGATGAATTTGCCGACATAGATAATCCTGACAATTTAACTGATGATGAAGATGAAGTAATTTCGCTCGATGATGCTGCTAATGAAGAAGAGCAAGATTCTAAAAATTAAATCTTAAACCCAGTTCCAAGATAATATTTAATTGCCTTATCATCTTTCATTATATTTTTAGGTGGACCTTCAACCATCACGTTTCCATCTCTGATAATTATACAATTATCCAAAATATCTTGAATGGCAAAAAAATTATGATCAGTGATAATAACTGATAACCCCATTTCTCTTAATTCTAAAATAAATTTTTTTATTGAAGAAATACTTAAAGGATCTAGAGCTGCCATCGGTTCATCTAATAATAGAACGTTTATATCTTTATTACAAATTCTTTGCAGGGTAGAAATTTTTTTATATTCACCGCCTGACATATTATTAGCTTTAACATCTGATAAATAATTTAGGCCAAAAAAGGATAAAAGTTGTGAAACTCTAGTTTCAATTTTATTTTTATCTTCGATATAAAGTTCAAGTATCGCGTATAAGTTTTCAAATGCAGTCATATTAGAAAATAAACCTTTGTGTTGTTCGAGTAAGCTTATGCCTTTTAATGCTCTTTTATGTATTGGAAGATCAATAATACTTTCATTATTTAGTTTAATGTCACCATAATCTGGAAATATTTTTCCAACTATTAAATTGAAAAGTGTTGATTTTCCCGCTCCATTTGGACCTAGAAGACCAAGAATTTCTCCATGTTTTAATGAAAAAGATATATTTTTTAAAATTGGTTTACCGCCAAGTGTTTTAGAGATATTAGAAATAGTTAAAATTTTATCAGATAATTTTTTCTTACTATTTTTATTTAGATTAATAATATTAGAGGAAGCAATTTTAATCTTTGTTTCTTGTTCATTATCTTTTACTTGTCGTATTACATTGTTTAAAAGTAATGTTTTATTTTTTTCTTTTTGTATAAATTCTTTTCTTAATATTAGTTTTTCATTAAGTTTAATACTTGCCTTAACTTTGATTCTTTGTTTTTTAATTTTGTTTTCTTTGTCCATGAACTTTATCTTTTTTTCTACTCATAAAAATTTCCAAGTTATTTGTAATTGTATTTAATTCGGCAATATCACCTCTAACTGTATTTTTAGGATCTTTAAATACAACATTTTTTTCTAATCTGATAAGACTCTTATTAGCGAAGAAACTTGCGTTTTCCGCAATAATAATTCCATCTTTATTCATAATTTTAACATTTTGAGAATATTTTATATCTTTTGTATTTTTATAATATTGAGCTTTATCTGATTTAATATTTAAAATTGAACCATCGCTAAGTTCAGTGTAACTATGGACATTATTCAATTTAATAAGATCAGGTTGATCTTTATCTATAAAAGCCTCTTTCCCTTTGGTGATGAATTCTCTGCCTTTTTCATTTAATGTTTTGTATTCAACGTCTGTGAATTTTGTAACTCCTTTTTGAAAATTATTATTGTTTATTTTTATTTGTGGGTTTTCATCATTAACTTTAATAGCTCCTTTGTTTTGAGAAATGTAGTACCCATAAAATATAACTGCGAGTAAAAGAACTATAATTAAAAAAAAATTTGACTTTGTTTTTTTTGTTATCATTTACCCAAAAATTCAATAATTGAATGAAGGCTAACAAGTCCTTTAAATTTACCTTTAGATTTTACTAAAAGAATTGTTATTCTTTTTTTATTCATAATTGATAACGCATCAGGTGCTAAAGTCATTTCATCAACATATTTAGGATTTTTGGTCATAAAATATTTTGCTTTTAGTTTTGCAAAATTAAGATTTTTACTGGAGGCTCTTGCCGTATCACCATCTGTTACAATAGAAATTTTTTTAGAATTTTTGTCTTTAATTAAAACACAGCCAAGCCTTTTAGATGCAATGACTGATAATACTTTTGAAAATGAAGCATTGCTATTCAAATAAGGAATATTTTTTCCAGTAATTAACAGTTCTTTTATGGGAGTTAATGATTTACCAATTGAACCACTTGGATGAGTTTCTCCAAATTCTTTAATTTTAAAACCTCTTAATTTTGCTACAGATATAGCTATTGCATCTCCAATAGCAGTTAAAACAGTAGTTGAACTAGTTGGTACTAATTTAAAATGTTTATCACCAGCTTCTTTTACTTTTGAATATACAATATTAATATCGGAATTTTTGTGTAATTGAGATTTAGAATTTGATGAAATACCAATAATTTTAATTTTATATTTTTTTGCAAATTTTAAAATAGTGAGCAATTCATTTGTATTACCACTATTAGATGCAATAATTAAAGTGTCATTTTTTTGAAGATTTCCTAAACTTCCGTGACTTGCTTGATTTGGATCTAATACATAACTTGAGATACCAAGAGATGAAAAAGTACCACAAGTTTTTTCCAAAATAAGTTTTGATTTTCCAACCCCAGAAAAAACAATATTGCCCTTGGTATTATTTATAAGATTAACAGCTTTTGAGAAACTTATATTGAGTATTTTATGCACTCTAGTTAATGCTAAAATTTCTTCTTTAATAATTTTTTTTCCAAAATTTAATATTTTTCTTTCAGATTTCATATTAATGTTCAAAAACATCCCCTAATCCGTTTAAATCTAAATCAGTGCGTGTTTCCAAAAACTCAAAACATTTATTGGCAATAATATTTTTTTTCTCTCTTGTTAATATTTTTTCTAATTCATCTTTTATCTTGTGGAGATAGAGAACATCATTAGCAGCATATTTAATTTGTTCATTATTATATTCTTCTTTACCCCAATCAGATGTTTGCATTTCCTTGTCTAATTTGACCCCAAGTAAATCTTTACTCAAGTCTTTTAATCCATGGTTACTTGTAAATTTTCTGCAAATTTTTGATGCAATTTTTGTATCAAAAATATTCTTAACATTTATATTAAGATGTTTTTTTAAAAAACTAAGATCAGCCCTACCATAGTGAAAAATTTTTTTTATATTTTTATCTTCAAAAATTTTTTTTAAATTTGGAGCATTATATTTATCTTTAAATCTGATGAAATATACAAAATTTGAGCCGTCACAAATCTGAAGTAAATGCAATTTGTCAGTTAAAGGATTTAATCCTGAAAATTCACCATCCACTGCAATTGTTGTGGCATTTTTTAAACTTGTCACCTCGGGCAGATCGTTTAAATATATTTCAAATTTAAAATTCATATTTCAATTATTGATTGTATAACATGTCCTCTCCATATGTAAAAAAAATCTGTCTTTTTGGGGGCACTGGTTTTGTAGGAAGTTCTATAGTGAAGCTATTAGCAACAAAAGGACATGAAATTAAAATAGCAACCAGGTCTCCTTTTAGTGAAGACGTATTAGAATTAAAATCTACAGTTAGCGATCCAGGTCAAATTAAATTAGAAAAAATTGATATTAACTCCAAAGATCAAATCAATGATTTTATCAAAGGAAGTGATATTTGTATAAATTTAATTGGGATACTTTATGAAAAGGGGGCGAATTCATTTCATAAAATTCATACAGAGTTTGTAGAAAATTTAATATCGACAATAAAAAAACAACCATCCGTTAAACACTTTATTCATTTTTCAAGTTTAGGTGTAAAAGAAAATACTGAATCAAAATATCTTCAAAGTAAATTTCTTGCAGAAGAAAATATTAAAAAAAAATTAAATAATTTTACAATTATAAAGCCGTCAGTAATTTTCGGGGGCGGTAAAAATGATTTTACAAATATGTTCGCTAAAATTGCAAATATCTTCCCTGTTATACCTTTAGCTGGTGCCTCAATTAAATTTGCTCCAGTATATGTAGGTGACATTGCAATAGGTGTTGAAAAAATAATTGAAGAAGAGATTAAGAATGCGATAATTGAATTCGTGGGAGATGAAGTATTTAGTTTAGAAGAGTTAGTAAAAATTATTTCTAATGAAATTCGTGCAAAAAACATAATCTTACCTATTCCATCATGGCTTGGTCGATTGCAAGGTATAGTTTTGGGACTTGCTCCAAAGCCAATGTTAACATTGGATCAAATAAAAACACTTGAGTCAGGTGATAACGTTGCTACGGGAAGAAATAAAACTTTGCAAGATTTAGGAATTGAGACTCAAAGTATTAGAAAAATTATTCCTGGATATCTTTGGAGATTTAGAAAAGAAGGTCAGTTCGCTAAATAGAATAATAATCCAAAACCTAAAATTAATCTAAGTATTACGAATAAGGTTAACGAATTATTTTCCACAAATTTTAGAAAAAATTTAATACAAAACAAAGATACTATTAAAGATATAATAAACCCAAATAGCAAAAAAATTATTTGATTTGAGTTGATATTTAAGGCTGCATCGCTTGCTCCTAATATAGTTGCTGCAAATAATGTTGGAATAGAAATAAGAAAACTAAATTTAGCAGAGTCTAATCTAGAAAAACCTAAATATCTTGCACAACTAATAGTAATACCAGACCTACTAGTGCCAGGTATTAAAGCTAAAGCCTGAAATAATCCAATATAAAAAGAATGAAGATTTGAAATATTTTTTTTAAAAGATCTTTTTACAACTGTTCTATCTGATAAATATAAAATTATCGAAAAAAATAAAGTTGCAGCTGCTACAATTTTTATATCTTGTAAAAATAAATTAAAATTTGAAATTTTTATTATTAAACCAAATATAACAACAGGAATTGTTGCAATGATAATATTTTGCACAAGTTTGGTATTTTTAATTAATCCTAAAATTTCAACTTTAAAAAATATTATTACGGCAATTAATGATCCTGTATGAACTGAAATATTAAATAAAAGATTAAAATTTTTGTCCCCAAGCTTTGTAAGTTCTTCTAGGATTACCAAAATTCCACTTGAGGATATTGGTAGCCATTCGGTAATTCCTTGAATAATAGCTAAAAAAAATAAATTCAGATAAATCGAAAAACTCATTAATAAAACCAGTTATAATTATTTAAGATTAAAGGCCATATTAAGATATTTTTGAAAAGCGCTATTTTTTAATACATTATTTAAATTTAGATAAATTATTAAAAAAAACATTGTTTTTTTGAATATACGTTGTTTTTATTGATATTTTAAGTAATCAAATGTTTACTAAAAGTGCTATACTTAATCTAAATTTGTTATATTTAAACTGTCTCATGTCAAAAATGTTAAAATTTGTAGATGTAAAAAAAGAAACTCCAGAGAAGGCAAGTTCTGCCAGTAGAAAAGAGAATTTTTTAGAGATTTATAAAGAATTTATTGATGAAAAGGCAAAAGAACAAGCCAGTAGGTGTTCACAATGTGGGACCCCATTTTGTCAAGTGCACTGCCCCCTTCAGAATAATATTCCGGATTGGTTAAAATTAACAGCTGAAGGCAGACTTAAAGATGCATATGAAATTTCTTCAGCAACCAATTCTATGCCAGAAGTTTGTGGAAGTATTTGTCCTCAGGATCGATTATGTGAAGGAAATTGTGTAATAGAGCAATCTGGTCATGGCACAGTAACTATTGGAGCGGTTGAAAAATTTATAACAAATACAGCTTGGGAAAATGGATGGATTAATCCAATAAAACCTTTAACAGAATTAAAACAATCAGTAGGAATTATCGGAGGAGGACCTGCTGGTATTTCGGCAGCAATGGAATTAAGAAAAGAAGGTTTTCAAATTACTATTTATGATCGTTATGATAGAACTGGTGGTTTATTAATTTATGGTATTCCAAATTTTAAATTAGACAAATCTGTAGTTTTAAGAAGAACAAAACTTTTAGAAGATAGCGATATTAAAATTAAAAATAATTTTGAAGTTGGTAAAAATGTAACTTTTAAGCAACTTAAAGAAAAACATGATGCTATTTTAATAGCTACTGGCGTATACAAGGCAAGACAAGTGAATACTCCTGGATCAAATTTAAAAAATATATATCCTGCGATGAAATTTTTGACAGCATCTAATAAAAAGGGATTGGGAGATAAAGTTGAAGATTTTGATAATGGTTCGTTGAATGCAGAAGGTAAAGATGTAGTTGTAGTTGGAGGTGGTGATACTGCAATGGATTGTGTCAGGACTGCAGTAAGACAAAAAGCAAAATCGGTATCATGTTTATATCGAAGGGATAAAGCAAACATGCCAGGCTCAGCGAGAGAAGTTGCCAATGCAGAGGAAGAAGGTGTAAATTTTATCTGGTTATCAAGTCCAAAAATTTTTAATGGTAAAGAAAAGGTTGAAGAAGTTATTATTAATAAAATGCGATTAGGTGAACCTGATTCTTCAGGCAGGCAATCACCAAAAATAGTTGAAGGAGCAGAGGAGACTTTAAAAACTAATCTAGTTATAGAAGCTTTAGGTTTTGAACCGGAAGATATCCCTAAATTATTTAATGAACCAGAGTTAGAAGTTACAAGATGGGGAACTATTAAAACTGATTTAAAAACATTAAGAACTAATATTAAAGGTGTATTTGCTGCAGGGGATATTGTGCGTGGAGCTTCATTAGTTGTTTGGGCGATACGTGATGGAAGGGATGCAGCTAAAGGGATAAGTGAATATTTAAATCAAATATCGAAAAAGAAAATCAGAGCGGCTTAAGATGAAAAACAATAACTATTTATTTAATAAAAGATTATTAGAAGCGTCAAAAGTAAAAATTGAAGATCACGACGCTTGCGGTGTAGGCTTTGTTGCATCAATGAACGGAAAACCAAAAAGAGAAGTTGTTGAGAATGGAATTGAAGCTTTAAAAGCAGTTTGGCATAGAGGCGCAGTGGATGCTGATGGTAAAACAGGAGATGGAGCTGGCATACATATTGAATTTAGTAGAGACTTTTTTAAAGAGCAAATTAACGTAACTGGGCACAATGTTCATGATGACCAAGAAATATGCCTTGGTATGGTTTTTTTACCAAGAAGCAATTATCCAGCACAAGAAAGATGCAGAACACTAATAGAGCAAGAATTATTAAATCATGACTTTTATATTTTTGGATGGAGACAAGTTCCAGTAAATCCTAAAGTTTTAGGTCAAAAAGCTAATGATACTAGACCTGAGATTGAACAAATTATTTTTGCTTGTGAAAAAAAATATGATTTTCAGGAACTTGAGAGAAAACTTTTTATAATTAGAAAAAAAATTGAGAATAACGCGGCCAAAGAACAGCTTAATGATTTTTATATCTCATCATTGAGTTCAAAGTCTGTAATTTATAAGGGCATGTTTTTAGCTGAAAATATTTCTGATTTCTACCCAGATTTAATGGATCAAAGATTTTCATCTAGATTTGCAATCTTTCATCAAAGATTTTCTACGAATACTTTTCCATCTTGGGAGCTTGCTCAACCTTTCAGAGTTATTGCCCATAACGGAGAAATTAATACTTTAAAAGGCAATGTAAATTGGATGAAGACACATGAAGCCGGGATGGAGAGCGATCTTTTTGAAAATATTGATGACATTAAGCCTATAATAAAAGCAAATAACTCTGATACTGCATCACTCGATGCTGCTTTTGAGTTATTAGTGAGAGGCGGTAGACAACTTCCAATAGCTAAAATGATGTTGATACCAGAAGCATGGTCTAAAAAAAGTAAAATTATATCTAAAGCTCATAGGGATATGTATAATTACTTAAATTCGGTTATTGAGCCTTGGGACGGTCCTGCTGCCGTGGCTGCATTTGATGGACGCTGGATTATTGCTGCTTCAGATCGTAACGGATTAAGACCACTACGGTATACAATTACAAAAGATAAAATGTTGTTTGCTGGATCTGAAACAGGAATGGTCCACGTTTCTGAAGATAATATTCAGTACAGAGGTAGAGTTGGACCTGGTCAAATGATTTCATTAGACTTAGATAAAGGTAGATATTTTAATGATAAAAAAACTAAAGACCATTTAGCTTTAAACCCAATTTATAAAGAGTTCGCATCTAACCATATTGAGTTAACAAAAAGTTTTAAAAATTTAAAAGAAAAAAATATTTATGAAGGGCAAGAACTTAGGCAACGTCAGTTTCTTTCAGGTTTAAGTATTGAAGATTTGGAAATTATTCTTCATCCAATGATTGAAGATGCTAAAGAAGCAGTTGGATCAATGGGTGATGATACTCCTATAGCAGTCTTATCAAGTAAATATAGACCCTTGTCACACTTTTTTCGACAAAATTTTAGCCAAGTTACCAATCCACCAATAGACTCTTTAAGAGAAAATAGAGTTATGTCTTTAAATACAAGGTTAGGTAATTTAGAAAATATTTTAGATGATAAATTAACAAAACAAAAAAGTTTTTTACTTAATAGTCCAGTTTTAACTAATGCCCAATTTAAAAAAATTCATGATACTTTTAAAGATGAGTTAAAAACTATAGATTTATCTTACGAGATTAATGATAAGAATAATTTAAAAAATCAATTAGATAGAGTTAGAACTGAAGCTGAAGAGTTTGTACGGGGTGGAGCAAGGCATTTAGTTATAAGTGACGAAGGAATATCAAAAAATAGATTATCTATACCTGTCATTTTAGGTTTAGGAGCAGTACAGTCTTATCTTACTTCTCTTGGGATTAGAAAATTCGTGTCTATTCACATTAAATCAGCAGAATGTTTAGACACTCATTATTTTGCAGTATTAATTGGAGCAGGAGCAACTACAGTTAATCCGTATTTAACAATTGACTCTATATATCAAAGATTTGAGAAAGGTTTATTTGGTAAATTAAGTTTTGATGAATGTGTTCAAAGATATGTTAAGGCTATTAATGATGGATTATTGAAGATTATGTCCAAGATGGGAATATCTGTTATCAGTTCTTATCGAGGAGGTCTTAATTTTCAATCTTTAGGTTTAAGTCGATCTTTAGTGTCAGAATATTTTCCAGGTTTAGAATCGCGAATTTCCGGTATTGGGATTTTGGGCATTGAAGAAATGATCAAAAAACATCATGAAAAAACTTTTAGAGAAAATGTAATTTCACTTCCAATTGGAGGCATATACAAATATCGCCATGGTGGAGAAACTCATGGTTATCAAGCAAAGACAATGCATTTATTACAAAGTGCAGTCACAAATGATTCTTTTGATACTTATAAAAAATATTCAAAATTAATTCATGAAATGCCTCCTATACACTTAAGAGATTTATTAGATTTCAAAATAAAAAATAAATCAATACCTTTGGATGAAGTAGAATCGGTAACTGAAATTAGAAAAAGATTTGGTACAGGCAGTATGTCTATGGGGGCATTATCAAAAGAGGCTCATGAGACCTTAGCTATAGCAATGAACAGAATTGGCGGAGCGTCCTGTAGTGGTGAAGGAGGGGAGGATGAAGATCGATTTACACCAAGATCTAATGGAGATAATGCAAACTCAAGAGTAAAGCAGGTTGCATCTGGAAGATTTGGCGTGACAGCTAAATATTTAAATCATTGTAATGAAATTGAAATCAAGATTGCTCAGGGTGCTAAACCTGGGGAAGGTGGTCAATTACCTGGATTTAAAGTTTCAAATTATATATCAAAATTAAGACATTCAACACCAGGAGTGACATTGGTTTCACCGCCACCACACCATGATATTTATTCAATTGAGGATTTAGCTCAGTTAATTTACGATTTAAAACAAATAAATCCTAAAGCTAGAGTCGGAGTAAAATTAGTAGCATCCACAGGTGTTGGAACTATTGCGGCTGGTGTAGCTAAAGCTAAAGCAGATATTATTCTGATAAGCGGACATAATGGAGGTTCGGGAGCGACACCTCAAACTAGTGTCAAATATGTAGGACTTCCATGGGAGATGGGTCTAACTGAAACAAATCAAATTTTAACAATGAATAACTTAAGACACAAAGTAGTTTTAAGAACTGATGGAAGCATAAAAACTGGAAGAGATGTGGTAATGGCTGCCATGATGGGTGCAGATGAATTCGGAATTGCTACCACGAGTTTAATTGCCATGGGCTGTATTATGGTAAGACAATGCCATTCTGATACGTGCCCTGTAGGAATTTGTACTCAAAGAGATGACTTGAGAGCGAAGTTTATAGGAACACCAGAGAAAGTAGTAAATTTATTTACATTTATTGCAGAAGAGGTGAGAGAGATATTGGCTGATTTAGGTTTTAAATCTTTAGATCATGTAATTGGTAGAACAGATCTATTAACACAAATTTCTAAAGGTTCCTCAAATTTAGATGATTTAGACTTTAACCCATTGTTAGTTCAAGCAGATCCTGGAGATAATCCAAGGTTTTGCAAGGAGAAAATTAGGAATGAAGTTCCAAATACTTTAGACGAAAAAATTATCAGAGATGTAAAGCCATTAATTGAAAGTGGACAAAATGTAGAGCTAAGTTACAACATTAAGAATACTGATAGAACTGTTGGAGCAAGGTTATCTTCTACGTTGGTAACAGATTTTAAAGAGAGATCATTTAACGAAAATCAAATAAATATTAAACTAAGAGGTTCAGCTGGACAGTCACTAGGTGCATTTGCGGTGAAAGGAATAAATCTTGAAGTAATAGGAGATTGTAATGATTATGTTGGAAAAGGTTTGTCTGGCGGTACTATTATTGTTCGTCCAGCCAGAGCCACTGAAATAGAAACAGAAAAAAATACAATTATTGGTAATACTGTGTTGTACGGAGCTACCAGTGGAAAATTGTTTGCAGCTGGACAAGCTGGTGAGAGATTTGCAGTGAGGAATTCAGGTGCTATTTCAGTTGTTGAAGGATGTGGAACCAATGGATGTGAATACATGACAGGAGGTGTAGCAGTTTTTTTAGGTGATATTGGTGATAATTTTGCTGCAGGAATGACTGGAGGAATGGCTTTTGTATTTGACCCTGAGTCTAGAATAGAAAATTTAATTAATCCAAATAGTGTTACTTGGAATAAAGTAGAGACTAAGCATTGGAAAGAATACTTAAAGAATTTAGTAGAAGAACATGTGAAAAATACTAAATCTAATTATGCAAAAAAATTATTATTTGATTGGGATGTTAATTTAAATCATTTTATTCAAATATGTCCGTTAGAGATGTTAGATAAACTAGAACATCCAATTACTAATAAACTCCAAGAAAAAAAAGCTAGTTAATTTTTAACATTTGCAATTAAACACAGCTGTTCTCCAATTCTTCTTAAATCCTCCTTGGAAGACAAACTGTGATCACCTTTGTTTTGAAGTAGTATTAAACTATCTTTAGAAATAATTGTTTTCGAAAGTAAATAAGAATATTCAATTGGTACTACATTATCTTTTAAACCATGGAAAAATCTAAGAGGAAAATCACATTTTTTCTTTTTATTCAAAATTAGATGTTTTTTACCACCATTGATTAAAGACTTTCCAATTGGATAAAATCCATCATATTCGTTTTTAAGTTTATATATTTTTCCAGAATTTATAATTTGCTTTGTTTTTTTTGAAAATCTATTCCACATTAAATTTTTAGTAAAATCTGGAGCAGATGCGATTCCAATAAATCCAATGATATTTTTCAATTTCCAAATTAGTCTAGCTGCAATCCACCCGCCACACGATGATCCAACAAGAATAATTTTTTTATTTTTTAATTTAGATTTAGAGATTTCTGAAGCTTCAATAACCCAGTCATGAATTCCTTGATTTTCGAAAATACCAGACGATTTACCATGACCGGAAAAATCAAAGGCTAAAAAATTTAATTTTTTTGTCTTACATAATGATTTTAAAAACTTAACCTTTTTACCAGAGATATCAGATAATAATCCATGAAGAAAAAAAACAGCAATATTGCTTTTAGACCTCACAATAGTGTAATGGACAGACTGTTGATTTGAAGTTAGGAAATAATTTTTTTTGTTTTTCATTTGAATAAATATATAGTTATTAAATCTTTTAAATGAGTGCAAATATAAGGTTACTTCAAATTATTCCTAATATGGACATTGGCGGAGCTGAAACGGGATGTCTACATGTTGCAGATCATATATCAAAGCAAGGAGGATTTTCAGCAATTTTAACTAGTGGGGGCAAGTTATTAGAATTAATTGATGAAAAAAAAATTAAAATATTTAGATGGCCAATAAATAAAAATATTTTTTTTATTATTTTTAATATTTTTTATATTTTTCTTAAAATTAAACTTTATAAAATTAATATTGTCCATGCTAGAAGTCGAGGACCGGCTTGGTCAGCATACTTTGCTTCAAAATTATCTGGAGTAAAATTTGTTACTACATTCCATGGAACCTATAATTTTAAATCAAAATTAAAAAAAATATATAATTCTATTATGGTTAAATCGGATTATGTTATTGCTGGATCTAATTTTATTTTAAATCATATTCATTCTAATTATAAAATTAAAGCCAGGTCTTCTGTAGTCAAAAGAGGCATCGATGAAAAATATTTTTCAAAAAAAAATGTTAGTAATGAAGAAGTTGAAAAATTAAGAAATTCAATAAATATAAAAAAAGAAAAATTTATTATATTACTACCAGGTAGACTTACCTATTGGAAAGGACAAAAATTATTTATTGAGTCATTAAATATTTTAAACCAACAAAATTTATTAGAAAATACCCAGGCCATAATTATTGGAGGTCATCAAGGAAGATTTAAATTTAAAGAAGAATTAATTGAAATGATTAAAAATTATAAATTAGAGAATAAATTGATGATTGCACATGGTCTGAATAAAATGCCAGTTGCATATTCAGTTGCAAATTTAGTTTTGTCTTGTTCGATTGAGCCTGAAGCCTTTGGGCGAGTAAGTGTCGAGTCGCAGTCAATGGAAAAACCGGTTCTAGCTAGTGATATTGGAGGTTCTCTTGAAACTGTAATAAATAACAAAACCGGTTGGTTATTTAAGAATAATGATCCCAAAGATTTGGCAGAAAAAATTAAAATGATCCTTAAAACAGAGCAGAATGTGCTAGATTTAATTGGTAGACAAGGAAGAAAAAATGTTAAGGAAAACTATACAAGAGAATTAATGGTATCAAGAACACTGGAAATCTACAGGTCATTAGTTTAATAGTTTAAGTTAGTATGGTTTCAATAACTCTACCTGATGGAAATATAAAAAAGTATAAGTCTCCTGTTACTGGGGACCAAATTGCAAAAGATATTGCTCCATCTTTATCAAAAAAAGCACTAGCTGTTATGGTTAACGGTCAGCATAAAGACTTAAGTACTGAAATTAAAAATGATTCTCACGTTAAAATTATTACCATGGAAGATGATTATGCTCTTGAATTAATTCGACATGATTCTGCGCATTGTATGGCAATGGCAGTACAAGATTTATTTCCAGGAACGCAAGTTACCATTGGTCCTGTAATCGAGAATGGTTTTTATTATGATTTTGCAAGAGATGAACCATTTAGTGATTCTGATTTAGAAAAGATTGAAAAAAAAATGAAAGAAATAATTGATCAAGACCCAAAAACAACACGACAAGTTTGGGATAGAGATAAAGCAATAAAACATTTTAAAAAAATTGGAGAGCACTATAAGGCCGAGATTATTGAGAGTATTCCAAAAGGAGAAGATCTTTCAATTTATTTTCATGGTAATTGGCATGATCTTTGTAGAGGACCGCATCTACCTAGTCTAGGAAGAATAGGTAAAGCATTTAAATTAATGAAAGTTGCTGGGGCATACTGGAGAGGAGATTCTAATAATAAAATGCTTCAGAGAATTTATGGCACGTGTTGGAAAACAAAAAAAGATTTAGATAATTATTTAATACGTATAGAAGAAGCTGAAAAAAGAGACCACAGGAAACTTGGTAAAGCATTAGATTTATTTCATTTTCAAGAAGAGAGTCCAGGGGCAGTTTTTTGGCATCAAAAAGGCTGGAGCTTATTTCAATCATTAGTCAAATTTATGAGAGATAAACAAACCGATGCAGGTTATTTAGAGGTTAATACACCTGAAATGCTAGATAAAACACTATGGGAAAAATCAGGGCATTGGGAAAAGTTTCAAGAGCACATGTATACCACAGATGCCGATGATAAAACTTTTGCAATAAAGCCAATGAACTGTCCCGGTCATGTTCAGGTATTTAACCAAGGTTTAAAGAGTTACAAGGATTTACCACTTAAAATTTCTGAATTTGGAAAAGTACATCGATATGAGCCGTCGGGAGCTCTTCATGGTTTAATGAGAGTGAGAGCTTTTACACAAGATGATGCTCATATTTTTTGTACTGAAGAACAAATTACTGAAGAGACATTGAAAGTAACTAATTTAATTTTAGATATTTATAAATCATTTGGATTTGAAAATGTTAAATTAAAATTTTCTGATCGTCCTGAAAAAAGAGTAGGAGATAATGTAATCTGGGATAAAAGTGAAAAAGCTTTATTAGATGCTATCAAAGCCAGTGGGTTAAAATATGATATTAATAAAGGAGAAGGTGCTTTTTATGGTCCAAAAATAGAATTTGTGTTAATTGATGCAATTGGGAGAGATTGGCAATGCGGCACTCTTCAAGTTGATTTTAATTTACCCGGTAGACTTGGAGCATCTTATGTTGCTAATGATGGTACTAAAAAAATTCCTGTGATGTTACACAGAGCAATGTTTGGATCTTTAGAAAGATTTATTGGAATTTTAATTGAACATCATGCTGGTAAATTTCCTTTATGGCTATCACCTAATCAAGTAGCAGTATTACCTATAAGTAGTGAACAAAATGATTATGCAATTAATGTAAAGATGTTACTTGAAAAAAAAGGATTAAGGTCTATTATCGATGATAGAAATGAAAAGATTAATTATAAAATTCGAGAACATTCAGTCTCGAAGATTCCAGTTTTGATGATTTGCGGAGCCAAAGAAGTTCAAAATAATTCTGTCACTATTCGTAGACTTGGACGTGAAGAGCAACAAACAATAAGTTTAGAGGAAGCAATCAATAAATTGTCCATAGAGTCTCGTACCCCAACTATTTAATGTATCAATATATTTTTTAATTAATGAAAGGTCCAAGAGTTAATAATAAGATTCGTGTATCTGAAGTTCAATTGATTACACATGATGGCGAAAATATAGGCATTGTTCCAATTGGGGAAGCATTAGAAAGAGCTAACGAAGTTGGTTTAGATCTTATTGAAGTCGCACCAAATGCAAAACCACCAGTTTGCAAGATTATTGATTACGGTAAGTACAAGTATGAAATACAAAAAAAAGCTAGTCAGGCAAAAAAGAAGCAAAAAGTTATAACTTTAAAAGAACTTAAAATGAGACCTAGTACTGATAAACATGATTATGACTTTAAAATGAAAAATGCAAAAAAATTTATTTCAAAAGGTGATAAAGTTAAATTTACAATACGATTTAAAGGTAGAGAAATGGATTATATGAAGGCAGCTTATGATCTTGTCGATAAGATTATTGAAGATACTAAGGATATTTCAAAAGTTGAACAAAAAGCTAAACTTGAGGGTAGACAAATGACCCTTATAATTCAGCCAAATTAGCAAATTATTGTTATTGTCATTGTATACTTTTTTAGTATAACCACCCTCGTTATGGGCAAGTTAAAGACTAAAAGTTCAGCAAAAAAAAGATTTAAAATTACCGCTAAAGGAAAAGTGAAATCTGCTCAAGCTGGTAAAAGACATGGAATGATTAAAAGAACTAACTCACAAATTAGAAAATTAAGAGGCACAACAACTTTATCTAAACAAGACGCGAAAATCATCAAGTCTTACATGCCTAATAGTTTAAGAGGATAAAATGGCTCGAGTTAAAAGAGGAAAAACAAGTAAAGCAAAACATAAAAAAGTTCTAAAAGCTGCCAAGGGGTATTGGGGAAGAAGAAAGAATACAATTCGAGTAGCAAAGCAAGCTGTAGAAAAAGCGATGCAGTATGCTTATAGAGATAGAAGAAGAAATAAGAGAAATTTTAGATCTTTATGGATACAAAGAATCAATGCTGGAGTAAGAGCAGAAGGTTTAACTTATTCAAAATTTATTAATGGACTTGCAAAATCAAAAATAAATATCGACAGAAAAGTATTGGCCGATATTGCTTATAATAATCCTGAGACTTTTAAATCTATTGTAAAAAAGGTACAATCTCATTTAAATTAAAATTTAAATGTTAGATCTTAAAAGCTTATCTCAAGAGATAAATTCCAAAATTGAAGAGATTAATGATCGACAATCCCTGGAAGCTGTCAAAACATATTATCTGGGTAAAAAAGGTATTATCACAGAAGCATTTAAAGATATTGGTAAAATTGATCCTGAAAAGAGAAAAAGTTTTGCTGCAGAATTAAATATTATTAAGTCAAATTTTTTAAATATATTAAATAATTCCCAGTCAAGAATTGATTTAAAGGAAATTGAAACAAAATTATCATTAGAAACAATAGATATTACATTACCTGCAAATGAAATTGTAAAGGGAAAAATACATCCTGTATCTCAAGTGATAGATGAACTCACATCTATTTTTGCTGAGATTGGTTTTTCTGTAGCAGAGGGTCCGGACATAGAAAATGAATTTAATAATTTTACAGCCTTAAATACTCCAGAGCATCACCCAGCTAGAGATATGCATGATACTTTTTATTTAGATGAAAATAAAAAAATTCTTTTAAGAACCCATACATCACCAGTGCAAATAAGAACAATGCTAGATAACAAACCTCCGATAAAAATTATTGCACCTGGAAGAACATATAGATGTGATAGTGATATGACGCATACTCCGATGTTTCATCAGTTAGAAGGGCTTCATATTGATAAAGATATAAATATGGGACATATGAAAGGATGTTTAGATTTTTTCTTAAAAAGATTTTTTGAAGACGACAATCTAGAAATGCGATTTAGACCTAGTCATTTTCCATTCACTGAACCTAGTGTGGAAGTAGATATAAGTTATAAACTTGAGAATAATAAAATAGTAGTTGGAAAAGGAGATAAGTGGTTAGAAGTTCTAGGATGTGGAATGGTTCACCCCAATGTATTAAATAATGTTAAAATAGATCCAAAAAAATTTCAGGGTTATGCTTTCGGTGTAGGTATAGATCGCTTAGCAATGTTAAAATATGGAATTACCGATTTAAGGTCTTTCTTTGAAGGTGATCTGAGATGGTCAGAACATTTTGGTTTTGATGCTAATGATGTTCCTACAAATTATCGAGGTTTAAGCAAATGAAGCTGACGGTATCTTGGCTAAAAAAACATTTAAACACTAAAGCGACAATAGATGTAATTGAAGAGGCATTAACTAATATTGGACTTGAAGTAGAAGAAACTATTAAGACAAATAATAACTTAGAACTTTTTAAAGTTGCTAAAATCATTAAAGCAGAAAAACATCCCAATGCAGATAAATTAAAAGTTTGCAAAGTTGATATCGGTAAAAAAAATATAAATGTTGTATGTGGAGCGGCAAATGCAAGAGATGGTCTTAAAACTGTTTATGCGCCCCCTGGAGCAATAATTCCCAAAAATGGTATGAAATTAGTTGTAGCAAACATTAGAGGAGTGGAGTCTAGTGGAATGTTATGTTCTGAGAACGAATTAGGAGTTTCAGACGAAAGCGATGGAATAATTGAAGTAAGTAATAAAAAAACTGGAGAAAAGTTTTTTAACAAAAGCGAAGAAATTTTAGATATTGCAATTACTCCAAACAGGTCAGATTGCTTAGGGATTAGAGGGATTGCTCGAGATTTAAGTGCTTATGGGCTAGGTAAGTTCATCGAAGAAAAAAAAATTAATTTAAAACAAAAATCTAAAAAAAAAATCAATGTAGAAATAAAAAAAAATTCAGGTTGTTTTGCCTTTGGATCATTATTTATTGAAGGAGTTAAAAACTGCGAAAGTCCAAACTGGCTAAAAAAAGACCTTGAGTCTTTGGGCTTAAAGCCTATTTCAGCAATTGTTGATATTACCAATTATGTCATGTTTGATCTCAATAGACCTATGCATGCTTATGATGCCGATAAAGTTAACGGTAAGATAATTGTAAGACAGTCTAAAAATAACGAAAGCTTTGAAGCACTAGATGATAAAGAGTACAAAATACCTAGTTCTGCATGCCTTATAACAGATAACACAAAAGTACTAGGATTAGGTGGTATTATTGGCGGCAAATCAACTGCTATTAGTTCAGATACAAAAAATATTATTTTAGAAGCTGCAGCATTTGACCCAGTTGTTATCGCAAAATTTTCAAAACGTTTGAGTATTATGACCGATGCAAAATTTAGGTTTGAAAGAGGCGTGGATCCTAATTCGATTGAAGTTGGTTTAAAACTGGCAGCACAATTAATAACAGAGATATGTGGTGGAAAAATTTCAAAAATAAAAATTACAGGGACAACGAAAAATAAAAATAAAAAGGTAAAATTTGACTTAAATAATTTTAAAAAATTAATTGGGTTTTCTATTAATAGTAAAGATTGTAAAAATATTTTAGAAAAACTTGGGTTCAAAATTAAAATAAAAAAACAATATTTTGATTTAGAAGTTCCAAGTTGGCGTCCAGATATATCCCAAGAAGCTGACATAATAGAAGAGATTTTAAGAATTAAGGGTCTAGATAGAATTGAGTCTATACCTCCCACAAGCATCAAGAGTAAACCAGCGTTAAACTATCATCAAAAATTATTTCATTTGGTTCAAAGATCTTATGCAAGCAGGGGTTTTTTTGAGACAATTAGTTGGTCTTTTACAAATAGTAAATTAAATCAATATTATTCTGATAAAAATATAAAAATAATAAATCCGATTTCATCTGATTTGGATGTTTTGAGAAGCTCAAATTTTGTCAATTTAATTTTACAAGCTAAATCTAATTTAGATAGATCTAATTCAAATCTCCAAATGTTTGAAGTTGGTCCAGTTTTTAATAGTGATTTGTCACAAGAAATAATTGCATCAGGTATTTTAGTTGGGAAAAAAATGAGCTCTACCTGGGTTGCAAATGATGCAAACTTTAATGTTTTTGATGCGAAAGAGAATTTAAATTATATTTTAAGTGATCTAGGATTGCAGGTTGATCGTTTAATAGTCCAAAAAAGTAACAAAGTTTACTATCATCCTGGACAATCTGGAGATGTGTTTTTAGGAAATGAAAAAGGACCGAAAGTTGGAAGTTTCGGAACTATTCATCCACTGATTTTGCAAAAAATGGATATTCAAAATACCAATATTTTTGGTTTAGAGGTTTATTTAGATAATTTTATAGAACCAAAAAAACCTCAGCGTATTACAAAAAAACAATTGATAAAATCAGATTTTCAAATTGTTGAAAGAGATTTTGCATTTATTTTAGATAAAAATGTAAGAGCTAATAATTTAATTTCTGTAATTCAAAAAACTGACTCATTAATAAAATCAATAAAAGTTTTTGATGTTTACGAGGGTGATAAAATTGATAAAGAAAAAAAATCTTTAGCAATTAAAGTTCTTTTTGAACCATCGGATAAAACACTTACCGATAAAGAAATTGATGAACTATCTGCAAAAGTGATTGCGGCAGCTGAAAGTATTGGTGGTTCATTAAGATCGCAATGACAGATATCAGTTTAATAAGAAACTTTTCTATTATAGCTCATATTGATCATGGAAAATCAACATTAGCTGATCGATTGATTCAGACTTGTGGAGGTTTAACTGATCGTGAAATGAAGGAGCAAGTTCTTGATTCAATGGACATCGAACGTGAAAGAGGAATTACTATTAAAGCCCAAACAGTTAGACTTAACTACAAACATAAAGATGGAAAAAATTATATATTAAATATTATTGATACACCTGGACATGTAGACTTTAGTTATGAAGTTAATAGATCTCTTGCGGCATGCGAAGGTTCATTATTAGTAGTAGATAGCACTCAGGGTGTAGAAGCCCAAACTTTAGCAAATGTTTACCAAGCACTTGACAATAATCACGAAATTATAACAGTACTGAATAAATCTGATCTTCCAGCATCTGAGCCAGAAAGAGTTAAAATGCAAATTGAAGATGTAATTGGAGTAGACACAGAAAAAGCGATTTTAGCATCTGGGAAAACGGGACAAGGTGTTGATGATATTTTGAGTGCGATTGTTGAGAATCTTCCTTATCCAAAAGGTAATCAAAATGAAAATTTGAAAGCATTATTAGTTGATAGTTGGTACGACAGTTATTTAGGAGTTGTAATTTTAGTTAGGGTTATTGATGGTAAAATAAAAAAAAAGGATCAAATTATTATGATGTCCAATAACTCTAAACACGATGTAGAAAGAGTTGGAATATTTACTCCAAAACCAATTGATATTGATGAAATTGGACCAGGAGAAATTGGTTTTATAGTTACTGGTATAAAAGATTTGTCTGATACAAAAGTAGGTGATACGATCACAACTGTTAAAAATCCTACAAAAAAAGCCTTACCTGGTTTTAAACCAAGTAAACCTGTTGTTTTTTGTGGCCTTTTTCCAATTGATAGTAGTGATTACGGTTTATTAAAAGATAGCCTTGCTAAATTAAAATTAAATGACTCGAGTATTGAGTATGAACCAGAGAATTCAACTGCACTTGGTTTAGGTTTTAGATGTGGTTTTCTGGGGTTGTTGCATTTAGAGATTGTCGTTCAAAGACTCGAGAGAGAATATGATATTAGTTTAATAACGACGACTCCTGGCGTTGTTTATAAACTTGAAACTAATGATGGTAAAATTATTGATCTACAAAATCCTACAAATATGCCTGAACCATCTGCTATTCGATCAATTAAGGAGCCATGGATAATTGCAACTATTATTACTCCAGATGAATACCTTGGATCTATCATAAAAATTTGTGAGGAAAAAAGAGGTATCCAAAAAGATATGAGTTATTCCGGTAATAGAGTTGTTTTAAAATATGATATGCCATTAAATGAAGTGGTATTTGATTTTTATGATCGAATTAAATCGATTACAAGTGGTTATGCAAGTTTTGATTATGAAATAAGCGAATATAAAGACGGCGATTTAATAAAGTTATCAATATTGGTTAATGAAGAATTAGTTGATGCATTATCTATGATAATACACAAAAGTTTTGCACAAAAACAAGGAAGGTTAATTTGTGAAAAACTAAAAGATTTAATACCAAGGCATCAATTTCAAATCCCAGTACAAGCAGCTATTGGTGGAAAGATCATTGCTAGAGAAACTATTAAAGGTTTTAAAAAAGATGTTTTAACTAAAATACATGGAGGTGGAGCTTTAGATAGAAAAAGAAAACTTTTAGATAAACAAAAAAAAGGTAAATCAAGAATGAAACAATTTGGAAAAGTTGAAATACCCCAGGAAGCTTTCATCGGAGTATTAAAAATTAATAAAGAGTCCTAATGGAAAAAATATTAGTTATTCAAACAAGACCTGGAATAGGAGATTTATGTGTTTTTCTTCCGGCAATACATGCAATTGGAAAAAATTTAAAACACTATGATTTACATTTGCTTACAAAAAAAAGAACATGTGCAAATGAATTTTTATATAATGACAATATTATTAAAAAAATAATTTACTTGCCTGAAACAAAGGGTTTAAAATTAAATATTGAAATTATAAAAATCTTAAAGAAAGAGAATTATTCTAAATGTTATATTATGCATTATGGACTGAGGTACTTATTGTTATCAAGCTTGTCGGGTATTAAAAATAATTTTTTTTATGGCTTTATAAAAAAAAAAGAAAGTATAGTTAAAAAATCTCAGGACTCGGTAAAGAAATGGCTTAATATTGAGCAAGTTAATTTAAAACCTAATATTGATCTCGATTTTCAGTTTGAAAAAAAAAATCAAATAATCCTAGGCATTGGTGGAAGTGGTTTTAATAAAAAATGGAAAATTTCAAATTTTATCGAGCTAGCAAAAAAGATTCATAAAAAATATCAATCAAGTTTTATAATTGCAGGTGGACCGATAGAGATTAAAGACGCAAATGAAATTAGACAATCTTTGCAAGAGCTAAATATAAATTCAATTTCTATTTGTGAAAAAAAAATTAAAGAAACTTTGAAATACTTAGCTGAGTCTAAGCTATATATAGGAAATGATACAGGTTTTATGCATTTATCAGGTTGTCTGGGTGTAAAATCTTACGGATTATTTGGAGATACACCGCCTGATTATAGTTCTTACAATGATAATATTCATGCAATTACCCCTCAGGGTTTTAAAAATATAACTCATGGCTCAGCAATGATGGAAGATATAAAAGTTGAGTATGTTTTTGATCAAATTTAATTTTATTCTAGGAGAGGTGGCCGAGTGGTTGAAGGCGCACGCTTGGAAAGCGTGTAAAGGGGAAACTCTTTCGCGGGTTCGAATCC
>JAYPUB010000008.1:0-30496 GCA_038133865.1 Candidatus Pelagibacteraceae bacterium
TTTTAAAAAAATTAAAGCTTGCTAAAGCTTAAACTTCAAAACCTTGTTCATCAGAGATTTCGACAAGATTTTTAGCCCTTAACTGACGCTATATAGAGACTCTCAGTATTATCAACCTTTTTTGATTACTGTTTATAATTTTTAACTTTAGCCAAAACTTTATTCATTTCTAAAATTGACAATATTTTTGGTTTTCCAACTCTTAAACATTCTAAATACTGTTCAGCCAAATGCTCAACTTCTTGGGCTAATTCAAATGCATTTGCTAAATTATTTGAAAATGAAACCTGTCCGTGATTTTCTATTAGGCAAGCAGATCTTTTCTCTAAGGCTATAATTATATTTTTGGATAATTTATTAGTACCATAGGTTGCATATTTTGCGCACCTGATATCTATGCCACCTGCAACAGCAACCATATAATGAAAGGCAGGTATTTTTTTTCTTATACATGAAAGTACTAATGCATTTTTAGAGTGACAATGAACAATAGCATTACTCTCTTTTCTATTTTTATAAATATCTTTATGAAATCTCCATTCAGATGATGGCTTATTTTTACTCTTATTAAACTCACCTTTCATACTAACAAATACAATATCTCTAGTTTTTAATTTCTCATATTTCATACCACTTGGGGTTATTAAAAAACCATTTTTGTATCTTGCTGAAATATTTCCTGACCTTAATGGTGAAAGGTTTGTTTTATTTAATAATTTTGAAAATTTGACTATATTTTTTCTTATTGATAATTCATTCATTAAAAATTTTTTCTTAATTCTTCTGGTTTAAAAATTCCTTTTTCAGTTATAAATCCTGTAACAAGTTCAGCTGGAGTAATGTCAAATCCTAAATTAAATCCTTTGCTATTTTCTGGATAAATATTTATTTGCTTTAATTTTCCATCTTTATCAAAACCATTCATTAATTTTAGTTCATCATCAGATCTTTCTTCAATTGGAATATCTTTCCCATTAACAATTTTTTTATCATAAGTTGTACTTGGTAAGGCAACATAGAAAGGGATATTATTATCTTTTGCCGCCAAAGCTTTTAGATAGGTTCCAATTTTATTTGCAACATCCCCGTTTTCACTAACACGGTCCGTTCCTACGATACACATATCTACCATGCCTCTTTGCATCAAAAGCCCTCCAGTATTATCAGCTATAATTTTATGCTCAATTTGCTCATTTAGTAATTCATAAGATGTAAGTGAAGAACCTTGGTTTCGTGGCCTCGTTTCATCAACCCAAACATGAATATTAATTCCATTATCTCTCGATTTATAAATTGGAGCAGTGGCAGTACCCCAATCAATTGTTGCAAGCCACCCAGCATTACAATGAGTAAGAATATTTACTTTTTCTTTTTTA
Source organism: Candidatus Pelagibacteraceae bacterium (assembly GCA_038133865.1). Taxonomy (GTDB): domain Bacteria; phylum Pseudomonadota; class Alphaproteobacteria; order Pelagibacterales; family Pelagibacteraceae; genus HIMB114. The sequence goes on from JAYPUB010000008.1 coordinate 1,377, forward strand.
ATTTTTTTTATTAATTCTAAGCCGTAATTACCAATACTTTCTGAGATTTTGATATCTTCCTCACAAATTTTTTTACATTCATTTAAAATTGAATTTTTAATATTTTTTTTATCAATATTACTTAAAATTCGATCAGCAGCCCAAGCTAAATTAACTGCTGTAGGTCTGGCAGATTTAATATTTATAATTTTTTCATTTATATAATCAAAATTTTCATTCTCTTTTGCAGCAAGGTACAAACTATAAGCTGCAGTAGCACCAATTAAAGGAGCACCTCTTACAAGCATATCTTTTATTGCTCTAAAGCCATCCTCATAAGTATTGAGTTTTTTAATTATAAATTGAAAAGGTAATTTTGTTTGATCTATTATACAAACATTATCTTCATTTTTATTGTACCAAATAGTTAAATAATGTTTTCCATCAATTTTCATCTAACTTTTTAAAACTCTTCCAGCAATATTTTTTAGCTCTTGTTTTGTTGACTCTGTCCAATGTGAACGATCTGTTATTATTGCTGTATCTAAACAATTATTTGCCGGATCTTTTAGATCAATAAAGTTTTCAAAATTATTAACAACTTCAATAATCATTTTTCTCGCATTATCTGCGTTGCTCAATAATGTTTTGATAACTTGCTCAACAGAAACATCTTCATGATCCTCATGCCAGCAATCATAATCTGTTACCATAGCAACTGAAGCATAACGAATTTCCGCCTCTCGAGCTAATTTCGCTTCTGGCATATTAGTCATTCCAATAACATCACATCCCCATTGACGGTATAAGTTTGACTCAGCTAATGATGAGAACTGTGGGCCTTCCATAACTAAATAAGTTCCACCGACTTTATGTTTAAAATTTAATTTTTTAAGTACTGCTTCGCATGCTTTCATTAATCCTGGACTTGTTGGCTTAGCCATAGAAACATGGGCAACAATTTCTTTATCAAAAAAAGTCTTAACTCTTGCGAATGTTCTATCAATAAACTGATCAACTAGAACAAATTTTCCAGGTTCTAGTTCTTCTTTTAAAGATCCAACTGCAGAGACTGATAAGATATCAGTAACACCGCATTGTTTGAGTGCATCTATGTTTGCTCTAAAATTTATATTGGATGGGTTAATTTTGTGACCTCTTGCATGTCTAGGTAAGAAATAAACTATTTTATTTTGAATATTAGCTTCTAAAATTTGATCTGAAGGTTTTCCCCACGGGGTATCTATCGTCAACCATTTCTCATTTTTAATACCTTCTATGTTATATAGACCACTGCCACCTATTATTGCCAATTTGTTCATCTTTGTTTAATTATATTAAAAGATAATAAAATGAAATTAGAAAAAGCAATTAGGAGCATTCCAAATTATCCGAAAAAAGGCATTTTGTTTAGAGACATCACCTCTTTAATAGAAAATAAAAAAGCATTTAATTTTACTATAAAAAAAATGAAAATAATTTCAAAAAAATTAAGTTTTACAAAAATCGCTGCTATAGAATCAAGAGGGTTTATATTCGCCTCAGTTTTAAGCTTTTTAACAAAAAAACCTTTAATACTTTTAAGAAAAAAAAATAAATTACCTGGAAAAACTTTTTCACAGAAATTTAAACTAGAATATGGTTACGACACCATAGAAATTCACAAATCTTCATTAAATAAAAAAGACAAAGTACTTATTATTGATGACCTTATTGCTACCGGAGGTACTGCACTGGCTGGGGCTAAATTAGTTGAAAAAGCAAAAGCTAAAGTTTCTGGATTTATTTTTTTAATTAATTTGTTTGATTTACCAGGAAATAAAAAATTAATTTTAAAAGGTTATAAAACTTTTAGTTTGATAAATTTCCCTGGACATTAGATTTTAATGTCCAGGAAAAATTTATTAAAATTAACCTAAATCTTTTAAAGCTTGATTAAGAAACTTTTCAGAATCTGAATGCTTTCCGCTCTTATGAGCTTTTTCTCCGTTATCTCTTAAGGTTTTAACAGCTTTAAGCTTATCAGCAGAAAGTTTTGATGTTGCTATCTTTGCATCAACTTGCTTTAATAATACTGGGCATGAGCCAGCAAAAGAAGTTGAAGAAATTAGTAAAAACGAAAAAATTATAATAAATATTTTTTTCATTTCTTTTTCCTTTTGTTAATTGTTTTTTCGCTTTTTAACAAACCTATTAGATTGTCAAATAATATTTAAATTTAAAAAGCTTGATTTAATTATCGAATATTACAAGCCTTTAAGGCAAATTTAGATGCTTCTGCTTTATGAATCCATTTATCAACTTTAGGGCTCTTCTTTTTAAGTTCATAATATTTCATTTTGTAATTTTTATAATAACACTTATCTTTAGCAGAAGTTGAAAAACAACCATATGCTATAGCAGCTAAAATAATTGAAGCCCCAACAATAAAATATTTAAAATTCTCACAAATAAATTTGAATAAACAACCCCAGTGACCTTGCATAAATGGACAGGTTTTATTTTTCTGATTTTTCATAAATACTATATGATTTCATTTTCCAAGATAGTCAACAAAAGAAGTTTAAATGAAATAATTTGAGTTTCTATCTTAAATTTGGGGTATTTTTTTTGGAACTTTGATTTTAAACTTTTAAAAGAGTTTTCGTGTAATTTTTTTTCAATTTTTTTATTAAAAACCTTTTTTTTATTAATCATTTTTGCAGCACCGCAATCATAGTGATTAATAACAATTAATTTTTTAATACTGTGAATTTTTGCAGAAATATCAAAATTCTTCCAAAAAACATTGTGCCAACTTTTAAACTTTCGTTCAGTTACTCCTAATGAAGAACCGGCAATTGAAAATAATGAATATTTACTTAGTAACTTTTTTTTTCTAAGAATCGAAAAAATTTTTGGCTGACATCTTGGATCAATACAACTCAAAACCATAGCTTTGTATTTGTTTATCATTAAACAAATATTATTAGATTTTTATTAATTTTTAAATTTTTATTTTTTATTTAAAAAATCTAATTCGTCATCGTTATATGGCCACATAAAATCTCCAAAATTTAAATTAATGATCAGATATTAGAATTTGCTTAACAATAAATAGTATATACTCTCATTATGGAGGGTTAAAATGGTAGCGGGAGGCAGAGTTGAACTGCCGACCCCGGGCTTATGAGTCCCGTGCTCTAACCAACTGAGCTATCCCGCCATTGGAGAACTATCTACTATATAAAAACTTGATTGTCACGCTTGCTACTTATTGCTGAAGAATATTAAATGTAAATTAATTACAGTTTATTTTAAAGTTAACGTCTTGAGAGCAATCTTTTTTTAAAATTTTAGATGAAAAATGTTCGATTTTATTTTTGCCGGTTTCCTTCTTGATAACATAATCTGAGCCCATTGAGACTGCCGCTTTGCTTAAAGATTGAGTGGTTCCTAATGAAAAGATTCCATTGCCCATAAAAGCTGTCGGTGATGCACAGCCTAAAGTAAAAAATAGCAATAAATAAAATAAATTTTTCATTAAGGTTTCTTATAATGATTTGTTAAAGTTAAATATAATATTAAATGCCTTATTTTGAGATTTAATTATTCTTACAATTTTTTTTCTAATCTTTTTCTGTGTAAAATTGGCTCAGTATAACCTGAGGGCTGGACTTTTCCTTCAAAAACTAAATCGCAAGCTGCCTTAAAAGCTATAGAATTATCAAAATTACCATCCATTGGGGTATAATTTTTATCTCCATCGTTTTGTTCATCAACAACCTTGGCCATTTTTTTCATTGTTTCCATTACTTGTTCTTTTGTGCAAATTTCATGGTGTAACCAATTTGCAATATGTTGAGATGAAATTCTAAGTGTTGCCCTATCTTCCATTAAACCAACATTATTAATATCAGGCACTTTTGAGCAGCCTACTCCTTGATCAACCCATCTCACAACATAACCAAGAATACCTTGGCAATTATTTTCAATTTCTCTTTGTATTTCTTCTGCTGACCAATTTGGACGATCAGCTACAGGAATAGTTAAAATTTTATCTAAATTTGCCCTACCACGTGAAGATAATTCTTTTTGTTTTTCAAAAACATTTACATCATGATAATGAGTTGAATGTAATGTTGCGGCTGTAGGTGAAGGTACCCATGCACAGTTTGCTCCAGCATTTGGATGGCCAATTTTTTGTTCCATCATATCTTTCATTTTATCTGGCATTGCCCACATCCCTTTACCAATTTGAGCTTTACCAGAAAAACCACATTCTAATCCAATATCTACATTCCAATCTTCATAAGTATTAAGCCAGCTAGATTTTTTCATTTCACCTTTAAAAATCATAGGTCCAGCTTCAAAAGATGTATGCATTTCGTCTCCAGTTCTGTCTAAAAAACCAGTATTTATAAAAACAATTCTATTTTTTGCTTTTCTAATTGCTTCTTTTAAATTTACAGTTGTTCTTCTTTCTTCATCCATTATCCCCATTTTAATTGTGTTATTGGATAATTTTAGTACATTCTCAACACTCGAAAATATCTTATCAGCAAATGCCACCTCATCTGGGCCATGCATTTTAGGTTTTACAATATAAACTGAACCTGTTCTTGAATTTTTTTTTAATTTAAAATCATGTTTGGCACATAACACTGTAATAAACGCATCCATAATTCCTTCGGGAATTTCAGATCCGTCATTTAACTTAATTGCAGGATTAGTCATTAAATGACCTACATTTCTAACCAGTAATAGAGATCTCCCATGAAGATGAATTTTTTTGTCATTTATATCCAAAAACTCCTTATCAGAATTAAGTTTTCTAACAAAAGATTTATCACCTTTTTTCATCTGAGCCTCTAAAGTACCTTTCATAATCCCCAACCAATTCCGATAACACTTTACTTTATCTTCAGCGTCTACTGCGGCAACAGAATCCTCTAAATCCATAATAGTCGAAATTGCAGACTCAGATATGATATCGCTTATATTTGCCTTATCAGATTTTCCTATTGGATGATTAGCATTAATTTGAATTTCAATATGAAGGAAATTATTTTTTAAAAATATTGAGCTAGGATTATTCTTATCGCCAATATAACCTTTAAATTTCGACTTATCTTTTAATTTAGTTTTAGTATCATTTTCTAAATTAACAATTAAGTCTGCTCCATCTTTTTCTAATTTTTTAATATTGGCCCAACTGCCGCTTTCCAATTGAAAATTTTTATCTAAAAAGTCTCTACCTTTAGCAATAACTTTATCACCTCGTTTTGGATTGTATCTTCCTGTTTTTTCACATCCATTTTCTTCACTAATTACATCTGTGCCATAAAAAGCATCATATAGACTGCCCCATCTAGCATTAGCTGCATTAAGTGCATATCTTGCATTGTCAATTGGAACAACCAATTGTGGTCCTGCTATTTTTGCAATTTCCTCATCTATATTTGAAGTTTCAATTTTAAACTCACCCTGCTCATCAACTAAATAACCTATTTCTTTTAAAAAATTTTTATATTCGACAAAATCTATGTTATTTTTATTTTTTTGATGCCAATCATCTAATTTTTTTTGAATTTCATCTCTTTTTTTTAATAGCTCCCTGTTGATTGGAGCTAATTCATTAGCAGCTTTTATAAAACCATTCCAAAAATCACCTTTATTAATATCTGTTTCTGGAATGATCTCTGAATTAACAAAATTGTACAATGTTTCATTAACTTTTGATTTGCCAATGTTAATATTTTTTTCCGCCATAAAGATAAGTGAAAATGTACTAGCAATGACAAAAAGTCAAATTATAAAATACAGATTTTATGAGTTAGAATTGTTTACTACTTTTTAGAAGCTAAGTATTCGTCGTATGTAATACTTTTATCTTTATTTTTATCTATTGATTGAAACTTCTTTTTTCCAACTGCTTTATCTTTAAAATAATAAAGATATTCTTTTAAAGAAATTTTTTTATTACTATTCCAATCAATTTCTGCAAATCTTATTTGAATAGCTTTTTCATTAAAAGTTGGAGCATTAATTGCTTTTGTTTTTTTTGGAATATTTAATGGTTTAGCTTCTTTAGTTTTTTTAATATCTGAAACTTTATTATCTTTAACTTCTTGTACTTTTTTTTGCTCTACCTTCACAGGTTGAGATTGTCCAACGTTTTTTTGATTGCCAGTTTGAAAGGCAAATACGATTACCGCGACTACTAAAGCAGCAATTGCACCGTAAATAATAGTACTATTATTTTTTGAAGCAGAAGATTTTCTTCTAACAATTCTTTTTTTTACACTTTTTTTTGTTTTTCTTTTTGAAACCATAAATAGTTCTCAGCTTTTAATTTAATGATTTGATTTGGTCAATACTAATCACCAAATATATGTGCTAGTATTGTTCTATTTTGAGTGTTTATTCGGTGTTCAAACAAAAAAATTCCTTGCCAGGTACCTAAAATTAATTTTTTTGATTTAATACTTAAACTCAAATGAGTATTAGTTAAAGCAGTTTTAATGTGTGCTGGCATGTCATCAATACCTTCGCATCCGTGAACATATAGATCTGGATTCATTGGCGCTATTTTATCAAAATAAGTTAGCAAATCTTTTTGCACATCTGGATCTGCATTTTCCTGAATAATTAATGATGCACTTGTATGCAATATACTTAAATTAATAATACCATTTAAAATATTAGATTTATTTACAAAATCCAAAACTTTAGCAGTAATATCAATTAGCTTTTGTCCGTTTGTTTTAATTTTTATCTCTTCAAAAACTTGTGTCATATTAAAATAAAAATTGCTGTTAATGCTAAAAGAATAGCCATTAAAATTTCAATAAATTTTTTAATAGCTTGATTAGATATAAAAATTCTAATTGAAGACCCAAATCCAGCCCAGGTAATAACAGAAAAAAAACAAATAAGTGGAGCTGTTAAAGATAAAAATAAAGTACCTTTAATAAAATTTTCTTCATTAGGAAAAAAAACGGTCACAACCGTCAAAGCTACAACCCATGCTTTCGGGTTTAAAAACTGAAACAATACAGCTTCATAAATTTTCATTGGACGTCCAGAAGAATTGTTTTGATCTTTAAAATTAAGGGAGCCAAACATTTTATATGCTAAGAAGAATAAGTAAGCACAACCAATATATTTAAGAACTTGCTGTATTTCTGGATATTTTTGAAATAATGTTCCAAGTCCTAAACATACTGTTATAATTTGTACGGTATGACCAATAGGAATACCTGTCATATGTGGAATTGTTTTTCTAAAACCAAACTTTATTCCTGAAATTGCTAACATTGCATTATTAGGACCTGGTGTCATAAACATAATAAAATAATATGTTGTAAGACCGATAAAAAGTTCGGTAGTTATCATTTAAAAATTTATAGATTATTTATGCGTAAATAATAGCTACAAAAGCTATAACAAAAACTGCTGCTGCTGACACAAATAAGAAACTTTGGATTTTATCTTGTTTTTCTTCCTTTGCTCTGTCTTCCTTTAAATTAAAAAAATCGATATTATTTTTTTGTTCAATCTCATTTTTCGTGAAATCTAGATGTTTATTTTTTTCAAAAACAGAACTCATATTAAATATGGAAAATAATTTAAATTTCTGTTAAATACAACTTCTAATTTAAAAAAAAAACTAAAATGGGATATCCAAAAAAACATAGAGGTCGAAGAAAAATTGGTTCAAAAAGAAGAAGGAATAGACGTAAAAATAAAAAGAAATAAGTTATCTTTCCGTTTTTTCAATCCAGCCTCCTCCAAAAACTCTTACACCCAATTCATCTTTCTTATAGAAAACACAAGCTTGTCCTGGAGATACACCGGCTTCACCCTTATCCAATACAACTTTCTTACCATTCTTTTCTATCTTACACGGTAATAAACTACCTGTGGATCTGACCTTAACTAAAAATTCCCCATTTAAATCTTTAAATTCACATAAATTATTAATTTTTTTTAAAAAAATATTTTTGATAAGCAGCTCTTGCCTTGGACCTACTACCACTTCATTATCATTAAAATTAATATTAATAACAAACAAAGGTTCTGTTGATGCAATTTTTATTCCTTTTCTTTGTCCAATAGTAAAATTAGCAATACCAGTGTGTTTTCCTAATATTTTTCCATTAATATCAATAATATTTCCTTCAACAAAAGACTCGGGTCTTAGCTTTTGAACTATTTTTTTATAATCGCCGTTTGGAACAAAACAAATATCTTGGCTATCAGGTTTATTAGCAACTTTTAAATTCATGTCTCTAGCAATATTTCGTGTTTCTGATTTAGCTATATTTCCTAGAGGAAATCTAAGATAATCAAGCTGTTCCTGGGTAGTGTTAAATAAAAAATAACTCTGATCCCGGCTTATATCCTCCGGCATGTACATTTTTGCACCGTCATCAAAAATTCTTTTTACATAATGGCCGGTAGCCAGTGCATCTGCCTCTAAATTTTTAGCAGATTTAAACAAATCTCTAAATTTTACTGTTTGGTTACAATCAATACAAGGAACTGGTGTTTCTCCTTTAACATAACTGTCTGCAAACTTTTTTATAACTTCTTCATTAAAAATAGACTCATAGTTAAAAACTTCGTGCTTTATATTTAACTGATCGCATACTTTTTTTGCATCATATATATCTTTTCCAGCACAACATGTACCTTTAGTTTTCCCAATTTTTCCATAATCAAATAGCTGCAATGTTATTCCAACTACATTGTAACCCTCTTTTTTCAAAAGAGCTGCAACAACTGATGAATCTACTCCACCCGACATAGCAACAACTACTTTTGTCTTTGATTTATCTTTATCAAATCCAAGAATGTTAGTATTCACTATGTCTGAAGTTGCTAAACTCATCTCATCGGTATATCACGATAATATTATTTTAAAATGCATGTATATGACTTTGACCCTGGTGACTTTGTGATAAATCCTTCAAATTTAGACTGGGGCATTGGCCAAGTCCAGTCTATTATTGAAAATAAGGTGACTGTAAATTTTCAGAACGAAGGAAAAAAAACAATAAATATTTTAGAAATAAAATTAGAAAAATATAATGAAAAAAATTAACACAAAAATTTTGATCAAAAAGCTTATTCCAGTTTTTTATAAAGCAGGTTCAATATCAATTAAATGTTCAAAAAAAATAAAGACTTATCTTAAAGATGATGGAACACCTGTATCAAACGGTGATTTAGAAGTAGATAAAATTTTACAAGTATATTTAAAAAAATTTTCTCCTAATATTGAAGTTGTTTCAGAAGAAACAATTAAAAATTCAAAGGTCAAAAAACGTAAAACTTTTTGGCTTATTGATCCAATCGATGGAACAAGCTCATATATTAAAGGTGGATCGGAATATACAATAAATGCCGGTCTAATAATTAATCAAAAAGCTGCCGCAGGTATTATCTACGCTCCAAAGAAAAAAAGGTTGTTTTTTGCTTATGGAAAAAATCATGCTTATGAAATATTTAATAAAACAAAAACAATTAAATTAGATTGCTCAAAAAAACAAAATCGTGAAAAAATTGCTCTTACAAGTTCATCTAACCCATCTCAAATTATAAAAAAAATATTAAGAAAATATAAAATTGAAAAATATGTAAATATGCGCAGCTCTTTAAAATTTTGTATGATCGCAAGTAATGAGTTTGATCTGTACGCAGCAAGACCTAGAGCGAGAGAATGGGATTATGCCGCTGGTCATGCAATTGCAGAATGTGCTGGGGCAATCATAAGGACACATCAAAATAAAAAAATCTTATATGGTAAAAAAGGTTTTAAAAACCCATCATTATTAGTGAGAAGAAATTCAAAAATCTAATGCTTAAAACTATATTGATAATTATTATAAGCGTATCAATTTTTGGTATTATAATTTTTAGTATTGTACGACAATCGATGGAAAAAAAAATTAATCAACTAGTTGAAGAACAAAAAAAAACAAAAAGAAAAAAATGATTCACAATTTCTTTTCGTAAATTTTCAATTGTTTCTTATCTATTCTTAAAACTTCTTTTGATAAGTCATAATTAAAACCTGACCTTGCTAATACCCCCATATCTTTTTTGTAAAAAAGTTCTTTATTCGCATCAGGACGATACGGTCCAATCCTTCTTTTTTTACAAATTCTAATTGCTGAATAAAAATCAGGATTAACATGATCATTTTGAATTTTTTCTAAAGTTTGCTTTAATAAATCGCTACTAATTCCTTTTTGAGTCAAATGCTGCTTAATTTTATTAAGTGAGTAACCACGTTTTAAAAAATTTTTAGATTTTATCTCTGAATAAAGACTATCATTCAAGATACCTTTTTCTTCTAAATCATTTAAAACATTTTCAATTCTTTTTAATATTTCACTTTTTTCAATTATATTGCTTTGTCCATCAATCACTTTTCTAAAAAGATAAATCTGTAAACTTTTTTTTGAAGGTTGATATTTATCGAGGTACTTAAGCGCTAACTCCTTAATTTCCTCCACTGTTTCTAAGTTTTGGTAGATTGATTTAGTTTGATTCATATATAAACTGGGAAAATAACATATGCTAGAAACGATCAAAGATTTTTTTACTTTAGAAATGATTTATCAATTTGCAAATATAGGGGTAATACCAATGTGGCTGTTGGTAATTTTTGCCCCAAATTCAAAAATTACACAAGGCTTAGTAAATAATCTTTTTATACCATTTGTAATGGCGCTTACCTATGGTTACTTAGTTTTTGAACAAATGTATCCCTCTGGTGTCTTTAACAATATTATAAATAAAGACCCAACGGGTGCTTTGAATGGATTAAAAAAAGACCCGCTGGAAATATTAAATAATTTTCAGCTTTATTTTGGACTAGATCAACTTATGTCTTTAATGGACAATACTTTTTTTGTTTTAATTTTCTGGATACATTTTTTAACAATCAGTTTATTCTTGGGTATATGGATCGCAAATGATGCTATAAAACATAATATACATAAATTTATTGTCTTATTTCCTCTAGTTTTAACTTATTTTAGTGGTCCAGTTGGTTTATTTTTATATTTATTTTTGAGATTATTAATTGCTCAAAAATTTAAACTACATGATTAATGAAAAAAATTGATTTTTATTTTGATATAAGTAGCCCGTATTCTTATTTAGCTCATGAACAATTAAAATTATTTGAAAAAGAAAATAAATTTAAAGTAAGTTATATGCCAATTTTATTAGGTGGTCTTCACCAACTAGCAAATATTACTGCACCAGGATTAAACCCATCAAAAGCAAAACATATGATAAAAGATCTTAAAATTTGCGCAGACTGGTATAAGATCAAGTTTCAATTCAATAGATATTTTCCATTAAAAACAGTTAATATTATGAGAGGTGCATTGGTTGCTGAGAAAGAAGGATTTTTAAACAACTATGTTGACAAATTTTTTAGAGCTGCCTGGGTTGACTCTTTAAACTTAAATGATGGAAAAATTTTAGAAAAATTTATTAAGAATATGGATATTAACCCAAAAATATTTGAGCAAAAAATTACTGATCAAAAAATTAAAGACGATTTAAAAAATAGAACAAATGCAGCTTTTAAAAAAGGCGTGTTTGGCGCTCCTACATTTATAGTTGGTTCAAAAATATTTTTTGGTCAAGACAGGCTTGAATTTGTTTATCGAGAAGCTAAAAAATAAATTAATCAACAGTTTCAATTTCATATCCACTGTCGACTATTGCTTGAAATCCCCCCTTGACATGAAAAACATTATCAAAACCCATTTCCTGTATAGCTCTTGTAGCTAAAGCACTACGCCAATTAGAAGCGCAGTATAATATTTTTGTTATCCCAGGAGGGATATCCTTTTTATAATAAGGACTCTCAGGATCTAACCAAAATTCGAGCATTCCTCGAGGCATATGTTTTGCTCCTTTAATTTTTCCTGTTTTCTTAAGTTCTCTGATATCTCTAATATCAATCAAAATTGAATTTGGTGTATTTTTTTCAAACTCTTTTAGTTCTGATGGAGAAATTGTTTTAATTTTATCCATAGCTTCTTGAACAAGTTCTTTAGAAGTTTTTATTTTCATAATATTAAAATTATAATTTTTTTATTACGATGATTAAAGAAAATAAATTACTTAAAGATTTTAAATTACCTTCTACTAGTGGAAAAAATTATCATTTAAAAAAAGAATTAAAACAAAGCCTGATTATTTATATATATCCTAAAGATAATACGCCAGGGTGCACAACAGAATCCAAAGAATTTGCTATAAATTATAAAAAATTTAAAAAACTTAATACTGAAATAGTAGGTATATCAAAAGATAGTATCGAAAGTCATTTAAAGTTTAAAAAAAAATTTAATTTTCCATTTGAACTTTTATCCGATGAAAATTTAAAACTAATTAAAATTCTTGGGGCTTGGGGCGAAAAATCAATGTATGGAAAAAAATTCATGGGCGTAAAAAGAACTACAATTTTGATTGGAAAAGATCAAAAAATAAAAAAAATATGGAATAACGTTAAAGTAAAAGATCATGTTAAAACAGTTTTAGAATTTATTAAAAATTAAAACTAATTTATAAATTGGTCTTCGCTAATTCCTAAAAAAAATAATACAGTTCTTAAATCAGTAAATTTTATTTGAGTTTGTATATTCTCTCTAATAATTTGGTGTGCATGATACCCAATTCCTAAGCCCGAGTGTTTAAGCATTTGAAGGTCATTTGAACCATCCCCAATTGATATGATTTCATCAAAAGAGATATTTTTTTCTTTTGATATTTTTTCCATATATTTGTATTTTGAATTCTTTTCTCCAGTTATTGGAATATAATCTCCTGTAAAACAATTATTTTTATCAAAATTAAATTCATTACTAACAATATTTTGAAAACCTAGTTTTTCTCCTACAAAAGTAGAAATTGGTTTAAACCCTCCGGTGATTAAACTACTTTCTAAACCCGCATTATTTAATGTCCTTACCATTACCTCTCCACCGGGATTGAATTTTATACCTTTTAAAACTTCATCAATTAAACTTTTTGGTTTGCCTTTTAAAATTTCAACTCTTTTTTTAAGTGTTGTCCTGAGATCTATTTTACCTTCCATGGCTAACTTGCTAGTTTCATCAACATTAAAATCTGACCCTGTAATTTTTACTAAATCATCAAGAGTTTCATTAGCTATCATGGTAGCATCCATGTCACACATTAATTTCTTAAAATTTTTTAAACTTTTTTCTTTTAAACAAAAATCAATTTTTCGTTGATCAAATTCTTTTTCTATTGACTTAAATTTTTGTTGATCAAAATTTTCTATAATTAACTCTAATGCTGAACTAGATAAACTCTTAGAATTTAAAATATTTAAAGAGTAATTTTCTTTGATAAATTTAATTATTTCATTATTTGCAAATTGATCATTTGCAACTAATGTTAAAAATTTATTACTCATCAAAAGTCAATGTTTTAGCTTGAATTACTAATGGTAATTTTTTTATACTTTCTAAAACTTTATCATCTATTGGATTATCAGTTGAGATAAGAGCAATTGCTTCGCCTCCAGAAGTTTTACGACCAAGATTAAATGTTGCGATATTAATTTGATTATCAGAAAGAATTTTTGACAAATTACTAATAAAGCCAGGTTTATCTTCATTACTAATATAAAGGTTATTTTTTAATAATTCCGCTTCTATTTTAATACCTTTAACATTTACAATTCTTGGCTTTCCACCAAATAAAGTTCCTGAAACAGATCTTCTTTGTTTATCTGTTTCAATCGTTAATGTTACACAAGATTGATATTCGCTAATTTTTTCATGTTTAGTTTCTGATATTTGAATTGATTTATTTTTCGCAACTGCTGTTGAGTTGATTACGTTAACTCCATCAAAATTGGATTTTAATAAATGACAAATCATAGTTTGCATCAAAGGCTGTGTATTAATCTGAGAAACTTGACCTTCAAACTCAATTTCAATTTTTTTAATTGCATTTTCAGTTAACTGTCCAGCAAACCCTCCTAACTGCTCAGATAATTTTAAATAAGGTTGAACTGAATTGTATTCTTTAGCTGTTAATGAAAATGTATTTACAGCATTTGTTATTGCTCCTGTCTTCAAATAATCAGATATTTGCTCGGCTACTTGTAATGCTACTTTTTCTTGAGCTTCAGTTGTGGATGCACCTAAATGAGGTGTCATAATTAAATTTTTTGTTCCTAACAAAGGACTGTTCTTAGGAGGTTCATTAACAAAAACATCTAATGCAGCACTTGCAACATGTCCGCTTTCTAAATTTTCTTTTAATGCATCTTCATCTACTAAACCGCCTCTTGCACAATTAATAATTCGAACTCCCTTTTTCATTTTTGAGAATGATTCTTTGTTAATGATGTTTTTTGTTTTTTCTGTAAGAGGTGTATGCAAACTAATAAAATCAGATCTTTTGAATAATTCTTCTAGTTCTACTTTTTCAACTCCCATTTCTTTAGCTCTGTCATCTTGTAAAAAAGGATCAAAAACAATTACCTTAAAATGCAAACCTAAAGCTCTATTAGCAACAATAGATCCAATATTTCCACACCCAACAATACCTAAAGTTTTTCCTGTAACTTCTACGCCTTTTATGCCAGATTTTTCCCATTTACCTTCGTGAGTGGTTTTATCTGCATACGGAATTTGTCGAGCAGTAGATAAGATTAATGTAATTGCATGTTCAGCAGTAGTAATAGAATTTCCAAAAGGGGTGTTCATAACAACTTTACCGTTATTTGTAGCAGCTTCGAGGTCTATATTGTCAACTCCGATCCCTGCTCTTCCAATAACTTTCAATCTTTTTGAATTTTCAATAATTTTTTTATTTGGTTTTGTTGCTGATCGAACTACTAAACCGTCACAAGTCTCTAGCTCTTTAATTAACTCATCTTCACTTAAACCAGTTTTTACAACAGCTTCAATTCCGTTGTCTTTAAAGATCTTTACTGCTTCTTCGCTTAGCTTATCGGCAATTAATACTTTATACATTTAACCGTTTACTACAGTATAAGCCCAATCTAACCAAGGTAATAAATTTTCTATATCAGAAGTTTCCACAGTAGATCCTCCCCAGATTCTAAAGCCTGGAGGAGCGGTACGATAAGAATTGATATCAAATGCAACTTGTTCTTTATCTAAAATACTATTTATTTCCTTAATTTTAGTTTTTTGATCATCTACACTTAAATTAAGAAATTTTGAGTCTTTAACTTTCAAACAAATGCTAGTGGATGATAAATTGGCTCTATCTTCACATAAAAAATCAGCCCAATTACTTTGGTCAACCCAATATTTAACAGCTTCTAAATTTTTATTAGATCGATCTATCGAAGATTTTAAACCACCAATAGACTCAATCCATCCTAAAGAATCTAGAGCATCCTCAACACAAAACATGGAAGGGGTGTTGATTGTCGCGCCTTGAAAAACTCCATCAGCAAGTTTTCCTTTGGACGTTAATCTGTAAATTTTAGGTATAGGCCATTTTGGTATAAAATTTTCTAATCTTTCAATTGCCTTAGGTGAAATAGCAATCATACCATGCGCACCTTCTCCGCCTAAAACTTTTTGCCAAGACCAAGTAATCACATCTAATTTTTTAAAATCCATTTCCATTGCAAAAACTGCTGAAGTTGCGTCGCATATAACTAATCCCTTCCTTTCATCAGGGATCCAATTGGCATTAGGTACTTTGACTCCTGAAGTAGTTCCATTCCAATTGAATAAAACATCTTTATTAAAATCAACTTTTGATAAATCTGGCAGTTTTCCATAATCTGCTTTATGAATTTTATTGCCCTCAATTTTTAGCTGATCAGTTATTGTTTTTGCCCAGTCTAAACCAAAACTTTCCCAAGCTAAAACTTCTACTCCATTTGGTCCTAGCAAATTCCACATTGCTGCTTCAACTGCTCCCGTATCCGATCCAGCTAAAATCCCTACTTTATAATTTGATGGTAAATTTAATATTTTTTTTGATTGTTCTATTACTTTCAATAATTTTTCTTTTGCAGGTTTAGCTCGATGAGACCTTCCTAATGTTTCAAGATCAAATTTAGCAGAATTCCATCCTGGTCTTTTTTTACAGGGACCAGATGAAAAATACGGACTGTTAGGCTTAACTGATGGTTTTGGCATTGATGATTTTTTAGCGCAGTCATTGAGTCTGCGCTTGTGAATTAAGTATTTAATCTGGGCACTCCTAAGGTAGTTTATGTTTTAATGCAACACCTGATAAAAAATTCCACATAAATTTAGCAGTTGTAAGTGCTGCTTTTTCAGCCTTGGCTTGCTGCTCTGGTGTAAGTTCGTCTAAAAGTTTTTCACACTCTGCTCTATGAATAACATCAGCATCTTTATGCACTTCAAAAAATTGAAGGCCTTCTTTTGTGTCAACCCCGTAATGTTTTTTTAATCCAGAAATTTTTACATCAGCTACTTCGGGAACTTGTCTTTCATAAGTATAAAAAGATCCAAGACCTTCTTCGTAACTTGATCTTGCTTGTTTAAAGAAATTGTCGATCATATCTTTAGTAAAATTTTCTTGATTTTTTGTTTCTATTTCATCTTTATCTGCTCCTAAAGCTAAGGCAAATTGTTTCCAAAGTTTTGGATGATCATGATCTTTATCTTCTTCCTCTTGCAAATTTTCTAATAAAACTTTTCTCTTAGAAATATCTTCACACATAGAGTGTGTAGCACTAATATATCTTGGGAAAGCTTTAACATGCTGATAATATTGCTCAGCATAATCCTTTATAATTTCTCTATTTAGTTTTCCTTCATTCCATGCTTGGTAAAACGGATGCTTTAATAGATGATACTCATCTAATTTGTCTGCTAATTTTTTTGAAAACATATCGACTCCTTTAAATATTTGATATTTTAACTTTATTCAGATTGGCCAATATTACAATCAATAAAATAGTAAAAATTAAATAATTTAATATTGATATTTAAAACAGCCTTATTTTGTTTAAAAATAAGGCTGTTTTGAAAGACTATTTATTGAACATGTCCTTTAAAGCTTTTGCAGGTAAAAACTTAACTTTTTGAGAAGCTGAGATTTGAATAGTTTCTCCAGTTCTTGGATTTCTACCTTGTCTAGCTTTTCTTTTTGCTACTTTATAAGTACCAAAACCTGCAATTTTAACTGCATCATCATTTTTAAGCGCATCTAAAATAATATTAGTTATGCTATCAAATGTTCTTTCTGCATCAGCTTTACTTAAGTTCAAAGTGCTAGAAATTTTAGCGACAAGCTGTTTTTTGTTCATTTTGGTCCTTTCGAATCGTTAATAACTAACATTCATTTAAAAACTTAAGAAAATCAACGAAAATTCATTTTGGGGGTCTTTTTAACCACAGATTTCAACTTGAAGTTTAAAAAAATGTTTTTTTAGAACAATCCTAAGCTTTTAAGATCATTAAAGGTTGCAAAAAACATCAAGGTAAAAAGTAATGCCATTCCAAATTTATAAAAATAAATTTGAACATTTTCACTAAGTGGCTTGCCTCTTACAAATTCAATTAAATAAAAAAATAAATGACCACCATCAAGAAGTGGAATTGGAAACAAATTAATTAATCCTAAGCTAATAGAAATATAAGCCATTATTGAAAGAAAAGGAATTAATCCATGTTCAGCAACCTTTCCAGAAATTTGTGCAATTTTAATTGGTCCACCTAATTGATCTGCATTTTCTTTCCCTACAATCATTTTACCAATGTAGGATAATGTTAATGAAATTGTATTATAAGTCTCCTTAACTGATAAAATCAAAGCTTTGGTTGGGCCCATTTTTTCTCTCTCCATCTTCCCCTTCAGTGGAGCAATTTTAATTCCAATTAATTTTCTTTCAATACTATTTCCAAAATTATCTTTAATAATTTTTTTTTGTGGTTGAACTAAAAAGGATAAAGGTTTTTGATTTCTCAAAATTTCGATTTTAATTTTATCATTTTGACTAGTTGTGATTAATAATGCAACGTCGTTTATACTTTGAATTTTCTTATCATCAATAAATGTTATTTGATCATTGCTTTTTAAACCAGCCTTACTTGCTGGTGAATTTTGTTGAACTTCAGAGATTACCGGGACTGTTACATCTTTTCCAACAGTCATAAAAATAATCGAAAAAATAAATATTGCTAAAATAAAATTTGCAATAGGACCCGCTGATACAATAATTGCTCTTTGGTACAAAGGCTTAGTTGTTAAAAGTTTTGAATGATCCTTATTATCTATTTTTGATAGACTAACAGGCTGGGATGCAGAATTACTATCACCAAAAAATTTTACATACCCTCCTAAAGGGATTGCACAAATTTTCCATCTAGTTCCATCTTTATCATTAAAACCAAATAATTCTTTTCCAAAACCAATAGAAAAGTCTGTAACTCCTACTTTATATTTTTTTGCAAAATAGTAATGGCCATACTCATGAATAAAGACAACTACAGAAATCAAAACTATAAATGAAAGAATATATTGTAACATCAAATACCTTTAATACTTATAACAAGTAATACCCCAAAAATAAAAATTAAAATCCCAGAAACTAAATTAATTCTGCGCATAATTTTTGAAGTTAAATTTTCTCTTAATTTTAGTGATATCAAACATAATATAACCCACCACAATAATGAACCTGAAAAAATACCAATTACAATTAAAACTGAACCCAAATAATTAATCTGTTCCATTAAATAATTCATGTAAGATAATGCAACAACAAATGCGATTATTGTCATTGGATTGCTTATTGTGATGAGAAATCCTGTCACGGCATCTTTAAAAATAGTTTCCTGTTCTAAATTTTCATTTGATGAGATTGGTATTTTTGACATCATTCTTAGACCAATAAACATTACACAAAGAGCGCCTGCAAGTCTCAAAACTGGCTGACTCTCTAAAGTTTCTCCAGAAATTGCAAATAATCCAAAAACTGCAAAAAGTCCGTAAACAAAATCTGCAAAAGCAATACCTAATCCTGTAAAAAAGCCTGAATTGAAACCATGTTGAATTGATCGATTAATACACATAACTGCAGCTGCACCCACTGGCAGTGCAACAAAAAAACCTATAATGAGACCAGCAATAAGGTAAATCATACAAAAAAATAGATTTTTATCTCATTAAATCACTAGATTCTACTAATATGTTGAACTATAAAATAGAGAAAATAAACAAGGAATTTTAATTATGGCAATTTTTGACGACGAAAACAATAATCAAAATAACAATAGTCCTTTTACAAGATCTACAACAACTAGATCTTCTACAATAGATGGGACAAAAGAAGGTAATATTCATATTGGTTCTGGAGTTTCTGTTAATGGAGAAATTAATGCGCCTAATGAAGTGATTGTAAATGGAAAACATACTGGAAAAGTTTCCGCTGGAAAAATAAGCGTTAAAAATGGCGGAGGTGTTGACGGAGAAACAGCAGTTGAGACTGCAGAAATTGAAGGTAACTATGACGGTAATTTACAAGTTGCAGGAACTTTATCAGTTTCATCTTCGGGAATTGCGAAAGGCGAAATTAGATACAAAGATTTAGAGATTGCACTTGGCGGAAAGATTAGTGGAACGATAGCTGAAATGTCAGATGAAGATTTCCAAAAATCTAAAATTAAATTAGTCAAAGACGAAGAAGACAGTAACAAAAAATCTGGCGGTGGTTTCTTTGGTACCGTAAAAGAAGAAGATAATTAATTAATCATTTAAACTAATGAGTTCATCAAATTCAATCTTGCTTTCTGATGTGGAATTGAAAGGAAAGATAACTGAAAAGGATGATATCATCCTTGGATGTAAATTTGACGGAAATATCGTAGCTAATAAAGTTAACCTTTCTGATACTGCAGACATTCGAGGTGATATCAATGCTACTGAAATTGAAGTTAATGGAAAAATTAATGGTTCACTTACAGCAACAAAAGTGAAGATTAATCGTGGTTGCAACTTTGAAGGAAATGTTGTTGGGGAAAGCATATCCATACAAGAAGGTGCAAATATTAAAATACAAGCTTTAACTAAAAAGGGAGTGTAGAAATGGGAACGTTAGGTCATCAAGGTCTATTTGTAATATGCATATATTTCTTTTTATTAATTATTGCACACTTTAGACTACCAGCTGTTCAAGCAAGTATCTTAGCTGACTACAAAGCTAGTCAAGCTGAATTGAAAGCTAGACGTGGTAAATTAAAAGAGTGGGAAGCAAAATTAAGAAAAAGAAAAAAAACTACTTCTAAAAGAAAAAAAACTTCTAAGAAAAAAACTAAAAAAAGAAGAAGATAGTTAAAAGTTCCATTCTGTAACTTTATTAAAAATAAAGTCTCTGAATGCCTTAACTCGGGCAACATTTTTAAGTGACTGAGGATATACAAAGTGTGCCTCATACTTTGGACCTTTGGTTTCGGGTAAAACTCTGACTAATCCTTTATTATCACCAACCATATAATCAGGTAAAGCTGCTAGTCCTGCTCCAGCATCAACTGCAAGCATTAATGAATAAATATTATTCACTTTCATTACTGGTTTTCTTTTTTGCCTTGTGCCTAATTTTAAAATCCATTCTTTTTCTGATAGAGGTGATGGCGTTCCTTTTCCATAAGTAATTAAATCATGTTTATCTAAATCTTTTACAGTTTTTGGTGCTCCATTTTTTGCAATATACTTTGATGATCCATAAATATGATAATTTATATCTACTAACTTTCTTTGAATATAATTTAATTGCTTTGGTTGTCTCATCCAAATAGCAATGTCAGCTTCTCGTATACTTAAATCTAACTCATCATTTGTTACTATTAATTCAACTTCAATATCAGGATTTTTATCTCTAAATTCTTTAATCCGAGGTGTTAACCAAATGCCTCCAAAACCAACAACAGTTGTGATAATTAATTTTCCAGAAGGTTTATCTTTTCTTTCAACTAAATCAGTTTCAACCTCTTTAATCTTTGAAATTACCTCATTTGCAGTTTTGTATAACGTTTCTCCATTTTCAGTTAATGATAAACCTCTAGCATGCCTTTGAAATAAACTGCACTTAAGTTCGTATTCTAAAGATTGAATCTGCCTGCTAATTGCAGATTGACTTAAATTTAAAACCTCGCCTGCTTTTGTAAAACTACCAGCTTGGGTTACTGCATGAAAAATTTTTAATTTATCCCAATCCATTTATTTATTAACATTAACTATCACTCTTCCCGAAACATCACCTTTTAATATTTTAGAAGAATTTTTTATTAAATCATCAAGGGACCATTCTTGAACACCTTCTGATATTTTTTTAAAATCAATATATGAAGTTGCTTGCGACCATAAAAACTCTCTTCTTTTAGCTGGTGCTGTTACCGAGTCTATTCCCCACAATTTCACACCTCTAATAATAAATGGCATCACAGTTGTCTCTAGCTTAAAACTACTTGCTAAACCACAGGCCGCAACGATGCCATTTGGTCTAGTATGAGATAATGCTTTTGCCAAAATTTTTCCACCGGTTGTGTCAACAACACCATCGTATAACCCTTTATCAATAGGTCTTGCATCTTGATCCATTTCTTCTCGAGTAACAATATTATTTGCTCCAAGTGATTTTAAAAAATCTGATTTATCTTTTTTTCCTGTTACTGCAGTTACATTATAACCAAGTTTACTTAAAGCTAAAACCGCTACACTGCCAACCCCACCAGTTGCTCCTGTAACTAATACATCTTTAATTGGCTCCCCTAAAAGAATTGTTTCGCGAGCTTGTATAGCAAGAACACACATCAGAGCTGTAAGGCCAGCTGTTCCTAAAATCATCGCTTTTTTACTATCAAGATCTTTTGGCATTTTAACTAGAAACTCTTCTTGAACTTTTGCATATTGAGAATACCCTCCAAAAAATACTTCACCAACTCGCCAACCAGTTAATATAACCTTATCTCCTTTTTTAAATTTACTTGAATCGCTCTCTTCAACAGTGCCAGCAAAATCAATTCCGGGGATATGTGGGTATTCTTTAACTAAATTTCCGCCATTTTTTAAAATCATTCCATCTTTATAATTTAAAGAAGAATAATCAATTTTTACCAATACATTTCCATGCTTTAAAAATAATTGATCAATGTCCTTTACTTCTCGTGTAAAGTTTTCTCCCTCTTTATTGATTATAATTGCTTTAAAACTCAAGTTAAATAACATCTTTCTGTAAATTTGGTTGTTCATCCAATTTACTTTGTCTTTCATTGTAAAAGAAAACTTTATCTGTATCTAGATCGGCATCCTCTTTTAAAACAAAACAAATATTACAATATCCACATACTACATAACCTTCTTCAGGTTTAATTTTATAATATACTTTAGGGCTATCAATTTGAGTTGCTACATGAGTAGTATCAACATAAACTTTTTTTAAAGCTTTATATTTCTCAGGAATGTTAATCATTATTTTTTTTGATTAATGTATGATAAAAATCTCTGCTGTAAAGATTGACTGTCTCTAAAAGAGCCTGTGAAATAATTGGTTACAGTTGTAGCATTTTCTTTCATTACTCCTCTTGTAGTCATGCACTGATGAATTGCATCTATACAAACAGCAGTACCATGAGCTTTTAAACCCTTGTTAATTGAATTTGCAATTTGCATTGTTAATCTTTCTTGGGTTTGTAATCTTCTAGAATAAGCTTCAACTACTCTTGCAAGTTTACTTAGTCCTACAACTTTATCTGACGGAATATATGCAACATGTGCAACGCCAATAATTGGTGCCATGTGGTGCTCACAGTGACTTTGAATAGATATATTTTTCTGAATGACCATATCATCATAACCATCAATATCTCCAAATGTTTTTTCTAAATATGCCTGTGGGTCTTCAGCATATCCAGAAAAATATTCATCAAAAGCTTTGATGACTCTTTTAGGGGTTTCAATTAAACCCTCTCGGTTTGGATTTTCTCCAATATATTTCAAAATTATCTGAATGGCTTTTTTAGCCTCTTCCTTGCTAATTTTTTCTTCTAATTTTGCCTTAAATTCAGTAACGTTTTTATTTGTCATTAAATCCCTGTATAATTAAATTTGATTAATCTAATATACAACTATAGATACACTAAACAATGTTTAAAAAAAGAATTTCAGTTGAACAAGTAGAAGAAGGTAAAGATTTATGCCCAAAGTTTGATCAAAATGGGTTGATTCCAGTAATCACCACTGATCATAAAACTGGGGAAGTGTTGATGCATGGTTACATGAATGAAGAAGCATTTAAAAAAACAATAGAGACAAAGGAGGCACATTATTTTAGCAGATCCAGAAATGCTATATGGCACAAGGGAAAAACTAGTGGTTGGGTTCAAAAAGTTAAATTTATTAGAATTGATGATGATCAAGATTCCGTTTGGATTTCAGTAGATATTGGCGATGGTGCAAGCTGTCATGTAGGTTACTACTCATGTTTTTATAGATCAATACCCGTTGATACAAATATTAATAAAATAGAATTAGAATTTGAGGAAAAAGAAAAAACTTTTGATCCTAAAATAGTTTATAAAAATCAACCTAATCCAACTAAACTTTAATATGCAAGTTTTAACTCCTTTTGGACCAAAAATAGGTAAATTTAAACTTTCAAAACGTATTGTGAGTAAAATAAATGACGAGGTAGATAGAATAATTAAAAATAAAACTCTACTTAAAAATTTAAATTATTCAAAAAAACTTGTTGGTGAGGTGAAACAAGAGTTTCAGCTACCAAAAAAATTTATAAAAAAATTTTTATCAAAATTATTAGAAAAAGAAGCAAGATTATTTATTAAAAAAGCGACTAATAAAAAAGTCAAAAAAATTAAAATTAAAAACTTATGGATAGTGAGACAATTTGAAAATGAGTATAACCCAATACACTATCATGATGGACACTTGTCTGCTGTAGGTTATTTAAAAGTACCTAAACAATTTAATAAAAGTAAAAAAAATATTAAAACTAATGGAACGATTGATTTTATCAATGGTTCAAAGAATTTTTTAAGTGATAGTATTTATAATCACTCTCCTAAAGTTGGAGATATAATTTTTTTTCCAAACTACTTAATGCACACAGCTTATCCATTTCATGTCAAAGGTGAAAGAAGATCTTTTTCTTTAAACATTGAAATTGATGAAAAAGTAGCAAATGTTTTCCATGACTAAAAATCAAAAAAATGTCCTTGATGAAAAATTAGAAAATTGTTCACTTGATCCTCTCACTGGTTGGTACAGAGATGGTTGTTGCAATACTGACGAGAATGATCATGGTACACACACAGTATGTGCTAAAGTAAATGAGGATTTTTTAAAATTTTGTAAAGAACATGGAAATGATTTAATCACTCCAAGGCCAGAATATAATTTTGAAGGTTTAAAGGATGGAGATAGTTGGTGTGTATGTGCTACTTGGTTTAAAAGAGCTGTGGAAGCTGGTCATCCCTGCAAAATATTTATTAAAAGTACAAACAAAAAAACCTTAGAAATTATTAATTTAGAAATATTAAAAAAACACGCAATTGATTTGTCATGAAAAATATAGATCCATTTATTTTTATTATAACAATTATAGCTTTCATAACATTTATAATTTTTGTGGCACCTAAGATAAATTAAATGAAAATTGAAAAAGTCATTTTCGATCTTGGTAAAGTATTAGTAAAATTTGATCCAAAAAACTTATTTAAAAAAATTTTTAAAACTGAAGATGAAATAAACTTTTTTTTTAAAAAAATATGTCCATGGGAATGGCATATTCAACAAGACTTGGTTTATGATACAGGTCCAGCAACATTAAAAAAAATAAATGAATTTCCCCAATATAAAGAAGCTATTGAGGCTTTTTACGGAAGATTTCAAGAAATGATTGTTGGAGTCTATGATGAAAATATTAAAATTGCCTTGGAATTAAAGAATAACAAAATACCAATTTTTATATTAAGTAATTTTCCAGGTCATCAATTTGATATTTATACTTCTAATAATGATTTTATTAATAAATTTGACGATACAATTGCTTCAGGAAAAGTAGGTTTAAAAAAACCTGATAAAAAAATATACGAATTAGCTCTCAAACAATTCAATTGTACTCCTGATAAAACTCTATTTATAGATGATAGGCCTGAAAATACTTTATCTGCAAATCAAATGGGGATTCATACAATTACTTTGGACAAACCTGAAAAATTAAAAAATTATATAAAAAAGTTTAACTTCTAAAATCTGATTTTTTATCAAAATCAATTAAGATCGATTTAGATTTTATATCAATTTTATTAAATTTATTTTTTTGTAAAATTTTCTTTGCTCCGCGATCTCCTTTTAAAGATCTAAGTTTTACCTTAAAACTCACAGGAAAACATACCGGATTTCCACTTTGTGATTTGAAAAAAGGAACAAGAGGTACGTTTGGATTTTTTTTAAAAAATTGTATAATTGCATTATATGTAGTTGATTTAATTTTTGGCATATCTGCAAGACAAATTAAAAAGCCTGAGGAGTTTTTGTTTATCTTTTTCATTCCAGCTAATATAGAGGATGACATACCTTTTGAATAATTCTTATTATAAACCAGTCTAATCCTTGATGTTTTTTTAATTTTATCTGAAAGCTCTTTATGATTTTTTCCAGTAACAATAATAATTTCACTTACTTTACTTTTTTTTAAATTCTCTAAAGCAAAAATTAACAAACTTTTTTTTTTATATTTTGATAAAAGCTTGTCCTCTTTACCAAATCTTTTTGAAATACCCGCCGCTAACAAAACTGCTGAAATCACTGTTTATAAATCTCTGTCATTAATTGAAAAATAATTGATAAAGCTATTTCTGGTGCTGACCTTCCACCAAATTTAATACCTATTGGACCAAATATTTTTTTTATATCCTCTTCTTTAAAGCCATTTTCAATTAATCTTTTACATCTATTCTCATGTGTTTTTTTGCTCCCTAAAGCTCCAATATAAAAACATTTCTTTTTTAGCGCTTCATGAATTGCAGGGTCATCAATTTTGGGATCATGAGTTAATGCAATTAGAGCTGTTTTGTTATCTAACGGACAGAGCTGAAAAGCTTCTTGTGGCCAAAGATTAATAATATTTACATTTGGAAATCTTTTTTCTGATGCAAAATATCCTCTAGGATCAATAATATGAATGTCTAAATTTAAAGATTTTGCATAATCAACAAAAAACTGTGAAACGTGTACTGCACCAACAATTACAACTTTAATTGGACGGTGATAATTTTTAACAAAAAAATCTGTTCCTTTAACTATTCCATCTTTTCTAGATTTGTAGACATCTTCAATGTTTGATTTATATTTTTTTAGATCATCGTGAATATCTTTATCTAAAAAAAAAATATAACTTTTAGAACTTTTAATATTAGTAATAACTGAAAATTCTTTTTTAGAATTTTTTAAATTTATAATTTCTTTTAAAATTTTAAGAAGCATTAGAAAACTTTTCTAGAAAAATTGTTATTTCTCCACCACAAGCTAAACCAACATCCCAAGCACTCTCATTTGATACTTTAAAATCAATTTTTTTAAAATCTTTATCTTGATTTAGTAAATCTAAACATTGCCTTACAACTTCTCCTTCCACACATCCTCCAGACACTGAACCTGAAAAATCTCCAGAGTCATTTACAATCATTAAGCTACCTATTGGCCTTGGTGATGAGCCCCAAGTTTGTATAACTGTCGCAAGAATAACTTTTTTATTTTGTTCAACCCACTGAAGAGCTTCATCTAAAATTTTTTCATCAAAGGTATTATTCATCCTAAATACCTTATCAGAAATTACTAATTTGTTTAAATTATTTGCAATTAAGAACTGCTTTTTGTGCAGCTGTCAGTACTAAACTTGCTCTATATTCAGCTGAAGCATGGATATCTGAATTCATATCAGCAGATTTTAGACTAACGTTATTTAAAGCATCTGCAGAAAAATTATTAGTTAATTCTTTTTCTATCTCTTTACATCTGTAAACAACTGGTTGAGCTCCAGTCACAGCACAAATAACTTCTTTTTTATGTTTAGCAATATAAACTCCAACCATTGCATATCTTGAAGCTGGATTTGGAATTTTTATATAACATGATTTCTCTGGAATATTGAATTCAACTGCTGTAACTAATTCGTCTTTTTTTAAAGCTGTTTCAAACATACCTTTAAAAAACTTAGATGCTTCTATTTTTCTACTTGAGGTATGAATAGTAGCATCTAGAGCTATACAAGCAGAAGGATAACATGCACTTGGATCGTTATTAGCAATTGAACCACCTAACGTTCCTTTATTTCTTACCTGCATATCTCCAATACCCCCGGCTAAAGCAGATAAAGATGGAATTGCTTTACTAACATCTTTTGATGAAGCAACCTCGGCATGCTTAGTTGCTGCTCCAATTTTGACTGTTTTTCCGCTCACTTTAATACCATGAAGATCTTTAATATTTTTTACATTTATTACATCATCGAAACTTGCTAGTCGTAATTTCATTGAAGGAATTAAAGTTTGGCCCCCTGATAAAAAAGTAGATTTTTTTGATACTGCCTTTACAGCTTCTTTTACACTCTTTGCTTCATGAAAATTAAATTGTTTCATTTATCCCCCTTTTTAATAACTACGCAGCTTTTTTTTGAGCTGATGATTTTTCTTTTAATGCTTTCCAAACTTTTTCTGCTGTCGCAGGCATTGTTACTTCTGTACCAATAGCATCAACTACTGCATTCATTACAGCTGGTGGCGATGCAATAGCCCCTGCTTCGCCGCATCCTTTAACCCCAAGTGGATTTGAAGTTGCTGGTGTACAAGTATAGTCGATCCTAAATTCAGGAAAATTATCTGCTCTTGGCATACAATAATCCATATATGATGCCGTAACTAACTGGCCTGTTTCATCATAATAAGCATTTTCATATAATGCTTGGCCGATACCTTGTGCCAAACCACCGTGAATTTGCCCCTCGACTATCATTGGATTAATTAGATTTCCAAAATCATCAACGCAGGTGTATGTGTCAACTTTTGTTTCACCAGTTGTAGGATCGATTTCTACTTCGCAAATATGAGAACCTGCTGGAAATGAAAAATTTACAGGATCATAAAAAGCTGTTTCTTTAAGTCCAGGTTCCATTCCTTCTGGAAGTGGTGATTTTATTTCTCCATAGGTACCTGGTAAATAACAAGCAAAAGCAATTTCACCCATTGTTTTTTTCTTATTTGTATTTGGCACAATAAATTCACCATCTTTAAATTCAATTTCTTCAGGCTTAGCCTCTAGCATATTTGCTGCTACAGCTTTTCCTTTTTCTACGATTTTATCACACGCTTTTGCGATTGCAGTTCCTCCAACAGCTAAAGATCTTGAACCATAAGTCCCCATTCCAAACGGGCCTTTATCCGTATCTCCATGCACAATTTCTATATTGTCCATTGGAACACCTAATTTGTCAGCAACAATCTGAGCAAAGGTTGTATCATGGCTTTGTCCATGACTATGAGTTCCTGTAAATACAGAAATATTTCCTGTTGGGTTAAATCTTATCTCTGCAGACTCCCACAATCCAACTCCTGCACCTAGAGACATCACTGCAGCTGATGGTGCAATTCCACATGCTTCAATGTAAGTAGAAAAACCAATCCCTCTTAATTTTCCTTTAGAAGCAGAATCTGCTTTTCTTTTCTCAAAGCCGGCATAATCTGCTAATTTTAGCGCTTTATCAAAGTGAGCGTCATAATCTCCAGAATCTATATTATGAACTAAACATTGTTGATGAGGAAATTGTTTTATGAAATTCTTTTTTCTAAATTCAGCTCTATCCATTCCAAGCTCCTTGGCAGCTTTATCCATAATTCGCTCAATCATATAAGTTGCTTCTGGTCTTCCTGCTCCTCTATAAGCATCAACAGGTGCTGTATTCGTATAAACTCCTTTAACATTACAATATGCAGTTGGAATATTGTAAAGACCAAGAATAAGCGGTCCATATAAATAAGTTGGAGTTACCGTTGCAAATAATGATGCATAACCACCAAGATTTGCAATTGTGTCAACTTTTAAACCCGTAACTGTTC
>JAYPUB010000009.1:0-29045 GCA_038133865.1 Candidatus Pelagibacteraceae bacterium
GATGCATAACCACCAAGATTTGCAATTGTGTCAACTTTTAAACCCGTAACTGTTCCATCATTTTTCAACGCCAAAGAACATTTAGTAATATGATCTCTTCCATGACAATCTGAAAGAAAAGACTCTGTTCTTTCACAAACCCATTTAACTGGTCTTTGTAATCTTTTCGCAGCCCACGCCGTAACCACATCTTCAGAATAAGGATAAATTTTGGATCCAAAACCACCTCCCACATCTGGAGCAACAATTCTAAATTTATGTTCAGGATGTATTGCGTTAAATGCTGACATTACTAAACGAGATAAATGAGGATTTTGACTTGTTGTATACAATGTTAGTTCTTCAGATGAAGGATTATAATCTCCAATAGAGGCTCTAGGCTCCATTGCATTAGGAACTAATCTATTATTTACAATATTCATCTCTACTACTTTTTCAGCGCTAGAGAATGCTTCATCAGTTTTAGCTTTATCTCCAAGCTCCCAATCAAAACATAGATTTTTATCTATTCCATCGTGAATAGATTCTGAGTCCATAGCTTTTCCTGTACTTGCAACAGCTTTTAAAACTTTATATTTAACATCAACTAATTCAGCTGCATCTTTTGCTTCTTGCAAACTTTCTGCAATTACAAGCGCAACATGATCCCCAACATAATTTACTGTATCTGATGCTAAAGCTGGATGAGCAGGACACTTCATGTCTGTTCCATCTTTACTTACAATTTTCCAACCAGCAATTAACCCACCTATTTTATCATCTTGAAGTTCTTTGCCTGTGAGCACATCAACTACACCGGAAGCTTTTTTTGCTTTTGTAGTATCGATACCTGTAATCTTTGCTCTTGCATGCGGAGATCTTATAAAAACAGCATAAGTTTGGTTATGTAGATTTATATCGGCAGTATATCTTCCTTTACCTGTTAAAAACTTTTTATCTTCTTTTCTCTCTACTTTTGAACCAATCATACTTGCCATTATTTTTGTCTCCTTTTTATAAATTAAACTTTTCCAATTGCGCCTTTAACCGATGCAACAATATTTTGGTAACCTGTACATCTACAAATATTTCCTTCTAAACCTTTTCTTATTTCTTCATCAGTTGGATTTTTATGGGTCTTTAGTAGATCAATAGAACTCATTACCATACCTGGCGTACAATACCCACATTGAAGACCATGATGTTTTTTAAAAGACTCTTGAACTGGATGTAATTTTCCATCTTTTTCAAGACCCTCAATTGTTGTCACGCTAGCGCCATTAGCATCAGCGGCTAACATAGTACAACTTTTTACCGATTTTCCATCTACATGGACTACACACGCTCCACATTGGCTTGTATCGCAGCCTACATGTGTACCTGTTAAATTTAAATTTTCTCTAATAAATGAAACTAATAAAGTATTATCAGATACTTCTTTTTCTACTTTTTTACCGTTTACAGTTAATGATAACTTAAACATATAAATAGTCCCCCGAGATATTATTGTCTCAAAAATTTTAATTAAAAACAAGAACTGAAATACAATACAATTATTAGTTGTTTAAAAAACAACCAGCAAAATAGCCCCTGCTATAACTAATGCCGCAATTGCATAAATAAATTTTTTATTAATCAATTTTTTTTCTATTTTATCATCTGGCTGAACAGGAATAGATCCTTTAGGTGAAATAGTTTCAGAAAACTTACCAAAAAATATATCCGCCATTTTTTTAGCCGTCATATCAATTAATCTACTACCTACCTGAGCGATTTTTCCTCCAACATTCGCCTCAACATTATAAGTTAAAACTGTATGACCATCCTCTTCTGTCAAATTAACTTTGGCTTCACCTGATGCAAAACCAACTGGAGAATTGCCTTGTCCAACTAATTTATAACTATTTGGTGGATTCAAATCTTGTAATTCAACATCACCTGTAAAACTTGCATTAAAAGGTCCTATTTTATTAGTTGCGGTAGCTGTAAAACTTGTATCAGAATTTTTTTTAAACTCTTCACAGCCTGGAATACATTTTTCAAGGATTTCAGGATTGTTCAAAGCTTCCCAAACTGTCTGTTTATCAGTTGGAA
Source organism: Candidatus Pelagibacteraceae bacterium (assembly GCA_038133865.1). GTDB lineage: Bacteria > Pseudomonadota > Alphaproteobacteria > Pelagibacterales > Pelagibacteraceae > HIMB114. Next base: position 2,074 of record JAYPUB010000009.1, read on the forward strand.
TTTTATAAGAACCTGTTAATTTCATTCAAACTTCTTATATTTATTTTTATGGATGAAGCTACAAAAAAAGAAATTCAGTCTAAAGCTTTTGAAAGGCTTGTAAATCACTTAAGAGAAAGAAAAGATGTACAAAACCTTGACCTTATGAATCTAGCAGGTTTTTGTAGAAACTGTTTATCAAAATGGTTCAAAGAAGAAGCAGAAAAAAAAGGTGTTCAAATTTCTGATCCAGATTCAAGAGAAATGATCTATGGAATGCCATATTCTGAATGGAAAGATAAATATCAAAAGTAATTCATGGTTCATATTTCAGATCTTAATTATCAAGATCTAAAACAATTTCTAATCGATAATTTAAAATTAAATGGGAAAAACTCTTCGATGAGAACAAATCAGATATGGAAATTTTTTTATCAAAAAGGCTTTTCTAACTATAACTTATACACTAACCTTCCATTAGATCTAATAAATAATCTAAAAAACCTAATAACAATTAAAAGACCTACTATTAAAAATAAACAGGTTTCAAAAGATGGAACGGTAAAATGGTTATTAGAATTAGAAGATAAAAATTTAGTTGAAACAGTTTATATTCCATCAAAAACTCATGCAACTCTATGTATATCTTCTCAAGTAGGATGTACTCTAAATTGTAAATTTTGTCATACAGGTATTCAACCTTTAGTTAAAAATCTATCCTCGAACGAAATTATAAATCAAATTATGATTGCCAAAGATGAGTTGGATGACTGGAAAGAACAAAAAAAAATAAATAATATTGTATTTATGGGTATGGGAGAGCCTTTTTACAATTTTGATAATATAAAAAAATCAGTTGAAATTTTAAAGAATGAACATGGTCTAAATTTTTCAAATAAAAAAATTACAGTATCTACCTCAGGAATTTCACCAAACATTAAAAAGGCTGCAAAGGAAATTGGAACTTATTTAGCATTATCTTTACATGCACCTAACAATAAAATCAGAGACTCAATTATGCCAATCAATAAAAAATATAATATTGAAAATATAATTGTAAATTGCAATCAATATGCAAAAGAAAATGGAGAAAAAATTTTTATTGAATATGTTCTTCTAAAAGATGTGAATGATACTGAACAATGCGCAAAAGAGTTATCAAAAATCATGTCACAATTTCCATGTAAATTAAATTTAATTCAATTTAATCCATGGCCAGGGGTTAAATACAAAACCTCGACAAAAGAACAAACTTCTAAATTCATTGATATAATTAAAAACAATGGTCATATTGTTACTTTAAGAAAATCAAGAGGAGATGATATTTTGGGAGCTTGCGGCCAATTAAAGACCGCAAGTGAAAGAACACAAAGGCTTGTGTAGTTTATTTTTTATGTATGTTTCTTTTTTAAATCTTTTTGAATATCTTCATGATCTCCAACCACAATATGATATTTGCTTTTGGTAACATATTTTTCCATAAGTGGAATAATTGTTAAAGGAATTAAACCACCAATAACTATTCCTAAAGCTGCAGAGTTAAGATGAGGATCAAGTGTAGCGGCAATAAAATCTGCAATTACGTGAGCCAATATTACACCAATTAAACCAGCAATATAACCATTAGATATTATTTTTAAAAATCTGTTAATACTCCATCCGGTATAATATCCAACTACTGGAATAATAGTATGAACTAAACCAAATATCATACCTCGTAAAATATCTATTTCCTCAAAAATATGTAACCATTCTGGCAATTCATGAGCATGTTCCATAATTATTTCTCTCCTATTATTTTGTACATGTTGTACATAATGTTGAAACTTCCAATTCAAAATTTTCAAATTTAAATTTTTTCAACGAATATTTTTTAAAAAAATTAATGAATAAGTCTGATTTTAATTCATCTGTATCGCCACATTTTTTGCAAATTGCAATTACTGGATTATGATTGTGATCATGACCTTGTTTACAATAAATAAATGTTTTATTGATATTTGATTTATGAATAACTCCATCATCAATCAAAATATTTAATGCTCGATATACAGTCATTGGCTGAACATTTTTAATTTTTTGAAATTTCCTTAAAATTTCATAAGCAGTCATATTTGATGAGCTTTTTTTAATAATGTTAAGAACAATATCTTTATTATTCATATGTTATGTTATAACATAACAAAAAATAATGTCAAATATTATTAATCTACTTTAAAATTTTATTTTTCGTTTAATCTTGGAATTAACTCAATAAAATTACAGGGCTTGAACCTAGAGTCTAATTGAAATTTAAGAATATCCTCCCAAGCATCTGTAACAGCTCCAGTAGAACCTGGTAAAGCAAATACATACGTGCCTTTGGCTAAAACTGCCATGGCTCTTGATTGAATAGTAGAGGCTCCAATTTTCTTATAACTTATTAATCTAAATAACTCACCAAAACCTGGAATATCTTTATCCTTAATTTCTTCTAATGCTTCTGGTGTTGTATCTCTTCCAGTTAAGCCTGTTCCGCCTGTTGCTAAAACAACATCTACATTTTTATCATTACACCATTCTAAAAGAATTTTTTTTATTTCCTCTTTATCATCCTTAACAATTTGCTTGTGGGTAAGGCCATGGCCTTTTTCTTTAATCTTTTTAGCTAAAATTTGACCTGATTTGTCTGTAGCTTCTGTTCTAGTATCTGAGATTGTTAAAACAGAAATATTGATTGGTTTAAACTCTTTAGTACTATCTATTGGCATGTAGAACTTTATACTATGAAAAAATTATCTTGGAAGATCAATAAATAAAATTTCACTATCTTCTAATGAAGTTATCTCAACATCCTTTAAATCAGTGATTTCAGCACCATCACCTTTTTTGATTTCAACGTTATTAATTTTAATTTTTCCGTTTGAACATAAAACATAAGCCTGGTCTCGATCTATTGTCTGTTTTACACTTTTTCCTTTATTAACTCTTCCTGCATAAATAACAGTGTCTTGATATATTTTTAATGAGTCTGTGTGATCATTATCAAAGCTAGTAACTAATGGTTTTAATTTCCCTTCAACTGGATCCTTTGGAAATTTTTTGGCGTCCCATCTTGGTTTTACATTTTTTTTGTTTGGAAACATCCAAATTTGATAAAGATTAGTATCTTCATCTTCTAAGTTATATTCTGAATGAACTACGCCTGTTCCAGCAGACATTACTTGAATATCACCAGCTTCGGTACGTCCTTCATTTCCCATATTATCCTTATGAGTAATTGCTCCTTTTCTTACATAAGTAATGATTTCCATATTATCATGCGGATGTGGATCAAAACCTTTTTTTGGAGCAACAATATCATCGTTAATAACTCTCATGGGACCAAATCGAACTCGACTAGGATCTTGATAACTAGCAAAACTAAAATGATGCTTAGCTTTTAACCAGCCATGGTCAGCACCACCTAATTTTTCATAAGGAATAACGTTAATCATAAAATTAATTGTTAATATAATGATGGTAGATTAAACTTCAATAGATGCCAATATTAATAATTCTATTCTTTGTAACTGCAGCAATTTATTCAAGTGTTGGATTTGGTGGAGGCTCAACTTATTTAGCGCTACTTTTGCTTTGGGGAGTTCCGTTTACAATTTTTCCTGTCATTGCACTTTGTTGTAATATTATTGTTGTTTCAGGAAATTGCATAAATTATACAAAAGCTGGATATTTAAATTTTAAACTTTTAGTTCCTTATTTAATAGGCTCTATCCCATTAGCATATATTGGCGGCGCCCTGCCGATAGATAAAGAAATATTTGAAATATTATTATTATTTATTCTAACTATTGCAGGGATTTTATTATTAATTAACTTTAAAACATATGATGATAATCAAGAAAAATACAGAAAAATTCCTTTTCTATTTTCAGTTTTAATTGGTGGAGTCCTAGGATTTTTATCTGGTATCGTTGGTATTGGCGGAGGAATATTTTTAAGTCCAATTCTTTTTTTAATTCGTGCAGCAAAACCAAAACATATTATAACTGCAGCTTCAATTTTTATTTTAATTAATTCTTTTTCAGGAATTCTTGGACAACTAACAAAAAATGAAGTGTTAAATGAAATTATAAATTATTGGCCTCTTCTGCTTGCTGTTTTAATTGGAGGGCAAATTGGAAATTTTATAAATATAAAAGTTTTACCAACTCGAGTCTTGGCTTTGATTACTTCTGGGCTTGTCTTATTCGTAGCTGCAAGAATGTTTTATAAAATATTTATCAACTAAAAGTTGCGCTCATAATGAGGGTTATGATTAAAAAATAATTTTTTTTAGCAGGTTGTATTTGTTAGTTTAACGCCATGAAAAGTAGATCTGCAATAAAGTTAACTCCTGAAGAAATGAATTTTCTTCATAATAAAGATGGATTATCTAAACTTGCACAAAAAAGTTTAAGCCCATCCTATAAAGAAAAAAGTGGATCGAAATCTAAAAAAATAAAAAAAAAATAGAAAGAGGTTTAGATTTTAAGCTGATTGTTTTTCAGCTGATATTTCTTCAACTTTTTCACTCACTAAACCAAGCTCTTTTGCCTGTTTTTCAGCTAATTGAAGTTGCTTTACCGATCTTTTGTAAAGAAAGAGTGCTAAACCTAATGCAAAAAAATATGCAGGCCAAACAAATACTGCATAACCACCCATATTTAAAATTTCTAACATAAAAATATATATCTACTTTCCTGCAACTTTTGCAACATATTTTGATACAATATCAACTTCAGCAGGTGTTAATATTCCATCCTCACCAAACGCTGGCATAACACCTAGCCCATTTTGAACCATATCTTTTACATATGCGACATTTTTAGAGTCTTTAGACATATCTAAATTTGGCCCAATGTTACCTTGAGAACCTGCATGTTTTAAAACATGACACGCAGCGCATCCTGCTTTCTCATTAAAGATTTGCAAACCTTGTTTCATAACATCACCCCACGAGTGGGATGATGTTATTGAAACGATGAATAAGGTTGCAAATAAGATATTACGAAACTTTAATATCAACACCATGGTCTAACCAACCGTTATGCGCATAACCTCTTCTGTTTTCCATTCTCAATTTTGGTTGAGATTTTCCTCCAGCAGAAGCCTTGCTTACGATTTTATAGCTACCTGGTTTAAGTTTAGTTTCGAATACAAATCGTCTCCAAGCAAATTTACCCATATCTGGTCCAGTAAATTTAGCTTTTTGCCATTTTTTACCACCATCAACAGATACTTTAATGCTTGATACTTTTTTAGTTCCACCCATTGCAACACCAGAAACTACTACATTTCCAGATTTTGCACTTTTTAATGGTGATACGATCCAAGATTTAACAGGCATTTCCCAACAAGAAGGATACTGTGATCCTTTTTTTCCAATTGGAGAAATTCTGTAACTTGATTTCATATATTTAACACTTGATTCTTTAGCAGTGAAAGCAAGTTTTCCAACGTGCTTCACGTTATTTATACCAAAGTAACCAGGTGTAACCATTCTTAATGGGCCACCATGAGAGTTTGGAATATTAACTCCATTAACTTCCCATGCAACTAAAGCGTCTTTCTGAGCTTTTATAGGAATAGATCTTTCGACTAGAGCCTTCTTTGGATCTAGTTTTGCTGGCATATCTGCTCCTGTTGCCGTTAAAAACTTTGCCCCACTTGCTAAACCGCCACAATCTTTAATGATTGCAGAAACTGGACAACCCGTCCAAATTAAACAAGCAGCTGCACCGGTTTTCCATTGAGACCCTCTTGGCTTATGCGCAAAGAAACCTCTCCCGTTACCAGAACACTGAAGAATTGTAGCTTCAGTTGTTTGAGCTAATTGTTTTAATTGTGCAAGTGTGTAAGTTTTAGGTTTTTTAACTCCTTCAACTTTTAACTTCCAATTATTTCTATTACCAATTTGAGCATCGCTCATCGTTGGCATATTATTTCTAATATATACGTGTCTTAAAGGTGTGATGACACTGTTTCCAATTGCATCACGGTGCGTTTCCATTCCTTTGTCAGAATGAATAATTAATGCACTTCTTTTTTTCCAACCAGTCCAAGACGGTAAACCTTTTGCACCTCCATCCGTATGGTTAGCATTAGCAATAGAAATTGGCATTACTGATGCTGCAGCAGCTGCTCCTGCAACTGTAGCTGAACCAGCAAGGAAATTTCTTCTGCTAGAATTTATTTTGTTAATTTTTCTCATTGTTTCCCCCTTATTCTTAAAACATTCTAACCTACGCTGTAAAAAATTTAAACCTTTTTAACTTTAAATTTTCAATTAAGAGTTGTTTTCTTTTAATTAAAGCCTTTCATGTTTAGTTAAAAAAAGGTACGCTAAACCTATGGGGGAAAAACTTAAAGATACGTTTGGACGCTCATTTCCATACATTAGACTATCTATAACAGACGTTTGTAATTTTAAATGTGGGTATTGTTTACCTAATGGTTACTTCAAGCCAAATAATCATCCTGGTTTTCTAAATATAAATGAAATTGAAAATTTGGTTAATGCCCTTTCAGATCTAGGTGTATCAAAAATTAGAGTAACTGGGGGTGAACCAACTGTTAGAAAAGATTTTTTTGATGTCATGAAATTAATTAAATCAAAAGATGGTATAAAAAAACTAGTTGTCACCACCAATGGTTATAAGCTTGATCGATTAGCTGAACCTCTCATTGCTACTGGGGTTGATGGAATAAATATTAGTATTGATACTCTGAATAGAGAAAAATTTAAAGAAATCACTGGGCATGACAGGTTGCCTGAAATCCTAAAGGGTATCAAAATTTTACAAGACAAAAGTTTTAAAAACATAAAGGTTAATGCAGTTCTTTTAAAAGATATTAATGATAACAAAGAAGAATTTGATAGTTGGGCAGACTTTATCAATAAAAATGAGATTAATTTTAGATATATTGAATTAATGCAAACTGGTGACAACTTAAAATATTTTAAGAAATACCATCAAAGTGCAAAAGTTTTCAAAGAATACTTAAATGATAAAGGATGGCAAAATATTGATAGAGCTAGAGATGATGGTCCTGCACTTAATTATGTTAACCAAAATTCAAAAGGAAGATTTGGTGTCATTGCTCCATATTCAAAAGATTTTTGTAAAACATGCAATAGACTTCGTATAACTGCTAAAGGTGAACTGAGGTTATGCTTATTCGGCAATACTGGGACTGATTTAAGAAAATATTTACAAAATCCAAATCAAAAAGAAGAGTTGCTTGATTTAATACTTACACAACTAAGATTTAAAAAAGAGTCTCACTATCTTGAACTGGGTAATACTGGTATTACACCTCATCTTGCTTCAATTGGAGGTTAATAATGATGAAGAAAATAATTTTATTTTTTATAATAATTATTTTTCAATCTAATATTTCTAATGCAAAAATTTCTACTAAAAATTCTAATGAAATGAATTCTTGGTGCAAGCTTTGGATAAAACAGGATAATGGTCAAAGGTTAAGTGAAATTGAAATGGTCAAAGCAATAGGATGTTCATGGTATTTTAAAGGTATGTTTGAGAGTTCTTTATTTTCCGATGCTTTAAAAATGATCAGAGAAGGTAATACAAATGCATCTAAAAGACAATTAAGATTAAACGGAACATGTGTGCCAAGTAGTATAACTGCAGGTCAATGGGTAAGAATTTTTGTTAAATATCTAGACGAAAATCCTCAACATTTAAATAGAGGTGTGACTATAAATTCATCTGCTGCATTAAGAAGATACTACAAATGCAGAAAATAATATGAAATTAAAAATAGTTACAAAAGAAGATCTTAAAGATTGGACTAAAGAACTTTTCCAAGAAAAATCATTTAATATGATTGATGTATCTGACAAAGAGATCACTTTGCGAAGAGCATTGGCAACGGGATCAATCATCGTTGGAAAAGAAGTCTTTAATCTGATTAAAAATCGTCAAATGCCAAAAGGTGATCCTGTAACGCTAGCTGAGGTTGCTGCAGTATTAGGAGTAAAAAGAACGAGTGATTTAATTCCACTTTGTCATCCTTTACCAATTGATCATACTTCTACAAAAATTGTTTTAGATGAAAAAAATTATGCTTTAGAAGTTTATTGTTTAGTTTCAGCCAATGCTAAAACTGGTGTTGAAATGGAGGCTATCATGGGTGTAAATGCTGCTTTAATAACTATTTATGATTTAAGTAAAATTGTTAATCCAGATTTACTAATTCAAAATACTCGCCTTCTAGTTAAACAAGGTGGTAAAAGTGGACTTTGGATTAACCCAAACGGTGTACCTGAATTCTTATCTCACCTAAGATAATCATGACTTCATACAAGGAAGCTCTTCAAAAAGTATTAAAAGTTGTAAAAAAAAATAAAAAAAAAGAAACTGTAAAAAAATTAAAGCGCGAAATGCTATGTGAAGATATTAAAGCTAAAAGAGACAATCCTTCATTTAATAATAGTTTGTTAGATGGTTTTGTATTTAAATCTTCAGATACAAAAAAAAATTTTTTTTTCAAAATCAATGGAGAGTTAGCGGTTGGTGAAAATAAGCAAATCAAATACATCAAAAATACCTGCTACCGTATAAGTACTGGTGGCAAAATTATTCCACCTTATGATTGCATGCTACCTTATGAGCAAATTGAAGTCATTGATGGACTCGTTCAAATTCCCAAAAAAGTTAAAAAATTTCACAATGTAAGACTGCAAGGCTCGGATTTTAAAAAAGGGCAATTATTAATTAAAAAAAATCAAAAAATAACATCTGCAAAAAAGTTGCTTATCAAATCATCAGGGTATGAAAATATTTTAACTTATGAAACACCAAATATTGTTTTATTTTGCTCTGGAGATGAAATTTCAGATAAAGTAGTTTTTAATGATAAAGTTATTAACTCTATTCCAGAGTATATTGAAAGCTTTAAGGAGAAATATAACTTTGATTTTAAATATTTTGGGATTGTTAAAGATAATAAAAGTTCAATAAATAAAATCTTCTCTAAAATAAAGAATTTAAAAAATACAATTATAATTTCAACTGGAGGAGTTTCTGCTGGCCATAAAGATTATTTTCCAAAATTTTTAAAACAAAAAAAATTTAAAATCATGTTTCACAGAATTGGTATGCAACCAGGAAGACCTACGCTTTTTGCAGTAAAAAATAATAATTATTACTTTGGCCTTCCAGGAAACCCAATCTCTTCTATTGTTGGATTTCATTTTTTAATTGTACCTTTGATACTATCCATGCAAAATCAAAAATTAGAATTTAAAAGTACAAAAATTTTACACAGCTATAAAAAAAATAAAAATTTAACTGAATTAAGACGTGGTTATGTAAATAACACTGGTGCAAAAGTTATTGCTGACCAAGAATCTTATAAACTGAATAGCTTAGTGAAAGCAAACTGCTGGTTATTACTTGATCAAAAAACTAAAATAATTAAAAAAGGTGAAAAAATAAAATTTATAGATTATGAAAATTAAAGTTGAACTATTTGGTGTTTGTAGAGAATTTTCTGATAAAGATTTTATTGATCTTGAATTTGATAAAAATATCCAAATTAAAGATATAAGAAATGAAATGATCAAATTTGTTGAAAATAAATTTCCTGAAAATAAAAATTATTTAGAAATGGTTAAAAAATCAGCATTTAGTTCAAAAGATGAAATTGTCGAGGATGAATTTATGCTGAATAGCAATCAAACAGTTTCTATTATACCCCCGATAGGAGGTGGTTAATGTTTCATTGTGAAGTTGTAGATGTAAATACAAACGAAATTACTATTGAAAAAGCTCAAAAATTTATTGAGTCTCAAAAGTGTGGAGCATCACTATATTTTTTAGGTACCGTGAGAGATCATAATAATGACAAAACAGTAACTGGAATTACTTATGATGCACATGACTCAATGGTAAAGAAAAGTTTTAAAGAAATTTACGAAGATGCAATTCAAAAATTAAAATTAGATCATCCAGCTGCTTTTGTAGAACATGCTAAAGGTTATGTTCCTCTAGGAGGTATATCGGTCATTATTGCTGTAGCATGTAAGCATAGAGCACAAGTTTATGAGTTTTCTAGATTTATTATTGAAGAAATTAAGAAAAAAACTCCAATTTGGAAAAAAGAACATTATCAAGGTGAAGAAACTGCCTGGCTTGAGGGCAAGCAAATTCAGGTTAAAAAATAACCAAAGAATTTATTTGTAATTTAATAATCTAGATAGTTATTTTTTTTTAGCTAAAGCAACAACTAAAATTATAAAAAATAAAACGCCTAATCCGATTAGAACATTTAACATCATAACGCTCTAGTAATAAAAAAAAACAATTTAAAAATATAAATAGTTATTGATAAATTTTATAGATATTAATTATAATAAAATAGTATAAAACCCCTTTATGGCCTTGGCATATGAACATTTCAAAACACTATTGAAATTAAAAACAGAACTAAAATCGATTAATTTTTTTACTAAAAACCAAACTAGATTTTTAATTTGGTTACTTGCCGTGACAAAGTTCAATGAAGATATCGACAAGAATTTTTCTTATTATTATAGCAATATTCCAAATCATATTTCCTCTCATATTAATATTAACAATCAAATTGATTTAGCAATTGAAAATTGTTTTTTAGAAAAGCAAAATTCAGTAACTGATAAAAGATCTATAATTGTTAAAGCTTCTGAAAAAACTCTCGAGGAATACAATACCTATAGAGAATTAATTAAAAAATGCCTGTAATTTTAAATTATACAACTCTATTACCTTGCAAGAAATAAATTTTGCATATTTTGTCTTCGTCGTGCCTGCAATTATTCTTTTTGGTATTGCCAAGGGTGCAGCCATTGGATCATTAGCGCTTATCGCAATTCCTTTAATGTTAATGGTAATGCCATTAACAAAAGCTTTGGCAATTTTATTACCTATCCTTATGATCATGGATATCATTGCAGTTATTAAATATAAAAAACATTATGATCTTCAAAATTTAAAAATAATGATACCTGCGGGTTTAGCGGGAACTATTATAGCATATTTTACTTTTAGTTATTTTACAGAAGATCTGCTTAAATTTTTAATTGGAGTTATTGGAACATTATTTACCCTAAATTATTTTATAAAGTTTAATCAAAAAATTATAAGAAATAAAACCTCAAAACTAAAAGGTTCCTTTTGGGGAATTATTTCTGGCTTTGCAGGTTTCTGTGCACATTCTGGAGGAACTCCAATCAGCGTTTATCTCGTTCCTTTAAGATTAGAAAAAGCAAAATATATTGGCACAAGAATTATTTATTTTTTTTTTTTAAATATTTTTAAACTTACTTTTTACATACCATTAAATATGATTAATCTTGAAAATTTAAAGTACACTTTAATTTTAGTACCATGGATTCCTGTTGGAATTTATATTGGAATTTGGTTACAAGAAAAATGTAGTGAAAAACTTTTTTATAATATTATTTATAGTTTAATTTTTATATCAAGTATAAATTTAATAATAAATAATTATCAAAGTATCTTTTAAAACGTAAACGCTCTATAAATCATAACTAACCCGCCTAATACCACGCATACTTCAATGATGACGGTATGCAATTTAACTCCTAATTTATCTGCAATTCTTCTTGCAACATAAGATCCAAAAATAGCAACCGATCCAATTAAAGATCCAAAAAGTATTGCTTCATTGCTTAATAAACCTAATTGACGAAATGAAATAAGTCTTGCTGTGCAATTAATTAATGTAATAAAAGAATCTGTTCCTATTATTTGTGGTCCCATCATTCCATTGGCAGCTAATGCCGTTAACAAAACACTACCTGGTCCAAGAATAACGCCACTAATAGTGCCATAAAATACCGCCATAACACTAAGACCAAACCAACCGATGGTTAAATTAATTTTTGCAAACACTCTTCTTAAGATAACAATAAATCCTAAACCAAAACCTAAACAAAAATATAAAACTTTTGGAGAAACGGCAGCATAAAAATTTGTACCCAAAATAACAAATGGCAAACCGAGTAATGCAAAATACATTCCTTTCTTCCAAAAAATATGATCCCTATAAAAATACATTCTTGATAAATTTGAAAAAAATACAAAGATTGACATTAACGGTACAAGTAATTTAATTGGAATAAAAGGTGATACGAGCAACCCTAATGTCATCCCACCTCCATACCCTGAAATACCAGAGATTACAGAAGCAAAAAAAGCAACGGCAACTAAGATTAAAATTTTAAATAAAGATAAGTTTGTAGCAACCTCTGTAAGACTAAATGTTTCCATTAACTATTTAAAATTGATATTTTCAAATGAAGGTTTTTCAAAAAAACTATCTGTAAATTTAGTTAACTTTAATTGGTCTTGCTCGTTTAATTTTGAAAACTTTAAATTTGCTTTATATTTTTTTTCAATATCTTCATTAGTTAAAGGCTGTTTTTTTCCACCTCTAAAACAATTTTGATGTTCAGTTATAGTTCCTTCACTAGTTTCACATATTAAAGTACCAGTATAATTATTTGGGTATTCATCATTTGGATCAATTTCATAATTTACTTTATTAGCTAAATCTAAAATTGATTTATCTTTAATACTTTCTTCATTAAATTCATTTAATCCAGCGTCTCCCCTTAAAAAGCCTACCGCTACACAATAAGGTACTGAAAATTTAGCTGAATAAGGAGTAGAAGGTTTTTTCTTTTCACTATTAGGTTCCCACAAACGATGCACTGTTCCCTCTCCTACTTTTGCAGTAATTGATTTTATTTGAGAAGCATCTTTAATCTTATCTTTTAGTTTAACAGCACAATCAACAAATGGCTGTGCCATGGTTCCACAAGCATAAGGTTTAAATGCTAAGTTTTCAGTTTCCCATCTTGATCCAAGTTTATTTGTTAAGTGAGAAAAATCTCTTTTAATTTCACGTAGTGCAAAGGCTTTGAAAAAACCATGCTCACCTTCAAATACTGTTCTTGGACCAAAAAAATCTGATTTTGCCATTAACGTTGCATTCATTCCTGAATTAGCTGACCACCCTGGATGCACTCTCTTTGTCCATGATCCTTCTGCTAAATATTCAATAATACCTGATGTAAAACTTCCACATATACCTAATGCTGAGACCATTTGTTTTTCTGTTAAACCTAGTACAGAAGAAAGCCCTGCCGCTACTCCGAATGTTCCACAAACAGCAGTTGGGTGAAAGCATTGTTTATGCATTGCGGTTGGCGCAACTAAAGCTAATCTACATATTAATTCTGAACCAACAGATAGTGCTTTTAAAATCTGATCACCCGATAAATTATATTTTTGTCCTGCTGATAATAATGCAGGAATCATACTTGCACCAACATGCATCGGGTTTCCTTCAAATGTATCATCAAAATCTTCACCATGTGCTGCTGTTCCAGCAATGATAGCTGAAGAAAATTGATCAAATTTTCTTCCATGACCAAGAGAGATAATATCTCCAGTCCCTGAGTAAGTTTTAACTAAACTTTTAATATAATTTTCATTTCTTGCTGAAACAATAACTCCACAAATATCTTTAACTAAAAACTTTAGTACATTTTTAGATTTATCCGAAATATCTTTTGTTTTTAAAGATATTGCCCAACTAGAAAATTCTTCAGCTATTGTCATGGCGTATAGCTTCCGCCATTTACGTGTAATGTTTGACCGTTAATGTAATCAGCTTCTTTTTTGCAAAGATTTGCAATGACTTCTGCAACCTCATCTGGGTTACCAAACCGTCCTAATACTAAATTCGGAGTCTGTGGGTGCCTTAACCAATGCCCTTTTAATGCTTTTTCTTGACTATCAAAATCTTCAATAAAACCTGGAACAACACAATTACAAGTCACACCCTTTTCCAAAAATTCCATACTTATTGCTTTTGTTAAACCTACAAGTGCTGCTTTGGAGGTTACAACGTGAGCTCTTTCTTTTGCACCGATGTGAGCTGAAAGACCGCCAATATTAATTACTCTACCCCACTTTTGTTTAGTCATATGACCGATTAAAGCTTGAGTGCATAAAAAAGATGCATCAACATTTACTGTCATTACTTTTTTCCAATCTTCATAAGTAATTTTTTCAAAATTATCATGAATTCTCAAGCCAGCATTATTTATTAAAACTGATGGTGTACCTAATTTTTCTGCACTCTTTTTAATCTTATCAATAGTATTAATATCAATTAAATCACCATCTACATAATCAGATTGTACTCCATATTCTTTTACAATCTCAACGGTCTTTTTTGCTTCTTCAATACTTTTGCCACCTGTATGAATAAGAATATTAAAGCCTTGATCAGCTAGTTTTTTTGCAGTGGCACGACCAATTTTTTTTGCACCGCCTGTTATAACTACAACTTTATTCTTATTAAAATCCTTAGACAAATTTTTACTTAGCTGAAGAGAATTTTTTTCTTATCTTGCCCCAGAATGGAGTCGATAAACTAACAAAAGTTAAAATAAAGAAGAAGATAAATACTCCGCTATCAAAGAAATTTAAGAAATTGTTTTCATAAATCACCATAGATTGAGTAAATGTTTCTTCTACCATTTTTCCTAAAATCAATCCCATCACAAATGGAGCTGGTGAAAAACCATTTCTTAGTGCAAAATATCCTATGATACCTGATAATAGCATAACCCAAACATCAAAGATGGCTGAACTATAAGCATAAGAACCAATTAAAGAAAAAATAAACACTGATGGCCATAAAAATCTTTTAGGTACAAAGGTGACATAAGAAAAAAACTTTGCTCCAACCAAACCAATGCCTAAAAATCCAAAATTTGCAAATAACATTGCACCAAATATTGCGTAAACTAAATGTGGTGTTTCAGTTATTAAGTATGGACCTGGCCTAAAACCATGCATGACCAACGCAGCTAAAATCAAAGCTGTAGTTCCGCTACCCGGAATACCAAGTGCTAATGTAGGAACCATTGCACCTCCGGCTGCAGCATTATTAGCAGCTTCTGGTCCTACAATACCTTCTGGAGATCCAGTTCCAAATTTTTCCGGTTCTTTTGACCATCGCTTAGCTTCATTGTAACCCATCATTGCCGCAACTGTTGATCCTTCAGCTGGCAATATTCCTATGAAAGTACCAAGGCCTGATGATCTTAATATTGTACCTTTTAGTTTTTTTAATTCTGCTAATGTAGGTAATTTTAGAGCTTTTGCAGACATTCTCTCTACTGCATCATTTAATGTTTTAGATTGATTTAATAATTCTGACATTGCAAATAAACCAATTAAAACTGGAACGAATTTTATACCTTCAGTCAATTCATCAACTCCAAAATCAAATCTTTCAACTCCAGTTGCTAGATGAACTCCAATTGTTGAAACTAAAACACCCATAACACCAGCTATTAAATTTCTAATTGAAGATTTTCCACTCATTGCAGCTAACATTGATAATGCAAATAAAGTCAGTCCAAAATATTCAACAGGTCCAAATTTAAGAGCTATTTCAGCTAATAAAGGTGTTGCTAGTAAAAAAATAAATATCGCAAATATTCCCCCTAATACACTTGCAATTGCTGCAAGTCCAAGTGCCCGACCTGGTTCACCTTTTTTTGCCATTTGATAACCATCCAAAGCAGTAGCAACCGCTGGCGGCGCTCCAGGAGCATTAATTAATATTGCCGTAATTGATCCTCCAAAAGTTCCTGCACAATATAAAGCGGCCATCATAGAAATAGATGCAACAGGATCAAGGCTAATTGTAAATGGCATTAGTAATGCGATTGCCATTGGAGAACTTAGTCCAGGTAATGCACCAACTAACACTCCAACTAAAACACCACCAAAAATTAATAGAATATTTTTAAATTCTAAAATTAAACCAAAACCTCGAATTACATCTTCCATAATTATTTTTTAAATATCTCCATTAGACCAGGCTCAAAGTATAAACCTAATAATTGATTAAATAATAAATATACAAAACCAGGAAATAAAATTGCATATATTGCTACAGCAATATAATTTTTCTCACCCCAAACTAACGGGAAAATTAAACATGTTACAAACATTGTTAACACGGCTCCTAAAAAGTTTGCCAAAGAAACGATGGTAAGTAACATTACAATTGTAATCCAAGTGATAGGTATCGTTTTATCATCTCTTTCTTTATCTATTTTGGCTACTTTTTCTGGAGTAATTTTAAATTCAAATGGAATAATTGCTGTTAAAAAAATTAAAATAACAACTAAAATTTTAGGAAAAACATCAGCATTTATTGTGTCTCCTAAAACTAGTGGTGCAGGTGGAAATTTATTTGCTTCGGAATAAACGAATGCACCAAAAGCAACCAAAATAATTGCTAGTATTAAATCTTTCCTGTGAAAAGACTTTGCGCCTGTTTTTTTAGGCGCAAAGTTAGATTCATTCGACATAGAAATAAACTATAATTACTTAGTTAATCCTAAGCCTTTAAGTGCAGCTGCAGCTTTTGCATAATTTTCTTTAAGCTGCTTATCCCAAACTTCAGTACCTGCTGGACTAGTTTTAGGATCAAGACCTGCACCTTTTAAGTAAGTTGCAAAAGTCTCGTGTTTCATAGCTTTGACCAAACCTTTTGATATTTCATCAATAGTAGATTGTGGTGTGCCTTTTAACACTGCATAGCCTCTTGTTGTTACAACTTTAACATTGTGTCCCATTTCATATGAAGTTGGAACTTTTTTAAAGTCTGACATTTTTTTGTCATGTAACAAAATAATTGGCTTAATTTTACCAGCATCAATCATAGCAACTGCTTCTGATGGATTTAATAAAGTAGCTTCAATTTTTCCAGATACTAAAGCTTGTAAACTTTGTGCACCTGAACCAAATGAAACAGCTTTAAATGGAACTCCAGCTGCTTGAGAATAAGAATACATCCCAATGTGCTCTGTTCCACCAATGGATGCAATTCCTGTCACGATTGGCTTTTTCTTAGCTCTTTTAATAAACTTTTTAATATTGCTAAGTTCTTTATTTTTTGCATTAACAACGAT
The DNA here is from genome assembly GCA_038133865.1 of Candidatus Pelagibacteraceae bacterium. Classification (GTDB taxonomy): domain Bacteria; phylum Pseudomonadota; class Alphaproteobacteria; order Pelagibacterales; family Pelagibacteraceae; genus HIMB114. The sequence goes on from JAYPUB010000009.1 coordinate 19,109, forward strand.
GAAATTTGGCTCTTCCATTGCTCTAGCAACTCCAACAAGATCACCGATCTTCATATTAGATTTGCCTCTTGCCATTGTATACAAGTGAGACTCGGTTAAAGCCATAATTGTACATCCATCTTTTGGTCTAGTTAAAGTATAGTTCTGAGCTTTTGCTCCAGATCCACCTCTTTTACCAACGACTTGGATGTCTGTATTAAGCGTTCTTCTCGATCTTATCGACATCATTCTTGCTGTAGTGTCTGTACCACCTCCATAAGAAGCGTGAATTACTACTTGAACAAGACCATTACAATTCTTTGAAGCATAAGTTGGGTGCTTCTTTGCAAACGCTTGTCCCGTAAACGATGAAAGTATAAGAGCGAATAATGCAAAAAAGCTTGATAGCTTTTTTAATCTTAAATTGAACATTTATCCCCCTTTAGTTTTAATTGATCAATTAAATTTACAGAAAGTTAACACATGTCTATAAGATATCAATATGCAAAACATCATATTGCACACTGAAACGTTAATAATTTAATGAAGCAATACGAAGTTCATATCCAAAAACCTGGTCAAAAAATTCATAAACAAGATCAACTTGCTTGGCGCATTGCAAAAATGGCATCAGAAGAATGGCCATTAACAAATGACATAACTGAAATGGTTGGAAATAGAATAATTGATAATGCTGGTGTAGCAATTGCCGCTCTCAACAGAGAGCCTGTAAAAATTGCTAGAGCGCAAGCTATGCTATTTAAAAGGAAAAATGGATCAACTATTTTTGGATTACAAAATAATAACAAGTATGATTGTCAATGGGCTGCTTGGGCAAACGCTGTTGCAGTTAGAGAATTGGATTTCCATGATAATATTATGGCAAAAGAAACTTGTCATCCAGGTGACTGTATTCCTGCCATTATAGCGGTTGCTCAACAAAACAACTGTAATGGGGAAGATGTAGTCAAAGCAATCGCTACAAGTTATGAAACACAATTAAGACTTTCTATATCGATTGCATTAAATCCAAATCGAATTGATCATGTTGGGCATTTAGGTCCAGCAATTACTAGTGCGCTTGGTAAATTATTAAAACTAGATACTGAAATTATTTATCAAGCTGTACAATGGAGTGCACATACATCAATATTTACCAGACAAGGAAGAAAAGGAGAGCTTTCGAGCTGGAAAGCCTATGCTCCAGGATTAGTTAGTAAAAATGCAATCGATGCTATTGATAGAGCTATTAGAGGAGATAAATCTCCGAGTCCTGTATGGGAAGGTGATTATGGAATAATCCCAATACTGCTAAAAAAAGATAATGATAATTTAATTATAGAACTTCCAGAAGATAATGAGCCAAGAAATGGAATTTTAGGAACATTTACAAAAGAACATTCCGCAGGATATCATGGCAACGCCTTAATTGATTTAGCTTTTAATCTAAGAAAAAAAATTAAAGACACTAGAGAAATAAAAAAAATTAATATTCATAGTAAAGAATATACTCATATTGTTATGGGTAGCGGAAGTAATGACAAAGAAAAATATAGTCCTAAAGCTTCTCGTGAAACATTAGATCATTCAGCTATGTATATTTTTGCAGTCGCTTTAGAAGATGGTGAATGGCATCACGAAAAAAGTTATAGCGAAGAAAGAAAAACTAAAAAAGAAACTATTGAACTATGGAATAAAATTGAAACTTTTGAGAGTAAAAAATGGAACAAAAAATATTACGATGAGCCTGATCCATTAAAAAAAGCACAGGGAGCGGAGGTTGAAATAATAATGAATAATGGTGAAAAAATTGTTGACCAATTAGAATTTGCTAATGCACATCCAAGTGGAAAAACACCCTTTAAAAGACCTGAATACATAAAAAAAATAGAGCCACTTTTTGAAGGCATGGTTCAAGAGCGTGAAAAAGAACGGTTCTTAAAATTAATTCAAAATATCAATAAACTTAGTACAGATGAAGTAAAGCAACTAAATATTTGTTGTGATGATAGTAAGATTAATTTAGACAAAAATAATATTAAAGGAATTTTTTAATGGATATTCAACAAACACTAACAAAGTATATATCTGAAGCCTTATCCAATGAGCTTCCAAATGAAACCGAAACTAATACTAGATTTCATTTACTAGACACTATGGTTGCAATTTTAACTGGAAGATTATTGCCGCCTGGTCAAAAAGGATTTGAGTTTTCTAAAAATCAAGGAGGACCTAAAGAAGCAACTTTATTAGGTAATGATATAAAAGTTTCATCAATCCATGCCGGTTTTGCAAATGGAATGGCAGCACACGCTAATGAAACTGATGACTCTCATACCAACGGTAGGTTTCATCCTGGATGTGCAATTGTACCTGCAACTTTAGCAATTGCTGAAAAAGAAAACTTAAATTGTTCAGAAATTTTAAAAGCAATAGCGCTTGGTTATGACATTGGTGTTAGAATAACTACAAGCTTAGGTTACAAAACACCAAAAACAACTACTTTCGCAACTCATAGTTTAGGACCTATTTTTGGGTGCGCAGCATCAGCAGGAGCATTGTTAAAACTTAATCATCAACAATGTAATTATTTATTATCATATACCATTCAACAAGCTTCGGGCCTTGCATGTTGGAACAGAGATCCGGATCATATTGAAAAAGCTTTTGTATTTTCTGGTATGACAACAAGAAATGGGATTTATTCTGCTTTACTTGCAAAAGAAAATTTTACTTCAGTCACAGATCCTTTATTAGGCGAAAGAGGTTTTCATGAGGGTTTTGCACATAATCCAAAACCAGAATTAATAACTAGTGAACTTGGTAAAAAATTTGAAATTGATCATTCGTCTTTAAAAAAATGGTCAGTTGGTTCACCAATCCAGTCTATGATGGATGCTGTAGAATATTTATTAAAAAATAATGACTTTAATCATAAAGACATCAAAGAACTTACAATAGAAATTCCTTCAGATCGCTTTCATATTATTAATGATAGAGAAATTCCATCTATTAGCGCTCAACATTTAATTGCCGTTCATTTGATTAAAAAAACCATGGGTTATGACGAAGCGCATGATGAAAATCTTTTTAATGACCCAGATGTAGTTGCTCTTAGAAAAAAAATTAAATCGATTTCAAGTGATGAATTAGCAATTGCAAGACCTGAAAGACAATCAAAATTAACTATTATTCTAAATGATGGTAAAAAGCTATTTTATCATGCAAGCTCTGTCAGAGGAACACCGGATAATCCGATGGATAAAGATGACATTACAGCTAAAGCAAAAAGATTGTTCGGAGTGTTTAAAAATTCAAAAACAGATGATCTTATCGACTGTATTTTAAATAAAAATTTTACAATTAAAGAATTAGTTAGCTTATCAGATCTTAATATTTCATGATAAAAAATTTTATAATTGCTATTTTGATAGTAGCAATATCAGAACTTATATCTTTAATATTATCCAAACAATCTATTGTTATTTCCTCTGCAATTATTTGCATATTGTTTGGTTTAATAATAAACCAATTCAAAATTATTAATTTAAATAATATTAACCAAATTCTTACTAAAAACTTTTTAAAAATTGGGGTTGCTTTAATTGGTATCCAATTAAGCATTTTTGAATTTTATTCTTATGGAAGTGCCTCAATTATAATTATTATAATTAATTTTTTATTAATTTTTTTATCTCTAAAAATAATTTATTTTTTTTATAATTCAGAAAAATCTCTCTTAAATTTATTAGCAATTGGATCTTCCGTGTGTGGAATAACAGCCATAATGGCCTCAAGCGCGATTATTAAAAATAATAAAAAAGAAATCAGTTGTGCAGTTGCTGTTATAACATTAGTTGGTACATTATCAGTTTTTATTTCACCATATTTTTCCCATTTAATATTCGAGCAAAATCATATCAAATCAGGAATTTTTCTAGGCGCAACAATACATGACACATCTCAAGTTGTAGCTGCAGGTAAAATTTATCAAAATTCTTTTAATAGCTTAGAAGCATTTAATGCCTCAATCTCTACAAAGCTCATTCGTAATTCTTTCTTAATAATTTTAATTCCACTTCTCGCTTTTTCTTACGCTTTTAAAACAAGAAAAGCTTATAGGGCAAATTTTTTTAATTTGTTACCACCGTTTATTATAGTTTTTATTTTTTTAACTATTTTTAGAAGTTTGGGTGATACATATTTTCCAATAACAATCTGGCAACAACTAATTGAAATTGCTTCTGTAATATCAAAATATTTTATATTACTAGCTTTATTTGGTCTTGGTTCAAATATTTCATTTCAAGATTTAAAAACTTTTGGTTTAAAACCTTTTATTATAGGTTTTTGCTTTAGTATGATATTAATCTGTTCTACGATTATTTATTTAAAATTAATTTAGTGGAAACAATAAGTTTATATTTACCAGAAACAGTTTCTTTATACGGAGCAATTGCTTTAATTTTTATAAACTTAATATGCTCATTTATTTCAACCGCACTTAGCTTGGGTGGTGGATTATTAATGCTAGTAAGTTTATCTTTTATTGTTCCTCCAGTAGCCTTGGTACCCGTGCATGGGATTATTCAATTAGGCTCAAATTTTGCTAGAATTTTTGTTTCTTTAAAAGATTTAGATATCAAAATTATTTTACCATTCATGGGTGGTACATTAATAGGTTCTTTTTTTGGAGCCAATGTTGTTGAAATTTTATCTCCAGCTCTTGGTCAAATTGGTGTTGGTTTATTTATTTTATATTCTTTATTTGGAAAATTCCCAAAACTTGGAAAAAAATATATTTTCTTTGGAGGAATTGCCTCCTCAACAATGTCTGTCATGTTTGGGGCCTCGGGTCCGTTAGTTGCAACTTTAATCAAAAATATGAATTTTAATCCAGTTAAACATGTTGCAACACACGGTTCGATGATGACGTTCCAACACCTATTTAAATCTTTTGCTTATTTTTTTATTGGTTTTTCATTTGAACAATATTTACCGTTAGTAGCATTAATGATTTTGGTGGGTTTCCTTGGAACATATATCGGAAAATTAGTTTTAATATCAAAAGGACAAAGTTATTTTAAAAAAATATTAAGCATAATATTATTTATTGGTGCAATCAGACTAATTTATTTTGGCTTTTATAATTTATAAAATTTGACTAAATTTTTTAAAAAAATTATTATAATTTTATGGAAATAATTAAGAGTGGTTTAACTTTAGGAGCAGAAGTTAAGGGTTTAGATCTAAGCAAAGATTTAAGTTTACAACAAATTGAAAAAATAAATAAAGCTTGGGATGACAATTTAGTTCTAGTTTTTAAAAATCAAAATTTAACAGATCCAAATTTAATTAAATTCAGTAAAAATTTTGGTAATTTAGATCTTCCGGCACCAAATCCATTTGGAATTAATTTTTCACCTAAACATCCTGAAATAAATGTAATTTCAAATGTTAAAAAACAGGGAAAGCCAACGGGTATTTTAGGTGATGGTGAAGCTACTTGGCATTCGGATATGACCTATCAAGAAATACCACCCAAAGCAGGAATTTTATATTCATTAGAAGTTCCGAAAGATCAAGGAGACACTCATTTTGCAAATATGATTGCAGCATATGAAGATATGCCAGATCATTTAAAGAAAAAAATTGAAGGTAAGACTTTAATTCATGACTCAGCTCATAATAGCGCCGGTCAACTTAGAAAAGGTTATAAAGAAGTTTCTGATCCTTCTAAAACTCCTGGAGCAAAACATCCAATGATTTTTAAAGATCCTAATACAGGAAAAAAATCTTTGTTTATTGGTAGACGCCCTTATGCTTATATTATTGGTTTAGAAATTAATGAAAGTGAAAAATTACTTGATGAGGTTTGGGCTCATGCAACACAAAAAAAATATACATGGACTCAAAGATGGAAAGCTAATGAACTATTAATGTGGAAAAATCTTTTTGTTCTTCATAAAAGAGATGCTTTTGATCCCAATACAAGAAGGATAATGCATAGAACTCAAGTAACTGGTGAATTAAAAATTTCAGCTTAAACTAAAACCTCACCTCTCATTAATGGTCTAAATGTTCGGTACATAATAGCTGACTTTGCATATGGTTTGTTGTCAACCTGCTCTATAACTGCACCAGCAGTCATAACGCCTGAAGGATTTCCAACTCTTAACTCTAAAGAATTAGATCCTTTTCTTTTAATCAAATTTGGCAATGTTCCTTCAATTGCTGCAGCTACACCAATGTTCACTCCTGCAGTTCCCATAATAGCCTTATGAGTTTTTCCCATTGAAAACATCCTTGCAGTTATATCTTGATCATCGGCTCTAATTTTTGATTTATCTAAACTGATATAATCTTTAGAAGATGTCACTATTCCAATTCTTGGAGTATTCATTGCTACTTCTTTTTCAGTTTTTGCTAAGCCAGTTAAAACAGCGCATTTTCTTCTGACTTTTTGAATAATTTCCATTTTTTCAATATTTGAATCTAATTCATCAGGACTTTCAGTTCCTTTTAACCCTAAGTCGTCTGCAACAATATAAATTAATGGAGTTGCTGCATCGACAATGCTTACTTTTATTTTTCCAAAGCCATCTATATTTACTTCATCAATCACATTACCTGTAGGTAATAATTTTCCAGTTCCTGATCCGCCTGGTTCTAAATAATCTAATCTAACCTTTGAGCTTCCACCATAAACACCTGCAATTGAATAGTCTCCCTCAATTTCAGGTTTGCCATCTTTCACATTAAATGTTGAATGGATAATCTTATCTGTATTTACCTGATAAATTCTAATTTTATTTTCCCCTTCTTTAGCTTTTATAATTCCTTCTTGAACTGCATATGGTCCTACTGCTCCGGATAAATTTCCACAATTATTATTCCATTCAGCGATCGGTTGATCAACTGCAATCTGTATAAAATTATAATCAACATCTGCATCATCTCTTTCAGATGGGCTTATGATTACACACTTTGATACTGAAGATACACCGCCACCCATTCCATTTAATTGTCTTCCATTTGGATCAGGGCTACCAATGACTTTTAAAAAAATATCACTAAGTTCTTTTTCATTTTGTGTAGGTAAATCTTTTTTTTGAAAAAAAACTCCCTTGCTGGTCCCACCTCTATAATATGTTGCCTTAATCCATTTTTGACTCATAAATTTATGCCTCCTTATAAGCAGTAGGCAAGATACCACCGTTTTTCCAAAAAATAACTTCTTCAGGAACATCTAATCTCACATTTAATTCAGCATCAATAATGTCGCCTGTTTCTTTATGAATTTTCATTAAAACTTTTTTATTATTATCGCTGATTTTATCTAAACCAATAATACTAAATTGGTCAGTACTTTTGATTTTTAATTCTTCAATTCCTTGATCTTTCGTAAACTCCAAAGGCAATAATCCCATTCCAACTAAATTGGACCTATGAATTCTTTCGAAACTTTTTGCTACTATCGCTTTCACACCAATTAACAATGGACCTTTAGCAGCAACGTCTCTCGAAGAACCGCATCCATAATTTTCTCCAGCTAACACTATAATTTCTTTTTTTTCTTTTTTATATTCCATTGCAGCTTCATAAAGTCTCATAATTTTATTTTCTGGATACTTAATTGTAATGCTCCCTTCTTGATCTGGGGTCATTAAATTTCTTAATCTTAAGCTTGCAAACGTTGATCGTGCAACAATTTCATGATTTGCTCTTCTAGTTAAATAATTATTAAAATCTTTTGGATCTAAACCTAATTCAGTCAAATAATCCCAGGCAGCAGTACCTTTTGTAATTACACTAGAAGGAGAAATATGATCTGTAGTAACAGAGTCCCCTAAAAGAACAATTGGCCTTGCTAAATTAATATCTTTAATCTTATTATTTTCAGCATTACTCATGTATGGAGGTTTTTTAATGTATGTACTTTCTGGCCAATCATAATTACTTGAGTTTGAAACTTTTAAACCTTCCCAAAGATCACCACCGTCATTAACCTCTTTATATTTTTCACTAAACGTTTCTGATTTATAAAATTGATTAATAATATCATTTACTTCTTTATTAGATGGCCACACATCTTTAAAATATATATCTTTTCCATTTTTATCTTTTCCTAAACTATCTTTTGTTAAATCTTTTTTTATTGATCCTAAAATTGAAAATAAAACAACTAATCCTGGTGATGCAAGATATGATGCTCTAATATTAGGATGAATTCTTCCTTGAAAATTTCTGTTTCCGGATAAAACAGCAATGGAAAAAATTTTTTCTTTTTCTATAGTATTTGCAATATTATCATCTAATGGTCCTGAACTTCCATTACAAGTCGTACAACCAATACCAATCATATTAAAACCAAGCTCATCTAAATATTTTTGTAAACCTGTTTGAGATAAAATTTCTGCAGTAACTTTACTCCCTGGTGCAAATGATGTTTTTACTTTTTCATTTCTTTTAATCCCAAGCTCTACTAATTTTTTAGCAATCAGTCCTGCTGCAATCACATTTTTAGGATTTGCAGTGTTTGTACAACTTGTTATCGCTGCAATCATTATATCTGCGTCCTTAATTTTAAACCCAAGTTTAGGAACTTCAAATTCATTATTTCTTAAATCTTTTTTGTAAAGCATTTTAGAGTGCTCATTTACTAAACTAGAAAACTTATCTAAATTTATTTTATCTTCAGGATTTTTTGGACCAGATACGCATGGTGTAATAGAGTCAAGATCTAGCTCTAAAACTCTATTATATTTAGGAGCATCTCCCGGATTTCTCCAAAGTTTTTGGTTTTTAGAATACTCTTCAACAATTTTTATTTCTTCCTCAGTTCTACCAGTCATTTTTAAATACTCTAAAGTTGAATTATCTACTGGAAACAATACGTTTGTGGCTCCATATTCTGGCGCCATGTTAGAGATAGTTGCTCTATCGCCAACAGTCAAAGTTTCAACACCATCGCCAAAGAATTCTATAAAACTTCCAACAACTTTGTTCTCTCTTAAAAGTTTTGTTATATACAAAACTAAATCGGTTGAAGTGATACCTTCTTTTAAATTATTTGTTAATTTAACGCCTACAACTTCTGGAACGGTCATTGGTATTGTTCTTCCAAGCATAGATATTTCCGCTTCTACACCACCTACTCCCCATCCCATTACTCCAATAGCATTGACCATTGGTGTATGACTATCGGTTCCAATGCATGTATCAGGGTGAATTAAATTATATTGTTGTTTTTTTTCTCTCCATACAACTTTAGATAAATACTCAACATTCACTTGATGACAAATTCCAACTCCAGGAGGAATGACGTTAACCTTATCTAAAAATTTAGAACACCACCTTAGAAAAGAAAACCTTTCAGAATTTCTTTCATACTCTTTTTTTAAATTTTTAATTTTTGCTTGATCATCGCCAAAAAAATCAACTTGCAAAGAATGGTCAATAACTACATCTACTGGGACATCTGGTTGAATTGTTTCTGAACTTATTCCTTTTTTTTGTAACGCTTCTCTGTAAGCTAAAAAATCAACTAACATTACTTTTCCTAAAATGTCATGACTTAAAATTCTGTTTGGTGCAAAATTTATTGCAGATCCAATTTTACATTCAATAATTGACTGAACCTGCTCATCGGCATTGCTATTTCTTTTAAGAAATTTTTGCCTAATTATATTTTCTATTAATATCCGATATGAAAAAGGTAATGTCTCAATATTTTTAATACCGCTTATATCAGCAACATCATATTCTTGATTTTGAATTGTTATATTTTTAAAGCTGCTTGGTATCATACCATGCTATTGTAGCATGTTTCTCAAAACATACTGAAGAATTCCACCATTAATGTAATATAAAACTTCATTATCAGTATCAATCCTACAAGTAGTATCTATAGTTTTTGCAGTTCCATCAGCATATTTGATTTCAACTTTTACATCCT
>JAYPUB010000010.1:0-27181 GCA_038133865.1 Candidatus Pelagibacteraceae bacterium
AAATCTTTTTTTAATTCTTTTTGTTTTGATTTTAAGACTCGACTTTTAGGAGTTTTTTTTAAATTTTTTTTAACAGCTTTCTTTATAGATTTTTTAACAGTTTTTTTTTTAGTTTTGCTTTTTTTTAATTTTGTTTTTTTTGGCATAGGGGCAATGAGTTATATTATTAATCGAATCTTTTCAACTTTAAATAATGTTTACTTAAAAACTATTTTTTTTCAAAATACTTATTAAATTTATTCTTTTCATCCTTATATTTTTCCCAGTCAGTTAGGGGTTCTTTCTTTTTAGAAATATTTGGCCATTTTAAAGAATATTCCTTATTTACTAAAAGCATTTCTTCTACATTGGAATTAGTATCAGGTTCTATGGCATCTATTGGACATTCTGGTTCACAAACACCACAATCTATACATTCGTCTGGATTAATCACCAGCATGTTTTCACCTTCATAAAAACAATCTACTGGGCACACTTCAACACAATCTGTCAACTTACATTTTATACATTTTTCGTTAACTATGTATGTCATTTCTAATTTTTTTTTTTAAATTTCCCAAATCTTTGTATTCAATATAAATTAAACCAGCAACTTTTCTTATTAAACGATCTTCTAAATGGCAAAGTTTTTTGTCGGAGTATATTATTTTTAGCATCATTTCAACAATTTCTAATCTATATTTATACTCTAATTTTTTTATTTCCTTGGTGATATTAAGTATTTCAATTGTATTGTGTTCCTCAACTTCACAATAATTAAAAAGTTTATTCATATAAACTTGGTCTTTTATCCCTAGTTTATTTAAACATTCCTTAATAAGATTTTTTTCGTTTTCTGTATAGTTTTCATCTGTCCTTGCTGCATGAATTAAAAGAGTACATATTGCAATTTCTATATCTTTAAATGCTTTATTTATATTTTTGCTATCACCCCAGAACATTAATTAAATTTTTAATTTTTCTAAAATAGAAAAGGCATTAACTGTATCCTTTTTTTTAACTTGTTTTGTTTTTTTAGGTATAAATTTAAATTCTAAATCATTGTCTAATTTGATTAATTGATATCCTAGTAGTTTAGCAAATTTAATAAAATCATCTTTTTTGCATCCTAGTAAATTTAAAATTTTAGAATCTAACTTAAATTTCAAATTTTTTGACCTTGACAATATTTCTAAAAACAATCTTTCTAAAATATCTATTCTAATTATAAATTCACCAAAAGTTTCGAAACCACAAATTCTAAGAAATTTTTGATTTTTATTATGAAAATTACTTAAAAAATTTAATCCAAAATTTGGATAGTTTATATTATTGTCATTATTGAAACATTTCCACAATATGGTTTTAAATTTTACAGCATTTGGCCTTATCATTCTTGGCTGGTAGATATGATATTTGCCAATTTTTATTCCTTTTCTTCTTAACTCAAACCTATCTAGTTTATTAAGGTTTTTTATCATTTCGTTAGTCGAGTCTCTTTTTAGCACACCATTATTTTCAAAAAGTTGATAACCTAGACCTCTTGCAAAAGAGTTTTTTAAAACAATTTTTTCTATAGATAATAGATCTTTCAGATATTTTTGCTTCTCTCTATCAATCCAATTTTCTAAACAAATTTTTAGTTTTTGGTATTCGTTTTCTTCAAGCGTATCATCGGTAATAAGTTTAATAAGTGGGTTGAGGTAGTTTTTTCCTGGTTTTAGTTCTGCAATTTTTTTATCATCCCAATAAATTTTACAATCATCTTTAAGTTGTAAGAGATCTATATCTTTTATTATATTATTAATCCTATTTTTTAATTCTTCTTGAGCCCCAGTCCTTGCCGCTTTTTTAAGTGATTTAATATCAGTATCTAGATTGGAGTTAGAATAATCCAGTTCAATTTTTAAACCATTAATTCTTCCTATAAAATGATCATTTATAAATATTTTATTTTCTTCAAGAATTTTTGTGTCCAATTGAATATCTTGTTTTAGACCTTTAGATAAAACGCTTATTCTTTTATCTATAAAACTTTTAGATAATTCTTCATGAAGTTTTTCAGATAATTTATCCTCAATATCTTTTGTTTTTGCAATCCAATAATCAGCATTTTCTACCCAATTACTTTTGTTTGAAACATAAGACCATGTTCTAATATAAGATATTCTGTTCGCTAAACTATCAATATTACCTTCAAAATTATTTAAATTATTTAATTGTTGTTTCATCCAATCATTAGTAATTTTTCCTTTGTTTGAAGACAAAAATGAAAAAACTTTAAAAATTATATCTGTGTGTTCATTATACGAGCTTTTAGTGAAATCTGGGATTTGACAACATTCCCAAAGTAATTTTACATAATGACTATTGTTTTTAAAATTTAAATTTGATTTTTCAGATACTAAATATTTGAAAGTAGTTTCGTCAATTAAATCTTTATTTCTTAAAAGATTTTGATTTTTAGATTTTATATTTAAACTATTTATAAGATTTGAACTTGAGGAAAAGTCCAATTGATTATTTCTCCAAAAAATATTTATAACATCATCAAATCTATGACTCTCTAATTTTTCTATCTGTTCATCAGTTAGTTTTTCACATTCACCTGTAGTTCCAAATGAACCATCATTCATGTATCGTCCAGCGCGACCACTGATTTGACCAATTTCACTATCTCTCAGGTTTCTAATTTGTTTACCATCGTATTTTTTTAGACCACTAAAATAAATATTATCAATATTCATATTGATACCCATACCAATAGCATCAGTCGCAATTAAAAAATCAACATCTCCATTTTGATAAATTTCTACTTGAGAGTTTCTAGTTTTTGGGCTCAATGAGCCCATCACTACAGCAGCACCTCCCTTTTGCCTCCTTACAAATTCTGCAAGGGCATAAACATCATCAACTGAAAAAGCAATAATTGCACTACGTGGTTTGATTCTAGATATTTTTTTATAACCAGAATAAGTAAGCTTTGATAATCGTTCTCTATAAATGAATTCCGTTTCAGGAACTAAATTTGTAATTAATTTTTTTATTGTATCTGAGCCTAGAAACATCGTTAATTTATCTCCTCGGTAATTTAAAAGACGATCGGTGAAAATATGTCCTCTTTCAGGGTCGGCACACATTTGAATTTCATCAATAGCGGCAAATTCAAAATTAATGTCTTGTGGCATTGATTCTACTGTACATAAATAATAATCGGCTTTTGAAGGTATTATTTTTTCTTCACCTGTAACTAGTGCAACACGATTAGATCCTATTTTGTTTACAACTTTGTCATAAATTTCTCTAGCTAATAACCTTAATGGAAAACCAATTATACCGTTGTTATGTTCAAGCATTCTTTCTATAGCCAAAAAAGTTTTGCCAGTATTTGTTGGTCCAAGTATCGCTAAAATTTGTGATGTCATGACTTGTGGCATTATATTTTTGAACTACTATATTTTGATTTTGAGTAAGAACAAACTAAGGATAAAAGTAGGACGAATCAACCTTTAAAATGTTCTAATCTTACAAAAGGGGTCTTTTAATAGACCTTAATTTTAAAGATTTTTTTAACAATATAGAAATAATATCATTTATTTTCATTTTAGTAACTTTTCTTGCTGGGCCAAACGCATGCACACAATAAATTTTATTCAAAGCAATTGCAACATGGCCCTTCCAGAATAAAAGGTCTCCCTTTTTAATATTTTTGATATCAATTTTTTTTTTAAAATAATTTTCTTGATCTTTACTATCGCGTGGACATTTCCTGTATTTATTTTTCATCAACTCTTGCACCAACCCAGAACAATCAATGCCATCCACAGTATTACCACCCCATTTATATTTTGAATTTTGAAATATTTGAAAATTTTCTAAAAAATTATTTTTTTTATCTTTTTTTAAAGATTTTAAATCTGAGTTTTTAATCCATTTATTATTAGTCTTAGAAAATATTTTTCCAGGTTTTGATATATTAATTTGTGAATTAAAATAAAGAAATTTTTTAGTTTTAGAACTCAATTTATTAGTTTTATAAAAGTAAGCTTTTCCTGTTTTAATTATATAATTTGGTTTTAATTGTTTTGCAATTAAGTCATCTTTTTTTACATAACCTAAATAATTATCAAATTTACAATAACCATAGTAAAAATTTTTATATTTTTTTAATTTAATAAACCTTTCACCTAATAGAATTTCTTTCAAATGCTCTGATTTTGCATTAGGTTTTTTAAAAATTATAGCTTTATTTTTTTTACAATAAAAAGTTTTATTCATTTGTTTTATATTTTGTTTTTTTAATTACTAAAACAGAAATAATAGGTAAAAAAAATGTTATTATAATTACGGATAATATTAACAAGCCAAGCTCATCATAGTTTGCATTACTAATAATAGCATTGTTCATTTTATCTTTTACTTCTCTTGTTATTATAAATATTTGATTTAAATATTTAGTTAGTAAATTACTTGCGCTTAAGGCTAAATTGGTAAAGGAAGCAAAAACTGCAAAAAAAGTGGCTTTAAGATTGGACGGAGCATTTTTTGCAATCCATGCTAATAAAGGTATCATAGATACTTGTCCTAAGGGCGATTCTAGCGCTGTATTAATAATTGCAATAAATCTAGCATCTACTATGCCACCTGTTAATTCAGAAGTCCATTCGTGAAAACCATAATACATTGCCAAAGTTGGCGTAATAAGTAATGCATTTAAAAAAGATAAATATATGATGATAGTTGATATTGTATTTTCATACATAAATTTTCTAAATAAAACTATACCAAGCATAGTTAGTAATGAACTTATTAAAGATAATAACGAAAAAAACTTTTGATCGAAACCTAGTATATCAATCTCAAACCAACCAATTCCTGCTCCGATACCAGGGACAGACCTGAAAGCAAAGATAATGATTGCAGTGCCAATTATTGTATTTTTCATTGATGGAGAAATATTTTTTAAAAGATTTTGCATTAAAAATGTAACAATTAAAAACGAACCAAAAAAAACTATTTCTTGAGATAAAGGGTGATTTATGAGTCCAATAGTTGTTATGAATAATACAAAAAAAATACTACCAATAATTATTGTATAATTTGGTTTTGTTAATTCAACTTTAACCTCATTATTGTTCTGAATGACTTTGGACAAGACAATGGCAAATATAGAAATCAGGGGGATAATTAAAGCGTATAGATAAATTTTTGAATATAAAATAATTTTTTGTGCTTCTGTTGATGAGCTAATATCTCTAAAAAAATAAATATTGGCAGTTGCTACTAAAACTGTACCTCCAATAATAGAAAAACGCCCAAAAGTTTGCATAGTTGTATGCATTGCTTTTATTTCTTTTTGAGAATATTTTTTTTTATTTTGATTAAATTTTGGAACAGCCTCAACGGTCATTGCATCGGCTACAACATCTTGGAGAACATAACCAACTGGGGCCAAAATAGCACTAATAATAAACCATATTTCTGCTGGCATATATTTGATCATGGATGATGTGCTTGAAATTAAAAAATACATAATTAATAGACTTGCTGTGATAAGTATTGCACCTAGGTAAATTAAAATATTTTTTCTTTTCCATATAAGATCAACTATATGTCCTAGGGGCATTTTAAGAGCCCATGGAATTCCAGCCCAAAAACCCAAACCTGCTAAAAAAGCAGCAGACAAATTGAGATATTCTTTTATAAAAAAAATACCAACTATACCTGTCATGCTGGATACGCCAGCAGCTAAATAGATCAATAGCGGGGGCAAGAATGATATTTTAAATTGATTTTTTAAATCAATAAATACAGGTTTTAAAAAATATTTATAAGTTAGTGAATGTTTCACTTAGCAATACTTTCAAAAATATAAAATAAGCTGATATTATTTCGATTATAATTTCAAGACTTTCGTAAAAATTTATTAATTCTGGATTGAAATTTAAAATTTGAATTTTAAAATTTAAAGTTAATTTGTAAATTATAAAAATGATAACAAAAAATATCAAAGTATATAATAATAGTGAAGATTCTGTTTTATCTTTTTTTAAATTCATATTTATTTTAATTTTAGAAGGATTAATCTTGTCTAAAAAATCTAAATTAGATTTTTGATACTTTTTTGAAATATTTTCACTAACAAGAAACTCTTCATACCATTCTTCATTACACATTTCACATACCACATCTCTTCCAGGTGAAATAATTTCTTGCTGTGGGATTTTAAACTTGTATTTTTTACATTTGCATTCAATAATCATGTTAAATGTTCTTCTTAAAATTTAAATATCAATGTTATCTTTATCGAATATAGACAATATAACATTAATTCAAGTAGTTTTGATTTTCTTTTTAGGCGGTATGGTCAAAGGTTTAATAGGGGTAGGCTTACCTACGGTTACTCTTACACTCTTGAGTTTTATTTTTGATATAAAAGATTCAATATCAATTATTTTATTACCAGTAATATTTACAAATTTATATCAAATGTTTGATGGCAAACATTTAAAAAAAATTATTAATGAAATAAGAACTTTTCTTCTTAGTTCTTTTCTCTTTATCATACCAGGCTTTTATTTTTTAGTTATCTTAAAGTCTGATACTATCTTATTTATTTTAGCTTTATTATTAATTATTAATTCATCCCTTTCATTAGCAAAATATGAAATAAAATTAAAAAATTACAAATCTAATTATGTTCAATTTTTTATTGGATCAATGACAGGAATGACAACAGGAGTTACTAGTATATATACAATGCCATTTGTATTTTTAATACAATCATTGAATTACTCAAAAGATAAGATTATTCAACTGATGGGGTTAAGCTTTTTCATTTTTGGCTCTACACAATTTATTTTATTTAATGCTTATAAAATGATTGATACAGATAAATTAATTTTATCGTTAATTTCATGCATCCCAATTTTGAGCGGTGTTTATTTAGGTACAGTTTTAAGAAAAAATATAAGTGAGAATTTATTTAAAATATTATTTAATTTAATGTTAGCCTTTATGGGATTTATATTAATACTTAAAGTTATTTTTTAGTTTTTTGACTTTTATTATAATCTTCGATTTCTTTTTTTGAAATCTTTCCATCTTTATTTGTATCAATTTTTTTTGCTAATGCCGCCCTTTGTTTTTGAATTTGCTCCAATCGATCTTGTCTTGCTTTAAGAACTTTTTTTGTCCATGCATTATTTTCTTTTGCATCAATTTTTTGGTCCTTATTAGTATCTATTAGTTCAAATCTTTTTTCTAAAATTTGTAAATTTTTGTCCATAAATTCTTTTTTAGTAATAGTTTTAAATTCAGCATTTACTTGACTGCTAAAGGCAAATATTAAAAAGAGTAAATTTATTAAAAATTTCATTATTTTCATTATCATTTTGATTAATTTGAGTAAAATTTAAATTTTGATTTATCTAAGAAAATAATTAAAAAAATAACTGGTAGCCCCAAAACAGCAGTAAAAACAAAGAAACTTGGATAGTTTAATATATCAACAATTGCCCCAGAATATCCTGCGATTAATTTAGGTATAAAAAGCATTAGAGAACTAAAAAGTGCATATTGAGTTGCGGTAAATCTAATTGATGTAAGAGATGATAAATAAACAATAAATGCTGCGCCTGCAAATCCACTAGCTAAATTATCTGCAATAATAATAGTAGCTAAATAAAATAAATTTTTTTCAACAACAGCTAGAATTGCAAACAATAAATTTGTCATAGCAGCGGTAATTGCACCAATAAGTAAACTTCTGTAGGTTCCAAGTTTCATTGCAAAAGCACCACCAAGTAATCCTCCTAATATAGTAGCTATTAAACCAAAGAATTTTGAAAATGTTGCTATATCTTTTATTGCATAACCTTTTTCCAAATAAAAAATATTTGCCATAACACCCATTACAACATCTGCAATTCTATAAAGACCAATAAGTAATAATATAATAATTGCCATTTTTTTATGTCTATTAAAAAATTCTAAAATTGGTTTAATAAATATTTCTTTTGATTGTTTTTTTGGTAAAAAATTCAATTTTTCCAAAATGATTAATGTCAAAAGAGCAATACCGAAACTAAATAAAATTTTTATTATATTATAAAAAAAAATATAAAAATTATTTAAATTGTTAATTTTTGGGAAATTCAAAAATATAAGGAAAAAGATTATAATCGAAAGTATTGTAGAAATTGTAAATTTTATTTGATTAATTTTATTATTATTTTTCCTGGTAAATTTTGGTTCTTTAGAAAAAATAGTTGCAAGAATTCCTACAATCATAAAAAGAGCGATAATCTGGTAAACATTTCTCCATACTTTTAGTTCATAGTTTTCGCTGCCCAGAAGTGATGCTAGCCATAAACTTCCAGCACCAGATATAATCATTGCAATTCTATATCCTGCTAAATACATAGAAGAGAGGGGGCCTTGTTTTTTTTCTGGAGCTGACTCAATTCTAAATGCATCAATTACGATATCTTGAGTTGCGCTAAAAAAAGCAATTAGTACAATTGTTAAAGCCATAAATTTCAAATTACTTTGAGGATTTGAAAATGATGCTAAAATTATAGCAATGAAAATTAAAGATTGGGTTACTAATAACCAGCTTTTTCTATGTCCAATTTTACTGATGATTGGTATTTCAAATTTATCAACTACTGGACTCCATAAAAATTTGAATGAATAGGCAAATCCTGCCCAGCTGAAAAGTGTTACCGTACTTCTTTCAATACCAGCTTTTACAAGCCAGACAGATAGCGTTGAGAATACAAGCATAAGAGGAAGACCAGCAGAAAAGCCCAGCCCACCCATAATAATGTTTTCTTTTTTTAAAAAAATCGAAACATCTTTAATCATTTTAAAAATTTTATTAGATCTTAAAGGAGTTTGAATTATTTTAAAGGTGCAGGCGAGTCACTTTTGCTGTTCATATAAGCAATAACATCAGCTCTATCTTTGTCCTTTTTTAAACCTGCAAAACCCATTTTTGTTCCTTTGATATATTTCATTGGTTTGTGTAAAAAACCATTTAATTCTTCAAAAGACCAATTTTTTCCATATCCATTTAATGCTGCTGAATATTTAAACCCTTCAACACCTCCAACTTTACGGTTGACTACACCCCACAAAGCTGGACCAACTTTATTTGCCCCACCTTTGTCAACACTATGACAGGCTGCACATTTTTTAAAAACTTTTGCTCCAGCTTCTATAGAAGCAGATGCAAGTAAAGGAGTTATTGGTGCTAACTTTTGCTCTTTTTTTACTTCATTAGTGTTAGAGGATACTGATTCAACAACACCTTCAACTTTGTAGGCAGATTTTTTTGGTTTTTCGACGTGATAAATTGCATTACCAAGCTCCTTAATTCCTATAAAAACTAAGGCAGTTGTTAAGAAAGCCGCTGCAATTTTATTAAATTCAAAACTATCCATTACTTAATTGAAGAATTCATATATTATTTTTTGTGAGATTTAGAGTATAAAATAACGTAACAGTTGTCGCACTTAGATATTAATGAATAAAACTGCAATTATAATTCCAAGTCATTTGGGAGCAAAAAGGCTGCCAAATAAACCATTGCTTGAAATAAATAATAAAACAATGATTTCTCATGTCTGGGAGAGAGCTAAAGCTTCTAATGTTGAAGATGTTTTTGTTGCTACAGCAGATATTGAAATAGTAGATGAAATTAAAAATATTGGAGGAAATGCAATTCTAACAGGCAAACACCATACAACTGGAAGTGATAGGATTTTTGAAGCTTTAGAAAAGTTAAAACTTAATCATGATATCATTATTAATGTTCAAGGCGATATGCCAACGATAAATCCTGAAACTATTAATTTGATAAATAGTTTTATGATTTCAAATCCAAATGTTCCAGTATCTACTGTTGCAAGCAAGTTAGACAGTCATGAGATTAAAGATAAAAATGTTGTTAAAGTAATTACAGAAAATGATTTAGAAAAAAATAAATTTCAAAAGTCTTTAAATTTTGTAAGAGAAATTACTTCTGAAAGATTTTTTTATCATCATATTGGGCTTTATGCATATAAAAAAAATGTCCTAAGTGATTTTGTAAAAATGAAAAAAACTGAAAATGAGGTTAAAAGAAGTCTGGAGCAAATGAGATTTGTTGATCATAACATTAATATTTTTGTTGGATATACTGATGATAATCCGTTAAGTGTAGATACCATGGAAGATTTAGAAAAAATTAGAAAGATGATATGATACATAAAATTGCAATCCAAGGAGAACTTGGTTCATATTCCCATTTAGCTGCAACAGAAATATTTGATAGTATTAATATTATTACATGCAAAACATTTGATCAAGCTCTAGAGTTAGTTAAAAGTAATAAAGATGTAAAAACAGTAATACCTATTGAAAATTCAATTGCTGGAAGAGTAGCTGATGTACATTATTTATTACCTAAATATAAGCTGAGTATAATTGGAGAGTCTTTTCATCAAGTTAATCATTGTTTATTGGCAAATAAAGGAAGTAAATTAAAAAATATTAAATATGTTAAAAGTCATTCTCATGCTATTGGTCAGTGTCATAATAAAATCAATAAATATAATTTTAGTCCTATTATTGAAGCTGATACAGCAGGAGCTGCAAAAAAACTGAGTGAAGAAAAAAATTCTGACACTGCAGTCATAGCTTCTGCATTAGCTGCAGAAATTTATAATCTAGATATTCTTGAAAATAATTTTGAAGATATTTCTGGTAACACAACTCGATTTTTAGTCATGTCATCAGAAAGTTCAAGTTTAGCAAATTTTGAAAAAAATAAAAAATATATTACTACTTGTATTTTTAAATTAAAAAGTTTACCTGCTGCACTTTATAATTCATTAGGTGGCTTTGCCATTAATAATGTTAATCTTACAAAACTTGAGAGTTTCACAGTTAATAATTCATTTGATCAGGCTTTATTTTATTTGGATATAGAAGGTCATCTTGAGGAAACTAATGTGAAATCTGCCTTAGATGTATTAAAAAAAAATACAGAAAGCCTAGATATTTTGGGAGTTTATCTAGCTTCAGAATATAGAAATAAACATTAGTCCACAGATTCAACCCTGTAGATTTTAATCTAAGTTGTTATATTGATATGGGGAATTGATGACAGGTGGATGTTGCGCTAATCCGGTCAGGTTCGAAAGAAAGCAGCCGTACCGTAAATTTTTCAGGTTGTTATTCAGTTCCCCGTAAAAATTATATGAATAATAGAAAGCCATTAGCATTAAAATATCGTCCTCAAAAGTTCAATGAACTTATTGGGCAAGAAGCTATGGTTCTGTCAATTCAAAATGCAATTAAATTAAAAAGAATTCCAAATGCATATCTATTAACTGGAATTAGAGGAGTAGGAAAAACTACTACAGCAAGGATTATTGCTAAAGCTATTAATTGCAAAGTAGATTTTTCATCTGATCAAAAATGTTCTAACGAAGATTTTTGTCATTGTCAGTCTATAGTAAATTCAAATCATATTGACATTCTAGAAATGGATGCAGCATCAAAGACTGGAATTGATGATATAAGAGAAATTTTAGAAGCTTCAAAATACCATCCATCAACAGCTGAATTTAAAGTATTTATAATTGACGAGGTACATATGTTATCCAAACAAGCATTTAATGCTCTTTTGAAAACTTTAGAAGAACCGCCTCCACATTTAAAATTTATACTCGCAACTACTGAAGTAAAAAAAATTCCTGTAACTATTTTATCAAGATGTCAAAGGTTTGATCTTAGGAGAATTAAAGTTGATGAAATGAATAGTTTTTTAAAAAAAATTTGTGAAAAAGAAAAAGCAGAAGTGGACGAAAACTCAATAACATTGATTTCTAAATCCTCTGAAGGCTCTGTAAGAGATGCACTATCAATTTTAGATCAAGCAATTATCACTCATAATTTAATGGGAGAAAAAGTTACAGAAGATAAAGTAAGAAGTATGCTGGGGTTAGCAGACGACTCTAAAATTATTGATTTAATGTCATATATCGCTGAAGGTAATTGTGAGAAATCAATACAAAGTGCAGAAGAAATATTTGATATGGGAGCTGACCCGAAGCTTGTTTTAAATAGTTTACTAGAAGTTTGTTATCTTATGACCAGAACAAAAACTTTGGGAAAAATTTCAAAAGATTTAAGTGTTTCAGAAACGGATTCTGAGCGTTTAGATAATATTGTTAAAGATTTAGATTTAACTTATTTAACAATGTTGTGGCACTTTTTAATTAAAGGACTAGAAGATTTGAATTTATATCCAAACCTATCAATTGCTTTTCAAATGTTATTGACAAGACTTTGCCATTTAAAAAGCATGCCCGATCCTCAAGTTGTTTTAGAGGGTAAAGAAAACATAAATAATGGAACAATATCTAATAATAATGATAACTTAATTTTAGAGTCAAAAACACAGATCAAAAATATTTCGCAAGAATTAGAAAAACCAAAGCTAAATTTAGATGAAAAAAAAATTTCATCTAAAATAGAAAATTTTGAAAAATTGATAGAGCTAGTTGAAATGAAAAAGGAGATAGAGCTTAAATATGATTTAGAAAGGAATGTTAGATTAGTAAAATTTTCAAATGGTAAAATTGATATTGCGTTTAATGAAAAATTATCAAAAGATTTTATTAAAAAACTTACATCAAAACTTCTTGAGTGGACTGGTTATCGGTGGATAATTACTTTATCAAAAGATGATGGAAAAAAAACAATTTATGAGCAGAAGAATGAATTAAAAAAAAAATTATTTGAAGAAGCAAAAAAAACTGAAGTCTATAAAAAAGTCAAAGAACTTTTTCCTGATGCTGAATTAACAAATATTGAAGACTTAGATAATTTGAAGGAGGAATAATATATGGATTTTAGTAAAATGTTGAAACAAGCTCAAGAGATGCAGCAGAAAATGATGGAAGCCAAGGATAGTTTAAAAAATATTATTGCTGAAGGTGTATCTGGAGGTGGAGCAGTGAAAGTTCAGATGAATGGTCATTTTGAGATAGTAAAAGTTGATATTAGTGAAGAGATATTAAAAGAAGAAAAAGGAATGCTTGAAGATTTAATTGTAGCAGCAACTAATAATGCAAAAAAAGAAGTTGAATTAAAAACACAAGAAGAAATGTCTAAAATAACCGGAGGTTTAAAAATGCCACCAGGATTTAAATTTCCAATGTAATGATGAAATTTACTGAACCCTTACTTGACAACTTAATTAATCTTATTTCGCGGCTGCCAGGTCTAGGACCAAAATCTGCTAGGAGAATAGCTTTATATTTACTTAGAAATAAGGATAATCTTATGAAGCCTTTAGCTGAGTCACTGGGAAATGCTCATTCTAAAATTTCAAGATGCAATATTTGTGGAGCAATAAAATCACAGGACGCTAGCTGCACAATTAATAAATGTCATTATATAAATAATTCTTATGATCAATTATGCATTGTTGAAAATATTGCTGATATGTGGGCAATGGAAGCCACTAATATTTATAAAGGACATTATCATATTCTTGGCGGAACATTATCGGCGTTAAATGGATCCGATTCAGAAACTCTATTAATCAACTCTTTAATTGAAAGAGTTAAAAAAAATGATGTGAAAGAAGTTATTATTGCTACTTCAGCAACAATTGAAGGTCAAACAACCGCTCATTATATTCATGATAGTTTAAAAAATTTAAATATAAAAATTACCAAATTAGCTCATGGATTGCCTGTTGGAAGTGAAATTGAATACTTAGATGATGGAACTTTGTTTTCTGCTTTCAAATACAGAAATTCAATAAGTGAAAAATAAAATGTCGGTTTTAGAAATATTAAAAGAACCAGACTCTATTTTAAGAAAAAAATCTAAAGAAGTAGAAAAAGTAGATAATAAAATACAACGTTTAATGGATGATATGCTTGAAACTATGTATCAAGCTCCAGGAATTGGATTAGCGGCACCACAAGTTGGAATTTTAAAAAGAGTCATCGTAATTGATTTATCAAAAGGGGATACGCCAAAAAATCCATTATATATTGTGAATCCAAAGATTATTTGGAAATCAGAGGATGTGATTTCAAGAGAGGAAGGATGTCTGTCTATACCTGGACATTTTGCAGAAGTAACAAGACCGAGCAAATGTAAAGTTGAATATTTAGATTACAATGGAAAATTAAATCAGCTAGATGCAGATGATTTGTTAGCTACTTGTATACAACATGAAATTGATCATTGCGACGGAATATTATTTATAGATTATTTATCAAAATTAAAAAAAGATATGATTATAAAAAAATTAATAAAAGCAAAAAAAGAAAATCAAATTTAAGTAATTAAGTTATGAAGATTGTATTTATGGGGACCCCAACTTTTGCTGTACCTGCATTAAAAAAAATCAATGAAGTTTTCAAAATTGATACTGTATTTACACAACCACCAAAAAAATCTAAAAGAGGTATGAAAGAACTAATAAGTCCAGTTCACGAGATATCAAATAAATTAAATTTGGATGTTAGAACACCAGATCATTTAAATAATGATTTTGAATTTTTTAAGTCAAAAAAGTTTAATTTGGCAGTTGTTGCAGCATATGGACAAATCATTCCAGATAATTTTTTAAAAGAATGTTTATTTATTAATATTCACGCATCATTATTACCAAGTTGGAGAGGGGCAGCCCCTATTCAAAGATCGTTAATGAATAAAGATAAATTTACAGGTATTTCAATTATGAAAATTGAAAAAGAACTGGATTGTGGTCCAGTTTTATTAACAAAAAGTTTACCAACTACTATTTATTCTAAACATGGAGATGTTGAAAATAAACTTTCAGAAATTGGATCGGAATTGATTATACAAGCGATTGAGAAGATAAATGAAAATAATTATGAATTTAAAGAACAGGATCATAATTTAAAAACATACGCCAAGAAAATTTCTAAGGAAGATGAGGAAATTACTTGGGATTTAGAAGCAGAAACTGTCGTAGCAAAAATACATGCTTTATCACCAAGTCCAGGTTCATATTTTTATTTTAATGGTGATAAATTAAAAATATTTGAATGTAAATTGACAGAAAAAAAAACTGTAAAACCTGGCAATGTTCAAATCGAAGATAAAAGTTTGTTTATTGCCTGTAAAGATAAATATATTGAAATTTTAGAGATCCAAAAGCCAGGGAAAAATAGGCAAAAAGTTCAAGAATTTTTAAAGGGTTATAAATTTAATTAATGCCTCGTTACAAAGCTGTTGTTGAATATAATGGTACAGGTTTTGAAGGTTGGCAATCACAACCTAATGGAAATACTATCCAACAATTAATAGAAAAATCTTTTTTTGATATAAAATTAAATAAAACAAAAATTTTTGGTTCTGGAAGGACTGACTCAGGTGTTCACGCTTTAGGACAAGTATTTCATTTTGATTATAATGAAAAGTTAGATTGTAAAAAAATATTAGTTGGACTTAATCATTTTTTAAAAAAAAAAAATATAAGTGTTTTGTCCTTAGTTTCTATAGATGATCATTTTGACTCACGTAGAGATGCAAGATTAAGAACATATCTATATAAAATTTTAAATCGTATAGCTGCACCTGCTATTTTAGAAAATCAAGTATGGCATGTAACAAAGAAATTAAATTTTGAACAAATGAAAAAAGCATCTACAATGTTTCTTGGTTCTCATGATTTTACTACTTTTAGAGCTTCTGCTTGTGAAGCCGTTTCGCCAGTTAGAGAAATTGTTAGTTCAGAGCTAAACAAAAAAGATGATGAAATAATTTATAGGATAAAATCTCGATCATTTTTACAGCATCAAGTTAGATCTATTGTTGGTGCTATTAAAGTGGTTGGAGAAGAAAAATGGACATTGAAAGATCTTGAACACGCTTTAAAATCAAAAAATAGAAATAATTGTGCACCACTTGCACCTGCATGTGGTTTGTATTTAGAATGTGTTGAATATTAAAATGGAAAACAAATTATTGTGGAAAGCAGACAAAAATAGAAAAAAAAATTCTAATATAAAAAAATTTGCAGATAAAATTTCTCAAAAATATAAAATTAATTTTGATGATAGTTTTATAAAATTATATAATTGGTCAATCAAAAATCCTGAAAATTTTTGGAGTGATTATTGGGATTATTCAAAAATTCTTGGAAATAAAGGTCACCAAGTAATTACTAAAAATAGAGTTTTTTATAAAAATAAATTTTTCAAAGATTCAAAAATTAATTTTGCCGAAAATTTGTTAATTAAAAATAACAATGATACCGCAATTCATTCCTTGAAAGAAAACGGCTCAAATGAAAATATTTCATGGAAACAGCTGTGTACAAATGTTTTCAAAATATCCTCTTATCTTAAAAGAACTGGTTTAGTTAAAAATGATCGTGTCGCTGGATATGTTCCC
This sequence comes from Candidatus Pelagibacteraceae bacterium, assembly GCA_038133865.1. Taxonomy (GTDB): domain Bacteria; phylum Pseudomonadota; class Alphaproteobacteria; order Pelagibacterales; family Pelagibacteraceae; genus HIMB114. The sequence goes on from JAYPUB010000010.1 coordinate 16,417, forward strand.
AATACGATAGAAACAGTGATAAGCTTTTTAGCAGCAGCTAAAAATGGATGTATTTGGTCCAGTTGTTCTCCTGATTTTGGTATTCAGGGAGTAGTGGATCGTTTTAAACAGATCGAACCTAAGATTCTTTTTACTTGCGATTATTATTTATATAACGGAAAAAAGATTGATATTTTAAATCGTATTCCAGAAATTTTAAAAGCAATACCATCAATAAAAAAAGTTATAGTATTTAATTATAATAAAACAGAAATAGCAGATCATGATTACGATAAATTTGAAGAAATTTTAGATAAATCTGATCATGATGATAAGTTTGAGAGATTTGAATTTAACCATCCTTTATATATTTTGTATTCAAGCGGAACTACAGGAGTACCTAAGTGCATTGTACATGGAGCGGGAAATTCCTTAATTGAACAAAAAAAAGAATTATCGATCCACTGCGATATAAAAGAAAATGATAAAGTGTTTTACTTTACGACTACCGGATGGATGATGTGGAATTGGCAAGTTGCTTCATTGTCATGCGGGGCTTCAATATATTTGTATGATGGCTCGCCTTTCTATCCCAAGATTAATGTTTTAATTGAATATTGTTCAAAGAATAAAATTACATTATTTGGAGTAGGCGCAAAGTATATAGATCATTTAAAAAATGAAAAATTTAACGCTTCGAAATTTGATCTAGATAGCCTCAAAACTATTACATCTACAGGATCTCCATTGGTAAGTGAAAGTTTTGAATATGTATACAAATATATAAAAGAAGATGTTCATTTATCATCCATAAGCGGAGGTACTGATGTTGTTGGATGTTTAGTTATTGGTAATATTTTTCAACATGTTTATGCTGGTGAAATTCAAGGGCCGAGTTTAGGAATTGAAATTGATATTTTCGATGATGATGGAAATAGTATTTCAAATAATGAAAAAGGAGAATTGGTAGTAAAAAAACCTTTTCCATCTATGCCTGTAAAGTTTTGGAATGATTTAGATGAAGTAAAAATAAAATCTGCTTATTTTGAAAGATATAATAATATTTGGCATCATGCTGATTATATTCAAAAAACTACAAATGATGGATACATCATTTATGGTAGGTCTGATGCTACATTGAAGCCAGGTGGCGTAAGGATTGGTACAGCAGAAATTTATAGACAAGTAGAGAGTTTTGATGAAATTACTGAGGCATTAGTTGTTGGTCAAAATTATAATGACGATGTCAGAATTATACTTTTTGTAAAACTTAAAGAACAAACAGTTTTATCCGATGATTTGGTTCAGAATATTAAATCTAAGATTAGAAAAAATTGTTCACCGAGACATGTTCCAGCAATAATTAAGAGCTGTCCAGATATTCCAAGAACTAAAAGTGGTAAAATTGTTGAGATTGCAGTTAGAAAAATTTTGAATAAAGAAAGAATTAATAATGTTGAAGCTTTGGCAAATCCAGAAGCTTTAGAATTTTTTAAAAATCTTGAAATCTAATTTTCAATTAAAGCTTTAACGTGTTCATAGGCACTTTCTCTAAGTGCATCAAGATCATATCCACCCTCTAAAATTGAAACTATTTTTCCATCACAAATATTATTAGCAACACTTACAATTCTTTTAGTGATTTCATAAAAGTCTTTGGATATTAAATTAACTTGTGCAAGAGGGTCACGAGCATGTGCATCAAAACCTGAGGAAAGCAAAATGAATTCAGGTTTGAAGTCTTTTAATTTTTTTAAAACACCTTCAAAACTATTAAAATAAACTTCACTATTAGTACCAGAGTCTAAAGGAATATTTAAAATATTATTGGATTCCCCCTTTTCATTTGAAGATCCTGTTCCTGGGTAAAAAGGGTATTGATGTGTAGAAATATACAAGACATTAGGATTATTATAAAAAATTTCCTGAGTTCCGTTTCCATGATGAACATCATAATCAATAATCGCAACTTTATTATATTTATAATGATTAAGTAAATAGGCTGCACCTATAGCAACATTATTATAAATACAAAATCCCATTGCTTTATTACTTTCAGCATGATGACCAGGAGGTCTTACAGAACAAAAAGTATTTTTAAATTTTTTATTAACGACTTGATCAATTCCTAATAATATCGAACCTACCGCGTCTAATGCTGCTTCTTTTGACCCTGGCGATATTATTGTATCGCCATCTAAAAATTGAATTCCACTTTTAGGAAATAAAGAAGAAACCTTCTTCAGATAATTTTTATCATGAACTTTTTCAATAATTGTATGATCAAATGATTTTGGTTCAAACCAATTAATGTTCTTTTCATGTTTTTTTAATTCTTCGTTAACTACTTTAACACGATCTACTCGTTCAGGATGTCCGGGTCCTGTATTATGATTTTGGTATGTTAATGATGTAATAACTGAGGTTTTCAATTAAAAAAACTTTTAATGATTTTAAGATATATTGATTTTAGTTTTTTCATATCTTTTATTGATGACCTTTCATCTATTTGATGCATTGTATTTCCAACTAAACCAAATTCAACACATGGCGCAATGTCTTTTATAAACCTTGCATCAGATGTACCGCCTGTTGTTGATAATATTGTTTTTTGTTTAGTTTCTTTTTGTATTATTTTTTGAATTTTTTTTACTGTTTGATTTGGCTTTGTAAGAAAAGCAGTACCAGTACCAATAAATTTAGTTTCAGTTTTACATTTAAATTTTTTTTCAATTTTTTTTATTATTTTAGAAATATATTTTTTTAACGAACTAAAAGTGTGAAGGTTATTATATCTTATATTAAATGTAGCACTAGCTTTTGATGGAATCACATTATCAGCAGTGTTATCTATATAAATTCTTGTTATTTCTAGATTAGAAGGTTGAAAATTTTTATTTCCCTTATCCAAAGGTTTTGATTTCAATTCATTTAAAATTTTAATTATAGGTGTTGCTGGATTTAATGCTTCATGGGGGTAAGCAATATGACCTTGTTTGCCTCTTACAGTTAAATAAGTTGTGATACTTCCTCGTCTGCCAACCTTCATCATTTGACCCAACCTACTTCGATTTGAAGGTTCTCCAACAATACAAAAGTCTATTTTTTCTTTTTTCTTTTTTAAATATTCAACAACTTTTTTTGTTCCATTAACTGCGATTCCTTCTTCGTCACCTGTAATTAAAAAACTAATTGACCCTTTAAATTTTTTATTTTCATTTAAAAATTGACTAACAGCAGAAATAAAACATCCAATACCACCTTTCATATCAGATACTCCTCTGCCAAAAAGGTACCCGTTTTTTATTTTTGCACCAAAAGGATTTGTTGACCATGATTGAAGATCTCCAGCAGGTACAACATCAGTATGACCGGCGAAACAAAGATTAGGAGATTGATACCCATATCTTGCATATAGATTAATTATTTTTTCCGTTCCTTTTGTTTGGAAGGACATTAATTTGCATTTAAATCCAAGCCTTTTAAGATGTTTAGTAACAACATGCATTGCACCCACATCTTTAGGAGTGACACTAGGCTTTTTTACTAGCTCCTGTGTAAATCTAATTTCGTCAATTAGTTTACCCATTGATCAATCTCTTAATAAATCGTTAATCGAAGTTTTGCTTCTTGTCTTTTCATCGACTGTTTTCACTATAACAGCGCAATATAAACTTGGACCTTTACCATTCTTGTCCGGTAAGGAACCAGGAACTACAACTGAGTAGGGTGGAATTTTACCAAAAAAAGTTTCACCTGTTTCTCTATTTATTATTTTTGTAGATTGACCAATAAATACACCCATTGAAATAACTGAACCTTGACCTACAATCACACCCTCAACAATTTCTGACCTTGCACCTATAAAACAATTATCTTCAATAATTGTTGGATTTGCCTGCATTGGCTCTAACACACCACCAATACCTGCACCACCAGATACATGGCAATTTTTTCCTACTTGTGCACATGATCCAACCGATGCCCATGTATCAATCATAGTACCTTCATCTATATAAGCACCAATATTTACAAATGAGGGCATTAGTACAACGTTTTTAGCAATATAAGATCCATGTCTTACAACTCCATTTGGAACCATTCTAAAATTAGCTTTTTTAAATTCTTCTTTTCCCCATCCAGCAGTTTTACCTTTAACTTTATCCCACCAGGTTGCATAAGGTCCAGCCAAAGTGTCCATTTCATTTGTTTTAAAACTTAATAGTATGGCTTTTTTTATCCATTGATGAACAGTCCAGTTAGCTCCTTGTTTTTCAGCAACTCTAATCTCACCTTTATCGACTTTGTCGATAGTCTCATTAATTGCATTTAAGATCGATTTATCAGAAGTCCTATCAATATTTGCTCTATTCTCCCAAGCTTCATTAATAATCTTTTCCATTATTGACCTATTGATCTATTTGTTTGTTTTAAAAACTCTGTAAGATTTTTTACAGTATAATTTATGTGATTTCCATCAAATCCTTTTTTACAATATGGATCATCATTTTCAATCCAAGCAGTTTTCATACCCATATAATGAGCAGGTTCTAAATTTTTAGCTATATCTTCTATGAAGATACTGTTTTCGCATTTAATATTAAATGTTTTTACTAACTTTTCGTAAGGTTCAACTTCAGGTTTTGGAATAAAATCGCAGTCAACAATATCAAATATTTTTTGAAAATTTTTTTCAACGCCTAGTCGTTCGATTACTCGTTCCGCATGTTTTCTGGACCCATTTGTAAAAATAATTTTTTCTCCAGGAAGATTTTGAATTTGTTCATTTAGCTCAGGATTTTTCTTTAAAAATTCATAATCTATGTCATGAACAAATTCTAAAAAGTGATGAGCATCAATATCATGTTTCTTCATCAATCCATTTAAAGTTGTGCCATGTTTATGAAAATAATCGTTTTTTATTTTAACCGCTTCTTGCTTTGAAACTTTTAAATTTTCCATAATAAACTCACACATTTTTTTATCAATTTTACCAAATACATTAGTTGTAGCTGAATAGAGAGTATTATCTAAATCAAATATCCAGTGTTGTATTTTTGCGAGTTCTTTCATTTAACAATTAATGTACCAGCACCTTCGTTTGTAAACAACTCATGCAGTACTGCATGAGGTCTTGTGCCATCTATAATAACAACACCGCCAACACCATTTTTTACTGCAGAAATACAGGTTTCAATTTTTGGTATCATTCCACCAGTAATTGTTTCGTTATCAATTAAGTCCTGAGCTTCTTTGATTGATAATTTTGAAATATAATTGCCATTTTTATCTTTTACTCCTGGAACATCAGTCATTAGTAACAGTCTTTTAGCCTGAATTTTAATTGCAATTGTACCTGCGGCTGTATCTGCATTAATATTGTACACTTGATTATTATCCCCCAAACCCATTGGTGCTATAACTGGAATTTTCTTTACATTTAAAATTGCATTTAATTTATCAATATCGATTTCTTCTGCATCAGCTACAAATCCAAGTTCAGGATTTTTTGCTTTCTTAACTTTTAAAATTGCATTTGTATTTCTTGCGGTAACTGGTTCAGCAATTGCTTTAAATGAATTAATAGTATTGACCAAATCTGGATTTATTTCATTCAATAAAACCTCTTCTACTATTTTAATGACATTTTCATCAGTAACTCGTAGTCCTAAAATGAATTTACTAGGAATATTTTGAGCTTCTAATTTTTTTTTAATTTGAGGACCACCGCCATGTATTACTAAATTTTTAATTCCAATTAAATTACAAATAGCAGCATCTTGAGCAAAGGCTTTGGATAATCGGTCACTAGCCATGACTTGGCCACCATATTTTAAAACAATTTTCTCTCCTTTGTATTTTTCTATAAACTGTTCAGCTTTTTCAATTTGAGGTGCATCTTGTTGTGGCCAAAAATCTTTAAGATCCATTAAACAGTTTTAACTTTTGTTTTTCTTATAATGACATACTGTTGTGCCATCGTTAAAATATTGTTTATTGACCAATAAATAACTAGTCCTGATGGAAATGATGCTAATAAAATTGTTAACATGAATGGGAAAAACATAAATATTTTAGCCTGAACAGGATCAGGTGGAGCAGGGTTCAGTTTTTGTTGAATATACATCGTGATACCCATTATTATTGGCCAAGCTCCTATCATTAAAAAACTAGGCGGATCCCAAGGAATAAGACCAAAAAAGTTAAAAATAGTTGTTGGATCAGCAGCGGATAAATCTTGAATCCATCCATAAAACGGTGCGTGCCTCATCTCAATTGTAACAAAAAGCATTTTATAAATTGCAAAGAAAAAAGGAATTTGAATTAGTACCGGTAAACACCCTGAAATTGGATTTACCTTTTCCCTTTTGTACAAATTCATCATTTCCATCTGTATTTTTTGTTTGTCATCTTTATGTAAATCTTTCAGTCTTTGCATTTCTGGTTGTAAAGCTTTCATTTTTGCCATTGATGCAAAAGAATAGTTTGCAAGTGGAAAAAACAATAACCTTACAGCAGCAGTTAAAAGAATAATAGCAATCCCGAAGTTTCCACTTAATTTAAACAAATAATCAATTAAGAAAAATAATGGTTTAGTAAAGAAATGAAACCAACCCCAGTCAATTGCAAGATCAAATTTATGAAACCCTTTTGTTTCTGCATAACCATCAACCACAGAGACCTCTTTAGCCCCAATAAATATACTAGAAGTATTTGAACCAGTTTGATTAACATTTACGGTTGTTGGATCGGTAATGATATAATTAGCTTTAAATGCTTTATCATAAGAAAATTCTGCATTAAAATTTTTTCCTTTTTCTGGAACAACAGCGGTCAGCCAATATTTATCTGTAATACCTACCCATCCTTTTGAACCTTGATAGGTTTTCTTTTTCTCTATTACATCGTCATAATCTTCTTCTTTTAGATTTTCATCGACAACACCAAGCAATCCTTCGTGTAAAATATAGAAATTTTGCACCACAGGTTTTTGTTGTCTTGTGATTTGTGCATAATGAAACAAATTTATTGTTCGATTAGATGAGTTTTTAATTTCTTCATTAACTGTAATTAAATATTGATTATCTATAGTAAATTTCTTTGTAAACGTTAATCCTTTTCCATTATTCCATTCAAGTACCACTGGAGTATTAGGTGTTAATATTTTATTTTCTTTTACAGTCCATTGCGTTTGATTATCAGGAACAATTTCATTTCCAGAAGTTGCCCATCCTGTTTCTAAGTAATAGGCTTGATCAGTTTTTTTAGGATTTAATAAAACAATTTTTTTATCATTTTTATTTTGTTCTAAATTATAATTCTTTAAAGTAACATCATCAATCAGCCCTCCTGTTAAAGCAATTGAGCCAGTTAAATTTTGATTTTCAATCTTTATTCTAGATGTTTCCCCAATTACATCTGTTCTAGTAACTTTAATTTCAACTTTTTTCTTCGCTATTGTTGGAGCAGAAGGTTTGTTAGTATCTAGCTGTTGAGTTTGTGTTTGTTGTTTTTCTAATTCGGCATATTCTTCTCCGTACATTAATTGCCAAAACATAATAACAAGAGTAGATAAGACCACTGCAATAAGTACGTTTTTATTTTCCATTTTTTTTCTCCACCGGATCAAACCCAGAATTACCACCTAAAAATTTAATTGGGTGACATTTTAAGATCCTTTTCATACCTGAATAACTTCCATTTAAAAAACCTTTTTTTTGGACAGACTCTATAAAATAGTCTGAACATGTTGGCAAAAACCTGCAATTATGTCCCAGGAGGGGCGAAATTAAATATTTATATGCTTTTACTATACAAATAATCGTTTTTGATAATGTGTTCTCAAATATTTTCATTAAATTAATTTTAATTTTTTTATAATTTCATTAACAATAATCTGAAAGGTTTCATCATATATTTTTGACTTAGCAAAAATTGCATATTTAAACTTTTTTTTAAAATTATCTTTGTTTTCTAAAATTGCTTTTCTTGTTGCCATTTTTAATCTTCTTCTCATTCGATTTCTTTTAACAGCGTTGCCAAGTTTTTTTGCGGCTACACAGCTTAATTGTACAGAATTTTTTGTATCTGAAATTTCTTTTAAGTTATAAAAAATAGTAAATAAATTTGAGTTTATTTTTTTTCCTGAAAGTACATACTTAAACTCATTACTTCCCTTTAGGCTTTGGAAGGTGATTGCGCTTGGCATTGATTAAGCTGAAATTCTTTTTCGACCCTTAGCTCTTCTTCTGGCTAATACTTTTCTGCCATTTTTAGTAGACATTCTTGATTTAAATCCATGTCTTCTGGCTCTAACTTTTTTACTTGGTTGATAAGTTCTTTTCATTGCTATAATTAATTTTGGGCACTTATAAGAAATTCTTATTTGTATGTACAGTAAAAATTATTGGCAATATTACTAATGAATAGACTATCTAAAATTAAAATTTTTCTGGGTTTTGTATATTTAGCAATTGTTACTGCTGTAGTGATTGCTTTTTTTTATTATGGAGCGAGCACTTTCTTAAGTCCTTCGTTTTTAATAGAAAATAAAAATTATATTTTTGAGCTTAGAGACAAAAATATTTTATTGATAAGTATTATTTATTTTGTCTTTTCTATAATTTGGGTTTTTCTAATGGGATTTGGAACACCATTGGTAATATTTGCAGGATTTGCTTTTGGAACAATACTTGGTTCTTTTTTATCAATTGTCTCTTTTACAATTGGAGCAACTCTACTTTATTGTTTTGCAAATCACTATTTTAAAGATTTAGTTGAAAAATATTTAGGTAGTAAATATTCTAAATTAAAAAATAATATTAATGAGAATGAGCTTAGCTATTTTTTTAGTTTAAGAGTTGTACCAGGGATACCGTTTCCAATAAAAAATTTATTACCAGTTCTATTCAATATGAAAGTTAAAAATTTTTTTCTGGCAACTTTATTTGGGGAAGCGGCACCAATCATTATATCAGTGAGTATTTTTAGTGGATTTAGCAGTGCATTTCAAAGTGATAAAGATTTTAATCTAAATTTATTATTTACACCTGAAATTTTTTTCCCTTTACTAGCTCTTGCGATAATGTCTTTAATTGCAAATTATATAAAAAAAAAATATTTTAACAAAAAAATTTAATGAGATTTATTACATTTAAAAAAAATCAAGAGGTCAAAGTAGGATTAGAGATCCTTGGCAAAGGTATTATTGATTTAAAAAAAATTGATCAAAAACTTCCTAGTAATTTAAATAGTATTATACAAAATTATAATATAATTGAATCTCAAATAAGAAATTTAAATAAAGAAGAAAATATTCATTACTCTATATCCGAAATTAAATTATTATCGCCAATTCCTACTCCGGTTCGAGACATTATTTGTGTAGGAAAAAATTACGCTGAACATGCAAAAGAAGTTCAAAAATCATCTTTTAGCACATTACAAGGAAAACAGGCAGTTCCTACAGAGCCAATTATTTTTAATAAAGCAACAACTTCAGTTATTGGACCAAATGATCAAATAGAACTAAAACATGACAGAACAAATTCAACAGATTACGAAGGAGAGCTTGGAGTTATCATTGGCAAAAGATCTAAAAATATAACCCAGGCCAATGCTTTCGATATAATTTTTGGTTATACAATTATAAATGATGTTACTGCCAGAAAATTACAAAATAATCATAAGCAATGGTTCATTGGAAAAAGTCCAGATACTTATTGTCCAATGGGTCCAGCGGTTATTACAGCAGATGAAATTACTGACATTAATGCCGTTAAACTTGAAACATACGTCAATGGAGAAAAAAGACAAACCGGTATCGTAAAAGATATGGTTTTTAATATTCCTTTTTTAATAGAAACTTTAACAAAATCGATGACACTTGTTGAAGGAGATATTATTGCAACCGGAACTCCATCGGGTGTAGGCATTGGATTTGATCCGCCAAAATTTTTAAAATCAGGAGACAAAGTAAAAATTACTATTGATCCTATTGGAACACTTGAAAACGAAGTAATTTAAACATATAAACTGCTCATGGCTTTTGAATTACCAAAATTAGATTATGCAAATGATGCATTGGCACCAGTGATGTCTCAAGAGACATTAGACTTACATCATGGCAAACATCATCAGACTTATGTTACTAATTTAAATAATTTAGTTAAAGATACAGATTTAGCTAGTGCTTCATTAGAGGATATTATTAAAAAAACTGCAAATGATGCTTCAAAAGCTGGCATCTTTAATAATGCCGGACAACACTGGAATCACATATTATTCTGGAAGTGTATGAAGCCAAAAGGTGGTGGAGCTATGCCATCTGAACTAGAAAAAAGAATTGTATCAGATTTTGGAAGTGTAGATAAATTTAAAGAAGATTTCATTCAAGCAGGTGTTACCCAGTTTGGTTCTGGCTGGGCTTGGTTAGCCATTGATAATGGTAAATTAGTTGTCACTAAATCTGCAAATGCATCTAATCCTTTAGTAGATAATATGAAGCCAATACTTGGTTGTGATGTGTGGGAACATTCATATTATGTCGATTACAGAAACAGAAGACCTGATTATTTAAAGGCATTTATTAATGACCTTGTTAATTGGGAGCACGTTGCTTCTCTTTTAGATTAATTTAACCTAATTTTTTCGCCTTTTTAAATAAGGAGACCATTTTTTGGATGTCTATTCTTTTTGTATTCACGTTTCGAGGAGATGGATGGTAGCAACCAATTAAACTAATATCTTTCACTTTATATTTTAAACCATGACCAAATTTAAAGGA
>JAYPUB010000011.1:0-26179 GCA_038133865.1 Candidatus Pelagibacteraceae bacterium
CTTAGATTACAATGACTTATTAGGCATTCTTTCATGTATTTTTTGTATAATTTGCGGTCTGACTGCGTTCGTGGTCCTCTAACAGCTGGTCCTCGACTACGATTTAATAATCTAAACTGGATACCGGATGCATCAGCAACTTTTGGCATGACGCCATCGAATGCATCTATCTCTCTAACAAGATGACCTTTACCCAATCCACCTATCGCAGGGTTACATGACATTTCACCAATTGAATTTTCGTTTGTAGTAACTAAAGCAGTATTAACTTTCATACGCGCAGATGCAGCAGCAGCTTCACATCCTGCATGACCAGCACCAATTACAACAACATCAAATTTTTCCATTGCTGGAATCTATTACTGAGAGATTTTTTTACAAGAGAGATTCGACTATTTTCCTATGCAGAAATCTTGAAATATTTTTCCTAATATTTCCTCTACGCCAATAAAACCAACAATATGGCCTAAATTATTAGAGGCTAATCTTAGTTCCTCTGCAGCTTTTTCTACGTCATCTGATTTGCTGATTTTAAGAAAATCATGAAGTCTATTTGAACATTTTTTTAATAATGCTCTATGTCTTGCTCTTGAAATTAAAGTTGTTGATTGTGCAGTATCAATTTCAGATACTATTTTTTTTAATCTTGAATTTAATTTATTAATTCCAGATTTATCTTTAATTGAAACTTCTATTAAATCTTTAAATTTATAACCCTTTAATTCTTTGATGATTTTTTTAGCATTAAAACTTTTTTTATCTTTTTTATTTAGAACAATTACCGTCTTATCTGTAATCAATTTTTGTATATTTTTAGGTACTTTTTTCTCTGTTCCATCTAATATTAGTATATCTAAATTAGCTTCTTTACTGGCATTTAAAGCCAATTCTACACCTGTTTTTTCAATTTTGTTTTTGGCATTCCTTATCCCTGCTGTATCCGTCAGAATTACTGGGTAATTATTAATATGATATTTTACCTCGATAATATCTCTTGTGGTTCCTTTAATGCTCGAAACTATTGCAGCTTGTCTTTTAACTAGTAGATTTAAGAAACTAGATTTACCTGCATTTGGAGGTCCTATTATTGCTATCTTATAACCATCTCTAATGATCTCACCCATAGTTTCATCTAACATTTCATCAATATCAGAAACAATAGATTTAATTTTTTCTTCGTTATTTTTTAGAATTCCTTCTGGTAAATCTTCTTCTGAAAAATCTATTGAAGCTTCGGTTTTGCTTAAAACATCAAGAATAGTTTCTCTCCATTCTAAAAATTTAGGACTACTATTTTTAAGTCTTAGCGCTTGTATTCTTTGTGCTTCAGTTTCAGCTTGTAAAAGATCTGCAATAGACTCTGCCTCATAAAGATTAATCCTGTTATTTTGATAGGCGGTCTTAGTAAATTCACCTGGTTCAGCTAACCTACAATCTTTTCTTTCACCTAAATCTTCTAATAACTTATTAATTACTGCTTTGCTCCCATGTGTATGAATTTCAATTAAATGCTCACCGGTATAACTTTGACCTTCTGGATACCAAATTAAAATACCTTCATCTATCAATTCCCCCTCTTGATCATAAAAAGATTTTAGTAATGCTGATCTTGGTTGATCAATGACTGTTCTTGTAATTTGATTTGCAATTTGTAAAGCACTGTCTCCAGAGACACGTATAATAGCAATACCAGAAATACCTGGTGGTGTTGATAGAGCATAGAAATTCATGATAAAAATATATCAAATATGAAATTAAAAGGAACACCGCTTCAAGTTAAAGTTTGGAAATACTTAATGAAAATTCCAAAAGGAAAAACCAAAACATATTTAGAAGTTGCAAAAGGGGTGGGGAAACCAAAAGCTGTAAGAGCTGTAGCAAATGCTATAGGGAAAAATCCTTATCCAATAAAAATTCCATGTCACAGAGTTATTCGTTCAGACGGAGGGTTAGGGGGTTACTCAGGTCCAGGTGGAATTAAAACAAAAAAAAGATTATTAGCTTCAGAACGATAAACCTTCATCAGCAAATTTTATAATCTCATTTTTTAAATCTGGAAATTTATCTAATTGCCTAAATCCAGTTTTTCTTAAATTTGATATTTGACTATTATTTAATTTGAAAACTCGTCTTATTAAATCAATAGAAGATGCAAAAATGAAATTATTAATTTTTGTTTTTTTTTCATATTCTTCAAGTAATGAAAAATCTCCAAAATCATAACCATATTTTTTCTTGTCCTGGTAGACATCATATAGTTGTTTAATATCTCTAACTGTCATATTCCATCCCTGCCCAGCAATAGGATGAATACGGTGACTTATGTCTCCTAAATTAATTTTTCTTGGCTCGATTCCACAAGTTAAAAAATTAAATTTCAAAGAAAAACTTTCAATTTTTGAATTTAGTTTTATGTTTTTATAAACTGAAAAATTAGAATTTAAATACCTCTCCAAAGATAATTTAGAGTTTACTATTTTTTTCATTTCAGAATTTTTAGATAATGACCATACAATTGAAGTAGTATTTTGATTAATAGGCAAAAAAGCTAGGGGTCCATCATTTAAAAAAAACTGTCTTGAACAATTGTTTAAAACCTTTTCATGCTTAATAATAAAAGTAAAAGCGTCTTCTTGATAATCCCAGCATAAATCTTTTTTCTTTGTATCATTATAAACAGTATTAATAGTTAAGGCATATTTGTTAGGTGAATAAACTTTTTTAATATTTAAGTTTTTAATTTCTCGGGAAAGTTCCTGGTAAAGTTTGTCTTTTAAAACAATAAAACTCAAAGGAATTTTTTTTGTCTTATTATAAAAAATACTATCTGGATCTAAATAATCTTTATGGTTTTCATACAGCTTAATCGTATTGATCGGATTACTAATCTTTTCTAAATTTTTTAATTTTAATTTATTTAAAAACTTAAAACTATCATTTGAAATTGATATAGAAGCAACAGAAGCTTTTGGCTTAAAACCTCTTTTCACGACTATTTCTATAGGATAACCAAGCTTAAATAAGGCAATAGCTACTAGGTTTCCTGTTAATCCATCGCCAATAATCCCAATTTTCTGAATAATTTTTTTATCCATTTTTTATCAATCTTACAAAAAATGTTAAAAAGTAACAAAGGTTGATTCGTTAATTTTTATATATGCTACAAAAAGTACTAGATTTTTTAAAACTTAGACTAATAGAGGTTTCAGGTCTCGTAATCTTAACATTTTCAATATTCTACCTTTATTCAGTTATTACTTACTCGCCAGAAAATGCAACATTAAGAACTCCTGGTGAAACAGAAGAGTTTTTTTTACTAAATTATAGTTTTTATATATCAGATTTTTTATTACAAGCTTTTGGCATTTCCTGTTTTTTAGTCTTTTTAAATCTTTTTGTTTGGAGCTGGCTGATAATTATAAAAAAAACAATTTCAAATATTACATTTAAATTTCTATTTATAGTTATTTATTTATGCCTTTTTACTTTTGGATTAAAAATTTTGTTAGATCAAAATTACTGGTTACCTGATAATGGGAACGGGGGTTTTTTAGGGAGCTATTTAATTAGTTTTATACCTTTGGACTTTTACAATTATAATAAAATTTTTGCATATTCATCAATTAGTTTAGGATCAGTATTTTTTATTTTAAGTCTTGGTTTAAATTTTTCGCAATGGATAATTATTTTTAAAAATACAGTAATAGTATTAATTTCACCATTTAAATTTTTAAAAACTATTTTTAAAAAAGCAGGAACTATTGATCATTCAACTCCAGAAGAGGTAACGGAAGAACTTATTCCAACAATTAACAAAAGTTTTAAACCAAAACCAATGGAAACTCAGGCCAATCTTCCTTTAGATTCAAAAGAAAACACTTTTAGATCAGGACAATATAAATTGCCTCCAACGAATTTTTTAAATCAATCTAAAAGTATTAAAAACATCGACGGTTTAACAGATGATCATAAAGAACTATCAAAATTTTTAGAAAATACTTTACTTGATTTTGGAATTATGGGCAAAATTAAAAAAGTTAGTCCAGGTCCAGTAGTAACATTATATGAATTTGAACCTGCTGCAGGAATCAAAACTTCTAAAATTGTAAATCTTACAGATGATATCGCTAGAAGTACAAGCTCCATTTCAACAAGGATTGCTCCAGTGCCGGGTAAGAATACAATCGGAATTGAAATTCCAAATAAAGAAATTGATCCAGTTAATTATCGAGAAATTATTGAAAGTAAAGAATTTGCAAATACAAATATTAGTATCCCAATCACATTAGGAAAAACAATTGCAGGATACCCAATTGTAGGTGACCTTGTTAGCATGCCACATTTACTAATTGCTGGAACAACTGGATCTGGAAAATCAGTTTGTATTAATACTTTAATATTATCAGTGCTTTACAAACATACTCCAGAAACTTGTAAATTAATTTTGATAGACCCAAAAATGTTAGAACTCTCTGTTTATCAAGGCATACCTCATTTACTTTCTCCTGTAATCACTGAACCAAAAAAAGCCACTTCAGCATTAAAGTGGACTGTTAGAGAAATGGAAACTCGATATCGAAAAATGACAGAGGAAGGTGTTAGAAATATTTCTGGATTTAATGATAAGGCAAAAAAAGAAGGTAAAAAAGTAATGCCTTACATTATTGTAGTTGTTGATGAAATGGCAGATTTAATGATGGTTTCGGGAAAACAGGTCGAAAACTATATTCAAAGACTAGCTCAAATGGCAAGAGCCGCTGGAATTCATATTATAATGGCGACGCAACGACCAAGTGTAGATGTGATTACCGGTACCATTAAAGCAAATTTTCCAACGAGAATTTCATTTCAAGTCACCTCTAAAATAGATAGCCGAACCATTCTCGGTGAACAGGGAGCTGAACAACTTTTAGGTAAAGGTGACATGCTGTTTATGTCTTCAGCGAGTAGAATGGTTAGAATACACGGTCCATTTGTTTCAGACTCTGAAATAGAAAAAGTCAGTACTTTTTTAAGATCTCAAGGTTCGCCAACTTACATTGATGATATTACTAAAATTGAAGATAATGAGAACCTAGACAATGATAATATGGAATCATTAGAAAAAGATGAGTTATTTGATCAAGCAGTATCTCTAATTAAAGCAGAAGGCAAAGCATCAACTAGTTTTTTACAAAGAAAATTACAAATAGGCTATAATAGAGCTGCAAGAATTATCGACCAAATGGAAGAAGCAAAAATTATAAGTCCAGCAAATCACACGGGTAAAAGAGAAATTTATCCTTAATGAAATTTCTGATATTTTTTTTTATAGCTTTTTTTTACTCTAATATAATTCTTGCAAATATAACTGATGAAATAATAAAAAAATTAAATGAAACACAAAATATTACTTTTAATTTTGAGCAAAAAACCAGTGATCAAAATGAACAAGGCAAATGTTTCTTAGTTTTTCCTGGTAACCTAAAGTGTATCTATGAAGGAGATGAAGGAAAAGAAATTATAGTTAAAAATAATAGTCTATATATCATCAAACATAAATTTAAAAGATCATACAGATATCCAGTTCAAAACTCTGCTTTTCATATAATTCTTCATAAAAATAAACTTCTCGAAAACTTAAAACTCATTGAACAAGACAAAATTAATGAAACATCCTCTGATTACTTTTATGAATTGAAAACAGAGGGTGGAATAATGACAAAAATATTTTTTAATAAAAATTCTAAAGTTTTAAAAGGGTGGGAAACTATTAGTTATAATCAAGAACTAGTTAAATTTATAATTTTAAATCCAAAAATAAATACAGAATTAAATGAAAAGTTTATTTTACCAAATTACAGCTTCTAAATTTCTACTTTTTCTTTTTTAAAAATATTCATACCTCTTGCTATATAATTTCTTAGAGCATTAGGATGATCCAAGGTACATGTGTGTACCCAAATCCTTTTTGGATTGTGAGACCAGCCAGATCTTAGTGCATGAGTTAATAAATATCCTCCTAGTTTTTTTCCAAAATATTCTTTAAAAATACCCATGTAGGTTAGCTCAACTTCTTTCTGATCTTCATGATTTAAATATTCATAAAAACCAGCAACATCATTACCTATTTTTGCTGTAAAAAATTTTAGTTTTTTTTGTTTTAAATATGTCTCCCATTGTTGCAGAGTCCAAGTCAATCTGTCTTTCCAATGAAATTCTTCACCAATTTTTTGATATAGGAACTTGCAGTATTGAGGATCAGATTTATCATTTTCCTCAATCACTAAACCTGCAATACCACATTCTGATGGAATCAAATCCATTTTAGAATTTATATCTAAAAAATATCTTTGTATATTCATTAGCTATTTTAATTTTTTCTTAAACCTCTTAGACCCATAGGTTCGCCACCCATAATATGATAATGAAAATGTGGAACTTCTTGGCTGCCATCAGAGCCAGTATTTGCAATTAATCTAAAACCATTTCCACCCTCAGTTAAAGATACTTTGGTGATTTTACAAACCTCAGCTACAGCTTGCATTAATGAAGCAATTTCATCTTTAGAAGCATTTTTAGAAAAATCATCAACATCAGTGTAAGCACCTTTTGGTATTACTAAAACATGCACTTTAGCTTGTGGGCTAATATCATTAAATGCCAAAGCGTGATCATTTTCATAAACTTTATCGCATGGAATTTCTCCTCTTAATATTTTTGCAAAGATATTATTTGTGTCGTAACTCATTATATTTTTCTGTTCGCTTTTTCGACAAGACCAGACACACCTTCTCTTTTCTTTAATTCATTCATTACATCTTCGACTTTGACATTGTTGGCCTCTAACAAAACTAAAATATGATACATTACATCAGCTGCTTCATGCACTTCATTTTTCTTCTTATTTAATGCATCAATAAGTTCTTTAATTTCTTCCATAACCTTCTCACGACAAAGATTATTATTATCTAATAATTTCTTTGTATAAGACTCATGCTCTGATGAGTTTTTTCTTTCACGAATTGTTTTAATTAAACCTTCTAAGACTTCAAACATACTATAGTCTTACAGGAACATTTTCTTTTTTTAAATACTCTTTTGCCTCTTGAATTGAATATTCCCCAAAGTGAAATATAGATGCAGCTAATACCGCGCTTGCACCACCATCTAAAATACCATCTTTTAAGTGCTCAAGATTACCAACTCCACCTGATGCAATAACTGGAATATTTAAACTACTTGATATTTTTTTTGTTAATTCAATATCATAGCCCTCTTTAGTTCCATCTCTGTCCATAGAAGTTAATAAAATTTCTCCGGCGCCATTTTTTTCGGCTAACTTAGCAAACTCAACAGCATCAAGCTCTGTTGCTTCTCTTCCGCCATGAGTAAACACGGTCCATTTATTATCTGCAATTTTTTTTGCATCTATGGCAACGACAATACATTGAGATCCAAATTTATTTGAACTTTCTTTTATTAACTCAGGATTTTTAATTGCTGCAGTATTAATAGAAACTTTATCTGCACCAGCTAATAAAAGTTTTCTAATATCTTGAATTGATCTAACACCACCACCAACTGTTAAAGGCACAAAACAACACTCGGCAGTTTTTTTAACCGTATCTAATAAAATATCTCTTTTGTCGCTAGATGCTGTAATATCTAAGAAACAAATTTCATCAGCACCATTCTTATTATAAACCGAAGCTTGTTCTACAGGATCTCCTGCATCTATAAGATCAACAAAGTTAATCCCTTTTACCACTCTTCCATCTTTAACATCCAAACAAGGTATAATTCTATTTTTAAGCATTAAATTTTACCAATTCATTTAGATCAATTAGACCATCATAAATTGCTTTTCCTACAACCACACCAGAAATTTTCTTTTTAGACTTTATCAGTTTAATATCATCAATACTTGATACTCCACCTGATGCTGTTACTGGGATATTTGAACTTTCGGCCATCTTTAGAGTATCTTCAATATTAATCCCTTGTTTCATTCCGTCTTTGTTAATATCAGTAAAAATGATACTTTTTAAAGGTAGGTTTTTAATAGTTTCCAAAAAATCAAAACATGAAATTTCTGTTTGATCTTTCCACCCCTTTAAAGCAATCATTTTGTCTCTGACATCAAGGCCTACTGAAATTTTATTTTTATATTTTTGGGATATTTCAATTAATAAATCCGGATCATTAACTGCTGCAGTTCCCATCACTACATTTTCAACTCCAAGATCAATTACTTCTTCAACAGTATCTTTTGTCCTTAATCCACCACCAACCTGAACTTTTAAACCAGTGCTTTGAATAATTTCCTTAATTGTTTTTAAATTTGATTTTTCTTTATCAATTGTTCGATCAAGATCAACTACATGCAAAAATTCAAAGCCTTTATCCTCAAAAGCTTTTGCTTGTTCAATTGGAGACCTTGAATAAACTGTTTGTTGTTCAAAATCACCTTTGGTTAGTCTTACACATTTTCCATCTTGAAGATCTATAGCCGGGTAAATAATCATATAAAATTTTTATAAAAGTAATTGTTTTCTTTAAATGATTTTATTTTTTTAAAATTATTCTTTATTAAAAAATAATTTGTAGATTTAAATTTACTTGGCATAATTTCTATAACCAATATACATTGATTATTGAGCAAAATATTTTTAATACCATCTAAAACTTCATATTCATGACGTTCAACATCTATTTTGATAGCTAATTTTTTTTTTTTTAGAAATAATTTATCATCCCCCTTAAAAAATTTTCCACGGCCAACTATACCAACAGATTTATTATTTTTTGTTATGTTAGTGATACTAGAACCTCCTGTCTGATAATATCCAAATTTTATTTTAGTATAGATATCAGCCTCAAAATTTTTATTCGAAAGACCATAATTATGAATTTTTACATATTTAAACAAAGAAGGATTTTTTAATTTAGTGTTCTTTAATTTGGAGTATGCATCAGAATTTGGCTCGAAAGATAAAATTTTTAAATTCTTGAATACTTGACCAAACATAAACGAATAATAACCACAATTTGCACCAATATCTAAGAAGATGTCTGGTCTAAATTTAGAAATTTCCTTTTCAAAAAAATTAAAAATATCTTCTTCATATTTTTGGAATAGTATTATTTGCCTATCAATTGGATCTAGATAATCTAAATACATACTAAAACAATTTACTTTAAAGTAACCTCTATTGATATTCATAATTTTAAATAATCTGACGCTTAAAGAAATGAAAAATCTTTTAAAAATTTTAATTTTAAATAATTTTGTAATGAAAAAATTATACATAAAAAATCATATATTAATAAAATTTTCTAATACCTTAATCCCTTTTGCTTGACTTTTTTCTGGGTGAAATTGAGTCCCAAAAATATTATCTTTTTCAACTGCTGATACAATTTCTGTTGAATAATTAGTTGTAGCAGAAACAAATTCATTATTCTCAACATCAAAAGCAAAGCTATGTACAAAATAAAAATGACTTTTATTTTCAATTCCTGAAAGTAATTTTGATTTTTCATCAATATTAATATTATTCCATCCCATATGAGGTAATTTTAAATTTTTATCTGTTAAGCTAATTTTTTTTACTTTACCCTTTATCCAATCAAAACCTTTGCTACCTCCGTCTTCTTCTCCAAATGAAGAAAATAATTGCATACCAACACAAATACCTAAAATTGGTTTTTGTTTATCTAAAATAACATTGGTTAACTCATCTATAATACCGTCAATTGATAAAAGAGATTGATAGCATTGTTTAAATGACCCCTGGCCTGGTAGAACTATTTTGTCAAAATTTTTTAATTCATTTGCTGAATTAATAATTTTAACATCAGATTTATTTAAAATATTATTTGAAGCTAATTCAACTGCTTTTGAGACTGACTTTAAATTGCCAGACTCATAATCAATGATAGCTATTTTCATTAATTACTAGATAGTACCTTTGGTCGATGGTATAATATTTTCAGCTCTGGGATCAACTGTAACAGCTTCTCTTAAAGCCCTAGCTAAACCTTTATAACAAGACTCTATAATATGGTGAGAGTTATCACCATAAATATTTTCAACATGCAATGTGATACCTGCGCTTTGTGAAAATGCGTGATACCATTCTTTAAATAATTCAGTATCCATCTCGCCAAGTTTTTCTACAGCAAGTTTTACATTCCATACTAAATAAGGGCGATTTGATAAGTCCAGAGAAACACGACTTAACGTTTCATCCATTGGTATAGTAGCACTTGCATACCTTTTAATTCCTTTTTTATCACCTAATGCTTCTTTTAAAGCTTCCCCAAAAGCAATACCGCTATCTTCGGTAGTGTGATGAAGATCGATGTGCAAGTCTCCTTTTGCTTCTAGATTGATATCGATTAAAGAATGCTTAGCAATTTGTTCCATCATATGATCCAAAAAACCAATGCCAGTTTTGATATTTGACTTGCCTGTGCCGTCTAAATTGACTTCAACTTTAATAGAAGTTTCTTTAGTTTTTCTGTTAATGGATCCTTTTCTCATAATTTATTAAATTATTTACCTCATTAAGAATTAAATTAACACCTTGAAGATAATGGGATAATAACCACATATATTGAAAATGAAGCAAAATAAAGACGTATTAGATTGGCATGGAACAACTATTGTTCTCATAAGAAAAGGTAAAGATGTAGTCGTTGCTGGTGACGGACAAGTAAGTATTGGCAATACTGTAATGAAAAGCACTGCCAAAAAAGTTAGAAAAATTGAAAAAAGAAATGTTATTGCAGGTTTTGCTGGATCAACTGCAGATGCATTCACATTATTTGAAAGATTAGAAGCGAAACTTGAAAAGCATGGTGGTCAGCTCACAAGAGCAGCTGTTGAATTGGCTAAAGATTGGAGAACAGATAAATATTTAAGACGTTTAGAAGCGTTAATGGCAGTTGCTGATAAAGATAATAGTTTTATTATAAGTGGTAATGGCGATGTATTAGAACCAGAACATGGAATTATAGCAATTGGGTCAGGTGGTAATTATGCATTAGCTGCTGCACGAGCTATGATTGAAGATCCAAATAAAACAGCAGAGGATGTTGCAAAAAAATCTATAGAAATTGCTGCAGATATTTGTGTGTTCACCAATCACAATATTACAGTCGAAAAACTTTAATGGAAGAAAACCAAAAAATTGTTTCGTTCTCGCCTAGAGAGATTGTTTCAGAACTTGATCGTTTTGTCATTGGACAAGCACAAGCAAAGAGAGCAGTGGCTATAGCACTAAGAAATAGATGGAGAAGACAAGAACTCCCAGATGAAATTCGTGAAGAAGTGCTACCAAAAAATATACTAATGATTGGACCAACAGGAGTTGGCAAAACTGAAATCTCTAGAAGATTATCAAAATTAGCAGAAGCTCCTTTTATTAAAGTTGAAGCAACAAAATTTACAGAAGTGGGTTATGTTGGAAAAGATGTTGAACAAATTATTAGAGATTTAATCGAAATTTCAATTGCTCTTGTTAAAGAAAAAAAACGTAAAGAAGTTTTAGCAAAAGCTCAATTAGCAGCTGAAGAGAGGGTCTTGGAAGTATTAGTTGGAAAAAATGCAAGTAGCGCAACAAAAGAAAGTTACAGAAAGAGATTAAGGGCAGGGGATTTAGATAATAATGAAATTGAAATTTCAGTTCAAGACAGCCCTACAATGCCATCATTTGAAATTCCAGGAATGCAAGGAAGTGTTGGAATGGTAAGTATTGGAGATATTTTTGGAAAAAGTATGACTAAAAAGAAAAAGAAAAAAATGACTGTAAAAGATTCATATGAATACCTTATCCAAGAAGAGTCTGAAAAATTGATGGATAACGATCAAGTTTTAAAAGAAGCTAAATTTGCAACTGAAAATAATGGTATCGTCTTTTTAGATGAAATTGATAAAGTTTCTGCTCGATCTGACGGAAGAAGTGGAGCCGATGTTTCAAGAGAAGGGGTACAAAGAGATTTATTACCTCTAATTGAAGGAACAACAGTTAATACTAAACATGGTCCAATTAAAACTGATCACATCTTGTTTATAGCTTCTGGTGCATTTCAATTAGCAAAGCCCTCTGATTTATTGCCAGAACTTCAAGGAAGACTACCAATACGAGTTGAGCTGGATGCATTAACTAAAGATGATTTTATAAAAATATTAAAGGAACCAGATAACAGTCTAATTAAGCAATACACTGCATTACTTGGTACAGAAAATGTAACACTTGAATTTACAGATGATGCAATAGATGCAATTGCAGATATCTCAACACACATTAATTCTACCATTGAAAATATCGGTGCAAGAAGATTACATACTATTTTAGAAAAAATTCTTGATGAAATTAGCTTTGATGCTCCCGATAAAGGTGGCGAAAAAATAAAAATTGACAAAGCTTATGTTGAAAAACATTTAGGCGATATTGCTAAAGATAAAGATTTATCTAAATTTATTTTATAATTTTTTTAGAAAAACAATTATAGAACCCGAACCACCAAGTTTAATAGGGCTTTCTTCAATTTTAATTAAATACTCAGAAAAATTATTATTAATATGTTCTGGTACAGCATACCTTAATAAGCTTAAATCTTTAGATGCGTATGGATCCTGTTCATTATTAGAATGTAAGCCTTTTCCAGTAATAAAAAGAATTTTTCTATATTTGTTTTCAAGTGCATGATGGATTGTATTTGATACCACTTCTAATGCTTCATGCATCTTTAAACCATGAAGATCTTTTCTAATATCAAATAAATTTCTATTCCGATCTAAGGATGAATTATCTATCGGAGCATCTTTGTCTTCAATGTTCTCAATATTTTTAACAAATGTAGCCCAATCTTGTAAATCTTGCTCTGTAGGCTTAATGCTTAGTTTCTTCTTCACTTGATAACTCTGTTAAATACCAAGTTGGATTGTTGTTTTTTAGATCTTTTTCAAATACCCAAACATCTGTAACGAGTTTTATTTTTTCAGGATCGCCTTCAATGACTTCACCCTTATCATTTTTTAAGCAATTCACTATTTCACTTACAATTTTAGTTTTAACTTTATATAAACTGCCTTCAGAATTAACATTAAGTACCTTAAGTTCTTTTATTCCAATAAATGTCATTTCTGATGTAATATTTTTTTCAGCTCTTTCTTTTATTACATCATCAAAACTTTTATATAATTCTTTTGTTAAAAGAGGTTTTAAAGTTTTACGATCCCCATTGGCAAAAGCATTTATAATAATTTCATATGCAGCCTCTGCGCCTTTTATAAAAGTTGTTTCATCAAATTTAGTTGGATCTGGTTTTATTTCATCCTGAATTATCGGTTTTACAAAATCTTCATTGGGTTGAGATTGTGTAAATCTTGCTTTCATTGGCATATTGTCTGCACCTTTTCCAAGTGTACTTCTCAGCCTTAAAAGTATGAAACCCGCCATAATTGCGAGTAAAATAATATCTATATAACCAAAATTTTCGCTCATTCTTGTAATTCCTATAAAAGTAATTATTTCAATATTAAATGCAATTTACAATACTATTTTTAATAATAATTCCATTAATAGAGATCTATTTTATGATAAAGATAGGTACTATTATTGGTGCTTTCAATACCATACTAGCAACTTTATTGACTGCAGCAGCTGGACTTTATTTCGTAAAACTCCAGGGAATTTCAACATTATACTCAGCCGTAAATAGCATTCGCAATGAACAAACTCCTTTTAATGAAATCTTAAGCGGATTTTGCTTAATTATTGCTGCAATATTTTTAATTATTCCAGGATTTATTACTGACGCAATTGGAACATTACTTTTAATCCCTTTTACAAGAAATATTATTCTAAAATTATTTATAAATGAAAGAAATATTAATAAAAATTATACAAATAATAAAAACACTATAGAAATAGAAGCGGAGGAAATCGATGACCGAGATAAACAATAATGAAAAGAAATATGAAGTAGTAGCAAAATATATCAAAGATATCTCTTTTGAAATTCCAACTCCTGATAGCTTTGTAGATGCCGCTCAAAACTTAGGGTCCTATTCTACAAAACTTGATATCAACAGCAATCCTTATAAAAATAATTTAATCGAATTAAACTGTAGATTCCTTTTAGAAGCACCAGATACAGTACAAAATAAAATTCATGCAGAGGCATGTATGTCCATAGTCTTTAAACTAACTGATCCTAAAATGGATGCAGAAGAGATAAAAAAAACTATCTTAGTGAAAATACCAGATGAACATTTTCAAGATATGAAAGATGTTATAACTTCATTATTCCAAAAATCTGGGTTTAAAAACTTTAATTTTAATAAAGAAGTCAATTTTGAAGAACTCTATAAACAACAATTTACTAATTAATCATTATCGATTTAGGTAAATTTTTCTTTAAAAAATCCTGATGTAATTTTTTATCTTCATCAGTAATTTCTACAATAATCTGCTTTCTGTCTTTTATGCTTTTTACATTCTTAATAATCTCATCTGCATCATCATTGCTAAATTCAAAAGTAGGTTCTTTTTTTTCAAATAATTCAATATACACTCTAGCTAATAACTCACAGTCTAAAAGTGCTGAGTGTTTTTGCCTTCTAGAATTATCAATTTTAAATCTTTTACATAATGCATCTAAGCTGTTTTGTGCACCAGGAAATTTTTCTCTTGCAACATTAAGTGTATCAATAACTTGATCTTTAGATATTAGTTCTTCAGCTACTTCTTTTAATTCTTTATTTAAGAAAGCTAGATCAAACTCTGCGTTGTGTATGATTAAACGTTTATTTTTGATAAATTTTACAAAATCTTTAGCTACATCTTTAAACTTTGGTTTATCACTTAAAAACTCTTTGGATATCCCATGAGTATCATATGCCCCTTGTGATATATCCATTTGAGGATTTAGAAAAACATGAAACTTTTTACCAGTAGGAATATGATCTTGAATTTCAATACAAGCTATCTCAATAATTTTATCATTAACTGATGAAAGACCAGTTGTTTCTGTATCTAATAAAACTTCTTTCATATAACAATTTTATCTAATAAAATCTTAGCTGCTTTTCTAATTTTTACACTATTAAAATTATTTTTAACCACAAAATCTGCTTGGTTTCTTTTTTCCACAATTGGCATTTGTAGCGATTTTAACAATTTATAAGTTTTTATATTAAAATTTTTTCTAAGCTTTAATCTATTCATCATTGCTTTTTTGTTAGAGTCTATAAATATCAATATATCTGTTTTTAAATTCAATTTATTTTCTAAATAAAGCGGAATATCTAAGACAACAGCTTTTTTATTCTTATTTTTTTTTAAAAATATATTCATCTCTTTTCTAACCAAAGGATGTACTATCTTAATAATTTTTTTTAAATTTACTGAATTTTGACTTATGATTTTTATTAATTCATTCTTCTGTATTGGAAAACTATTAATATACTTTGGAAAAAGCTTTTTTAACCTAATAAACAAAGGTCTACTTTTTTTATATAAAACTGAAACAACCTCATCTGCATTAAATAATGGGATTTTTAATTGTTTAGCGAAATATGATTTTCCAGATCCTATTTCACCCAAAACCGCTATTCTAATCATTTAATAAATCTTTAACCTCATTATTAATCTCTGGCTTAATACCATGCCAAATTTCAAAAGCTTTTTGAGCTTGATATAAAAACATCATTTTACCATCTAAAATTTGATTACCAGACTTTTCAGCTTCAATAAGAAAGTTGGTTTTTGGTTTATAAATAATGTCATAAAAAATTTTATTTTTTATATTTGAAAAATTTAAACCTAAATCATCCTCTTTGTTAAGACCAACACTTGTACAATTAATGATTATATCAAAATCAACATTTTGACCCCAATCCTCAACAATTAAATTATATTCTTTTGCCAGAGCGTCTGCCTTATCTTTAGTACGATTACTAATAATAATATTTTTTAAGCCTAAATTATTTAAAGCAATTATTACTGAAGAAACCACTCCCCCTGCACCTAAAATCAAAGCTTTTTTATTTAAACCATTAAATTTGATATCCTTAAGAGATTGTTCAAAACCATATATATCAGTGTTATCGCCTATAATTTTGCCATCTCTGAAAGATATTGTATTAACCGATTGAGAACTTGATGCCAATTTACTTAGTTGATCACAATGATTAATGACAATTTTTTTAAAAGGGACAGTAACATTGATTCCAGCAATAATTTCTTGATTAGATTTTAAGTAAGCACCAACGTCATTCTCTTCTAATAATTTTTTATTATAAATACCTTGAATATTATTCTTTTTTAACCAGTAATTATGTAATTGAGGAGACAAAGAATGCTCTATAGGATTTCCAATAACTAAATATTTTTTCATTTAAGATTATGTAAATATGGTTTTAGTTGTTTCATTGGCAACCCCATTATAGCTTCCATATCATCATGAATTTCATCAAACAGATCTAAGCCACCAGCTTCAATTTGGTATACACCATACTTTAACATTTTTTCTAAGTCTAACCTTTCAATATATTCGTTAATTTCATTATTATTTAAATTCTTTACTTTTAATAAACAACTTTCATGAAAGTTAAAAATCATACTACCGCCTCTAGATACACATACCGCTGAATGCAAGTAATGTTTATTGTTATTAAGTAAATTAAGTATCTCCCTAGCTTCATCTTTGTTTTTTGGTTTACTATAATTTTTTCCATTGAGTTCCATAACCTGATCAGCGCCAATAACTACCTCGCTAGGAAATCTTGCACTAATTCTATTAGCTTTTAGCTCTGCAAGGTTTTTCGCTATTTGTAAACAAGTGGCCCCATTCTGGATCAACGATATTTTTACTTCATCTTCATCTACCCCGGGCGATTCTTGAATTACTTCAAAATGATTATCTTTGAGAATTTTTAACCTAATTTCACTGCTAGAGGCTAAAATGACTTTATTGGCCATCTCTTTTTTCTATTTCTATTTCTACAATTTTTATTATTGAGGCTGCAGTTTCCTCAACAGATTTTCTGGTAACATCAATAGTAGGTATTTTATTTGTTAAAAACATCTTTTTAGACTCATTAATTTCTTCCTGAATTGCTTCAATATTAATATAAGTAGATGATTGTTTGTCATTTAAAATATTAACTCTTGTTTTTCTTACATCAAATAATCTTGTAGGATCAATAGTCAATCCAACTTTAATAGCTTTAGATTTAAAAATATTTCCTGGTAGTGTTTGATGCGGAACTAATGGTATATTTGAAACTTTAAAACCTCTCTCGCCTAAATAAATTGATGTTGGAGTTTTACTTGTTCTACTAACGCCTAAAATAATTATATCAGCATCTACAGCTGTATCTAATCTTTGACCATCGTCATGTTGCAAAGTAAACTGCATTGCCTCAATCTTTTTATAATATTCTTTATTTAACTCGTGTTGCCCACTTGGTTTCAGAGTAGCTTTTTGTGAAAAAATTCTTTCAAACTGAGGAATTAAATAATCTAATAATCCAAAACATGGAATATTATAAGTTTTACACTCATTAATTATATGATTAGTAGTTTGCTTTTCTACTAAGGTATATAAAATGATGGGGTTTTCAGATTTACGACATGCTTCGATTAAAGTTGCTGTTTGAGTTGTCGTTCGCATAAATGCAAAATGATGGATTTTATAATTATTGTTTGGAAATTGAGCTTTTAAAGCTAAATATATTCTATCTAATGTTTCGCCAGTAGAGTCTGACACTAAAAAAAAATTAAAAGTCTTGTTCATAAATATGTTTATAAAGTTATTATAACAATTTTATATCAATAGATTTATCAAAATATAAAATTTATTCATAATTATTACATTATTAGTAAATTTTTATTAGATTTGATAATTTTATTATAATTAATTTAATTAAGTTAATAATTGTTAAATAGTTATAATTTTCCTCAAAATATATGTTTATAAAATTGTATAAGATCTTATTAAGTAATTAACCCCAATATTAACCTTGTCTACTAATAAAACTAACTTAAATACTTATATTATTATTTAGAATTCCATCTTTATTATATAAATATTGCAAAATTAATTAAAATTAGTTATAAAAAGTTTCCACTAAAAAATTTCCATTATGAATCTACAAGAACTAAAAGACAAATCACCAGCAGATTTAATTTCTGAAGCAGAAAAAATTGGCATTGAAAATCCAAGCACTTTAAGAAAACAAGAAATCTTATTTGCAATCCTTAAAAAACTTGCAGAAAAAGGGGAACAAATTACCGCCACAGGGGTTTTAGAAACATTACAAGATGGTTTTGGATTTTTAAGAGCTATGGAGTCAAATTATTTGCCTGGACCAGATGATATTTATGTAAGCCCAAGTCAAATAAGAAGATTTGGTTTAAGGAAAGGTGATACAGTAGAAGGAGAAATAAGAGCACCAAAAGATCAAGAAAGATATTTTGCCTTATTAAAAGTTAATAAAATTAATTTTGAAGATCCTGAAAAAGCAAAACATAAAATTAATTTTGATAATTTAACGCCATTGTATCCAGATGAAAAAATTAAACTTGAAATAGAAAAAACCAAAACAGAAAAAAAGACTGATGTGACAGCTAGAGTTATTGATTTAGTAGCTCCAATAGGAAAAGGTCAAAGGTCTTTAATTGTAGCGCCGCCAAGAACCGGGAAAACGGTAATTTTACAAAATATTGCGAACTCAATTACAGCTAACCATCCAGAGATTTATTTAATAGTTTTATTAATCGATGAAAGACCAGAAGAAGTTACAGACATGCAAAGAACAGTGAAAGGAGAAGTTGTAAGTTCAACTTTTGATGAGCCTGCACAAAGACACGTACAAGTTGCTGAAATGGTTATAGAGAAAGCAAAAAGACTTTGTGAACACAAAAAAGATGTAGTTATACTTCTAGACTCTATTACAAGACTAGGAAGAGCTTATAATGCAGTTGTTCCAAGTTCAGGAAAAGTTTTAACTGGAGGAGTGGATGCAAACGCATTGCAAAGACCTAAAAGGTTTTTTGGTGCCGCGAGAAATATTGAAGAAGGTGGATCTTTAACAATAATTTCTACGGCTTTAATTGAGACAGGGTCAAGAATGGATGAGGTAATTTTTGAAGAATTTAAGGGTACGGGTAATTCTGAAGTTGTTTTAGATAGAAAAGTTGCTGATAAAAGAACTTATCCTGCGATTGATGTTGCCAAGTCAGGAACGAGAAAAGAAGAACTTTTATTTGCTAAAGATGAATTGTCTAAAATGAATGTTCTTAGAAGAATTATTAATCCCATGGGCTCAATGGATGCAATTGAGTTTTTAATTGGAAAATTAAGAGAAACAAAAAACAATCCTGAGTTTTTTGACTCCATGAACAAAAGCTAATCTATTTTTTTTGCTTCTTCAATTATCATTATAGGAATTCCATTTTTAATTGGGTAAGATAATTTTGAACTTTTAGCAATTAAACATTCTTTTTTTTCATCGTAAATTAATCTTTCTTTTGAAAGTGGACATACAATTATTTTTAATAACTCTTTATCAAATTTCATTAATGAATATTTCTATTTTCTTCTTCGTTGTTTCCTAAAATATAAAAATTTATAATTTGATTTAATATTTCATTACGATCTTTTAGATCAGTTGTTTCTAATAATCTTTGTTTCTCACTTATTGTAAAAGGGCAAATCATTGATAGTGAGTTAATTAACTGTGCAGGTTCTACTTTTTCTACTATTTTCCAATCTGTAGAAAGTTGATTTTTTTCAAAAAGTTTTTTGGTTTTTTCAATTAGGTCGATGGTGTTTATTTTAATATTAGTTTCTTGATGTAAATCATTTTTAAAATCATCATAATTAACTAAAAATTTACGGTATAAATTATTTGTATTAATTTCTTTTTTAATTTTAAAACGAGATATGCCTTTTAAATTAATCAAATAACGGCCATCTGGTGTGCTTGAATAATATTCTATAAAGCCTACACAACCTACTTTGTAAACCTCGGGCAATCCTTTTGGATTAGTTTTTTGATTAGATTGAACCATGCCAATCAATTTATTGCTTTTAATAGCATGCTCGGTCATTTGTTTGTATCTTGGCTCAAAAATATTTAAGGGTAATAAAGTCTTTGGAAAAAATATTGCACTACTTAATGGAAAAACAGGTATTTCTGTTGGTAGATTAGATTGATTAAATTTTTTTTTCATAATTTATCTATTGAAAAACTTTAACATAAATAATAATTTAAAAAATATAAAAGCGGGTGTAGCTCAGTGGTAGAGCGAAACGTTGCCAACGTTTAGGTCGTGGGTTCAATTCCCTTCACCCGCTCCAAAAAAATAATGTTCTCAGGATTTAAAAAAGAGTCAATTAATATTAAAGATCAAGGATTTGGTGAGGCCAAGATTGTTTTTAGACATGGAGGTAAAGGTGAGCCATTATTATTGCTTCATGGAAATCCAATGTCTCATGTTACTTGGCATAAAGTTGTAGATGAACTGAAAGAAAAATTTTATGTCGTTGCATCTGACCTGCGAGGATATGGTGAAAGTATAGGGCCTGAAAATGGAGGAGAAAATCATATTAACTATTCTTTTAAAGCAATGGCAACAGATCAAGTGTTTTTGATGAAACAATTGGGTTTTGAAAATTTTAAATTAGTAGGCCATGATAGAGGAGCAAGAACATCTCATAGAATGTGTCTAGATTTTCCAGATAAAATAATAAAAGTAGGAATATTTGATATCATGCCAAATAGACATATTTGGACTGTACAAAAGAAAAATTGGGCAATGTCAAAGTGGCATTGGTTGCTAATGATGCAACCATATGATTTGCCAGAAAAATTATTATCTTCCGTACCAGCAAAGTATTATATGGAAAAGAAGTTATCCAAAAGAGGAGCAACTTTAGAATTTTGCAAAGATACTTTTGATGAGTATGTGAAATGTTTTAATTATAAGACTATTAGAGCTTCATGCGAGGATTATAGAGCTTCACCGTCTTGTGATTTAGATCATGATAATGTAGATTTTGAAAATAATAATAAAATTAGATGTCCAATATTTGTTTTATGGGGCGAAAGAAGTGATACTGGAAAAGTTTGGGGCGATGTATTAAATGTTTGGCAACAATATAGTGCTCAAAAAGTTGTTGGTGAAGGACTAGATTGTGGCCATTATTTACAAGAAGAGCAACCAAAAAAAGTTTTAGAATGGTTTAATAAGTTTTTATAATGAGTGATTTATCGAAAAAAAAATGCATTCCTTGCTCTGGTGATATTCCAGCTTTTACAGAAGAACAAATTAATGATTTTAAAACCAAGATAGATAACTGGGATATAAAAAAGAATGAAAAAGGTCATTTCTATTTATCAAAAGATTTTAAATTTGAAAATTTCGAAAAAAGTTTAAATTTTATAAATAAAGTTTCTCAAATTGCAGAAAGCGAAAATCATCATCCAGACTTAAAGTTTGGGTGGGGTTACGCAAATATAGTTATTTTTACACATGCAATAAATGGTCTGGCAGAAAGTGATTTTGTTTTAGCAGCTAAGATTGATGAAGTTAGTGTTTAAAATTTCTTATTCCTGTAAATACCATTGATATACCTGCTTTGTCAGCGGCATCGATTACTTCTTGATCACGAATAGAACCGCCAGGTTGAATTATAGACTTAACTCCAGCTTGTATTAGGTTTTCTAAACCATCGGCAAAAGGGAAGAATGCATCTGAAGCAGCAGATGATCCTAAAATCTCATTTGGAAAAAATTTTGATGCGTTTTTACAAGCGATCTCTGAAGAGCCAACCCTGCTAGTTTGTCCCGCTCCAATACCAAGAGTTTTGTTTTCTTTAGTAATAACAATAGCATTAGATTTTACATGTTTGCAAACTTGATTAGCAAATAAAAGATTATTAATCTCCACATCAGATGGCTTTGATTTTGTAACAATTTTTAAATCGTTTTTCGTTAAAGAAGAAAAATTCTCATCTTGAAGAAGAAAAGTTTTTTGCATGAATGTTGCTGAAAGTGATGGTTCATTTTTTTCTAACTCATATTCAAGGACTCTAAGATTTTTTTTGGATGTTAATATCTTTTTAGCCCCATCATTTACCCCTGGGGTTAGAATTACTTCATAAAAGGTTTTGATAATCTCATTAGCAATATTTTCATCAATATTATAATTGAATGCAACTACACCTCCGAATGCACTTATAGGGTCTCCAGATAATGCATTTTGATATGCTAATAAACCGTCATTATTTGAAGCACATCCACATGGGTTATTGTGTTTTATTATTGCACAAATTTTATTTTTTTTATCAAAATCATTTACCAATGAATAAGCATTAAATGAATCTAGGTAGTTATTATGACTAAGTTCTTTTCCCTGAATTTGATTTAAATTTGAGAAACCTTTTTTACCATTAACAATTTCAAAAACACGGCTTTCTTGGTGTGGGTTTTCACCATATCTTAGCTTTTGAATGATTTTACCAGGAATAGTTTTTTTATCTAAAAATTTAATACCACTTTGTTCTGACATCCAATTTGATATTAGACTATCATAGTAAGCAGTTTCACTAAATGTAATAGCTGACATTTTTTTTCTAAATTCTAAACTTGTTGATCCTTGGTTTTGATCAAGTTCGCTCAAGAACTCTTCATAATATTTTGGAGATGGTAATACAGTTACATGTTTAAAATTTTTTGAAGAAGATCGAAGCATAGAAGGGCCTCCAATATCAATATTTTCAATCATTTGATCAAAAGATGAATTTCCTTCTAATAATTTATTTTCAAATGGGTAAAGGTTAACAATTACAAGATTGATAGGATCAATTTGACCTTCTTTCATTTGATCTTGATGACTTTTTTTATCAATATCTCCCAGTAGCCCCCCATGAATTTTTGGATGAAGCGTTTTAACTCTTCCATCAAGAATTTCGGGTGAGCTGGTATATTTAGAAATTTCGGTACATTCAAAACCTTTATCTTTTATAAATTTAAAAGTTCCTCCTGTGCTTATAATTTCAACATTATATTTTTTTAATTCTTTTAAAACGGTTTCAAGGTTTGTCTTATCTGAAACAGAAATTAGAGCTTTTGTGATTTTATTCATTATGTTGTTTTCTTATAGTCTATTAATTTGTTTTTTCCAAAGTCCAGTTAATATTATTTACTTTATCTTTAAGAGTGCCCTCAACTAAAATACATTTTGACTCTATAATTTTATCATAAGATGCAAAATAAAGACTATCCTCAATTTTTACTGAATGTGACGATTTAAACTTCCAGCCTTGATTATCTACACTTAGTAATATATCGCCTCCTTGGGTTTGAATAAGCCTACCTTCAGGTGTTATATGGAAACGAAGAGAAAAATTTAGGAAAGCCAAATCTTTTTTTGCTACAATAACAAGCTCCTCACCAGTTAATTTGTTTTCATTTTCATGAATAACTATTTTTCTTTCATACATGGCATTATATTTTTTTTGATAACCATTATGACCAGAGATTATAGAAATAGTATCTTTATCAGTATTGAGATCTTTTTTGTAAACTTTTAATTTTTGAATAAGAGAGTTTCCATAAAAGGTTCTGATTAATGGGTTTTTTTGAAACAAGCATGAAGATGTATCGTTAATTGTTAGTGTAGAGTGTGCTGCTGTAGTTTGACTTAGAAATGGCAAGTCTCCGCGAAAATTATGAGCTGACCCACAATTTGAAATTACTTTTTTTCCGTTATAAATAAATTCAAAAGACAAACAACCTGCTTGGTAGTTTTGTGAATTTAGATCAGATGGCGGATCATTTGCATCTAGAGCAATTTCAAACTTTTTAATTTTAGATATTAAATAAGAATGAGTTTTAGTTTTTTTATCAAATTTATAGTTTTTAGCTTTTAGGAATTTGTTAAATTCTGTTGTATCTCTGTTTTTTGTTCCATTAAATAATGGGAGAAAGTTATTTGATAATAATAGTCCTTTATAATTATTACCAATTTTTTGAATATTTTGATCTAAAAACTCTGGCACAGTATTTTGTGAGAAAATTAAAAACTCTCTTATTAGAATTAAATGATGCAATAACCAAAATTGATCTTCTGGATTTTTACTTTCAACAAAACCATTTCGATCAATAATATTTTTAATCTCATTTGATAAATTTTTAATTGTACTTTGAAATAGTTTTTGATTACCTTCAAAGGTGACACTCACAAGTATTAAAGAAGCCAGAACTAATATTTTATCGAGTTTATTATGTATGAAGGTAAGATTTCGATTTAAATGAAGAGCTTGTTTTACAATATTATTTGTAATTGTTGCTCTAAACACCATGTCATCATTTCTTATGGTAAAATGAGAACAGCATATCCAAAAAATTAATCGATTAGCTGCAATGAGGTGGTTCCAATTTTTTTCATTATAATTTTGGTTTTTTTTTAACCATTCAACCATGATATTTTTGGCTAAATTTTTTTGATTTTTAATATCGAGTTGAGATAACCATGAAAATTTATGCAGCTCTGATAAATGTTTTTCACCAATATTTTCAAGTTTCCAAATATTTTTTTGGAATCGACTAATTAATTCAATTCTTTTTTTATTTTTATCTTCAAGTTCTAGAAGTAACGGAACATTATTCATATCATAACTTCTAGATGGAGGAGTGACTTTTAAACTATTATTGTAATAGTTTGTGGTAAAATAAATTCTTCTAATTTTTTCTAAAAAAAGATTACCAATTGAATAAATAAATAACCTAATGAATCTAAGATTCATTTACTGCTTTCTTAAATTCTTTATATTTTCAGAAACATTATTGCCACCTTTAAAGATAGTTGTTCCTGAAACCAGAATATTTGCTCCTGCTTCAATTGCTAGTGGAGCAGTTTCAAAATCTATACCTCCATCGATTTCTATATCAATATTTAGTTTTTCATTATCGATTTTAGATCTTAAAAATTTAACTTTTTCTAAAACTTCTGGCATAAATTTTTGGCCAGCAAATCCTGGATTAACGCTCATGATTAAGATTAAATCTATTTTATCCATCAAATTTTCTATTAAATTGGTTGGAGTTTTTGGGTTTAAGGATACACCAACTTTTTTAGAGCATGATTTAATTAATTCAATTGTTCTTGCTAAATTATCTGTTGCCTCAGGATGGACAGTAATAATGTCCGCACCAGCTTCCGCATAATCTTTGATATATTTTTCTACAGGAGATATCATTAGGTGCACATCAAATATAAGATTAGTACACTTTCTAATTTTTTTGATTACTGGAGGACCAAAAGTTAAGTTTGGAACAAAATGGCCATCCATGACATCAACATGGATCATGTCTGCGCCGCTTTTTTCTAATAATTTAATTTCTTCACCAAGTTTACTAAAATCTGCTGATAAAATTGAAGGAGATATCTTGATGTCATTTTTCATTTTATGTTATGGTTTTTTATAATCTTTATATTTTAAAAGACAAAAAAAAAGGGCGGATAAAATCCGCCCTTTCTTGATAAATTTCAAAAAGCTTACGCTCTTTGCGTGTCTCCGATATCGTCTGTTAATGCAACGATTTCCTTTTCTGGAATAGTAGACATTTCCATCTTGTACGCTAGGAACCACATCATTCCAACTCCTAGTGCCCAGAATAGAATTTGCCATGCCCAGATAGATGGAATTCCAAATGTCCATGAAGCATAGTCATTTGGTGCACCAAAGATATCATTTCCAATTACAGCTCCTGGTCCAATTCCGAAGAATAACCAAGCTAAAGTAATTGCCCAAGCAACTGGCTTTAGACCTTGCTTAGAAGCTGGTAAACCAGCATGCTGTTGCAAGAAGTCATGATATTTTTGTCTGTGTGCTCTATCGCTAGCATTTTGTGTCATTGCTGAAACGATAACTGCTAAACCTAAGTTAAAGAATATACCCCAGAATGCAGAATGCATTGTAAGAGGCCATCTTCCCCAAGGTAAAGCACCGCCAAATAATTTTTGACCGATACTTTCAGTTAACATCACTGCCACGATACCAGCTGCCATTCCTGCAGTTACACCCGCTCTTGTAAACCATGGGAAGTAACAGATAGAAGCTAATGGTACCCACATTTGGAAACCAAAAGCAACTGCTAATCCACCTAATA
>JAYPUB010000012.1:0-25349 GCA_038133865.1 Candidatus Pelagibacteraceae bacterium
GAGGGAACAAAAGGTATGGCGCTAAACCTTGAAACAGATAACGTTGGTGTAGTTATTTTCGGAGACGACTCACACATTAAAGAAGGTGATACGGTAAAAAGAACAGGTGAAATTGTTGACGTGCCTGTGGGAAAAGAACTGCTAGGACGTGTTGTAGATGGTTTAGGAAATCCAATTGATGGAAAAGGCCCTATTAACTCTAAAGAGAAAAAAAGAGTAGAGGTTAAAGCACCAGGAATTATTCCGAGAAAATCAGTTAGTGAACCAATGCAAACAGGTTTAAAAGCTATTGATAGTCTGATTCCGATTGGAAGAGGTCAAAGGGAATTAATTATTGGCGATAGACAAACAGGAAAAACTGCTATTGCAATTGATACAATAATTAATCAAAAAGAAATTAATAAATCAGATGATGAGTCAAAAAAATTATACTGTGTGTACGTAGCAATAGGTCAAAAAAGATCTACAGTAGCACAAATTGTCAAAACTTTGGAAGACGCTGGGGCAATGGAGTATTCGATAGTTGTTGCGGCAACAGCTTCTGATCCTGCGCCATTACAATTCTTAGCCCCGTATACTGGTTGTGCAATGGGAGAATTTTTTAGAGATAATGGAATGCATGGTTTAATTGTTTACGATGATCTATCAAAACAAGCCGTAGCATATAGACAAATGTCATTATTACTTAGAAGACCTCCGGGAAGAGAAGCTTTTCCTGGAGATGTATTTTATTTACACAGCAGATTATTAGAACGAGCAGCAAAACTAAATGACGAAAATGGTGGCGGATCGCTAACTGCATTACCAATTATAGAAACCCAAGCAAGTGACGTTTCTGCTTATATTCCTACAAATGTAATTTCAATTACAGATGGACAAATTTTCTTAGAAACTGAATTATTTTTCCAAGGTATAAGACCAGCGGTTAACGTTGGTATTTCCGTATCAAGAGTTGGCTCAGCAGCACAAATTAAAGCTATGAAACAAGTAGCGGGTACAATTAAGCTTGAACTTGCACAGTATCGTGAAATGGCTGCATTTGCACAATTTGGTTCAGATTTAGATGCTTCAACTCAACAGCTTTTAAATAGAGGATCAAAATTGACTGAACTACTTAAACAAGGTCAGTATTCTCCTTTAAAAGTTGAAGAACAAGTAGTTTCAATTTTTACAGGTGTTAAAGGTTTCCTTGATGATATTGATAATTCAAAAATCAAGGATTTTGAAGATCAGTTATTAAGTTCAATTAAATCTCAAACTCCTGAAATTTTAAGTAATATTGTTTCTTCAGGAAAATTAGATGAAGCTAATGAGACTAAGCTAAAAGATTTTATCACTAGCTTTAAAAAGGAATTTTTAAAATAAAAAATGCCTAGTTTAAAAGACTTAAGAAATCGAATAACGAGTGTCAAGTCTACACAAAAAATTACTAAGGCTATGAAAATGGTTGCTGCGGCGAAATTGAGAAAAGCACAAGAAAACGCAGAGAAGGGAAGAGCATACTCTGAAAAAATGAATCAGATAATTAATAATCTTAAAAACTCAATAACTGATGTATCTTCTGCTCCAAAACTCCTTGCCGGGACAGGCAAAAATGATGTTCATCTTTGTTTAGTAATGACTGCTGATAGAGGTTTGTGTGGTGGATTTAATACAAATATAGTTAAAAAAGCTAGAGAGCATTTTAATCAATTATTAAACTCAAACCAAAAGTTAAAAATTATCACCGTTGGATCAAAAGGCGCTGATCAACTAAAAAGAAATTTTAAAGATTATATAGTTGAAAAAATAACTTATAAAAATCTCAAAAGTATTTCTGTGAATGAAGCTTCAGAACTGACAAGCAAGATTATTACAATGTTTAATAACAATGAGTTTGATGTTTGCACAATTTTTTATAACAAATTTAAATCAGTAATTTCTCAAGAGCCCCAAGCTCAACAAATTATTCCAGTAGACAATTTAGATACAAAGGAAGAAAATAAAGATACACAATATGAGTTTGAACCAGATGAAAATGAAATTTTAGAGCATCTTTTGCCTCAAAATATTACAACTCAAATTTTTAAGGCATTTTTGGAAAATGCTGCTAGTGAACAAGGATCTAGAATGTCTGCTATGGATAATGCAACACGTAATGCAGGCGATTTAATAGATAAATTAACAATTAACTATAACAGAAGCAGACAAGCAGTTATCACTAAAGAGCTGATTGAAATCATCTCTGGTGCTGAGTCATTATAAAAGGAGTAAAATATGCAAAATAAATTTGGAACAATCACTCAAGTTATAGGAGCGGTAGTTGATGTTAAGTTTGATGGTCATTTACCTGAAATTAACTCAGCTCTGGAATGTGATAATAATGGAAATAGATTAGTTTTAGAGGTTGCCCAACACCTAGGTGAAGGAACTGTTAGAACAGTATCTATGGATACGACCGAAGGATTAAAAAGAGGCGATAAAGTTACAGATACTGGTGATGCAATTAAAGTTCCAGTTGGTCCAGAAACATTAGGTAGAATTATAAATGTAATTGGAGAAGGTATTGATCAAAAAGGCGATGTTAAAACTAAAGAAAAGTGGCCAATCCATAGACAAGCCCCTGAGTTTGTAGAGCAATCAACAGAAACAGAAGTATTAGTTACCGGAATTAAAGTGGTAGATCTTTTAGCTCCTTATGCGAAAGGTGGTAAAATTGGTTTATTTGGTGGCGCCGGTGTTGGAAAAACAGTTTTAATTATGGAATTAATTAACAACGTAGCAAAAGCACATGGCGGTTATTCTGTATTTGCTGGCGTTGGAGAAAGAACAAGGGAAGGAAATGATTTATATCACGAGATGATAGAGTCTGGAGTTATTAAAACAGATGGTCCTGGCTCAAAAGCAGCTTTGGTATATGGTCAAATGAATGAACCTCCTGGAGCTAGAGCAAGAGTTGCTTTAACAGGATTAACTGTTGCCGAATATTTTAGAGATAAAGAAGGTCAAGACGTATTATTTTTCGTAGATAATATTTTTAGATTTACACAAGCTGGATCTGAAGTGTCCGCATTGTTAGGTCGTATCCCTTCAGCTGTTGGTTATCAGCCAACTTTAGCTACAGATATGGGTAATCTTCAAGAAAGAATTACTACAACAACTAAAGGATCAATTACTTCGGTTCAAGCAATATATGTACCTGCAGACGACTTAACTGATCCAGCGCCCGCAACTTCGTTTTCACACCTTGACGCTACAACAGTGCTTTCAAGGCAAATTGCAGAGCTTGGAATTTATCCTGCTGTTGACCCATTAGACTCAACATCAAGAATTCTTGATCCAAGAATAGTAGGCGATGAGCATTATCGTGTTGCTAGAGAAGTTCAGAGAATTTTACAGACTTATAAATCTTTGCAAGATATTATAGCTATTTTGGGTATGGATGAGTTATCCGAAGAAGATAAACTTGTTGTTGCTAGAGCCAGAAAAATTCAAAGATTCTTATCTCAACCATTCTTTGTTGCAGAGGTATTTACAGGTTCTCCTGGAAAACTTGTAGAGCTTGATGCTACGATCAAGGGTTTTGACGCAATTTGCAAAGGTGAATATGATCACTTACCAGAGGCTGCTTTTTATATGGTAGGAACTATAGAAGAAGCTATTGAAAAAGCCGAGAAAATGGCAAAGGACGCAGCGTAGGTATATGCAAGTTGATATTGTTACACCAGAAAAAGTACTTTTTTCTGAAAAGGATATTAAAATGGTAACAATACCAGGCATAGAAGGTCAAATGGGGATACTTGATAATCATTCGCCAGTAGTAACTTTTTTAAAGCCTGGAGTTATTAATATTGAGAGAAAAGAAAATAAATATCTTTTCACAACAGGTGGTGTTGTTGACTTTAAAAATAATTCTCTCAGTATTCTCTGTCAGGAAATATTTGATGTGAAAGACTTGTCAGATGAACAAATTTCTGAGTTAAAAAAAAGAGCAAATAAAAAATTAGAAGATCAAAAATCTACCGACCATGATATCTTTGTATCAAGTATAATGCTAGATGAGCTTAATTTGCTTCAATCTAAATCGAGTTAGAAAACTCTTTTATTACAGATAAATATAAATCTTTTTTAAATGATACAATCAAATTAGGCAGTTCGTCTAAATCTACCCATTTCCATTCATTGAATTCTGGGTGTTTTTGATTAATATTAACTTCACTATCGGGTCCAAGAAATTTCATTAAAAACCAATCCTGTTTTTGTCCTCGATATTTCCCTTTCCAAATTTTACCAATCAAATGTTCTGGAAGATCATAAATATACTTTTTATTTGATTTTTGAATAATCCTTATTGACTGAATTCCAGTTTCCTCAAAAAGCTCTCTTTTAGCTGCAGTTTCACGGCTTTCATTTTCATTCACACCACCTTGTGGCATTTGCCATGCTTCTTGATTATCTATTCTTTTCCCGACAAATATTTTTTTTTTATCATTAAAAACCATCATACCTACACCTTCACGGTATGGTAAATTTATTAAATTTTTCATGAGGCTTTTAAAAGTTTGATTGCATAATTTAATTGATTATCTGTTTTAGTATTAATCTTAAAATTTTCTTTACTTTTTTTAATCGTGATATCTGGTTCAACACCTTTTTCGTGAATAGACTCACCGGAAGGGAGGTAATATTTTGCAGTTGTTAGTCTCAAACCTCCTCTATTTTTAAGAGGAATAATTGATTGCACAGACCCTTTTCCAAAGCTTTTTTCTCCAAGTAAAATTGCTCTTTTATGGTCCTTTAGCGCTCCTGAAACAATTTCTGATGCAGAAGCTGAACCCTGGTTAATTAAAATTATTAGAGGTTTATTATTAATTTTATCACCTCTTTTTGCATTAAATATTTTGATGTCATTTTTCTCTCTTCCTTTAATTGAAACAATTTCTCCACCATCTAAAAAAGTTTCTGCTATCTTTATTGATTGAGACAATAGCCCTCCAGGATTATTTCTTAAATCCAAAATATATCCATCAAGTTTTTGATTAGGCAATTTATTTAATTGCTTAATAAGTTGATTATGACTTTGCTCATTGAAAGCACGCAATCTTATGTATGCTATATTTTCTTTTATTTCTGCTGAAACTTCTCTAATTTTGATTATAGCTCTAGTAATTTTAAATTTTATTTCATCTTCAACATCCTGTCTTCTAACTGTAATTTCTATACTAGTCCCGACCTTACCACGCATTAACTTAACTGCATCCAGTAAACTCATTCCTTTAACTTGTTTATTATTAATTTTAACAATAAAATCTCCAGCCTGAACTCCGGCTTTATCTGCTGGTGTACCATCAATTGGAGTAATAATTTTTACTAAACCACCTTCCATAGTAATTTCTATACCTAGCCCTCCAAATTCACCTTTTGTATCACTATTCATATTTTTAAAAGTCTCAGGACTCATATAGGATGAGTATGGATCAAGCGATTGAAGCATGCCATTTATTGCTGCATCAATAACTTGACTTTGCTCAACCTCATCAACATATTCATTTTTTAGAGTATTAAGAACATCACTAAAAAGATCTAATTTTTCATAAAGTTTATCACTTGGGTTCGAATGAACTACAAAAGAAAAGTTTAGAGTAAAACAGACTACAAAAAAATATTTAAAAAATTTTTTAATCATACTTTATGATACGGATGATTTGATAATATAGTAGCACATCTATAAATTTGTTCACATAAAATAACTCTCGTTAAAGAATGTGAAAATGTCATATTACTTAAAGATATTTTCTCAAATATTTTTGAGTCATTTGAAAATCCCTCTGGTTTTCCAATAAAAAAATTTACTATTTCTACTCTATTGTTATTAAATTGAGAAATTCTTTTTGAAAAAGCTACCGTACTCAAATTATTGCCCTTTTCATCTAAAATAAAATTTTTAACATTCTTGTTCTTATTTAATTTGTAGTTTTTATGATTGGATATTTTTTTTATTTCGATATTTAAAATACCACTTTTTTTTAAAGATTTGATTCTACTTGTATATATTTTGCATAAGTCATTTTCGAGTCCCTTATTAAGGCGTCCTTCGCACAAAATATTTATTTTCATCAAACAGAGATTTGTTGTTTAGGCAATATATCTTCCCACATTTTTTCTAGATTATAGGATGATCTTTTTTCTGGGTGAAAAATATGAATTACCACTTCAATTGCATCTATTAACTTCCAATCATCACTTTCTTGGCCTTCTATTCTGCACTCATCAAGACCATATGATTTTAATTTTTTAGCTGTGATTTCTGAAATAGCTTGAATATGTCTAGAAGACGTACCGCTTGCGATTACCATATAATCTGCAATTGAACTTTTATTTTTTAGATCGATGATAACAATATCTTGAGCTTTGCTATCGTCTAAGATTTGGTGAACTTGATCTATAATTTTATTTTTCAAATTTTTAATCTAATTCTTTTTATATAGTCTATTTTTAATATTTGATGAAGAGATTTTTACACCTCTATCTTTTATATAAATCCATGATTTTTGAGGTATTAGTTTTGAACTTTCATAATTTTTAAACAAAAATTTATGATATTTTTTATGAAAAAGAGATTTTTTTATTTCACTTTTATAATTAGCTCTATCTATTATCACTAATGTTGCAGAATTCATTATTTGTGAAAGATTTTTCCATTTGTGTAAATATTTAACATTGTCAGATCCGATAAGAAAGAAAAGTTTTTTATTGGTATATTTTTTTTGAATTACATTGATTAATTGATAAGAATATTTTTTATCAAAATTTTTAAAAAGAATTTTTTTAATATTCTTTGTAATAAACTTAGAAAGCATTATTCTTTTTTCATAAGAATAATAATAGTTTTTTTTTTGTAGAGGATTTGTTTTTGAAACTGACCAAATCAGTTTTTCTAATTTTAATTTTTTAATAAATAATTTTGCAATATGTATATGACCTTTGTGAGGGGGGTCAAATGAGCCACTAAAAATACCTACCTTGCCTTTTTTAATTTTTTTCAAGGACGTATTTGACCTTTTCCATTAACGACATATTTATAGGTTACAAGCTGCTCTAAACCAACTGGACCTCTTGGGTGCATTTTATTAGTCGATATACCAACTTCTGAACCAAGTCCAAATTCATACCCATCAGCAAATTGAGTAGAAGCATTTGTCATTATAATTGAACTTTCAACATTTCTTTCAAATTTTTTAATATTTTTTTTATTTTTTGAAATTATGCATTCAGTATGATTAGTTCCATATTTTTTTATATGGTTTATTGCTTCATCAATATTATGCACTA
Organism: Candidatus Pelagibacteraceae bacterium; assembly: GCA_038133865.1. Taxonomy (GTDB): domain Bacteria; phylum Pseudomonadota; class Alphaproteobacteria; order Pelagibacterales; family Pelagibacteraceae; genus HIMB114. Next base: position 7,312 of record JAYPUB010000012.1, read on the forward strand.
ATTTTACAGATATTTTTGAGTCTAGATATTCAGTAGACCAATCTTTTTCTTTAGCAATTGAGGAATTTTTAAATATTTTTCTTATATTTTTATCACCAATAATTTTACAGCCATTGATATAAAGTTTATTTAATATTTTATAAATATCATTTTTTTTGACTGACTGATGTATTAAGAAAGTTTCAGCAGCGCCACAGATACTTGTCCTTCTTAATTTTGAATTAAAAACTACTTTTTCTGCTTTTTTATAATCATAATAATTATCTAAATATACATGACATAGCCCTTCAAGATGACCAATTGTAGGAACGCTTGATAATTGTAAAACTTTTTTTACAAGCCCCTTTCCACCTCTAGGAATAATAATGTCGATATAACCTGACATTTTCGATAACATTAAATCAACAATTTTTCTGTCAGTATTATTTACTAACTGAATACAATCTTGATTAACTTTATTTTTTTTCAAACTAGATCTAAATAAATTTGATATTGCAATATTAGATTGTATAGCTTCCTTGCCACCTCTTAAAATTGCGGAATTTCCAGATTTGAAACTTAAAACAGCTACATCAGAGGTCACATTTGGTCTTGCTTCGTAAATTACACCCAGTACACCAATAGGCATTGTAACTCGATTGATAACCAAACCATTTGGCCTTTTCCATCTAGCTATAGTCTTATGAGTAGGATCCTTAAATGAAATGACCTCTTCAATTGAATCTAGCATTGATTTAATTCGATCTTTATTAAGGAGACTTCGATCAATCAAATTTTCTTTTAGTTTATTTTTTCTACTATTTATAATGTCGCTTTTATTAGCCTTCAGTATTAAGTTGCAGTTACTTTGTATTTTTTTATAAAAAGATTCTAAAACAGAATTCTTTTTATTCTCAGTTAAAAGTGAAAGATCTTGAGAAGCTTTTTTTGCTTTTATACCTAAAGTTTGTATATATTTTAATTTATTCATTTTTTAATACCATATTATCAATGTGTACCACCTCGCCTCTAGAAGTGTATCCTAAAATATTTTTTATATTATCGCTTTTAATTCCTCTGATCTTTAAAATTTCATCACTAGAATATGAAACAACACCTGTGCCTATCTTAATTTTTGATTTATTAAGAATTGATACAGTATCTCCTCTAACAAATTTACCATCAACACCAATTATACCAACTGGTAATAAACTTTTACCCTTCTTGATTGCATTTATTGCTCCATCATCAGCAATAATAGAACCTTTATTTTTCAAGCTACTTAAGATCCATTTTTTTTTTGCATTATATTTATTTGTATTTGGAGTAAAAATTGTACAAAATTTTCTTTTTTCTAGAACTTTAATAGGATTGTTTACTGAACCTTTCGTTAAAATCATTCTACAACCTGCATCCATGCATATTTTAGCTGCATCGATTTTGGTTATCATTCCACCAGATCCATAATCACTCAGGCTTTTAGTTGCACTTTTAATTATTTTATTGGTAATTGTCTTTACTTCTTTTATATGTTTTGCGTTTTTAAATTTTGTTGGATCTTTTGTATAAAGACCATCTATATCTGATAGCATTATTAGGGTATCTGAAGATGTAATTTGAGCAACGCGTGCTGCTAGTCGATCATTATCACCATATCGTATCTCATTTGTAGCCGTAGTATCATTCTCATTGACAATTGGTATTCCTTTAAGTTTAAAAATATTTTCAATAGTATCTTTAGCATTTAATGCTCTTCTTCTATTTTCAGTATCCTCAAGAGTTAATAAAATTTGCCCAACTTTTAATTTTTTTTTAGATAACGAATTTTTAAAAAGATTAATAAGCTCTATTTGTCCAATTGCAGAGACAGCTTGGAATTCTTTTAATTTAAGATTTTTTCTATTAATTTTAAGATATTTACAACCTAAAGCGATAGCACCACTTGTTACAATTATTATTTCAATTTTATTTTTTGAAAGTTTATTTATATCTTCTGAAAGTTTATTTACCCAATTAATATTAATTTTATTATTCTTTATTAATAGCGAAGAGCCAATTTTAATAACTATTCTTTTTGATTTATTTAATATCATTTTAATTTTCTTAACAACTCTTTAATATTACTTTTTTTCAAAATTGATATTTTAAAAAAATCTTTTTTTATATTTGCTTTGAAATTATCAATTTTTTCATTTATTTCTTTTTCGTCTAATAAGTCAGTTTTATTAAAAGCAATAATTTCTTTTTTCTTCATAAGTTCAGAACTATATTTTTCTAACTCTTTTCTAATAATTTTATAACGATTAACCAAATTTTTTTCATTTATATCTATTAGATGCAATATACTCTTGCATCTTTCAATATGTTTTAAAAATTTATCACCTAGACCTACTCCTTTATGTGCACCTTCAATTAACCCAGGTATGTCAGCGATAACTATTTCTTTTTCATCAATATTTACAACACCTAAATTTGGATTTAATGTTGTGAAAGGGTAATCAGCTATTTTAGGTTTTGCGCGGGTTGTTAGTGATAGAAAACTAGATTTCCCTGAATTTGGAAAACCAACGAGTCCAACATCTGCAATAATTTTTAGCTCTAACCATATTTCAAACTCTTCACCTTTAGACCCACTAGTAGTCTTTATTGGAGCTTGATTTGTTGAACTCTTGAATCTTGTATTTCCAAGACCACCTCTACCACCTGTTGCAATTTTAATTTCTTCACCTTCTTTTATAAGGTCATAAAGTAATGTTTTTTTATCTTCAGCATATACTTGGGTTCCAACTGGAACTTTTAAAATTAAATCTTTACCTGATGCGCCCGTTTTATTACTACCTTTTCCATTTTCTCCTCTTTCAGCTTTAAAGTGTTTAATAAATCTAAAATCTATTAATGTATTTAATCCATTTACCGCAGATAAAACTATTGATCCTCCATTACCACCATCACCTCCATTTGGTCCTCCAAATTCTATAAATTTTTCCCTTCTAAAGCTGCAACATCCATTACCACCATCACCAGCTTTAACAGTAATTTTAGCTTGATCTAAAAATTTCATAATAAAATTATTAAATTAATTTAAGACTATTGTCTTAATATGTTTTATTGAGGAATTACAGATATGAAGGTTTTTCCAAATTTTTTCTTTTGGAATTTAACGGTTCCTTCAATTTTAGAGAAAATAGTATGATCTTTTCCCATTCCAACATTTTGACCTGGGTACATTTTTGTACCTCTTTGTCTGTAAATAATATTTCCAGGAATTACTTTTTGGCCACCAAATTTTTTTACACCAAGTCTACGACCTTCACTATCTCTACCATTTTTTGATGATCCACCAGCTTTTTTAGTTGCCATAATTAATATTTATTCTACGCACTTTTTTTAGTTGTAGTTTTATCCTTTTTTTCTTCTGTTTGTTTTGCTTCAGATATAAGCTTACCACCTTTACCGAATATTTTAGTAATTTGAACTACACTCATTTTTTGTCTGTGACCATTTTTTCTTCTTGAATTCTGTCTTCTTCTTTTTTTAAAAACTAGAATGGTTTTATTCTTAGTTTGTTTAATAATTTTTGCTTCTACTTTTGCGCCATCAATAAGTGGCGAGCCCAATTCCATATCTTGTTTATTATTAATCATTAACACTTCTTTAAATTCAATTGACTTACCTTCCTGCTCTGGAAGTTTCTCAATCCTTAACTTATCATTGGCGCTAACTTTATATTGTTTTCCACCTGTATTGATTACTGCGAATGTCATATTTTTAGTTTGGCGCAATATAGCTATCACTATTATTATGTCAAGAAGACAGCAAATACTAAATTAAAAATTATCCTTCAATTCTCTTAGTTTTTTAAAGACTTCTTTAGGTGCTGCATCTTTTAAGCCAAGCTTATTAATTATATTGTCATCATTGCACCTAAAAAAAATATTGTTTTTCTTCTCAGCAGAGATAGTCGTTGGTATTGTTGGAATTCCTTTTTGTCTTAGCTTTTTAACTTCAAGTTGTCTCTTTTTTAAGTCTTGATTATTTGGATCGTATGCCAGGCAAAATTTTAAGTTGCTTTCTGTGTACTCATGACCGCAATATATTTTAGTATCATCAGGTAGAGATTTTATTTTCATAACAGATTCGTACATTTGATCTAATGTACCTTCAAAAACTCTGCCACAGCCTAATGAAAATACTACATCACCAACAAAAGCTAATTTATTTTTTTTAAAATAATAATAAATATGACCACTTGTATGTCCTGGAGCAAAATTTAACTCAATTTCTTCGTCTTCAAAATTAAATATTTCTTTATCTTTAATTTGAATATCAATGCCAGGTATTCTACTAGAATCATCTTTGAAGCCAACTATTTTACATTTATATTTTTCTTTTAATTCTTTATTACCACCAACATGATCAGCGTGGTGATGCGTGATTAATATATACTCTAATTTTACTCCCAATCTATCTATTGAGTTGATTATAGGATCAGCTTCTGCAGGATCTATGAGTAAAGCTTTTTTTGAAATTGGATTGGAAATAATATAAGAATAATTATCTGAAAGGCAATGAACCAAGTTAACTTGTAATGAATTCATAATGTATCTTGATTATTTAAATTATCAGAAATTTTATGATAGTTCTATTGGAAAGTTATTATCCAATCACATTCAGAATCAACTAAAAAAATATTGTTATTTATATGATTATCAAAATATTTGCGGTTTTGGTTATTGTTATCCATATTTAAATTTTTTGAAAGGATTTAAAATATCAGTCTCTTATTGTTATTCAAAAAGGATGGGCGTTTCAGATGAGAGCATTGTTAAAGGCAATAAAATTTTAATTGATGAAGAAAAAATACCTTTTCAGGATTCTTATTTTGATCATGTTTTTTTAATTCATTATTTAGAAAATAATTATAATACTAAAGTGAGTCTTAGAGAAATATGGAGATCATTAGCTCCAGAGGGAAAATTGTATATTATTATACCTAATAGAAAATCATCTTGGTATTTATCTGATAAAAGCCCTTTCTCTTCTGGAAATGGATTCTCAAAAAAGCAAATCAGTGATTTATTAGATGAGAGTTTTTTCGATATACAAAATATAGAACGATTAGTTTATTTTCCAAATACTAATATTAAATTTATAATTAATAATAATACTTTAATTGAAAAATTTGGTTCAATTTTATTTAAATATTTTAATGGTTTGTATTTTTGCGTTGCTAAAAAAAGAATTTATGCAAATATAAATAATCAATTATCGGTAAAACAGGGCTTGATAGGAAAAGTAATTAAAAAAATATAAATTATTTACTTACGACAAATACACCTAGCTCAGCGATTAGATTTTTAATTTCTAAATTATTTGAAGTAATATCGCTAATTTTATTAGACGAAATTGAAATTGATTTAGTCACTTTAATATTATCTAAAGAGCATAAATTATAAAAATCTTTGATTGAACTCATGTGTAAGTTAGGTGTATCATACCAGGAGTGAGGTAATGTTTTTGTTACTGGCATTGTTCCTGTTATCAATAGATTTAACCTAACTTTCCAATAACCAAAATTTGGTATTGTTATAATAGCTTTTTTAGCAATTCTTAATAATTCATTTAGCACTTTCCTTGGTTCATAAAATTGTTGGATTGCTTGATTTAACACAGCTACATCAAATGATTGATCTGGGTAGTTCACTAGATCTTTTTCTGCATCGCCCTCTACAACTGCGAGGCCTCTAGTTAGACATTCTTGAACATTTTTTTGATTAATTTCTAAGCCCCTGCCATCAATTCTTTTGTTTTTTTTAAGATAAAGTAATAAACTTCCGTCACCACAACCTACATCAAGAACTCGAGAATTAATATCAATTAAACCAGCTAAAACATCATCTTGAATTTTCATTTTTAAAATCCTCATATGTAGAGTCTAAAAAACCTTTCAAAGTTTGAAAAAACTCTGGTTCGTCAACTAAAAAAGAATCGTGACCATTATTAGTTATAATATTAACAAAGCTTACCTGTGCACCAATTGAATTTAAAGCAATAACTATTTTTTTACTCTCTTCAGTTGGATAAAGCCAATCAGTTGAAAAAGATATTATACAAAATTTTACTTTAGTATTTTTAAAGGCTTTTGATAAATTACCATTATTTAATTTGTATAAATCAAAATAATCCATTGCCCTTGTAATATACAAATATGAGTTAGCATCAAAACGATCAACAAATGCATATCCTTGATATTTAAGATAACTTTCAACTTGAAAATCCGCATCAAATGAAAAATTTAAACCATCGCCTTCCTGAAGCTTTCTTCCAAATCTATTTTGTAATCCTTGTTCTGATAAGTAACTAATGTGACCAGCCATTCTGGCAACAGCCAAACCATTTCTTGGAACTTTCCCACTTATAAAATAGTTTCCCGAGTCCCAATTGGGGTCTGCCATAATAGCTTGTCGTGCCAATTCATTAAAAGCGATATTTTGAGCAGAATGACTTGCTGCACATGCAATTGGAACTGAAGAATATGTTCGTTCAGGATATAGTGAGCAAAATTGTAAAGCTTGCATACCGCCCATCGATCCACCTAAGACTGATAAAGTTTTTTTTATACCTAAAAAATCAAGTAAATGCGTTTGTGCAGTCACCATATCTTTTATTGTTATTACTGGGAAATCTAAACCATACTGTTTATTTGTTTTTAGATTAATTTCTTTAGGGCCGGTACTACCCATACAACCACCTATAACATTAGCACAGATTACAAAATATTTATCTGTATCAATGGCTAAACCAGAACCAACAACTAAATTCCACCATCCTTCTCTTCCTGTTACATGATTTGTACCTGTTACAAATTGATCCCCTGATAAAGCATGGAAAACTAAAATTGCGTTTGATTTTGTCTCGTCAAGGCTGCCGTAAGTTTCATATGCAATATCAAACTTATCTAAGGTTTCACCACAATCTAGTTTTAGGGGCTTATTTATCGTTATCTTTTTTACTTTACTGTAGTCTATGTTCATTCTTCAAAATCGCCGTGCGATTTCCTCTTTAGCTGTTTGTTGTCGCCCGCAATTCGGTAAATCGGCGGTGTCGTTTTGTACTAAAAGGCTGATTCTTTGTCAAACTGTGAACTTCTTTTGATTGTATTGTAGAAGTATTGTAAGTACTTCAAAAATGACATTACCAAAACCAAAAAAAGTCAATGTAGACTTGTATTTAAATGAATTACCTAAAATTCAAAATATACAAAATTTATTAAAATTATCTGCAAATGAGTCTGCTCTAGGACCATCGCCTAAGGTATTAGAGATTTTTAAATATAATTTTGAGTTAAAAAAATACCCAGATGGCAGTAGTAGCAATTTAAAAGCAGCTATAGCTAATAAATTTTCTATAAATAAAGAGCAGATTTTAATTGGTGCAGGTTCAGATGAGATCATAAGTTTAATATGCCAGTCATTCTTGGATACAAATGATGAAGTAATAGTAGCTGAAGATTCTTTTTTAATGTACCGAATTTATTCACAGCTTAATGGTGCTATAGTTAAATTCTCAAAAAATGAAAATAAAAAATTTTCTATTAAGAAAACTTTAAATTTGGTCTCAAATAAAACAAAAATAGTTTTTATTGCTAATCCAAATAATCCATCCGGAACATATATTGGTTCAGATGATTTATTGGAATTGAGAGAAAGTTTGCCTGAAAATGTTCTGCTCATGGTTGATGATGCTTATTCAGAATTTGTAACTAAAAAGGATTACAAAAGTGGATTAGACCTTTTCAAACATTCAAAAAATACAGTTATTTGTAGAACTTTTTCTAAAATTTTTGGCTTGGCTAATTTGAGATTAGGGTGGGGTTATAGCTCAAAAGAAATTATTAAAAGTGCAAATTTATTTCGACCACCTTTTAATATATCTGGTATTGCTGAAAAGGCGGGTTGTGCAGCTATTCAAGATGATGATTGGATTAAAAAAAATGTTATACATAATGAAAAATGGTCACAAATTATTTTTGATAAAATTATCTCAAAAAATATAATAACAAATGAACCAGTGGCAAATTTTTTGTTATTAAATTTTGATAAAGCCAAATTAGACTCAGAACAGGCTTTTGATGTATTTTTAAAGAATAAAATTTTGCTAAGAAAAATGAATTCTTATGGTATTAAAAACTCTTTAAGAGTCACAATTGGCACAGATGAAGAAAATAAAACTTTTTTAGATATTTTAGATAAAAATTTTTAAATGAAAAATATTACAATTATAGGAATTGGTTTAATCGGATCTTCTCTTGCAAGAGCAATTAAACACTATGATACTCAGGTTCAAATAAACATAGTAGATTCATCAAATACTAATCTTCAAACAAGTCAAAAATTGTCTTTGGGAGATAGTTATAATGTTCAAATTAATAAAGAGGCTGAACTATCGGAAGTTATTTTTATTTGTACTCCAATTAGTTCTTATGAAAAAATTTTTAAAGATCTCTCAAAACTTGATCTTAGTAAATCGATTATAACTGACGTAGGATCATCCAAAGTAGAAGTTGTAAGTCTGGCAAAAAAATTCTTAAAAGATAAAATTTTTGTGCCAGGCCATCCGATTGCAGGTACTGAAAAAAGTGGACCAGAAAATGGATTTAAAGATTTGTTTAAAAATAAATGGTTCATTTCTTCTGCTTGTGAACTTTGTGATGAAAGTCATATAAAAATAATAAATGATATTTGGAAAAATTTAGGATCAAAGATAGAAACAATGAATTGTAAAGACCATGATTCCATTATGGCAATAACTAGTCATATACCGCATTTGATTGCATACAATATAGTAGGAACTGCAAGTGATTTAGAAGATGATATTAAATCAGAGGTCATAAAATTTAGCGCTAGTGGGTTTAGGGATTTTACTAGAATTGCTTCTTCCGACCCTATTATGTGGAGAGATATTATGTTGAGCAATAAAACAGAAATCATTTCATTATTAGAAAAATTTAATAATGATTTATCAAAAACTTTAGATGCAATAAAAAATAATGACGGAAAATTTTTATTTGATAAATTTAAAAAAACTAAAGAAATTAGACAAAAAATTATTGAAGCAGGTTTAGATAAAAATTAATTATATAAAGAATCTTCAAGTTTTTTTAAAAATTCTTCGCCTGATAAACTTGGTTCTATGATTTCTTTAAATGTAAAATTAATTTCTCCAGGATACTTTAAAAAACTTTTTTTAGGCCAAACTTTTCCAGTATCTAATTTGATTGGAATACAAGCTATATTTAGGTTTTCATATATTCTTCTTGCCCCCTTTTTTAATGGTACATTTTCATTATGAGGAACACGCGTTCCTTGAGGAAAGATTATCAGCGTTTTACCATTTGATATATTTTTTACGATTTGTTCAGAAAAATTCATATTGTCTTTTGTAGTTTTGCCGCGATCAATTGGAATACAATTTAATTTTTTTAAAACCCAACCAAATACTGGAATACTCATTAATTCTTTTTTAAGAACAAAAAAATTATTAGGTATAATATAATTATAAACAAATGTTTCAAACATTGATTGATGCGCAGAAGCTACAAAAAATTTCTGGTTAATATTTAGTTTTTCAGAACCTATAATATTTACTTTAGTATTTAATATTATTTTACTTAAAAAAATAAAATACCAACCTAAAAAAGAACTCAGCTTTCTTAAAAAAACTGAAGGTAAAATTAAAAGTGGTAAAGCTATCAAGCAACAAGTTATAATTCCGAGGTATAAAAGAATATTAAATATTAAAGATCTTAAAAAAATCACCTTAAATTATATTTTCAATTTTCTGTCTTTTTCTGACAGTTTTTATTTTATTTTTATCTATAATTGTCTCTTCGATCAAAGGACGCATATTATAATTTGAACTTAAAGTTCTTCCATATGCACCACAGTTGGTTATACAAATATAGTCCCCTTCTTTAAGTATTGAATAGTTCTTATAAGCTCCAAATGTATCACTACTTTCACAGATCGGGCCAACAAATTCAATCCTTTTGTCAAAATTTTTTGAATTTTTTTCGACTGGTAAGATTTCGTGAAAAGCTTCATAAATCGCTGATCTTGCCATATCATTCATACCTGCATCTATGATAATAAAATATCTATCTTTAGTTTTTTTTATATAAATTATTTTTGAAATAATTAGGCCTGAATTACCAGTTAAAAATCTTCCAATTTCAAAAATTAATTTAATTTTTGCTTTTTTATAAAATTTATCAACTTCTTTTCCAAATTGTTTAAAATTAAATTGTTTATCATTTTTCAAATAAGGTATTCCCATTCCTCCACCTAGATCAATAAAATCAACTTTCTGATTAATTTTTTTTAATTTTAATAAAATTTGAGATATTAATTTTAAAACTTTTTTATAAGTATTTATATTTTTAATTTGACTACCAATATGTACACTTAACAGATGAATATTAATATTTTTAAAATTTTTTTTAGAATTTAAAATTTTAAAGAATTGATTTATGCTTATACCAAACTTATTAATTTTCGATCCGGTTGCTATTTTTCTATTAGTCTTGGCTTTAATATCAGGGTTAATTCTAATTCCAATTTTAGTTATTTTATTTAATTTTTTTGAAATTGTATTTATCAAAGAGATTTCGCTCTCAGACTCAGCATTTAATGATAAAATTCCTTTTTGAATTGCGAATTTAATTTCTTCCTCGGTTTTTCCAACTCCAGAAAACACAATTTTTTTAGGATGAACGCCGGCTTTTAGTGCTAATTTTAATTCTCCGATAGATACAACATCTGCTCCAATATCATTCTTTTTTAATTCTTTTATAATTTGGATATTTGAATTTGCTTTAATAGCGAAACAAATTAATGGATTACTCTTTTTGAACGATGAACGAATTAATTTAATATTTTTTTTTATTTGGTCTATTGAATAAACATAAAATGGGGTTTGTTTTTTTTTAGAAACTCTCTTTAGTTCTAAATTGTTTATAAAAAGCTTTCTATTTTTTGTCTTTAAAAAATCCATTGAGATTTAGGATTGTTTAATAATAAAGCTTGTTTTTTCTTGATATACAGGCGGCCCTTTTTTTCCACATGATGTAAACATAAATGATGAGATAAATATTAAAATAACTATTTTTTTCATTTAAATTCTTTTTTTAATTTACCGATCATTCTAACCACATTTTTAATTGAAGTACCGCCATAAGAAGTTTTTGAATTGACGGAATTTTCAATTTTTAAAACTTTTAAAACATCGGGTTTAATTAATTTATCGATTCTTTTAATTTCTGCAAAATTTAATTGGTCTAATGATACATTTTTTTTCTCTGCGATATTTACTAATTTTGCAGATTTCTTATGAGCTTCTCTAAAACTTAACCCTTTTTTTACTAGGTAATCAGCAAAATCAGTAGCAGTTGTATACCCTTCATTTGCAAATTTCTTCATTATTTGTTTGTTTGGAGATATATTTTCAATTAGCTCTTTTGCTATTTTAAGGTTTAAACTTAATATATCAAAAGTATCAAATACTGGCCTTTTGTCTTCTTGCATATCTTTAAAATAAGATAGCGGCAATCCTTTCATGGTTACTAGTAAAGAATTTAAATTTCCGTATACAGATCCAGATTTCCCCCTTAATAGTTCTGCACCATCAGGGTTTTTCTTTTGAGGCATAATAGATGATCCTGTAACCATTTTATCTTTGATGCTAATCATATTTACAATATCTGAATTCCAAATAATAATTTCTTCTGCGAGTCTTGATAGGTGCATTGAGCAAAGGCTTGATACAAATAAAAATTCTATTGCATAATCTCTGTCAGATACACCATCTATTGAATTATCTGTCGGTTTTAGAAAACCTAATTGTTTAGATGTATAAAATCTGTCAATTGCAAAACTTGTTCCTGCAAGAGCCGCAGAACCTAAAGGGTTTTCGGAGTTATTTTTTATTAAATTTAAAAACTTTTTATAATCCCTTTTAAACATTTCAATATAAGCTAAAAGATAATGAGAGAATAAAACTGGCTGAGCATTTTTTAAATGAGTAAAGCCAGGCATAATTACATCCTTATGCTTTTCAGCTAATTTTATAATAGATTTTATTAATGCTTTAATTTCTGTATTTAAATTTTTTGAAGCAGAAATCACCCATAATTTGAAATCTGTAGTTACTTGATCATTTCTTGATCTTGCTATGTGTAAAAATCCTGCTTCTGGTCCAATAATTTCAAATAGTCTTTTTTCAATATTAAGATGAATATCTTCATTAGATTTTGTGAATTTAAATTTTTTTGATTGTATCTCTTTTCTTATTTTTTTAAGCCCTTTTAAGATTTTTTTTGAGATATCAGACTTAATAATTTTTTGTTTAACTAACATTCTACAATGAACAATAGAGGCATCAATATCTTGTTGATATAACTGTTTATCAATATCTATAGAGGCGTTTATTTCAGTCAAAAGTTTTGAGGGTTTAGATTTCATTCTTTCACCCCAAACTTTATTTGTTTTAGTAGTATTATTCATTTATTATCATTTTATGTTTCGAAATATCATATTTTTAATAATTACTTTTTTTATACTTAATACTAATAATGGTTATTCACAACCAAATATCAATAAAACGTTCACAAATATAGTACTTCACAAAGAGCCAAGAAATTTGCCGATTTTGGAATTAAAAAATAAAAACGAAAAAATCATAATTTTCAATGATTTTAATGCAAAATTAACTCTAATAAATTTTTGGGCAACTTGGTGTGCTCCTTGTAAAAAAGAATTACCGAAGTTAGAGAGTTTAGCAAGTCAAATATCAAAAAAAGATCTAAAGATTGTTTTAGTTAATATTGAAGAAAAAAAAAACACTGAAATTAAAAAATTTCTTGATGAATTACAGGTGAAAAAATTAGATAGTTTTTTTGATAATAAATTAAAACTAACAAAACAACTTTCTTTGAGAGGTATACCCATTACTTTAATTATAAATTCTAATGGCAGAGAGGTAGCAAGAATTATCGGAGATCTCGATTTTACAGATAGAAGATTTATTTCTTGGATTAAAGCTTATTAGTTATTTGCCCATAACATATGCTAAAGACATTAAAATGACTATCGCACAAAACTGTAACATAATTCTCATCTGCATTAATTTATTACTCTTTCTTTTGCTATCTATGTTACCACCTATAAAAAAATTTTTTAAACCTCTAATAAGAACCACAACCACAGCAATCATTGCTAAGATTGCAATGAATTTTAAAGTATTTTCAGTCATATAATTGTCTGTAGCATAAAAAAGTAATAAATATAATAAAAATGTCTTTAAAATATTTAGAATTAAAAAATTCTTCTAAAGTATGTAATAGAGTAGTTTTTATTTTGCACGGTTACGGGGCTGATGCCAAGGATTTGTTTTCAATAGCTACCTATTGGCAAAGGTTCTTGTCTGATACATTTTTTTGCTTACCAAATGCACCCAATATTTGCCAAGTAAATGCTGCAGGATTTGAATGGTTTGATTTATTGCAAACAAATAATGATAAAATAATTCATGAAAGCTTAGTTTCTTTAGAAAAACTTGAGAAAACAATTGAAGAAAAACTTAAGATTTTAGGATTAAATTATGAAAATTTAATTATCGTTGGATTTTCACAGGGGACCATGATGGGTATTCAGTATGCTATTAGACAAAAGAAAAAAATTGGTGGGGTATTAGGATATTCTGGAAAAATTTATGATTATAATTTGTTTGAAAAAGAATTATTTTCTAAACCAAAAATAAAATTTTTGCACGGCAATATAGATGAAGTAGTTCCTGTTGAAGAGATGTATAAGTCTGTAGATTTTTTGAAAAAAAAACAATTTAATGTTGAGCATAAGGTATTTGAGAACTTAGGCCATTCCATATCTCATGATGGATTAAGTGAAGGTTTGAGTTTTATTAAAAATATTAATTTAATTTAATTAAACTTTAACTTGCGAATATTCCAAAATTTATATAATTTTTAACTATGATTGCTTCATCAAGTGAGAACCTGCCTCTTGAAAAGTGTCCAGCATTAGTACTTAATGCTGATTATAGACCTTTGAGCTATTATCCACTTTCATTATGGAGTTGGCAAGATGCAGTTAGAGATGTTTTTTTGGATCGAGTAAATATTGTATCAGAGTATGATAGAGAAATTAGAAGCCCTTCATTTACAATGAGGTTACCTAGCGTTATTTCACTTAAAAATTTTGTAAGACCTTCAGAGTATCCTAATTTTACAAGATTTAATGTTTTTCTTAGAGACAAATTCACTTGTTTATATTGTGGCGACAGAAAAAATTTAACTTTTGATCATGTTGTTCCAAAATCTTTAGGGGGGCAAACCACTTGGGAAAATGTTGCTACAGCGTGTTCACCTTGCAATGTAAGAAAAGGGGGGAAGATGCCAAATAGCTGTGGTATGTTGCCTTCAATAAAACCCTATAAACCAACAGAAGAGCAACTACATCGAAACGGTAGAAATTTTCCCCCTAACTTTTTACATCAAAGTTGGTTAGATTATCTATATTGGGATGTTAAGCTTGAACCTTAATTAGACTTTTTTTGCTATTTCTATTGCAATTCTTGAGCCGGTTTTGATAGCCAGATCTAAAAAAGCAAATGGACCTTGTTTTGTTGCACCTTCTTCATATGCAAGATCTCTGTGATCAAGTTCATCTTGCCTAAATTTTTTTATTTTTTTTAATAATTCTTTTTCTTCCTGCCCCTCTTTTTCTAAATAATTAATTTGAGATTGATAATGTTGATCAATTACTTCTTCAACTGAAGCAGTGCATAGCATGGTTGCTTTTTTTCCTATTAGCCCAGTTATAAATCCTAGACTGACTCCCAAAACATCCCATATTGGAAGTAATAACGTTGGCCTTATTTCCCTTTCTGCAAGTTGCTGTTCAAAATATTTTAAATGTTCTTTTTCATGTTCTTTCATTTCAGCAATTTTACTCTCCATATCTGGATCAGATTTTAATAATTGTAATGCTAAAAGTTGGCCGTCATAAATATTTACAGCACCTCTTTCACCAGCATGATCAACTCTGACAATTTCTTCTATTTTCTTATTTTTTTTCATTTCTTAGTATATGAACATAAATGAGTAAAAATACAATATTTGCAAAAAAATTAAGAGTAGATAAAGACAAACCAAAAATTTTATATGTTACTTTTGAGCATCCTGCGTCATTTTTATTTGTGAGATTTTTTAATAGATCTTCTTTGTTTGTAACATTATTTTTGACTTTACAAACTTTTGCTTCAGAAAATATTTTTTGTTCAATTCCAACATGGTAGAATGAAATAGTAATATTAATAGCTGTAGATATTAATAAAATATAAAAAAATTTAAAAAATTTATTTTTGTCGATAATTAAAATTATTAAAATTATTATATTAGTAAAATAGGGAATCCTTTGATATTTACAAAGATTACAAGCAAAAATTCCCATAATATATTCAATGTAATATACTGTTAAAATTATTAAAATATTAGCAGTAAGTAAGTATTTTAAGATTTTTCTTGTTTTGAACATTAATGAATAAATGCTTCATAGTTATTATAAATAAGATAGGCAATATAGAATCCCAAAAATAATAAACTCAAAATTATAATTAATAATTTTCCAGAAAATTTTTCAATATAAGGTAATATTTTATGACCAAAAAAACTCAAGAGTCCGGCTAGTATAAAAAATCTAGAACCACGTGTAAGAGTAGCGACCAAAATAAATACAAAAAAATTAAAGTGGATTAATCCGCTTGAAATAGTTAATAGTTTGAAAGGCACAGGTGTAAAGCCGGCTATTGCTAACAAAATTATCCAAGCCCAAAATCCCTTTCCAATTTGTATTTGATCTTTAAAGCTTTTAAAACCTTCAAAACCATAAAACTCAAATATATGTATTCCCACTTCTTTATAGAAGAAATAACCAATTGCATATCCAATTATACCTCCAACAACTGAAGATACTGTTGCTATAGTAGCAATCTGTAACCAGCGTTTTTTTTGTGCCAATGTCATTGGTATAATCATCACGTCGGGGGGTATTGGAAAGAAGATGCTTTCAATAATGCAAATAAAAGAGAGAAAAAACCTCGCACTTTTGTGTGCAGCTAATGCAACAGTTTTTTTAAACAATTCTTTAAACATAATTATTTAGAATATAATAGATATACATATTAATTAAATAAAATATAAAATATTTACATAAAGGTATTAACAAGGAAGTGGGCGAATGGCGGAATTGGTAGACGCAGCGGACTCAAAATCCGCCGGGAAACCTTAAGGGTTCGACTCCCTTTTCGCCCACCATTTAAAATGAATTTTAAAAAAATAAATAACTTATTTGAGCTATTTGATTTTCAAAGTAAGAAATATGAAACCAGTCAATTTTTACATACAGTAAGTGAAGATAAGTCAATTAATTCATTAACCTGGTTGCAAGTATCAAAAAAAATAAAATCGTTATTTTATTATTTAAAAGGAAAAGGTGTCAAAAAAGGGGATAGAATAATGCTTGTATCTGAAGGGAGACCTGAATGGATGATTAGCGATCTTGCTATCGTAGCAAATGGAGCAATTACAGTACCAAATTATACTACATATACCCAAAAAGATTTTGAATTCATTTTACAAGATTGTGAGCCAAAAGGTTTAATCGTTTCTAATGAAAAATTATATAAAACAATTATTAATGCTGCAAAAGTAATTAATTTTAATTTTAAATTTATAATTAGCTTTGAAGAATTAATTGAAATTCAAAATTTTCATAAAATTTTAGAAAATAATTATGAAGAAATAAATTCTGACGTAGTTAGAAAAGATCCAGCTTGTATTATTTATACATCTGGAACACAAGGAAATCCTAAAGGAGTAATATTAAGCCATGGTGGCATTCTTGCAAATTGTGAAGATGCAAAAAATCTAGTTGAGAAACTTAAGATACAACAACCAAGATTTATAACCTGGTTACCACTATCACACTCATATGAACATACGGTACAATTTGTTCAAATTTCACTTGGTGCAAAAGTGTTTTATTCTCCTTTAATTGAAAAACTTTTAGAAAATATCAAAATTATAAAACCCCATGTAATGACTGCAGTACCAAGATTTTATAATAATCTTTATAATAAAATGATGACAACAGTTAAAAAGTCATCAAGTCTTAAAAAAGTCTTATTTTTTAAAACTCTAGAATTAGGTAAAAAACGATTTAATAAAAATAAACTGAATTTAAAAGAAAAAATAATCGATAAAATTCTAGATTTGCTAGTTAGAAAAAAAGTTATTAAAAATTTTGGTGGAAATCTTAAAGCTTTTGTATCTGGAGGCGGTCCTTTAGATAAAAATGTAGGATTATTTTTAAACGCACTAGGTTTAAAGACATTACAAGGTTATGGGCTGACTGAAACTTCTCCAGTAGTTTCATGTAATCCAGTAGAAGAAATTAAAATTGAAACCGTAGGTAAAATTTTCTCAAATAACCAAGTCAGAATAGCAAGTGATGGAGAGATTTTAGTAAAGGGTGAAAATGTGATGTTAGGATATTGGAAAAATGATGAAGCCACAAAAGCAGTTTTAAAAGATGACTGGTTATATACTGGTGATATTGGGGAAATAGATCAGAATGGTTACTTAAAAATTACTGATAGAAAAAAAGATATTATTGTAACTGTTGGGGGAGATAATGTTTCTCCATCAAAAATAGAAAACTTATTATGTTTGCATAATGAAATTGAACAAGCTTATGTTCATGGAGATAATGAAAAATATTTGTCATGCTTAATTGTTTTAAATAAAAATATTAAAATAAATAATGAAAAAATTAAAAAATTAATAGATGAAACTAATAAAGAACTTACATTAGTTGAAAAAATAAAAAAATATAAAGTAATTGATGAAGAATTTACAGTTGATAATGAATTATTAACTCCAACAATGAAAATAAGAAGACATAAAATAAAAACTAAATATAAAAATA
>JAYPUB010000013.1:0-24378 GCA_038133865.1 Candidatus Pelagibacteraceae bacterium
GTATCTATAGTTTTTGCAGTTCCATCAGCATATTTGATTTCAACTTTTACATCCTGAAGAGGTTTTAAACCTTTCTCCACATCAATAACTGTAATCAATTCTGATCCCACTAATTTTAAACTTTTTCTATCCATGCCTTCTTTAAATTGTAATGGTAAAACTCCCATTCCAACTAAATTTGATCTATGAATTCGCTCAAAACTTTCAGCAATCACAACTTTGATACCCACTAGTTGAGTTCCTTTTGCCGCCCAGTCTCTTGAAGATCCTGTTCCATAAAGTTTTCCACCAACAACGACTAATGGAGTGCCTCTTTTTTTATATTCCATTACCGCATCAAACACTGTTGCATCTGTTCCTTCTGGATAAATTTTTGTAAATCCGCCTTCAGTACCAGGTGCCATTTCATTTTTAATTCTAATATTTCCAAAAGTACCTCTCATCATAACTTCATGGTTTCCTCGTCTTGCACCATAAGAGTTAAAATCTTTTTGAAGAATTTGATGCTCCATAAAATAATCACCTGTTGGACTATCTTTAGGAATAGATCCTGCTGGAGAAATATGATCTGTTGTAATCATGTCACCCAAAATTAATAAAGGT
Organism: Candidatus Pelagibacteraceae bacterium; assembly: GCA_038133865.1. Taxonomy (GTDB): domain Bacteria; phylum Pseudomonadota; class Alphaproteobacteria; order Pelagibacterales; family Pelagibacteraceae; genus HIMB114. Next base: position 604 of record JAYPUB010000013.1, read on the forward strand.
CTTGCATCTTTAATTTCTTTAAAACCTTCAGGTTCGTCTGGCATACCTTCAAAAAAAGGAGGTTTTTTTACGTAAGTTGAACCTGGGTCCCAAGAGTAAATACTTGATTCCTCTGATGTAATTGACTGCCATTCTTTCGGTCCCTCAGATACTTTTGAATATCTAGATTTAAACATATCCGCATCCAAACAAGACATTAATGTATCTTCAATTTCTTTATTTGTTGGCCAAATATCTTTTAGGAAAACATCTTGTCCATCTTTACCTTTTCCAATTGGATCTTTGTAAAGATCGACATTCATTGATCCAGCTATTGCATAGGCAACAACTAATGGTGGAGAAGCTAAAAAGTTAGCTTTAACAACTGGACTAATACGTCCTTCAAAGTTTCTGTTTCCTGACAAAACTGAAACAGCTAATAAGTCATTATCTAAAATTGCATTATTAATCTCATCTGGAAGTGGACCTGAGTTACCGATACAAGTCGTACAACCATACCCAACGGTATTAAACCCAAGCTCATCTAGGTAAGATGTTAGACCCGCTTTATTCAAATAATCTGTAACAACTTGAGAACCTGGCGCTAATGAAGTTCTAACCCAAGGTTTAGATTTTAATCCTAATTCTGCAGCTTTTTTTGCAACAATTCCAGCTCCAACTAGCACACTAGGATTTGATGTGTTTGTACATGATGTAATTGCAGCAATGACAATCTTTCCATCTTCAAGCTCATAATCATTATTTTCAACTTTTACTGACTTTGGATTATCTCTTTTAGAAATATCTTTTAAAACATTTTTAAATGTGGTCGCAGCATCAGTTAATAAAACTTTATCTTGAGGTCTTTTAGGGCCAGAGATTGTTGGGACAACAGTCGACATATCTAATGAAACTGTATCAGTATAAATTGCATTATCATCTGCCCACAAACCTTGCTCTTTTGCATAAGATTTTACAAGCTCAATTGTTTCGCTGTCTCTACCTGATAATTGTAAATACTTTATTGTCTCGTCATCAATTGGAAAGAAACCACAAGTAGCACCATATTCAGGCGCCATATTTCCAATGGTTGCTCTATCAGCTAATGTAAGATTTTTTAAACCTTCACCATAAAACTCAACAAATTTTCCAACTACACCTTTGTCTCTTAAAATTTTAACAACGGTTAAAACTAAATCAGTTGCAGTAGTTCCTTCAGGCAATTTACCCTTTACTTCGAAACCAACAACTTCGGGAAGCAACATAGAAATAGGCTGACCCAACATTCCAGCTTCTGCTTCAATACCACCAACACCCCATCCTAAAACAGATAAACCGTTAACCATTGTTGTATGACTATCTGTTCCAACTAAAGTATCTGGATATGCAAAAGTATCTCCATTTATATCTGCCGTCCAAACAACTTTTGATAAAAACTCTAAATTTACTTGGTGGCAAATTCCAGTTCCAGGAGGAACTATTCGTAAATTATTAAATGCTTGTTGGCCCCATTTTAAAAATGAATATCTTTCGCCGTTTCTTTCAAATTCTTTTTCAACGTTTTTTTGTAAAGCATCTTTAGATGCGTTTATATCTACTTGGACTGAGTGATCGATAACTAAGTCTACAGGTGACAATGGATTAATTTTATTAGGATCTTTGTTTTTCTCTTGAACAATTTCTCTCATTGCAGCTAAGTCAGCTACTGCTGGAATACCAGTGAAATCTTGTAGCAAAACTCTTGCAGGTCTATATGCAATTTCTTTAGGAGACTTTTTGTCTTTTAACCATTCTTTGAGAGCTAAAATCTGATCTCTATTAACTGAAAGATTATCTTCAAATCTTAAAAGATTTTCTAAAACTACTTTTAAAGATTTAGGAAGTTTTTCTGTTCCTTCTAATCCATTTTGAGCAGCTTTTTTTAAATTGTAATATTTATAATTTTTTGACCCAACCTGTAAATCTGATAAAGATTTAAAACTATCTAAACTTTTCATGAATGGTTTTTTATTTAATAAAAGAACAAAATCAACATTAATTAATGGGCAAATCGTTTCATGCCGCCATCTACGTGTATAAGTTCACCGGTAATATAGCGAGCTAATGGCGATGCTAAAAAAACAGCTAAACAACCAAGATCCTCTGGCTCTCCAAAATAACCTACTGGGATATTTTCTTTTATAAATCTTTTTCTCTCTTTTATATTTGGATGTCTTCTCTTTAAAATCTGCTCAGTATTTAACCTTCCAGGAGAAATACAATTTACAGTAATTCCATCTTTAGCAACAACTCTTGATAGCCCTTTTGCCCAAGCATGAACTGCAGATTTAGCAGCATTAGCAATATTCACTTCTCTTGGTTCAACTGAGCCTGTAATATTTATTACTCGGCCCCACTTTTTTTTTTTCATTAAAGGGATGATTTTTGTTGTTAATTTTCTTAAAGCTGTAAAATTCAAGGTCATACCTTCTTCCCATTGAGCTTCTGTAGCATCCCAGGTCGTAGGTCTAGATCCACCTGCTGAATTAATTAAAATATCAGGTGATCCGAATTTTTTGTTACAAAAATCGATAATTTTTTTTGGAGCGTCATTTTTCGTAACATCATATGATAATGCATAAGCTATCTTTTTTTTAAATTTTAAATTAATTGATTTTTCAACTGCCTTTAATGGTTTTAGTCTTCTTGAAACTAATATTATATTACAGCCTTCCGCAGCCAATAGGTTTGCGATTGCTTTTCCTAATCCTTGACTTGCTCCTGTAACAATACAATTTTTTTTTATTAATCTATAGTTCATTTATTTTAACAAAGATTTTTGAATATGAACCTCTCCAGACATTATTAATCTTGCGTGTCTTGTCGTAGTTGCGACCAAATCAATAATTTCATCACCTTCTCTTTTAACTTTAACTTTAACTTTTGAAATTCCTGTCGGATGCTCAATCTCAAAAAACCCTTCATTAGAAAAATCATCATAATATTCATTACAAATTGTTCCTTTGGATTTTGCAGCAGTAGCTAAACAAATTGTTCCTGTAATTGCATAAGCATTATGACACTGCCAAGGCATAAAGTATCTTGACTTAATGCTTCCTTTATCTGCTTTAGAAAGTAATGCTACTTTTGGTATAACTGATTTAGAAACGTCTCCAAAGCCAATTCGTTTTCCAACTTCAATTCTTATTTCATTCATTTTATCAATTAGATCTTGTTTTTGATTTAATTCAATATGACTTTCGTTTCCTGTAATTCCAAAATCACGTGCTCTAAAAAAAAGTACAGGCATTGCTGAGTCAACCATTGAACATTCAATTCCATTAATCTTGTCGATTTTATTTCCTGTAGGAAATAGTTTTTTTGTCTTAGATCCAATCACTTCTAAAAAACTTAAATCTACTGGTGAACCTGGATTTGGAACACCATCAATTTTTAAATCACCTTCATATGATACAATTTTATTTGGGGTTCGAACGGTTTCTTCAATTTTCATTCCTGTATTGACATCTCTTATGATAACTTTTGTTAAACCATCTTGTGCCTCTACTAATCCTCGCTCAATAGAAAATGGGCCAACGCCAATTAACATATTCCCACAAGATGGTTTTGTATCAACAATAGGTTCATCAACTTTTACTTGAGCAAAATGATAATCTACGTCTATCCCATCTTCTTTGGATTTTGATACCATTGCAACTTTACTCTTAACTGGATCAGCTCCACCTAATCCATCAATCTGTCTATTATCTGGTGATCCCATTACGGCTAACAAAACTTTGTCTCTAGATTCTATATCATCAGGTAAATCGCTCTTTATAAAATAAGGCCCTCTGGAAGTTCCGCCTCTCATAAAGACACATGGTATTTTTAATTGATCGCTCATTTAAATTTACATCAGTTAATTTACCTCTATATATTATAAAAAATTTAAAAATGTCAGAAAAAAAAACAGCTTTAGTTATCTCAGCACACGCTGCTGACTTTGTCTGGAGATGTGGTGGAGCGATAGCACATCATCAAAAACTTGGTTACGAAGTTACAATAGTTTGTTTATCTTTTGGTGAAAGAGGAGAAAGTGCAAAACTTTGGAAACAGGATGGAATGACATTAGAAAAAGTTAAAAATATTAGAAAAGTTGAGGCAGAAAATGCTGCTAAAGCATTAGACGCGCATGATATTCAATTCTTCGATTTAGGCGATTATCCTTTAAATTTTAGCGAGAAATCTAAAAACCAACTGGTAGATGTAATAAGAAAAGTTCAACCAAACTTTATGTTTTCTCATTCTAAATATGATCCTTACAATACTGATCACATGAATACGACAAACTTTGTGTTAGAATGTAGAATGATAGCTCAAGCATGGGGTCACAATCCTGGAGAAAAAGTTTTAGGTGCACCTCAACTTTATCTATTTGAACCCCACCAAACTGAGCAGATGGGATGGGTTCCAAATGTGTTTTTAGATATTACAAATGTTTGGGAAAAAAAGAAAAAAGCAATTGAATGCATGGAAGGTCAACACCATCTATGGGATTATTATACAAATGTAGCAAAAAATAGAGCTAATCATTTTAGAAGAAATTCTGGTGGACAGTCTGGGGGAAGAGATGCAAAATATGCTGAGGGCTTTCAAACAGTTTTTCCTACATGTGTTGATGAATTATCATGAATAAAGTCATAACAAATATAAAAAGAATTGATAAAGAAACAATTAAAGGCTTAGAAGTATGTGGTGTTTCAACTGTCCACGAAGCTCAAGGACGTAAAGGATTGCTTGCTGATCACCTTAGGCCTATTTATCAAGGAGCAAGAATTGCAGGAAGCGCATTAACCATATCAGTTCCACCTTGTGATAATTGGATGGTGCATGTTGCAATAGAACAAATTAAAGAAGGTGATATTTTAGTCATTTCACCTACCTCGCCATCAAATGCTGGTTACTTTGGAGACTTGCTTGCAACATCCGCTAAATCAAGAGGATGCAAAGGTCTTATTATTGATGCTGGCTGCAGAGACATTAAGGAGTTAACTGAAATGAAGTTCCCAGTGTGGTGTAAATCAATTTTCGCACAAGGAACTGTTAAAGAAACGCTAGGTTCAGTTAACATTCCTATAGTTTGTGCTAATGAAATAGTTAACCCTGGTGATGTCATAATAGCAGATGATGATGGTGTTTGTGTTGTAAAAAGAGAAGAAGCAAAGGAAGTATTAGTAAAATCAAATCAAAGAATTAAAAACGAGGATGAAAAAAGAGAAAAATTTAAAAAAGGTGAGTTGGGATTAGATATTTATAATATGCGAGAAAGGCTTGAAAAAAAAGGCCTTAAGTATGAATAAAACAAATCATGAATACCAAGTAGGTATTTTGGGATTTGGTGAAGCTGGTCAATCAATAGCTAAAAGTTTAATTCAGAAGAATAAAATTAAAATAACAGCCTATGATAAAAATTATAAAAAATTAGATACCAATAAAAAAATTCAAATTAAATTAGCTAAAAATCCTAAAGAATTAGCAAACAACTCGAAAATCATCATTTCTGTTGTTACTGCAGACCAATCATTTATTGCTGCAAAATCTATTTATAGATTTTTAAATAAAGATCATATCTTTTTAGATGGGAACTCAGTTTCACCTGGAACAAAAAAAAGAACAGAAAAAATCAAAAAAAAAATTAACTATATCGATATGGCTATTATGGCACCGATTAATCCAAAAGGTTATCAAACTAAAATTTTAGTTGCAGGAAAACATCAAAAAAAAACCAATCATTTTTTCAAAAAATATAAATTTAATTATCAATGGAGAGGAAAAGAAGTAGGTAATGCAGCAGTTGTTAAAATGCTACGTTCAATAATGATCAAAGGAACGGAAGCGTTACTTACTGAAACTGTAACTGCAGCAAATAAAATTGGATTAGAAGATAAAATTCTCAAATCTGCAGAAAAAACACTAAATATGAAAAATATAATAGGCCTCGCAGATTACTTTATGGAAAGGTGCGCGTTACATGGTTTGAGACGTGCAGAAGAAATGAATGAGGTTGTTAAAACTCTAAAAGAATTAAAAACATTAAATTTTATGGCTTCGGCAATAGCAAAACATCAGAATGCGGTTGGTAAAATGAATTTAAAAAAATTTTTTAAAAAAAACATTCCTCAAAATAGAAAAATCATAGCAAAATCAATTCAAAAAAAACTACTTAAAAGGCCAAGGTAGTTTAAAGAAATATTGCAGTAACCCTTGGGGAAAATCTAGAACCATAAAATATGAAAGAGCAATTATAGTTGCCACTGAACACATTGTTATAATAGTAATCTTTAATAATGATAATTCAGTTTTTTTTAGCATTAAACTATAAAATAATATTACAATTGCAATTATAAAACCGAATAAACTAGACAAAATAACTAAAAATAAAATCCATGAAAAAGCTTTAAAAAGATCCTTAGTATCACTTAAGGAAAAATTTGTATTTATAACAGTCGTTAATAATTTATTATTAAAAAACAAAACATAAGAAAATGTTATTAACATTATTACAGAAACAGAACCTGGAAAAATTCCTCCAGTTAATTGATGTTGAAATGAGTCAAAAACAGAGGCTGCAAAAAATACTAGAATTAAACCTAAATATACATTCTGAATATTAAATTTAAAAAGATCTTTCGTTCTATATTTTATCTGTAAATCTTTTCTCTTTAAAATATTAGAGCCTAAATAAACAGATGCTAAAGTTATAATAAAAATAACTATTACACCTGGTTTAAATAAAAATTTATAGTCATAAAATTGGATTGCTTGATATAAATATGTCTCAAGCGTGTCAGATAAAACAAAACCTATTAACAAAGCGGGTCTAGGCCAATTAAAATTCTTCATTAAAGTGCAAAAAGCACCAAGAACAACTAGAATATAAATATCATATAAACTTCTCGTGACTTGAAAGGCCGCAAAACAGACAATCATGATCATAAAAGGTGCTAAAATACCGTAAGGTATTCGTGTTATATAAGAAACTTTATTTGAAAGAAAAAAACAAGTTCCTGCGCCAATCACATTGGCTAATGCTAAAGACCAAACCATGACATAAGTGAATTTAAGATCTCCTTCAATTAACGCAGGTCCTGGTTCAATACCTAAAAGAGTAAGACCGCCTAAAAAAACAGCCATGTTTCCACTTCCTGGAATACCAAATAATAAAGTTGGAACTAAACCACCTCCCTCTTTAGCGTTATTTGCAGACTCTGGAGCAATAACACCTCTTATGTCACCTTTTCCAAATTGACTTTTGTCTTTAGAAGTTTGAACAACATGACCATATGCAATCCAGTCAACAACACTTCCACCAAGCCCTGGTAGGATACCAATTAAACTACCTAAAACAGAACATCTTAAAACAATCCATTTTTCTCTAACTGTATCCTTAAGTCCTTGAAGCCAGCCTTTTCCAATAGGTTCTTCTTTATTTGCAATAGTTTTGTTTTGCCTCAGGAGATCACAAATTTCGGGTATCGCAAATGCAGCTAAACCAATAGTAACAACCTTTATTCCATCAAACAAATAATAGCTCCCAAATGCAAGACGCCATTCTCCTGTAGCTGGTGCACTTCCAATTGATCCTAATAATAAACCTAACCCGCAGGCAAGAAATCCTTTAATAAAACTATCACCTGATAAAACTCCAACCATACTTATGCCAAGCACGCCAAGCATGAATAACTCACTAGAACCAAAGAAAAGAATGATAGGCTTTGCAACAATTACAATCAAAGTTAAAACTAAAGCTCCAAATAAACCTCCAAATAATGAAGCAGAAAATGCCGCCCCTAAAGCTCTTGCAGCTTGCCCTTGTTTAGCTAAAGAAAAACCATCCAGAACAGTTGCTTGGGATGCGCTTGAACCAGGAATACCCATCAAGACTGAAGTAAAAGTATCTGAAGTTGGCACGACAGCTATTAAACCAATTAACATTGCCAAAGCAGAAACTGGGTCCATACCATAAATAAATGGCATCAAAACTGAAAAACCTACAATGCCTCCAAGACCTGGAAGTATTCCAACAAAAATTCCTAAAAAAACTCCAAAAATTAAATATAAAAAATGCTCCCCAGATAAAATAAGATTAAAAGCGCTGATTAAGGATTCAAGCATATCTATATAAAATAAAAAGGCCACCCATATTTCTAGGAGTGGCCTTTTTTAAATTGTTAAAGATTAAAATTTAACTCCATATTTTGTAGTAACGAAGTTTTTTAACCATGCTTTATCATTTGCATTAACTGTCATTGCTCCTTTTAAAATACCTTCAACACCAGAACCAGTGACTTGATCGTAGACACCTAATCTTTTGTTTCTAGATTTTTTAAAATCATCTGACTTAGTAACTTTTACAAATGCATCTCTATAAGCATTAACGATTTCTGGTTTAGTACCAGTTGGTAAGAATACCATTTTTTGAGATGAAAATCCTGCAGTTAAGAATGATTTCCAAACTCTAAAAGCTGGTCCACCTGGTTTTTTTCCAAATACAGACTCGTAATACTCTGCCCAGTGAGGAATGTCAGGGAAAGTTGGATCTCTCATAATCTTTCCTTCTGAATTAACAACTCCCCAAGTAAAAAGTGGAATAGCTTTTCCAGATTTTACTAAAGGCATTACTTTAGATTTAAAAGCTGATGTAGTTTGATAATCAATAGTAGTTTCTCCTCTTTCAAAAGCTACTCGAGAAGGACCTCTACCTTTCATACCAAATACTGGCTTAACTTGAAGCCCTAGCATTTCAAATGCCAAAAGCGGGATCAAATCTAATGATGTTGCACCATTACTACCAAATTTCAAGGGTCTGCCCTGAAGTTTTTTAAAATCTGCTTTAGATTTGTAAAACTTTGGACTTGTATATGCAACGCCACCTGTTGGTGTAGCTAATACAATTGTTTTTGACCACTTAGTGTAATCATACTTTACTCTTTTATCATCTAGTAAGTATGGGAACTTTGTAGAACCAGAATCACCAAAAATTGTTAATCCATCTCCATTTTTCATTTTTGCAAATTTATTTGCACAAGTAGTTGATCCACCACCTGGACAATTATTTACAACAACATTTGGATTTCCAGGTAAAGCTTTTGATAACATTGGTGCATAATATCTTGACCACTTATCAGATCCACCACCTGGAGAAAAAGGAATTAACCATTCAACAGTTTTTCCGGAAAAATCTACTGCACCCGCATTAGCGATAAGCATAAAGAAAGTCGCAATAGAAACTATTGTTTTTTTAAACATTTATCTCCCCTGTGTTTAAATTTATTCAGTGAAATTATACTTTTAAATGGATTTTTAAAATAAGTTTTTTTTAAAAATTAGCCTCTTTTTCAAGCCAATTAAGGATAAAATCAGCAATAAAATGATTGTTTTGCTCTAAAAACATCATGTGGCCGTTACCGTGCATTCCATGGTCTTGCAATCTTATAAATGAATTTTTAACTCCAGCTTGAGTTAAAAAATTTGATGTGCCATGATCATAAGGTGCATGATAAGACGCTTCAGCTGATAAAATTAAAATTGGTAATCCTGCAAGGTTTTTTAATTTTCTAATTTTTCCATCTTGTAAATTACAATTTACATAGTCTGATCCATAATCTTTTTTATCAACCGTGTATTCAATTTTTTCACCATCTTTCAATGGAGGATCAAAAGTTAAATTAGAATAAGTAATTCCTCCAGGTCTATCCATTCTACTGCTTGTTTTATACCACTCTTTGTCACCTTCTTTTTTTTCAAATTTATTATTTTTAATATGTGTTTGAGGATGATCACCATAAACAACATTAAAAAAAGGAGGCCCATTTGGCTCAACTGCTATTAATGCTTGAATATTTGATGGCGCAACATCTCCTGCTAACCAACAAAATGGTCCACCTTGACTATGTCCCAAAACACATGATTTACCTGCAATATTTAATAATTCTTTTAAAGCTACCTTCGACATCTCTTCAATCTCAATTCTATCTTCCATAGTATTAAGTTGAGACATCATAAATTGATCTGCAAATTGACTACCTCTTTTACCATCATCAGGCCACTGGGAGTGTTTTTTAGCTTGAGGCCAATTTCCTAGATCTTTCATCGAACTGAATCTTCTTTCGCAATCATCATAATCAATTTCTCTGTCAATATAATTTCCATATAATGTATTTGAATAACCAGAACGCCCTCTGGCTGGCTGATCAACAACAAATACCTCATACCCTGCAAATAGAAAATCATAAACCCAACCTCTTCTAAAATCAGGAGTTGATAGAAAACCTGCACCAGATTGTCCTCCACCATGAATTAATATTATTTTTTTTTCTTTAATTTTTTTCTCAGGAATAAAATGTTCAACGTACATTGTTCCTTTAGTAACAGTTTTATTGTTTACTTTTGTTTTAATGCCACCAACAAAAAAAACTTTATGATCTTTTAAATTTATCGGACTGGTGTCTGTTTTATGCATATTCAAACTATATTTAAAATTAAAATAAGTTAAATAAAATAGTTATAATATGGTATATAAAATTATGCACGTATATGAAGCTTTAGCAGAATCTTTTATTGCAGAAGACGTTAATGATGTTTTTGCTCTTCTTGGAGATGGAAATATGCATTGGTCAAATGCAATGGTTAAAAAAGGTGCAAAGTTTATTTATACTAGACATGAACATTGTGCAGTATCAATGGCTATGGCATATGCTAGAGCAAATAATACAGTTGGCGTTGCTACAGTTACTTGTGGACCTGGATTAACACAAACTATGACAGCACTAACTACCGCTGTTAAAGCTAAAATACCATTAGTAGTTTTTGCAGGAGAGTCGCCTATAAGTAAAGATTGGTATAATCAAGTTCTTGACCAGGAACCATTTGTAAAAGCATGTGGTGCAGACTATTTTTCAATTAGACATCCAAAAAGAATTTTTACAACTGTTAGAGAGGTTTTTTTTAAAGCAAAAAAAAATAATCAACCTATAGTAATTGGCGTTCCTCTAGATTTTCAAGAAAGTAATTATGAAGGAAAAGATAAACCACAATCTTCAAAATTATTAGGATGGCAAAATCAAAAGCCTGAACCAGACAATTTATATCTAAGTAAAGCTTTAGACTTAATTTTAAGTTCAAAAAAACCTATTCTAATTGCAGGATTAGGAGCAATTAAATCTGGTGCAAAAAAAGAGTGTATAGAATTTGCAGAAAAAACTAATGCATTACTCTCTACCACTTTACCAGCTAGAGGTTTGTTTTATGATCATCCATTTTCAATTCATCTCGCTGGTGGCTTTTCATCTGACATTGCTAGAGAGTATTTTAATAATGCAGATCTTATAATTTCTGCAGGGACAAGTTTGGCCTCACACGCAGCAGATGCTGGAAAACTTTATCCAAAAGCCAAAGTCATACAAATTGATTTAGATCCTCAGCCGATTAATCAAGGACGAATTTCATCTCATGTATGGTTACAGGCAGATATTAAAGTAGCGATGCAAAAAATTAATGCTGAATTAGATAAAAAAATAAAATCGATATCAACAGATAAAAATTGGAGAGATAAAAACAAAATTAATAAGATGAATACTGATTTACCAGATGGAAAAGATTTTCAAGTGAAAACTGGATATTTAGATCCAAGATTGGTGGTTAAAGAATTAGATAATGTCTTGCCAAAAGATTTTTACATGGTTAACTCATCAGGTCACTGCTCATATTACCCTGCACATATGCTCGGGAGATCAAATGAAAATTTTTTAACTATTAGAGAATTTGGTGCAATTGGAAATGGTTTGTCATACTCAATTGGTGCAGCAATTGCTAAAAAAAATAAACAAGTGGCATTGATAGATGGCGATGGTGGATTCTATATGCATATACAAGAACTTGAGACTGTAGTTAGAAACAAATTAAAAATGTTATTCATTGTTTTGAATGATGAAGCTTACGGTTCTGAAATTCATAAATTAAGACACGATGGTCTATCTGATGAGGGAGCAGTATTTGGAAAATCAAATTTAGATAATATTGGAAAGGGTTTTGGTTTGCAGGCAAAAAAAATTAATAAACTGGAAGATATTAAAAAAGCCTTTGATGAATTTAAAAAAACAGATCAATCAATGATTTGGGATATACCAATCTCAGACAATATTCTTTCACCTGTGATGAGAAGACTTCTTGCTTCAAAAAAATCTTAAAAAAATTTTATTTTTTTAAATTTTCAATCAATTTTTTAGTAAATTCTGTTGTAGAAAGTTTTCCACCTATATCCGGAGTTCTTGTTTGTGGATTAGTTATTGTTTTATCAATCGCATTTTCTATAAGTTGAGAAATTTCTTTTAGCTTATTATTATTATTTTTTTTACCTAACCAATCTAATAACATAGCTGTTGAACCAATTAATGAAACAGGGTTTGCAATATTTTTACCAGCTATATCAGGAGCAGAACCATGTTGCGCCTGGGCAATACAAAAATTATCTCCTGCATTAATTGACTCAGCTAAACCTAACCCTCCAGCAATTTCTGAGGCAGCATCAGATAAATTATCACCAAACAAATTTGTAGCTAATATAACATCAAATACCGATGGGTCTCTTATTAACATTGCTGACATAGAGTCTACAATCTGTTCTTTATATTCAACATCAGGATATTTTTTTGCTACTTCTCGAACACATTCTAAAAATAATCCATCGCTATATCTTAAAATATTTGCTTTATGTATTGCTACTAATTTTTTCCTTCTTTCTTGAGCATACTGAAATCCAATTTCAGCGATTCTTGTAGAGCCTTTTCTTGTTATGTTTCTTATAGATATAGCGACATCTTTTGTAGGCATTAACTCTCCTACTCCTAAATACATATTGCGATCTGAATAAAATCCTTCTGTATTCTCCCTCATAACTACACAATCAATGCCCATTGGAAATCTAGTTGATTTTCCTAATCTATTTTTAGCTGGACGTACATTTGCATAAAGATCATAATATTTTCTAATAACTCCAGATGGATTTAAACCACCTTCATTGGTGGGTGGATAATCATTGTGAGAACAAGTGCCAAGTATAATACCATCACATTTTTCTCCAATTTTTAAAATTTCATGCCTAAACGTAGTTTTGTATTTTTTAAGAGAAACAAAACCAATATCTTCATAGATAAGCTCTACTTTCAAATCATAAAGACTTAATGCAGCTTTTAAAACATCAACTGATGCCTTTGCTATTTCTGGACCAATACCGTCACCTTCTAAAACCAAAAATTTGAGATTACTCATTTTTAACTATACATGTATATATAATTTGAAAATATAAAATAAAAAAAACTAAATGAATATAAAAAATAAAAAAATTAGAGTAAATTATAAAAAATTACAAAACTTTGTTGAAAAAATTTTTAATAAAAGTGGCTTGGATAAAAAAAGCGCAAAAGACTCTGCTTATGGATTAATACGTGCTGATTTAAGAGGAGTATGGTCTCATGGTATTATTAGGACTAACGTATATATAAACCGAGTTTTAAAAAAAAAAATTAACAAAAAACCAAATATAAAACTCATAAAAAAAACTAATAGTGCTTATTTAATAGATGGTAATAACGGTATTGGATTTACTGTTGCAAGAACGGGAATAAAAAAATGTATTGATCTAGCAAAAAAAAATGGAATTGGTATCGTCGGTATAAAAAACAGTAACCACTTTGGGATGGCATCTATTTATATAGAAGAAGCAATCAAAAAGAATTGTATATGCTGGGTATTTACTAATGCCTCAAAAGCACTACCTCCTCATGGGGCAATGGAAGCTCATTTTGGAACAAGTCCATTTGCCTTTGGTGTGCCAACAAAGAATAAAAAAAAACCATTTATATTAGACATGGCTTCATCTGCAGTTGCAAGAGGTAAATTAAAATTTGCAGCTATAAGAGGTGAAAAAATACCTTTTGGTTTAGCTTTAGATGTTAAAGGCGATCCTACAAATGATGGTGAAAAAGCATGGAAGGGAATTATGCTTCCTTTTGGTGGTATGAAAGGGGCTGGTTTATCTTGGATGATGGATATTGTAGCAGGTATTTTTACAGGAGCTAATCATAGTGGCATGGTTAAAAATTTTATCAGTGATTTTTCTGGACCAGCTAATGTTGGTCATTTAATGATTTGTCTTAGAACAAATCTTTTTCAATCCCATCAAAACTTTATTAAAAAAATTGAATTTGGAATTAAAAAAGTCAAAAAACTTAAAAAAGCTAAAGGTTTCAAAAAAATACTCCATCCTGGTGAGCCAGAGTATATAAATGAGATAAAAACTTTAAAAACAGGAATAGATCTTTCTATTGATACAATTAAACAATTAGAAAAGTTAGCGGCAAAATATAATATAAAAAGCCCTTTTAAATTTTAGCTGCCGATTGACCTGCAATTTTACCAAATACAGCCCCAGAAGTTAAACCACTACCACCAGGATAATTAAAATAAAAAATTCCTCCAATCATCTCACCAGCAGCATAAAGTCCTTTTATAGGTTTCATAACTTTATTTAAAACTTGGCATTTATTATTTACTCTTAAACCTCCAAAAGTGAATGTTATTCCACAAGTTACTCCATAAGCATAAAAAGGAGGTTTATCAATTTTGTTTGCCCAATTTGTCTTATTAATTTTTAAACCTTCTGTGCATCTGCCATCCTTAATTGTTGGGTCATACCTAATCTCATCTCTAATTGCATCATTATATTCTTTGATAGTTTGAAGTGCCTTAAAACTATTTACGCCTGTAAGTTTTTTTACTAGCTCTTCAATTGTATTAGCTTTAACCATAGTTGCAGACTTTACATCATATTCTGGATACAGCATGTGTCTTACTTTTTGATCAAAGATTTGCCAACCAATCTGATTTGGTTGTTTTATGACTTCCCTTCCAAATTTAGCATAAGTATAATTTCGAAAGTCTTCACCTTCATCAACAAATCTTTCTCCATTTGCATTTAAAACTATTCCCCAAGGATAACTAATTTTTCTATACTTATTACTTATTTTTAAATCGCTAAATTCTGGTCCATTCATATCGTGAAAAACAGCATGACAACCAGACCAATTTCCATATGGTGATGCACCAATTTTTAGCGCCATAGTTAAACCATCGCCGGTATTATGTTTTGTACCTCTTACTTTTGCCATTTCCCATCCTGGTCCTAAATATCTTGTCCGCATCTCAGAACTAGATTCAAATCCTCCGCACGCTAAAATCACTGAATTAGAAAAAATTTTTTGAGGTTTGTTTTTACTTAAAACCTCAACTCCTTTTACGATATTATCTTCATAAATTAATTCGGTTGCGGCAGTATCGTATTGAATTTTTATACCATTTTTTTTGTTTATCTTTAGTAGAGAGTCTACTAATTTTTCACCCTGTCCATTTACTTCTAAAGTAAGACCTCCCCAGTATTTCATTACACCATCTACTTTAAAAGATTGCCTCCCCTCAATTGGTTTAAATTTTAAACCTTTTTTACTTAACCAATGAATAGTTTCAAAACTCTTTGATGTTAAAGTTTTAGATAGCATCTTATCAGTTTTTCCATCTGTAACCTTTTGCATATCTTTCAAAAAATCATTAACGCTATACTTGCCATAATCAATGCTATTTGAATTTTTCAAATTGGGTATAATTTTTTTTAAATCTGAAAAACCATTATATGCAAATCTATATGCTCCATTAGTGTATCTGCTATTTCCGCCTCTTTCTTTTGCTGAAGCTTTTTCTAAAACTAAAATTTTTTTTGCGCCATTATCTTTTGCAGATAAAGCAGCAGATAAAGCTGCATTTCCAGCTCCAATTACAATAACATCATATTTATGCATGCGGATGTATTTAATATATTATTTTTTTATTAAAAGATAAAAATTATTTTACAATATGGAATCATTAATTTATTTTAAAAAATATGTCAGAATTTAAAAAAAAATCTTTAGAAGAATGGAGAAAAATATTAGATCCAGAGCAATATATTATTATGCAGGAAGAAGGTACCGAAAGACCAGATAGTAGCGAATTAAATCATGAAAAAAGAATAGGATCATATCATTGCGCGGGTTGTGATACACTCTTATTTGACTCAGAAAAAAAATATGAAAGTGGAAGTGGATGGCCTTCTTTTTTTGAAAGTAAATCTGGAGTATTTGAAACAAAAATTGATCATCATACTGGTTATCCAAGAACAGAATATCATTGTAAAAATTGCGGTAGTCATCATGGGCATATTTTTGATGATGGCCCCCTACCGACTGGCAAAAGATTTTGCAATAATGGCAAGGCTTTAAAATTTAAACCTAAATAAAATGACTGAAGAATTTAGAAATATTAGCAAAGTTGGATTTATGAAGCATAATGGAGGTTTAGAATTTAGAAAAATTTCTGAAACCGAATATGAATTTCGAACTATAATACAAGATATTCATATTAATGCTGGTGGTGTCACACACGGAGGTTTTATAATGTCCATGCTAGATTCTGGAATGGGAACTGCCGCTCATCAAGTAATAAAAGGTAGAGCAGTTACAATAAGTTTAAATACTAATTTCATTGGAGGATCAAAAGCGGGGGATAAAATAACAGGATATGCAAAAATTAAAAAACACACAAGCACTTTAATTTTCATGCATGGTGAGATTAAATGTGAAGATAAATTATTAGCTACCGCTGAGGGTATTTGGAAAAAATTACAAAATTAATTTAAAACTCTTAAAGGCTTTCCATCAATAAAAGCTTTTAGATCTTCTGCCATTTGAGAATAAAATTTAGAATAATTTTCAAAAGTTACATATCCAATGTGAGGAGTCAAAAAAGCATTCGGTAAAAATCTTAATTTATGATTTTCAGGTAGAGGTTCAATTGAATAGACATCAATACCTGCTCCTGCAATTTTTTCTTCTTGCAGCGCTTTTACAAGATCATCTTCATTAATAATTGGTCCTCTTGAAGTATTTATTAAAAAAGCTGTCTTTTTCATTTTGCAAATATCATCGTATTTTATTAAATCTTTGCTTCTTTCGCTTAATATATAGTGTATTGATATAAAATCTGATTTACTCAATAACTCATCTTTTGTTACCGCTAGTGCACCATTTTCTTGTGCGTGAGCCATTTTTAAATTCTCACTCCATGCAATAACTTCCATACCAAAAGCTTTACCAATTTTTGCAACTTGGCAACCTAATTTCCCTAAACCAATTATCCCTAGGGTCTTACCTTTAAGCTCTACTCCTAGCGTTGTTTGCCAATAACCTTGATACATATTTTCTGTTTCTTGTCTTAAGTTTCTAGCCAAACCTAATATTAATGACCAAGTTAATTCAGCAGTTGGGTTTTTATTTCCATCAGTACCTGAAACAACAATGCCCTTTGATTTTGTATATTCCATATCGATAGCTAAATTTCTCATTCCGCTAGTTGCAATAAATTTTAAATTTGGACAGCCATCAATAAGTTTTTTTGTTATCGGTGTTCTCTCTCTCATTATCAAAAGAGCCTCAAACTCATTTAAATTTTCTATCGCGTGATCTTCATTTTCAAATGGCTGGGTAAATACTTTAATATCACAAGAACTATTTAAACTTGACCAATCAGCAAGTTGTTCAGCAACTCCCTGATAATCGTCAAGTATTGCAACTTTCATTTAATTTTATTTTGATAAAAGATTACTTAATTTTCTAATATCTTTTAATTTCTCTAAATGTCTAACGGTTTCTATTATTGCTTTAGATTTTTTTGTTGGCCATTTAGCAAATTCACAACAACCTAAAAACTTATCTGCAACTTCGTCGTAAGTCATTGGGATCATTGGACTACCTTTACCAAAATCGCCTCTGCCCGATATTTTTTTTCCATTTTTAAGATAAATATCAATGATTGTTGTCATTTTATCGTAACCTGCTGCTTCAGCAATTTTATTTTTATAGAAATTAACTTTTCTTAACATTTTTTGAACATCTGGTTTATTAATTCTTCTATCTTGATATTCAGGAATGTAAGCTCTTCTTTGAACTAACAAGATTGCCATAGAATATTCCATACTAAATTTTGCTTGGAATTCATTTGTAGGTCTATGATGAATCAAAGCGTTTTGCATATTATGATTTGTACCAACATCAACTTTAACAACATCTTGTGGTTTAATGTCATGTTTTAAAATCAGTTCTAGCATTTTTGTCATTCCAGGGTGAGTTAAAGATCCGCAAGGATGAGGTTTAATGGATATACCAGGTTTAGAGAAAGTCCATGGCCTTCCAAGTTGGCCTTTAATTGAATTCAAATTGTATCCTCCACCATGAGCTTGGAAAAAACCTCTAGGTGACTCTAAAATTTTATCTGTAGCTGACCAACCAAAACCAACTAGATCACATGCCACTACCCCGCTTTCTGCTGCTCTTCCTGCATGCAATGGTTTTGTCATTGTTCCAAAATTTTCTCTAAGTCCAGCGCTTAATGAAGCAGCTATAGCAAGGGATCTTTGAATTTGGTCTACATTATAACCTCTGATCTTTGCGGCAGCAGCAGCTGAGGCTAGAGTTCCACATGTTGCTGTAGAATGAAAACCATGCTGATAATGTCTAGGGGACATTGCTTCTGAGACTTTACATTCAACATCAACACCAATTAAATAAGCATTAAGAAAATCTTTACCATTAATTTTTTTTAATTCACCTTCTGCAAATGCACTTGGTAAACATGGTGCAGTTGGATGGGTTAATAATCCATAAACCCTATCTTTTTGAACAGCTAATTGAGTATCATCATAGTCATCTGAGTGAATACCAGTACCGTTAGCCAGTGCGGCAAATCTTGAGGTCACTTTCATTTTAGAGCCAATGACTGTTGCTCTACCTTTGGCTGAATTTTGTTTAATATGTTTAAATAAATAATCTCCAGTTCTTGCAACTGATCCTGACAATGCTAATCCAAAACCGTCCAGAATATGTTTTTTTGCTAGTTCAACAACATTCTTTGGAATTTTGTTGTACTTATTTTTTTTTACAAATTCTGCTACATATTTTGTTAAATTTTTACCTTTATCTGATTTAATATTCGGTGTGTAAGCTTTGCCCATAAAAATTTTCCCTTTAGTTAAAAAAGCACAGTTCTGCAAAAAAAAGGTGAATTGTCAATAAAACTGTTTCAAAATATAAAGATATATTGTCATGTTGGCATAATCAAGTAAGTACAATTTTATTAAATGAATAAAAAAACATCACTCTTAAAAAAATATTTTAGTGACAACAAAAGCTATATGCTGCCTACTTGTCACGATCCACTTTCAGCAAAACTAATTGAAAATAGAGGATTTAAAATATCTTTTATTGGTGGATTCGCTTTATCATCAGCAAGTTTAGGATATCCAGATGCAAGTCTTATTACACAAAAAGAATTAGTCGATGCTACAAAATCAATTTGCAGCCATACAAAATTACCAGTAATCGTAGATGCTGACACAGGTTTTGGAGGTCTGGCAAATGTTTATAAAACAGTGAAAGATTTAGAAGCGGCAGGAGCTTCTGCAGTAGTATTAGAAGATCAAGTTTTTCCCAAAAGATGTGCTCTTACTAATCAAGTAAAATTATTAAATTTAAAAGATGCTAAAGACAGAATAAATGTTGCTATAAAAGCATCAAAAGAAAATAAAAATATTTTAATAATTGCTAGAACAGATGCTTTAACTGCAGGATCAATTAACGAAGCTCTAAAAAGAAGTTTAGAATTTAAAAAACTTGGTGCAGATGCAATTTTTATCACAGGAATTAATTCCTTGAAACAACTAAGCATAGTAAAAAAAAATATTAAAAAAGTCCCATTAATGTTAAATATTACTCAAAATGTTAAATTTAAATTAAAAGATGTTAAAAAAAATAAATTTAAATTTGCTTTATTCTCACAACAAATATTAAATGGTTATATAGATACAACTAAAAAAACATTAGATTTGATTAAAAAAAATAAAATTCCAAAATATAAAAATAAAGCTAGTGATACACTTTCACTTTTAGAATTTGAAAAATATTTAGCAATTGAAGAAAGAAGGAAATAAAAATGCTAGAATATTTTGAAGCTATCAAAAAAAGTTACAAAAGTATTATTATTGGTGCAATTGGAGGTTACTTGGCAACTCTAATCCATTTACCTTTGCCATGGTTACTTGGGGCTTTATTATTAAATTTATTTATTTCTTTAACTAAATATAAAATTACATTTGATAAAAAAATATTTTTACCAGTGCTTCTTATCATTGGAGTAATTTTAGCTGGATCTTTTAATATCTCGTTACTTTATAAGATACATTTGTGGATATATTCATCTATTGCTATGATTATTTGTACAATAATTGGATCGGTTATTGTTGCTTATTATTTCTATAAAGTTTGTAAATTTAGAAAATTAGTTTCCGTTCTAGCTGGTTTGCCTGGAGCGTTTGTTGTTATAGCAGCAGCAATCAATGAAATGACCAATAGTAAAAAAGAGAGTGGACAAGTAGTGATTCCCCAGGCTACTAGGGTGCTATTTATAGTTTTAATTTTACCTTTTGTATTTGTTACTCAGGTTGGTTATCAAGAAATATCATCACATGGTAACAATCCAGATTATAATGTAAGATATTTTCTAGAATTAATTTTCCTTTTGGGCATAGCCCAAATTGGATCAATCGGTTTAAAAAAATTAAAGATACCATCTGCTCCAATTTTAGCAGCAATGATTTTATGTGGTTTTTTCTATACTTTAGAAATTACGACAGCTAGATTTCCAGATTTTTTTATTAATGTAGCTTTTGTATTTTTAGGTTCTGCAATTGGTTGTCGTTTAAGTGGATTGCCAATAAAAGAAATTGGCTATTATTCATTTCATGGTTTTATTGTTTCTGTTTTACTTTTGGGATTAGCAGCTATTTTTGCTTACCTGTTAAAAGTTTTCTTGGGTTTTGATTTTATGGCTGCTTTTTTAAGTTTTGCTCCAGGTGGATTGCACGAGATGGTAGTTATTAGTATAGCTTATAATATTGATCCACTATTCGTTACTTATCATCATTTTTTAAGAATATTCTTAATTATATTTTCAATTCCTTTTATTTTAAAATTTTTTTCTAAACGTTAATTCCAGATTTTTTTTAATCTCTCAACACGTCCACATCCATTTTTATAATATTTATATCGAATAGGATTTTTTTTATAATAATCTTGGTGATAGTCTTCTGCTGGATAAAAAATATCTAATTTTTTTATATGTGTTGCAAAGCTAGCAATATCTGGTTTTCCCAATCTTTTTTTTGACTCTTCAAATGCATTTTTTTCTTTATCATTTTGATAAAATACTGCAGTAAGGTAACTAGATCCTTTATCGCAGAATTGGCCTTGGGCATCATACGGATCTATATTTTTCCAAAAAACATCTAGTAATTCTTCATAAGAGACTTTTTTTGGATCATAGGTAACTTCTACAGCTTCATAATGACCAGTATTTTTATATGTAACTTGTTCATATGTAGGATTTTTAACATGTCCTCCTGTATAACCTGAAATGGCTTTTATAACTCCAGAAGTTTGTTCAAATGCTTCTTCAACACACCAAAAACATCCACCTGCAAAATATGCTTTTTTTTCATCAGCCATAGATAAATTATTTAAACTAATTATGACCAAAAAAAAGATTATTAATCTTTTCACTTATAAAAAACACCTCTTTGTCTCAGTAATTCTCTATAAAGTTTAGGATGAGGTTTGAATGCTTTTCTTCCATGTAACATAAAATAATTATTTGAAAAAATTGAGTAACCTGGTGGTAATTTGAAAGAAATAAGTTTTTTACTACCCTCTAAAGACTCTGATAAATTATTTAAATACAATCCTTGATTCAAACTTTGAGGTTCTGGAAATTGATCAATATATGAAATAATTGGTTTTCCTTTATTGTCTTTTGAAAATATAGGGTGCTCAATTTTATAATCCACATTTTTACTTTTTGGCGAACCCCAGACGAAATTCTCTTTACCAATTGGATCATTAAAAAACTTATCACAATCTTCCCAATCATCTAAATGCAACAAAGTACTCTCTCCGCCTACAGAATTTTCTTCCTTCATCTTCATCATTAAAAGCCAATCTGTCTTTTCTTTTACATAAGTTCCGTCTGTATGAAGATCTAATTTCTTTGCTGCTTTTCTAAGATAACTATCGCTGTTATCAGTATTTTTAACTTCAAATCTAGCGTAATACTTTCCGTACATTGCATCAAAATTTGGAACTCCAACAAGATGGGTTAATGCTGTTGAGAGTTTCACTAAAAAATCTGCATTATATTTTTCAGAATCCATTTTTTCTGGGCCAATAACAAAAGCGCCTTGTTCTCTATTATGAAGTATTTTTTTGATTAAATCTTGAATTTTTTCCTCAAATACCTTGTTAAAAAGATCTGTTATGTGAAATCTTAAAAAAGGTTTGTATTCAATATCTATCAATTCATACTGATCAAATTGATCTTTAACTTGATCAAGATAATCATTTTTTATTTTTATATCTGCCAGTCTTGAACTGGAAGGATGATCATGAATATCTAGACCTTTAATATTATCCATTATAAATAGTGGTTTAGAAGCACAAAACATATTGCGCTAGTTAACACTGCTAATATCACATTTTTTTTAAAAGAAAAATAAACAGCTAAAAGAATAATAGTAGATATTATTCGCACTGTTGCATCTGTTTCGCTGAGCACACCAACAGGAAACAATATAATCCTAGCTATTACTGCAGAAATTACTGCAATTGATACACACTTTATCCAATTAAATATTTGACTATCAGCTTTAATATTCTTTGCACTAAATACCCCAAAAGCTCTACAAAAATAAGTTCCAATAGTTGCAACCAAGATTGATAAATAAATAAATTGATTACTCATAAACCTCATCTTTAAATATAAAATAACCTAAGCTTCCTGCAATAATCCCAGCAATTAAAATAGACCAACCTGGAAAAACATCATTTAATAAGACACTAAGAATTGCACCACAAAAAATTGAGCAAATCATTTTTTTCTCTTTTAAATTGCTAACTGTCATCACTAAAAAATACATAGGGTTAATAAATACGAGTCCAATTAAAATTTCGTAAGAAACTAAATTTGAAAATAAATATCCAGCAACAGTGCATAAAACTGAATTTGCCCATAAAAAACCGCCAAGACCTATAAAGTAATCAAATTTTTCTTGTTGCTTAATACTTTTATGAACAGCAAACATATTAAACCAACTAGTCACAGCAATAAAATGAGCTCCTAAATATTGTTTCCATTTAGGTGTTTGGGAGTCCCTAATTACCGGAATAATATTAACTGTCATTGGATAAAGTCTACTGTTAGTTAACAAAACTGCTAAAAAAACATTTAATAATGTTCCTCCGGCTAAAATAGTTTCTGCCATTACAAATTGACCAGGCAATGCAAAAGTAAAAAAAGTTGAAAAGAAACTTTGATAAATATCAAACCCAGCACTATGTAAAAAAGCACCAAATGCAAACATGCTTGAACCAAGCCCTAATGCAGGTACACCTATTGCTTGTTTTACTCCGTCTTTAAAAGATTGTGATGAAAACAAATTTTAGATTATCCTCCAAGGAATAATCTACCGACATCCGGATTATTTAGCAATTCATCCCCTTTGCCGACGATTGCTAATTCTCCTGAAACTAAAACATAACCAATATCTGCAAATTCCAAACCTTTTTT
>JAYPUB010000014.1:0-24163 GCA_038133865.1 Candidatus Pelagibacteraceae bacterium
AGCTTAAAAAACCAGCTCTTAGTTCTTTAAAATTTACATTCAACATCATAACTACAAATAAAAAAAGAACTGCTACAGCGCCTACATATACAATTAATGTCAACATCCCTAGATACTCAGCGCCCATCATAATAAACAAGCAAGAAATGCTAACAAAATCCAAAATAAGAAAAAAAACTGCGTGTACTGTGTTTCTTGATGAGATTACAGCTAAAGATGATCCTACTGCAACAAAGGAAAAGAAGTAAAAAACTAATGTGTGTGCTAACATATTTATCTATACTGTTTGTCTAATTTAATATTATTTGCTATCTCAGATTCCCAACGATCTCCATTTTCTAAAAGCTTTTCTTTAGTATAGTAAAGCTCTTCTCTAGTCTCTGTAGTAAATTCAAAATTAGGTCCTTGAACAATTGCATCAACTGGGCAAGCTTCTTGACATAAACCACAATAAATACATTTGACCATATCAATATCATAACGAGTAGTTCGTCTAGACCCATCTTCCTTAGGCTCAGATTCAATTGTTATGGCTTGAGCAGGACAAGCTGCTTCACAAAGTTTACAAGCTATACATCTTTCTTCACCGTTTGGGTATCTTCTAAGAGCATGCTCTCCTCTAAATCTTGGACTAATTGGTCCTTTCTCGAATGGATAATTAACCGTAGCCTTCGGCTTAAACATAAATTTAAAAGCAAGATACAAACCTTTAACAAATTCACTTAAAAAAATAATTTTTAATAACCTATTAAATTTCATTTTTATTTTACCGGTAACATTTCAAAATAAACTAAAAAACCAGATACAATAATTACCCAAACTAATGACAATGGTAAAAAGACTTTCCATCCTAACCTCATTAACTGATCATACCTATATCTTGGTACGATTGCTTTAATTAAAGCAAAAGCAAAAAATAGTAATAATATTTTAATAATTAGCCAAATTGGAGAGGGAATAATATTAAGCGGAAAAATATCTAAAGGTGGTAACCAGCCTCCTAAAAATAAAATTGAGCCCATGGCACACATTAATAAAATATTTGCATATTCCCCTAACCAAAAAAGAGCATACATCATGCCAGAATATTCAGTTTGATAACCTGCTACTAATTCAGCTTCAGCTTCAGGTAAGTCAAATGGAGGTCTGTTTGTTTCAGCAAGAGCAGAAATAAAAAAAATCACAAACATTGGGAAAAGTGGGATTGCAAACCAAATTTTTTTTTGAGCAATTACTATATCTACTAAATTTAAAGAACCTACACACAACAAAACAGTGACAATAATAAATCCTATTGAAACTTCATAAGAAACCATTTGAGCAGCAGATCTTAAGGCGCCTAAAAACGGATACTTTGAATTTGAGGCCCAACCTGCCATAATAATCCCATAAACCCCGAGTGAAGAAACTGCAAAAAGATAAAGTATACCAACATTAATATTGGTGACATATAAATTTTCACCAAAAGGAATTACTGCCCAAGCAAGTAATGCTAGTGACATTGTCACAACAGGCGCTAAAATAAATATAATCTTATTGGCACCTGCTGGAATAATTATTTCTTTAAAAATATATTTTAAAGCATCAGCAGCAGTTTGTAATAACCCAAAAGGTCCAACAACATTTGGTCCTCTTCTTAATTGAACCAAGCCCCAAACCCTTCTATCTACCCAAACAATCATGGCAACAGAAATTAAAACTGGAACAAGTAATGCTAAAATTTTTAATACGTCAAAAAAAATAATATTCACATAGTTATTGATCATTTATTTGCTGTTCCTGTTTTTTTTGGTTCATGTTTTGCAAGTTTACATTCTTTCATAGTTTTTGAAGATCTTGCAATAATATTTGTTTGAAAATAATCAATTGCATCAACTTCAACTTTAAAATCTTTTTTTGTATGTCTAGTAATATTAATTTTTTGGTAATCAATTTCAGGTAATTCATCATAATTGCCTAAAAAACTATATTCTTTTATCATTTCTTCTCGTAACTCATCGAAAGAACTTATACCTAAATCAACATTTTGTTTTTTTGAAATTTCTAAAAATATTTCCCAATCCTCTTTTGCATATCCTGGCGGATAACTGGCTTTATAAGATCTCTGTACCCTTCCTTCTAAATTAACAAATGAACCATCTTTTTCTGAACAAGCTGCCCCAGGTAGAATTACATCAGCAAATTTTGAATTTTCACCTCCGTGTGTTCCCTGATAAACAATAAACTGATTATTCTTTTTATTTAAGGTAATTTCATCTGCATTTAATAAATATAAAAAATCAGAATCATAAACTTCAGTTAAATTTTTATATTGCAAACCTAATAACAAACATCCAACGCTCGATGCTGATTGATGTAAAATATTAAAGCCATTTAATTTTTTAATATTATTTAATAAAGTTTGGACAGATGAAATTACATATTTTGAAGTATCGGATTTTAAAACGCTTTCACCTATAATTACTGCTGGATTTTTCGCATCTTTAAATATTTTCGACTCTGAGATATTTCCGTAAATTAGATCGTCTAATATCATTAAATTATTTCCGATAACTTTATATTGATAATGTAAAACACCAGGGTTACCAATTGAAAAAACTTTACAACCGTTCTTGACCGCTTTTCTAATTCTAGAATTTACTATTGTTGCTTCAAGCCTTGGATTTGTTCCTATTAATAAAATAAAATCACACTCATCAATTTTGTTTATAGATGTATTAAATTTAAAATTAAACGAGTCAGATAAATCAAACAAAATATCTTTTTGTCTAAAATCAACTAATGCAGAATTGAATACATTTTTAAATAGTTTTTTAAACCCATAACTAGTTTCTAAATCAACAAGTTGACCTACTAAACCACCAAATGTTTTTTTGTTTTCTAAGTTTTTGTTTATAAAGTTGATCGCTTCTTTCCATGAAGCTTCTTCAAACTTTCCATTTTTTTTGATATATGGCACATCTAATCTATTATTTAATAACCCGTCATATGCATAACGAGTTTTATCAGATATCCATTCTTCATTTATTTCATCGTTTATTCTGGGTAATACTCTTTTTACTTCCCAGCCTTTTGAGTCAATTCTTATATTTGAACCTACAGCATCCATAACATCTATAGTTTCGACTTTGTTCAACTCCCAAGGCCTAGCTTCATATGAATAAGGTTTAGATGTAAGAGCTCCAACTGGGCAAAGGTCAATTACATTACCTGACATTTCTGAATCTATAGTATTTTCTAAAAAGGTAGTAATCTCCATGTTCTCTCCACGATTTATGGCGCCAATTTCGGAAATACCGGCAATTTCTTCTGAAAATCTCACACATCTAGTGCAATGAATGCATCTATTCATATGAGTTTTAATTAACGGACCCATGTATTTCTGATCCACTGATCTTTTGTTTAATTCATACCTAGATCTACCGCCGCCATAATTAAAAGCTTGATCTTGTAAATCACACTCACCGCCTTGGTCGCAAATTGGACAATCTAAAGGGTGGTTAATTAATAAAAATTCCATCACTCCTTCTCGAGCTTTTTTTACCATTTCGGTATTCGTTTTTATAATTTGACCATCCATTACTGGCATTGCACATGAAGCTACTGGTTTAGGTGATTTTTCAATCTCAACCAAACACATTCTGCAGTTTCCAGCTATTGATAATCTTTCATGATAACAAAATCTTGGAATTTCTTTGCCAGCAGACTCGCAGGCTTGAAGAACTGTTGAACCAGCATCAATCTCGATTTCTATTCCATCAACAATAACTTTTGGCATTATGCAATACTCCTGTAAGCTAAATTTCCACATTTGTTTTCTAATTCACTTTTAAAATGTCTAAGTAATCCCTGAATGGGCCAAGCTGCTGCTTCTCCAAATGCGCATATTGTATGACCCTCTATCTGTTTTGTAACCTCTAGTAACATATCAATCTCATGCACCTCAGCTTCTCCTCTATTAATCCTTTCCATCATTCTCCATAACCAACCTGATCCTTCTCGACACGGGGTACATTGACCACAACTTTCATGTTTGTAAAACCTTGAAATTCTTGAGATACAAGAAACAATATCTTGAGATTTATCGATAACAACTATTCCGGCTGTCCCCATGCCACTTTGGGCTTCGATCAATGCGTCAAAATCCATTAAAATATTATCACAAACTTTTTTTGGCAACAAAGGCATGGAAGAACCTCCAGGAATTACAGCTTGTAAATTTTCCCACCCACCTATTACACCTCCAGCATGAGTTTCGATTAACTTTTTTAAAGGAATACTCATTTCTTCTTCTACATTACATGGATTTACAACATTTCCCGAAATACAAAATATTTTAGTGCCTCTGTTTTTAGGTCTACCAAAAGAAGAAAACCATTCAGCCCCCCTTCGTAAAATTGTTGGAACAACAGCAATAGTTTCAACATTGTTTACGATTGTTGGACATCCATACAAACCTACTAATGCTGGGAAAGGAGGTTTTAATCTTGGTTGACCTTTATTACCTTCCAAACTTTCAAGTAAAGCAGTTTCTTCACCACAAATATATGCGCCTGCACCAAAATGAATGTACATATCAAAATCCCAACCACTCCCTGCAGCATTTTTACCAATAAGTTTTTTTTCGTAAGCCTCATCGATAGCATCTTGCAAAACTTTTCCTTCGTTGACGTATTCACCCCTTATATATACATAACAAATTTTGGCTCCTACAGCGTATGCTGCAATTAAAGAACCTTCGATTAATTTTTGCGGCTCATATCTTAGTATGTCTCTATCTTTGCAAGTTCCAGGTTCTGATTCATCTGCATTAATAACAAGATAATGAGGTCTGTCAGGATTTGGTTCTTTTGGAGCAAAAGACCATTTCATTCCAGTTGGAAATCCTGCGCCACCTCTTCCTCTTAATTCTGATCTTTTAACTTGATCAATGATCCAGTCTTTACCTTTTGCAATTATTTCTTTTGTATCTTTCCAATCACCTCTATTTAAAGCATTAGAAAGGTTAAAACTTTCATCTCCATATAAATTTCTAAAAATTCTATCTGTATCTTTAAGCATTTTTATTTAATAGTGTTGTACGATTTTGAATTGGCTCTGAACCTTTTCTTCCAGATTGAGAACCTATGTTTGGTAATTTACCTTCTTTAAATCCTTTAATAATAGCTTCAGCTTTTTCAGTATTTAAATCTTCAAAATAATCATCATTGATCTGAACCATTGGGGCATTAACACAAGCTCCAAGGCACTCAACTTCTATCCATGAACTATCTAATTCCTTATTTAAATGTCCTTGTTTTTCTGAAATATGCTTTTTACAAACCTCAACAACCTTTCCTGATCCTCTGATCATACAAGGAGTTGTCGTACACACTTGTACGAAATATTTTCCAACTGGAGTAAGGTTATACATTGTGTAAAACGTAGCTACTTCATAAACCTTAATATATGTAACTCCTAACATATCTGCGATTAATTGAATTGCAGCAAGAGGAATCCAATTATTATTTTGTCTTTGAGCAATGTATAAAAGAGGCATCACTGCACTCTTTTTTTTATTTTCAGGATATTTCCTTAAAACCTCTTCGATCTTTTTTTTGTTTTCATCTGTGAAAGTAAAAGAAGACGGTTGATTTTTTGCTACATGTTTTCCGCTCATCGATCCACTTCTCCAAAAACAATATCCATGGATCCTAATAATGCTGGTACATCTGCTAGCATATGACCTTTGATTAAATAATCCATTGCTTGCAAATGTGTGAAGCCAGGAGCTTTAATTTTGCAACGATAAGGTTTATTTGTTCCATCAGAAACCAAATAAACTCCAAATTCACCTTTAGGAGCTTCTACTGCAGCATATGTTTCACTCTTTGGAACACTATAACCTTCTGTATATAGCTTAAAGTGATTAATTAATGCTTCCATTGAAGTTTTCATGTCAGCTCTTTTAGGTGGCCCAACTCTAGTATCTAGAGTCATAATAGGACCATCAGGTAAATTTGAAATAGCTTGATCAATAATCTTTATGCTCTCTCTCATTTCTTCAATTCTACATAGATATCTATCGTAACAATCTCCATTTTTTCCAACTGGAACTTTAAATTTAAAATTTTCATACCCATCATATGGTTGAGATTTTCTTAAATCCCAAGGTATACCAGAACCTCTAATCATAACTCCAGAAAAACCATGGTCTAATGCTTCTTGAACTGAAACAACTCCTATATCAACATTACGTTGTTTAAAAATTCTGTTATCTGTAAGTAAATTTTCTAAATCATCAATTACTTTTGGAAAGGATTTGCAAAACTCTAAAATATCATTGTCTAATCCAGTTGGTAAATCTATATGAACACCACCTGGTCTAAAATAGTTTGCATGCAACCTTGATCCAGATACCCT
Organism: Candidatus Pelagibacteraceae bacterium; assembly: GCA_038133865.1. GTDB lineage: Bacteria > Pseudomonadota > Alphaproteobacteria > Pelagibacterales > Pelagibacteraceae > HIMB114. The sequence goes on from JAYPUB010000014.1 coordinate 6,403, forward strand.
TTCATAAAAGATCATTAATTTTTCTCTTTCTTCAAAACCCCACAGAGAAGGTGTTAAGGCTCCCACATCTAAAGCCTGTGTTGTGATATTTAAAATATGACTTAAAATTCTGCCAATTTCACAAAAAGCTATTCGAATATATTTGGCTCTAATTGGAACTTCTATTTTTAATAATTTTTCAACAGCAAGAGCAAATGCGTGTTCTTGATTCATTGGTGCTACATAATCCAACCTGTCAAAATATGGAATTGCTTGGGTATAGGTCTTATGCTCTATAAGCTTTTCAGTTCCTCTATGTAGTAAACCTATATGAGGATCAGCTCTTTCAACTACCTCTCCATCTAATTCTAAAATTAATCGAAGTACACCATGCGCTGCTGGGTGTTGTGGACCAAAATTTAAATTAATTGTTTTAAACTCTTTAGTCATTAATTTTCGTTTTTTTCTTGTTCCTTTTTTATATATTCTGGCCCTTGCCATGGACTTTTAAAGTCAAAATCTCTATATGCCTGCTGTAACTTAACAGGTCCATATAAAACCTTTTTTTTTTCTGGGTCATATCTGACCTCTTTGTACCCAGTTAGAGGAAAATCTTTTCTTAAAGGGAAACCTTCGAACTCATAGTCAGTTAAAATCCTTCTTAAATCTGGATGCTTATCAAACTCAATACCATTCATATCAAAAACTTCACGTTCTAACCAATTAGCAGAAGAAAAAATGTTGGTTATAGTTGGAATTTTCTGATCTTCTTCAACATTAACCTTTATTACAATTCTTAAATTATTTTCATGACTTAAAAATAAATAAATAACTTCAAATCTTTTATCATTATTTGGGTAATCAACTGCCAAAATATCTACTAATTGTCTAAATTTTAAATCTGAATTTCTTTTTAATTGAGTTATATTTTCAATTAGATTTTGAATATTAGACTTGCAAACTAAATCACCATTTTGCAAGTTAAGTTTTTCAAATCTAAAATTTGGACTCCCTTCAATAATATTTTTTATATCTTCTAAAGTTTTCATTATCTATTTATAGAACCTTCTCTTCTAATTTTTTTCTGTAATTGCAATATCGCGTATAATAAAGCTTCTGCACTAGGTGGACATCCTGGAACATATATGTCTACAGGAACAATTCTATCGCATCCACGAACAACTGAGTAAGAATAATGATAATAGCCACCACCGTTAGCGCAGCTACCCATAGAAATTACATAACGCGGCTCAGGCATCTGATCATAAACTTTTCTTAAAGCTGGTGCCATTTTATTCGTTAATGTTCCCGCAACAATCATCACATCAGATTGTCTTGGTGAAGCTCTTGGTGCAGCACCAAACCTCTCTAAATCATACCTAGGCATAGAAGCCTGCATCATCTCAACTGCACAACAGGCAAGGCCAAAAGTCATCCAATGCAGTGAGCCTGTTCTTGCCCAGTTTATCAATGTATCACTTGCAATTGTTACAAAACCTTTTTCAGAGAACTCTTCGGCAACTTCCTTAAACTCTTCAGGTATTTGGTCTGATTTTAAAGCTGTCTTCATACTACTCCCAATCTAGTGCACCTTTTTTCCATTCATAAATAAAACCAACAGTTAAAATAAAAAGAAAAAACATCATTGACCAAAAACCCAAGATACCAATATTTCCGAGGGAAACTGCCCATGGAAATAAAAATGCTACTTCTAAATCAAAAATTATAAAAAGTATTGCAACTAAGTAGAAACGAACGTCAAATTTCATTCTAGCATCATCGAAAGCTTCAAACCCACATTCGTATGCTGACAACTTTTCTGGATCAGGATTGCTTGGTGCAAATAAAAAATTTACAGCAATAAATGCAAAGCCAAGTCCTATTGATATAAAAAGAAATATTAAAATTGTTGCATAATCTCTCAAAAAATCTATCAGCATTGAGCATTGTTATATACATTATCTAGGCCGGTTAAATGGGTATTTTTGACCTCGTAAGGCTAAATTGTGAACTGTTTCCAGTCAATTTTTAACTTTAAATTACCATTAATCGCTTTTACTAGACCTTTTAGTAATGGTAATTTTTTTTGACCCACTAAATTTAAAATTTTCTTTCCAGAGGATTTGATTAGCTCAGCTCCTTCAACAGTTATACCTTTCATTTGTTTATTAATTATAGATTTATAAACCATTCCTGCTCCAAGATACATTCCTAGCTTAGCATTTCTGCCACCTAGAACACTAACATACAAATCTCCTACTCCTGCCAAACCTACTACTGTTTTAATATCACCACCAAACTTTTGAACGATTAATTTCATTTCTTTTAAAGATTGTTCGAATAAAGCAGAAGAAGAGTTATAATAATTTTTATTTCTTTTTTTAGCTAAATCTCCAATTTGACCATCAGCAGAACCGATTAGTATCGCATATATATTTTTAATTGCCGCAGATATTTCAGCTCCTTGAATATCATGAGATATTTCTGGATGATAATAATTATTCTCTAAAATCTTTTTTGCATAAAGAGCATAACTGATATTTCTTGATGCAAAAAATGTCCTAGTATTGGTTCTGTTAATTAATTCTTTTGCAAGACAAGGTCCAGCAGCCATAACAATTTTATGATTAAAAGATTTTGAAAATAAATAATCACTGATTGGCAATAATTTATCTTTGAGCTTTATTATTCCTTTAGTTATTAATAAAACTGGACAATCAATTTTTAATTTGTTTAAAATTTTAACTCCCCAATTTATTCCTCCAGTATTTGTGCCAATGATAATAAAATTAATAGATTTTGTATCTATTTTATTAATTTCACTTTCATTATAAAAATTTATTCTTTTGGAGTATCTAATATTATTTTCCTTATCTATTCTAAATTTTTTTAATAAGTTAATTTTTTTTTTATCAAAAGGGCTACCAATAATTGAAGTTTGAATTTTATTATAATCCAATAAAGTAGCATAAGCATTGCTCGCAATCCCAAATCCAATCATTAAAGTGTGAATTTTCATTTAAATTTTAAATATCTCTTTGTAATTAATTGTATCAAAAAACAGATTAAAATTAAAAAGAAAAACATTGAATTGCCCAACACACTGAATGGGGTTTTTTTATTCAAAATTTGAAATCTTTCGCTAAAAACTATTTGTTTATTTGGAGAAGATACTTTTACAACTAAACCATGAGGATTAATACTAGCTGATAATCCTTGATTGGTAGATCTAAAAATATGTTTTCCTTCTTCTATAGCTCTAAAAACTGAATGTGAATAATGCTGGTAAGTTCCTATCGATTTATTAAACCAAGCATCTTCGGAAATATTAAAAATTAATTCAAAATTATCTTTGGATAGATTTAATAAACCAGTATCAATCATTTCATAACAAATTAGCGGTAAAACTAAATTGTTATTTATATTTAAAATTTTTCTTTCCTTTCCCTGTGTAAAAGATTGATATCCAAAAGTTACTTTTTTTAAATTTAAGTTTGATATTACATTCTCAAAAGGAATATACTCACCAAAAGGAACAAGGTGAATTTTTTTATATTGATCAATTATCATACCGGTAGAATTTAAAACTAAAAGAGTATTATAAAGATTCCCACTTCCATCTTTAGTATTTCCACCTAAAACTATTTTTTGATTAATTTTAAAATTGTCTAAAAAAAATTTGTTTAAATTATTTTTTTTAACAAATGAATAAGTACCTTCTGGCCATAAAAAAATTGCATTTTCACTCTTGTCTTTTGGCTTGCTTATTTTTATTAAATTTTTGATATAATCTTCAGGAAAAGAAGTAATTTGAATTAAATCTTCGTTTGGTTGTACTATTATTACCTCTGTATTTCCATTTTTCAATTGGCGCTTAAGTCTTTCTGAACCATATATAAAATTAATTGTAATTAATAATATTAAAATAAAAATACGAGAAATTGATTTAGTTTTTTTTTCACAAAAAAATAAATAAGGAAAAGAAAATATAAAAATTGCTAAAAAATTTAAACCAAATGTTCCAAAAATATTTAATATCTGAATACTCTGTAATTCATCACTTAGAGAATAAACAAATAAATTCCAGGAAAATCCTGTAATATAAGATCTTAAATACTCTATTAAAGATAATATTAATGCAAAATTTAAAACGAAAAAGAATTTAAATTTAAAAAATTTCCTAAATATACAAAAACCAAATCCATAAAATAAAGATAAAAAAAAAGGCAACCCAATGATTGCGAATGGTTTTAATATTTTTACATCAGGATCAAAATTCAAAGAAAAACTTACCCAATATAATGAGGTTAAAAAGTATCCAAAAGAAAAAAGTAATCCAAAAAAGAAAAAGGAGTTTAAATTATCTAGCTCATTAAGTTTAAGTAAATACAGAAGAGCAGGAAAAATTATAAAACAAAAACTTACATAATTATAAGGTGGCAATGAAAATGATAAAAAACATCCCAGTAAAAAGAAAATAAAATATTTTAAATTATTTTTAAAAATATTTTTAGTATTCATTTTTTTGTTAAAAAGTTGCATCCAACTTTATGTTAATTTTTGTGGTTTTCAAAGTGAAATGGTGCCCAAAGACGGAATCGAACCGCCAACCTACTGATTACAAATCAGTTGCTCTACCAATTGAGCTATTTGGGCATGGAACTTTATTTACTCTTTTTTAAATCTATTCTCAACTTAAAATTAACCTTTTAATTCTTAATTTTATGATTAATAGTGGGGAAAATAAAAGTAATAAATGAATTCAAAATTTTCAAATCAAGACCTTATTAATGCTACTTTTGAAATCTATGAACAATTTAACAAACAAAATATTAATAAAAAAATTAAAAATAAACTAACAAAACCTTTGCTTCTTTCTAAAGAAGTAAAATTAACAAAAAAAACAATAAAGCATTCAAAAAAAAATAATCTTCTAAGAAATGGAAAGATTAGTAATCAAACAAGATTAAAAAAATATAAAAAGAAAAGGGAACAAATAAAAAATTTAACCACTTTAAAGTTAAATAAAATTATTAAATTTGAAAGTCAAAATTATTTACTGTTGCACAAAATAAAAAATAGTGATTTAAAAATTATAAGAATGAAAAGGCCTAATTTATGATTATTACATGCAAATGTGGAAAATATGAATTTGAAGTAAATAAAAATGAAATTCCAAAAGAAGGAAGGAATGTGCAATGCGGTGTTTGTAACGAAACATGGTTTCAAACCATTTTTGAAAAAAAAAAATATCAAAAATCCAACACTACACACTATTTTGCTAATTTCATTTTATTATGCATAACAATAATTTCATTTGTCGGAATGATGGAAACTTTTAAAAATAATCTATTAATTAATTTTCCAGACTTAGTAAAATACTATAACTTTATAGAAGTATTGAATGATCAAATAATAAATATTACCAAAAATTTATTCAGATCTTTCGGCATCTAATATTAAATTTTCAACATCCTTTGGAATTTCCCCGGGGTATTTTAATGATATTTCATCAATTTTTTTTATATTTAATTTTCTAGGATTAAAAAACCATACATTGCTACACGAACCACATTTTACTTCACAGCCAAAATCAGGAATTAAATTTTTTTCTATTTCAAAAGTTTTTTTACATTTAGAACAGGTAATATATATACATTCCATATTTTAAAATTTATCTTATAAACTGCTTAATTAAAATAAAATTATGAATGAAAAAAAAATAATTCAGATTGCGACAAATACAAAATCGATTGGACTAAATAATAAATTACCATTAAAAGCAAAAGCTAAAAATAAAATATGTGGAGATGAAATTTTAGTTGAAGTGAGCAAAAATATCGATGAAATAAGATATGAAACTAATTCTTGTATTTTGACACAGGCTTCAGCAGCTTTATTGGCTAAAAATATAAAAGATATTAATGACTATGGTTTAAAAAACTTCTTAGAATTAATAAATAAAAAATTAAATGGAGCTAAGATAAAATTGCCATTTGAAGACTCGGATCTAGAACTTATTCTTAATCAAGATAACAAAAAAAGAAAGGAATGTATCGCACTTCCTTTTAATGCTGTAATAAAAGCAATAAATGATTAGGGATTTAATTAAAAAAAAAGGTGAAGAAATTTCTGTTTTAAATGAAACAGAAAAATTAGAATATTTAATTGATTTAGTAAAAGAAACTGAACAATTAGATCAACAATATAAAATAGACAATAATAAAATTTTTGGCTGTGCTTCAAATCTCTGGGTTGTTGGAAAAAAAGATAACAGAGGAAAAATGGATTATAAGTTCGATGCTGATGCGTATATTACAAAAGGTACAACAAAACTTGTTGTAGATTTGTTAAACAATCAATTTGCAAATGATATTTCCACATTAAACAAGAATGATTTTAAGCCACTAGGTATAATGGAATTGTTAACAGCTCAAAGACAAAATGGACTTGGTAATTTAATTGATCGATTAATTAAACTTGCGAAAGATTAAGTTACCATTGGTGAAGTAAGTTCATATAATCTGCTTTTGGTTCTTTTAAAAACAAACTCTAAAGCACTTGCGGAACTGATATCTTCTAATGAGGTTTTTGAACTCACCATAAGCTTTATTCTATTTTCATAAAACACATCAATTAATGTAATAAAACGCTGTTGCTGATTAGCTATTCCTTCATGAAAATTTGGTATGTTTTCAATAATTATAAATTTACAAAATTTTGCAATTTCTATGTAATCCTCTGCTCCAAGATTTTGGTCACATAACTCTTTAAAATCAAATCGTGCAACTCCATCATAAAACTGTTCTAAAGGAAACTTCCTTCCTCTAATAATAATTTCTTTTTGAAGTTTTTTTCTATCTTTAGTTAATTTGCGAAATAATTGATTTATATTAGATAATGCTTTTTTATCATTAGGATAAAAAAAACGGTTTATTTTTGTAACATCTTGTTTTCTAAAATCTACATCACCTTTCAGCTCATATTCATGAATTTTTTCCTTAATTATTTTTATAAAGGGCAAGAACTGTTCTCTTTGCAAACCGTCTTTGTAAAGATCATTAATTTTAATATTAGAAGTAATTAATATAAATATTTTTTCTTCAAATAAACTTTCAAATAATTTTCCTAAAATCATTGCGTCAACAATGTTAGTAACTTGAAACTCATCAAAATAAAGGAAGTCAATTTTTTCCTTTAATGACCTTGCATACTGAGTTAGTAAGTTTTCTTCTTTTTCATTTTCTTTTTTTTGGTTCTCATGAAGAAAATCATGCACTTCAATCATAAATTTATTAAAATGTGTTTTTTTCTTTTTTATCTTAAGGTATAAATAAAATTCATTGCAAATCATTGTCTTTCCAACGCCTACGTCTCCATACACGTAATAACCCAATTGAGGCGGTGCTTTAGAAAATAATTTTTTTAAGAGTGTTTGATCTTGCTTTATAATAGCATCAAATTCTTCAAACTTTGCAACCAAATCAAGCTGTTCATTGTTTTTTTTGATATTATTTTTTTTGCAAAAGCTATCAAATGCTTGTTTAAAAGATTTCATGTTTTTAATTTGAATATGTTATAACAAACTTTAATACCAATAATGAAGACTATAAATTTACATATAATTGCTGATAAGACTAAAAAAGCTGAAAAAGTTAGACAATCACTAATAAAAGCTTATTCAAATTCAACTCCCGTTGCCTGTGACTATTTTATCATCATTGGTGGAGATGGCTTTATGCTTCACAGCTTAAAAAAACTTCAAAAATACAATAAACCATTTTATGGAATTAACACTGGCAATAGAGGTTTTCTTCTAAATAAACATATTACCGGGAATATTATTTCAAAAATTAAACAATCATCCTCAATAAGCTTGTATCCATTAGAAGCAAAAATCAAAACCGCGAATACAACAAAAAAAATAATAGCTATTAATGAGGTGTCAATCTTTAGGCATAGTAAACAAACAACCAAATTAGAAATCCAACTAGATAAAAAAAAAAGAATCAAAGAACTTGTTGGTGACGGAGTATTAGTAGCAACGCCTGCAGGTAGTACAGCTTACAATCTTTCTGCCAAAGGTCCTATTTTAAATTTAGACAGTCAGTATTTAGCTGTTACACCAATTAGCCCTTTTAATCCAAGAGGTTGGAGAGGTGCAATTATCTCGAACCAGTCAAAAATTATTATTAAAAATCTAGACTATAAAAAAAGACCAGTAAACGCTGTTGCAGATAATGTTGAAGTTAAGCATATAAAAAAAGTTGAAATAAAACTTAATAAAAATAAAAAATTTATTTTACTTTATAATAAAAAATTTGGCTTAAAAGAAAGAAACCTAGCTGAGCAATTTAAATTTTAAAAGACTCTCCGCAACCACATCGCTCAGTTTCATTTGGATTATTAAATACAAATGATGATGTAAATTTATCTACTTTATAATCCATTTTAGTTCCAAGCAGATACATAATAGCTTTTGGATCAATAAAAACATTGACTCCTTCAATTTCAATTTTTTCATCACCTTCGATTAGATGTTCGACATAATTCATATCATAAGCCATTCCAGCACAACCACCTGACTTAACAGATATTCGAAGACCTAATACGTTTTTATATTTTTCAGAGTTCATAATTTCTTTAAGTCTAACTTTTGCTTGATCTGAAAATGTTAATATTGCGCTCATATACCTAATTCTAATTTTGCAGCTTCTGACATTTTAGTTTTATCCCAAGGAGGCTCCCAAACAATTTTTACTTCAACTTCTTCAAGCTCATCTAGTTCTTCCACAGTTCTTCTAACTTGCATTGGTAACGATTCAGCAACTGGGCAGTGAGGACTGGTTAATGTCATATCTAGTGTTGCTTTTTTTCCATCAATTCTGACATCATAGATTAAACCGAGTTCGTAAATATCTACTGGAATTTCTGGATCATAAACTGTTTTTAATTTCTCAACAATTTTATCCATTAATTTTGTGTCATGTTCATTCATATTTTATCCTGTGTACTATAATTATCACGATTCAAAGCAGCTTTAAAGGTAGACCAACTCATTGTGGCACATTTAGAGCGAATTGGAAATTTTTGTAATTCAGAAAAAGTCATCACTAATGTTTTTTCCTCTTTATTTAATAAATCAAAATTAAAATCTCTGTTTTCAATCATTTTAATAAAGTTTTCTAAAATATTTTTTGAATCTTCAACTGATTTTTTATTTAATACTTTTGTTAAAATAGAGGCAGATGCAATTGAAATTGCACACCCTACTCCTTGAAAACAAATTTCATCATTAATATCATTTTTAATATTTGTAAAAATTTCAACCTTGTCACCACACAAAGGGTTATTGCCATTAGCATGGTGTGTACATGGATTTAAAGATTTAAAATTAAGTGGGTTTTTACTGTGTTCTAAAATAGTTTGTTGATAAATTTCAATCTCACTCATTTAACCAAAAATCTTCTGACATTTTTTAATCGCCTCATCTAAGACTAAAATATCATCTCTGTTGTTGTAAACTCCAAACGAAACTCGAACAGATGAATTAATATTCAACCTGTCATGTAAAATTTGGCAGCAATGATGTCCTCCTCTAACAGCTACGCCTTCTTGATCAAATATAGTGGATACATCATGAGAATGAATATTCTTTATATTAAATGAAAATACGCTTCCTTGTTGTTTTGGAGAACCAACAAATTCTACTGCATTATTTTTTTTAAGTGTCTCTATGGCAAAATCCTTTAATTCATCTTCGTATTTACAAATCTTTTCTTTTCCAATCTGATTAATAAAATTAATCGACTCTTTTAAAGCTACAACTTCTGCAGTTGGCATGGTTCCTGCTTCAAATTTCCAAACTCCTTTTGCATAAGCTACATCATCTTTTGAAACAAAATCAATCATGCCGCCTCCACCAATAAAAGGATCAAAAGCTTCTAGCCATTTATATTTAACATAAAGTAAACCAAGACCAGTTGGTCCATACATTTTATGAGCTGAAAAAGCATAAAAATCACATCCAAGATCTTGCATATCTGTCTTTAAATGAGCCGCACCTTGCGTTCCATCAACGCAAACTGGGATATTATATTTATCTGCAATTTCTTTAATTTTTTTTATATCAACAATTGTTCCTGTCACATTTGACATATGAGTTACGGCAATAATTTTTGTTTTCTGAGTAATTAATTCTGGAAGTTTATCGATGAGTAAATTTCCATCATCATCAACTGGAATAAATTTAATTACTGCTTTTCTTTTTTTTCTAATAAAGTGCCATGGAACATAATTTGCATGATGCTCTAATTCAGTAGAGATAATTTCATCCCCTTCATTAATAAATTTTTCACCAAAACAATGAGAAATTAAATTTAAAGATTCGGTTGAATTTTTTGTAAAAACAATTTCTCCATCATCTTTGCAATTAATAAATTTTTTCAATTCTTGCCTTGTCTCTTCATATTTCTCAGAGGCATTAGATGCTAATTGGTAAATTCCACGTCCCACATTTGCAAATTCATAAGAATAAAATTCATTCATTTTATCAATAACAGATTTTGGTTTTTGTGAAGAGTTTGCGCTGTCAAGATAAGTTAAATTTTTACCTTTTATTTTTTTTTCAAAAATAGGAAATTGGCTTTTAACGTCTATCATAGTTATATGTTATTAATTTCATTTAATTTTTTGTAAAAAATGTTTTTTACATCTTCATTTTTTATTTTATTGATTACCTCAGCTAAAAAACCTTCAATCATCATTCGTTTAGCTTGCTGTTCATTGATCCCTCTAGACCTTAAGTAAAATATAGATTCTTGATCAATACTTCCAGATGAAGAACCGTGGGAACATTTTACATCATCAGCATAAATTTCTAATTCAGGTTTAGCTAAAAACTTAGATTGATCTGACAACAACAATGCTCTTGATAATTGATACCCGTCAGTTTTTTGTGCTTTTGAATCCACAAAGATTTTACCTTGGAAAGCTGCAACGGATTGGTCATGGAGTGCGGATTTTACAAACTGGGAACTCCTTGTATTTTCCTCATTATGATTAATTTCCCATTTAATTTCATGATAACATTTTTGACTTAAATGCTGAATGTTATTGAGTGAAACAAAAGCATTTGTTCCATTTAAATCTGCAATAATTTCGTCACGACATGAACTGACATTATGGGAAAAATTAAATTTTTCAAGTTCAGAGTTTTGTTTTAATTTTGTTCTTATAAAATTATAAATTGTTTTATTTTTATTTGTGCTGTTAAAGTAATATTTTACCAAATTAGAATCTTGCTCTAATTCAATGTCTAAATTTTTAGTAAAAAATAAAACTTTTTCATCTTCGAAAATATTTTTTTCATAAATCTGGGCTTTTGAATTTTTAGCTAAAAAAATAAAATTCTTATTATTTATATTATTTCCATCAAAATCTTTTGAAAAATAATTGTAAATCACAATTGGTTTTTTAATTGATGAATTGCTATCAACTTTGATTTCAAACCCAGGTGTAAAAAATGCATTATTAAAGTCTAGGATTTGATTTTTTTTAATTTCATAAAAATAATTTTGTTTGTACTTTGTAATCTCCAAACCTTCTTCTTTAATATCTTCGCTAATTAAAACTCCATCTTTTAGTAAAATTTTATAATGATCAAATTTTTCGATATATTTATCGTTAAAAGATTTATCTTGGTTTAAAGAAAATTTTAAATTTTGAAACTGAACCAAATCTTTTGATAATGGGGAATATTTCCAGTATTCTTGCTTTAAACTTGGTATCCCCTTTTGACAAAACCTTTGAAACGCATCAATACGTGATTGAATACTTTCAGAATTAATAAATTCTAGATTTTTAAAGTCTTGAAAATGATTTTTCAGTTTTTCTAAATCGTTCATTTAATTAACAAATTTAGCGTAACCATCATTTTCTAATTCTAATGCAAGCTTCCAGTCTCCGCTTTCAACTATTTTACCATCAGAAAAAACATGAACAAAGTCAGGTTTGATATAATTTAATAATCTTTGATAGTGTGTGATAATTAAAAAAGACCTATCAGGTGATCTCATGCCATTCACACCATTTGAAACGACTTTTAATGCATCAATATCAAGCCCTGAGTCAGTCTCATCCATAATAATAAAATTTGGTTCAAGTAATGACATTTGCAAAATCTCATTTCTTTTCTTTTCACCACCTGAAAAACCAACATTTAACGGACGAGATAACATTTCTTTATCAATTTTTAGTTTTTGAGATTTTTCTTTAACAAGATTTAAAAATTCAACTGCATTTAATTCCTTTTCACCTTTTGCTTTTCTAAGTGCATTAAGTGAAGTTCTGAGAAAATTATTTGTAAATACGCCAGGAATTTCGATTGGATATTGAAAAGCCAAGAATATACCTTTCTGAGCTCTTTCTTCAGTGTTAAAATCTAAAATATTTTCACCTTTATAAATAATCTGACCTTCTGCTTCATATCCTTCTTTTCCTGATAACGCGTAAGATAAAGTACTTTTACCAGATCCATTTGGGCCCATTATTGCGTGAACTTCACCTTTGTTGATTTTTAAATTTAATCCTTTAATGATTTCTTTATCTTCAACGCTTACTTTTAAATTTTTAATATCAATCATTACCCAACGCTTCCTTCTAAGCTAATACCAACTAATTTCTGCGCTTCTACTGCAAATTCCATTGGTAATTGCTGCAATACCTCTTTACAAAAACCATTTACTATTAAACTTACTGCCTCTTCTTGATTTAATCCTCTTTGTCTACAGTAAAATAATTGATCATCACTAATTTTTGAGGTTGTTGCTTCATGCTCAACTTCAGAATAAGAGTTTTTATTTTCGATATATGGAACCGTATGCGCTCCACATTTGTTTCCAACTAAAAGAGAGTCACATTGTGTAAAATTTTTTGATCCGGTTGCCTTTGGATGAACTGAAACCAAACCTCTATAGGTATTATCAGCTTGACCAGCAGAAATTCCTTTTGAAATAATTTTACTTTTTGTATTTTTTCCAAGATGAATCATTTTTGTGCCTGTATCTGCCTTTTGAAAATTATTAGTGATTGCCACTGAATAAAACTCACCTTGAGAATTATCACCTCTTAAAATACAACTTGGATATTTCCATGTAATAGCAGAGCCTGTTTCAACTTGTGTCCAAGAAATTTTAGAATTTTTTCCTCTGCAGTCACCTCTTTTAGTTACAAAATTATAGATTCCACCTTTTCCTTCTTTGTCTCCTGGGTACCAATTTTGAACTGTAGAATATTTTATTTCAGCACCATCTAAAGCTATTAACTCTACATTTGCTGCATGTAGTTGATTTTCGTCTCTCATTGGGGCAGTGCAGCCTTCTAAATAAGAAACATAACTATCTTTATCTGCAATAATTAAAGTTCTTTCAAACTGTCCAGTATTTTGAGCGTTGATTCTGAAATATGTTGAAAGCTCCATTGGACATCTTACTCCTGGAGGAATGTAAACAAATGATCCATCAGTAAATACTGCTGAATTTAATGTTGCAAAAAAATGATCTGTTACTGGAATTACCGATCCTAAATATTTTTTAACAAGCTCAGGGTGCTCTCTAGTTGCCTCAGAGATTGAACAAAAAATTACACCAATATCTTTTAATTTATCTTTGAAGGTTGTAGCAACAGATACAGAATCAAATACAGCATCAACAGCTACACCAGATAGTCTTTTTTGCTCTTCTAATGGGATGCCTAATTTATCATAAGTTTTTTTAATCTCTGGATCAATTTCATCTAATGATTTTGGCCCATCTTTAAAACTTTTTGGTGCAGAATAATAGTATAAGTCTTGATAATTAATTTTAGGATATTTTGGTTTTTGCCAGTCTGGTTCTTCCATTTTTTGTAATCTATTAAAAGCATTAAGCCTCCAATCTAACATCCATTGCGGTTCTTTTTTTTGTTTAGAAATAAATTTTATTGTTTCTTCGGATAATCCTTTGGGAACTTCAATTGTATCAATATCAGTTACAAAACCATGGTCATACTCTGACTTTTGTTGATACTGCTGTATTATTTCATCACTAGTACTCATTTTTTCCTAAAAATTAGTTAATTCCGCTTTTAAAAAAACTTTATTTTTAAAGGCTTACTATGATATAAGCCACATTCTTAAATTTACAACTAACTGATGAAACTTAACAATTCTGAAATTTTTATCAACGGCCCTGACGGAAAATTAGAGGCTAAATATATTCAAAGCAAGAGAGAAAATGCTCCATTAGCAGTGATTTTACATCCTCACCCAGAGTATGGGGGGACAATGAATAATAAAGTTATCTATCACGCATATCATACGTTTTTAAAGAATAGTTTTTCGGTATGCAGATTTAACTTTAGAGGTGTTGGAAAAAGTGAAGGCAAATTTGATAATGGATTGGGAGAACTTTCAGATGCTGCTGCAGCGTTAGACTTCATCCAAAGAAATAATTCAAATTCTAATGAAAGTTGGGTTGTTGGCTTCTCTTTTGGTGCTTTAATATCAATGCAGCTTTTGATGAGAAGACCTGAAATTTTTAGATTTATATCAATATCACCACAACCAAATATTTTTGATTTTAATTTTTTAGCTCCATGCCCTACATCGGGATTAGTTATTCATGGCGATCAAGATCAATTGGTTCCAAAAGATACAATGATTATTCTAAAAGAAAAGTTGGTTAGCCAAAAAAATATAACTGTAGACTTTAATGAGATAAAAGGTGCAAATCACTTTTTTACAAACAAAGAAAAAGATTTGGTTGATAGTATTGATGCTTATATTAAAAAAGAGTCTAGGCTTTTTTAATTTCACCTCCACTCAAAGGAATTTTGACACCCGTTGTTTCAGGAAATGTAATTGGTAATTTGTTTTGTGACCTTGCAGCAAGATATGAAAATGCTTGAGACTCAATAAAATCACCATCATAATCAAATTCATCTATATTGTATGCTATATCTTTAAGGTAACTCATGATAGCTTTATTTTTTCTTCCCCCGCCTGAAATTAAAATTTTATTAATTTTTTTTTCGTTCAAAAAATTTAAAATTAAATTTGAAGTAATATAAGATAGAGTTGCAAGTCCTATTTCTTTTTCTAAATTTCTAAATTCTGAAATTGAAAAATCATTAAAATCATAAGATATATTTTGATTAAAATCAAATCGATCAATATAATTATTAGCAACTATTAGATCAGGTTGTTTAATAGAAGAATTTTTACCTCCTTCATCATAATTGGTATTAAAAAATAATTTACTCCATTCATCTAGTAAGCAGTTTCCTGGACCAATATCTGTAGCAAACAATTTATTATGCTTAAGATAACTAATATTTGAAATACCACCAATATTTACAATTCCATCAAAATTTTTATTATTATTTTTTAATTGCTGCAAAATTAACTGATGAAAAACAGGTGTTAAAGGTGCACCTTGACCAAAGTTATCAAGATCATTTTTTCTTAAATCATAAACAACGGATATTTTTACCTCATTAGATAATTTTTCAATATTTCCTAATTGAAAAGTAAATTGTCTTTTAGCATCATGAAAAAGGGTAACGCCATGAAAACCAATTAAATTAATATCATCTTTGCTTATTAATTTTAATTCTTTTATAAGTTTAATATGAAGATTGGTAATTTGATCTTCTGTTTCGATAAATAATTTTGTCTTTTTAATTGCGTCTAAATCTTCTGGTTTTTTAATACTGTTTTTTAATTTCCTTAAATGATTTTTTATTTGATCATTAAATTTCCCATACAAATTTATATGGTTTGTGTAAATATCTTGTCCATTAGTTGTGGCCAATGAAACATCAATACCGTCAAATGATGTACCTGACATTGTGCCTATGGAATTAAAGGTTTTTATCATATTTATAACTTTAAAATAATCATTAAATACTGTATTCAAAAAAAAATGACAGTTAATGCTATAAAAATATTTAAAAACCGCGGTTATTTTTTTCAATGTACTAATGAAAAAACGTTAACTGAATTACTCGATAAAAAGAAAATTCATTTTTATATAGGTTTTGATTGTACCGCAAAATCATTGCATGTTGGTAGTCTTTTGCAAATTATGTGTTTAAGGCAACTTCAAAAACTTGGTCATACGCCAGTTGTTTTGCTTGGTGGTGGCACAACACTTATTGGTGACCCTTCGGGAAAAGAAGAAAGTAGAAAGATCTTAAATGAGGATGTTATTGAGCAAAATGTAAAAAGTATAAAAAAAATATTTTCAAATTTTTTATCGAATGAAGGCTCTAATAAAACAGTTTATGTAAATAATAAAGATTGGTTAAAAAATTTAAATTATATAGAGTTTTTAAGAGATTACGGAAAACATTTTACTATAAATAAAATGTTAACCTTTGACAGTGTAAAATTAAGATTAGACAGAGAGCAATCTTTAAGTTTTTTAGAATTTAATTATATGATTTTTCAAGCATATGATTTCATGAAACTTTTTGAATCACATAATTGCATTTTACAGATTGGTGGTTCAGACCAATGGGGTAATATTGTAAACGGTGTGGAATTAATTAGAAGAGCCAAGTCCAAAGAAGCATATGGACTTACAACACCGCTTATTACAACATCCTCTGGAGGGAAAATGGGCAAAACTGAAAAAGGTGCAGTATGGCTAGATCAAAAACTTTTATCATCTTTTGATTATTGGCAGTTTTGGAGAAATACTAATGATAAGGACGTAATTAATTACTTAAAATTATTTACAGAACTTCCAGAAAATAAAATAGAAGAATTATCTAAATTAGATGGTGCAAATATAAATGAAGCTAAAATTATTTTAGCAAATGAGGCAACAAAAATGCTTCATGGAGAGACAGAAGCACAAAAAGCTTTTGAAACATCAAAAAAAACTTTTGACGATAAAAGTTTTGATAAAAATCTCCCTACTTTAAAATTAAAAAAAAATGAGTTTAAATCAGGAGTTTTATTAAAAGATACCATCATAAAAATCGGTTTTGCAAAATCAAATAGTGATTTTAAAAGAAACTTTCAAAACAATGCTTATAAAATTAATAACCATGCTTTAAAAGAGGAAAATCAAGTTTTAAAAATAGAAGATTTTGATGGAGATGTAATCAAAATATCATTTGGTAAAAAGAAACATTATTTAATAAAATTAACTTAATTACTTCTTAAATACACTTAAAAATCTTTGAATAAACCTTGGAGTTAAAGTTCTTATTGGATTAACTTCAGTTTTAAGTTCTTTAGTACCTTTAATTTTAAAACTAGCACCAAAAATCCCGTCACCCTTTTTGCCAGTTAAAACTTTTCCAATAAGAGGTATGCCTCTAAGTATATTGTTTATTGTATTTGCTGGAGCTAAACTTCCAGATAAACTTATAAAATCATCTGCCCCCACTCTTCCCTCAATAATAAAACCAAGAGATGGTCCGGTCCCATAACATTCAATTATTTTTAATTCATTGTTTAATAGCTCATATTTTAAATACGCTTCTTTAAAGTAAACACCTTTTCCAGTTATTGTATCGGCGATACCTGTTAGAGAAGCTAAAGATAAAATTTTTGATAAAATTGGAAGTTCTTTAAGATAAAATTCATTCATTCTAACTTCGGTGATTGAATAATCTTTACTCAAAACTTCTCTATTAATTTTTAACTGTCCCTTTTCTAAACCTTTTAAAAACTTGTAGTTTGATAAAAAAGGTTTTGCTTTTTCACTATTTAAAACAATTTGCCTATTAC
>JAYPUB010000015.1:0-23415 GCA_038133865.1 Candidatus Pelagibacteraceae bacterium
TTTTAGCCACAGCGCCCCCCTAAAATTTTTTTTAAATTTTACCTAACTTACAAATTATTTTCCAGCTTTTAGAGTCAATCGGCATTACAGAGAGTCGGCTTTGTTTTATTAGTGCCAGGTTAGAAAGTGCTTTATTTTGTTTAATATTTTCTAAACTGACAGGCATTTTTAGTTTTTGTTTAAATTTTAATTGCACCGCAACAAATCTTTCTTCTTCATCTGTTGGATCTATGAAGTGTTCTTTAATTACTTCGACAACTCCAACAATTTCTTTTCCAATATTAGAATGATAAAAAAAACAAAGGTCTCCCTTTTTCATTGCCTTAAGGTTATTTGCTGCTTGATAATTTCTAACTCCATCCCAAATCGTTCCTTTTGAACCTGATTTTTCTTGTTGTTCTATTGACCAAACGTTTGGTTCTGATTTGACTAGCCAATAATTTTTCATAAAATTAAACCAGCACCTTTCATAAAAGGGGCTTTCTTATCTAATGGCCACCTTGGTTGAGAAAAAATTTTAATGTTTGGTTTTTTCCCTGCTTCATAATTTAATAACCCTGCCCAAGCAATCATTGCAGCATTATCAGTGCATAAATTTAATGGTGGAAAGTGAGCTGTAAAATCTAATTGAGATGAAACTTGTTTAATCGTTTTTCTAATAGATTGATTAGATGCAACCCCCCCTGCAACAATAAAATTTTTCTCTCTAATTTTTTTATTTCTTTCCAAAAATATCTCCATCGCTTTGTTGGATTTTACTTTTAAAATTTCATTTATTGTTTTTTGAAAAGAAGCAGCAAGATCATATTTGTCTTTTTTTGATCTAATTTTTTTTGATGCATGAATAACTGCAGTTTTTAAACCAGCAAAAGACATGTTGCATCCTGATTTATGCAAAATTGGTTTTGGTAAATCAAAAGCATTTTTGTTCCCATGTTTTGCGAAAGTTTCGATTTTAGGTCCTCCTGGAAATTCTATACCTAAAATTTTAGCCGTTTTATCGAATGCTTCACCTAATGCATCATCAATTGTTGTGCCTAGTCTTTTATATTTACCTATACCTTCAATTGATAAAAATTGTGAATGTCCACCAGAGATCAAAAGTAATAAATATGGAAATTTAATTGGTTTAATTAAACCCATAGTTAGCGCATGTCCCTCTAGGTGATTAATGCCGTAAAAAGGTTTTTTTAAAAATGTTGCAATAGTTTTGCCAGCTGTCATTCCAACCATAAGACATATTAAAAGCCCTGGCCCTGCTGTTGTACTCACACCAGTTATTTTATTTAGCTGTACACCGCTTTCTTCGATTGCTTTTTGTATAATATGATCAATTTTTTCTGAGTGAGCTCTCGCAGCTAATTCTGGAACAACACCGTCAAATTTTTTATGCACTTTTTCTTGGCTTGATACGATATTTGATAATATGTTTACTTTTCCATTTTTTGACTTTTTTACTATTGCAGCCGCAGTTTCATCACAGCTAGTTTCGATACCTAAAAAAATCAATTCATTCTTCATATCTTGGCTCAAGTTTATTTGAATTTTGTCTTGATTAGGACAATTTACACGTATATTTCAAAATTGATATGGACATATTTAATAATTTTTTTTCTCTTCTCAGTGACGTTTGGAAAGAGGGTGTTTCTGGTGCAAGTTTTACAGATATTATAATTGCACTCTTTGTTTTTTTTGTCTTTCTTCTTCTGAGAAGTTTTGTTTCACGTTTTATAGTTAAGAAAATAGAAGTTTATGTTTCAAAAAGTACTAATAATTTTGATAATAGTTTAACCACAGCGCTTGAGGGCCCGATAAAATTTTTTCCAGTTGTTTTTGGATTTTTTGTTGCCTCAAGTTTTTTAGATCTTCAGGGCAAGTCCTCAATTTTTGTTAATCATTTAAATAGATCTTTAGTTACAATATTAATTTTTTGGTTCATCCATCAGTTAATTTATCCAGCGTCTTTATTAATTAAGAGCATTGAAGAAGTTTTATCTAAAGATTTATTAAACTGGATTTTACGCGCGCTTAAAGTGTTAATTATTATTTTAGGTTTTGCAGCGACATTAGAAATCTGGGGTATTAAAATTGGACCAATTATTGCTGGACTTGGTTTATTTGGTGTAGCAGTTGCTTTAGGTGCGCAAGATTTATTCAAAAATTTAATCTCTGGAATTTTGGTTTTAGTAGAGAAAAGATTTAAAGTTGGAGATTGGATTTTTGTAGATGGCATCATTGAAGGGACTGTAGAAAAAATTGGATTTAGATCTACGGTAGTTAGAAAATTTGACAAGTCATTAGCTACTATACCTAATTTTCAGTTTGCTGAAAAAGCAGTGGTTAATCAGTCCGAAATTTCTCATAGAAGAATTGATTGGATAATTGGACTTGAGTATAAAACATCTTCAGATCAACTTGAAAAAGTTAGAGATGAAATTCTAAAACATATCAAATCTCATAAAGACTTTATAATTTCTGAAGACACTCCTTGTGCAGTAAATTTAAATCAATTTTCAGCAAGTTCTATAGATCTTATGGTACGATGTTATACCAAGACCAATGATTATTATGAATGGTTAAAAGTTAAAGATAGTTTTGTAATAAAAATAAAACAGATTGTCGAAGAGGCAAAGGCTTCTTTTGCTTTCCCTTCGCAGTCAATTTATGTGGAAAAATTTGATAAATGAATTCATTAATAATTTTAATTGATAATATTATTTATCTTTATTCTATAGTTTTAATTGTAAATATTGTTCTATCTTGGCTTACAGCATTTAATATTATCAATACTGGTAATAGATTTGTTTATTCGGTTTTAGATGTAAGTTATAGACTAACAGATCCACTATTAAACCCTATTAGACGCTTTATGCCCAATATTGCTGGACTAGATTTTTCGCCAATTATTTTATTTTTAATATTAGGATTTTTAAGAAATTTACTTAGAGAATATGGACTAGGTTTATTGTGATAATTGACGGAAAAAAAATTGCTGAGGAACTTCGTAATAAAATAAAAAGAAATATAGAAAATTTACCTAATGATAAAAGGCCTGGCTTATCAGTCATTCTAATTGGCGAACATCCTGCAAGCCAAATTTATGTAAAAAATAAAGAGAAATTTGCAAAAGAAGTAGGGATTAACTCAAATGTTATTAGGTTTGGAAATGATATATCTGAAGAAGAGCTTAAAAAAGAAATTAAAAAATTAAATAATGATCCAGATGTTCATGGAATTTTAGTTCAACTGCCTTTGCCAAAGCATATTAGTCAGAAAGATATTATAGAAACCATTGATCCGAACAAAGATGTAGATGGATTTCATCCAATTAATGTTGGAAATTTATCTTCCGGTAATGATGCTATGATACCGTGTACTCCTCTAGGGTGTTATTATCTAATCAAAAAAGTTATATCAGATTTATCTGGATTAAATGCAGTCGTAATTGGAAGATCAAATATAAATGGTAAACCAATGACACAGTTATTATTGAAAGAAAATTGCACTGTTACCATTGTACATTCGAAAACCAAAAAAATTGAAGAAATATGTAAAAAAGCCGATCTATTAATAGCAGCTGTTGGAAAACCAAAAATGGTTAAAAGTGATTGGGTTAAAGACTCTGCGATAGTTATTGATGTTGGAATAAATAGAATCGAAATAGATGGTAAAAATAAGATAGTTGGAGATGTAGACTTTGAAGATATTAAGGACAAAGTAAAAGGTATTAGCCCAGTTCCTGGTGGTGTAGGTCCAATGACAATTGCCTGTTTATTAGAAAATACTTTAAAAGCTTTTAAAAAAATTTCGGGGAGCGCTCCTCACTAGGAGGAGCCCCCTTTATTAATAGTCTTTCGACCGAATTCATTTAGAAAAATGAATTCTATTTTTAAGTATTTAAACTTAAAGTTTACGGAAAAATTACCGTCTCTTTAAATTTCAGGTGGTGACATTAAACACCTCCTCCAAAAGACACTTAATCAGATAATTTTTAAAAATCAAATTAGAGCATTAAGAATGATAAATACAAAAATAAGTGAATAAATTCATTTACTTCTTTGTTTTTTTTTACACAACCAAAAGTTTAGAATTTTTTTTATCGTTTAATTATGATGCTAATTTTTTTGTTTTTAAAATAAAAAAAAATATTCTTGATTTATCAGTAGCTTAATTACCTTTAATTTTACTCTAAAAGATTATATAATTGTGACTTAAATTTTTTTATAAATCACCTTTATCAAGATTTATTTTAAGCATTTTACTTTTTCTCAATTTTAGAACTACAATTGCAATTGCTAGCAATAAAATGGCGCCCGATTCATAAATTAATGATGATGCATCAATATCTTTTTTTTGAAGAATAATAAGTCGTGCTAAAGCCGTAATAGCAATAAATAGAGGATAAGTTAGTCTTATAGATTGATTACTCCAATAATTACCCACCATACCCATGACTTCTAAATAGATAAAAAGTAGTAAGAGATCTGCTAGTTGAATACTTTTTACATTGAACATATGAACAATTTCTAAGCAAAAAGCTATTGATGTAGCCAAAAGAACTGCAGCAGCTCCAACGAGTTGAATTGTTCTTATTAAATTTCTCATTTATTTTCTTAATAACTTACAATGTTTTTTAATAAAATTCTCTACATTTTTTTTATTAAATGTTTTGTTTTCCTCAAATGATACTTTTTTTTGTGAGTAAAGAGGGCTATTAGATATTCTAGAAACAATAGTAATATTTCCTTTATATAATTTTAACTTAATCTTTCCTTTAACTTTATTTCTTTTTTGATCAATAATTTTTTGAATTTTAAATCTTTCTTTTGAATACCAATAGCCATTATAAATTAATTCAGCATATCTTGGCATAAGTTCATCATTTTTATGCATTGTTGATTTGTCTAATGTTACAGATTGTATAGCTCTATTTGCAAATATAAGTACTGTGCCCCCTGGTGTTTCATAAACTCCTCGTGACTTTATTCCTATGAATCTATTTTCAACAAGATCTACTCTTCCAATCCCATTCTTACCTGCGATATCATTTAGTTTTGCAAGGAGTTTTGCTGGTGACATTTTTTTATTATTTAAACTGATTGGATCTCCGTTTTTGTATTCTAAAGTTATAAACGTTGGTCTGTTTGGAGCCTTTTCAGGTGAAACAGTTCTTTGAAATATGTATTCAGGAGCAGGTTTTTTTGGATCTTCTAAAACTTTTCCTTCTGTTGAAGTATGCAAGAGATTATCATCAACTGAGAATGGTGGTGCACCTTTTTTATCTTTTGGAACAATAATTCCATTTTTTTTAGCATACTTTATAAGAGCTGTTCTAGAATTCAAATTCCATTCTCTCCAAGGAGCAATGACTTTAATTTTTGGACCAAAATAATAATACCCAAGTTCAAATCTAACTTGATCGTTCCCTTTTCCAGTTGCTCCATGAGATACTGCTTGAGCAGTAAATTTTTTTGCAATTTCAATTTGTCTTCTCGCGATCAAAGGTCTGGCAATTGAAGTTCCAAGTAAATATATACCTTCATAGAGAGCATTACCTCTTACCATTGGAAATACGTAATCTTTTACAAATCTTTCTTTAAGATCTTCAATGATGATTTTTTTTACTCCTAGTTTTTTTGCATTAGCATAAATAGCTTTTCGATTAATCTCTTGTCCAAGATCAGATGTATAACAAATAATTTCTGCGTTATACTTGTCCTGAAGCCATTTTAGAATAACACTCGTGTCTAATCCACCAGAATATGCAAGAACAATTCTCTTAATTTTTTTCATTATTTAGTTTGTACAGTTTTTTCTAGCTGCATTGTAAGCATCAGTGAATCCCATCAAAGAATAAGTATCTTTAGTTTTATTGCCCCTAGATGATGTTCCAATGACTTGGGCTTTATTGGCCTTTTTCATTGCTTTAATCATTTTAAGTTCGTCATCTAAGGTAGTCATCCATGCAAATGTACCTTTTGTTTCAAATTTAAATAAAGCATTACCAACATTTACGTTTACATTACTTTTTTTTTGGAATGGATATCCATTGGTCACACTAATCTCATTAGAAACCCCATCATTTGGTCTAAAGGTTACAAAAATTCTACTTTCTGCTCTGTTTAAGCTAGCAGGACTCATTTTTGTTGGCATGGATACTGCAAAACAGGTTTTGTTTTTTCCGTCTTCTACGTACTGACTCTCCCACATCTTAAATTTTTTCTCGATTTTAATTTTAGCATCAGCATTGCTCACGAATATTAGTGAGACAAAAGATACAAAAAGAATTTTTTTTATGGGCATGGATTTGAATAAATTAATTGTACTTCATTTATAGCTTGAATTATTTTGTCATCAAGTTTGATTTCATGGCTTTTGAGGTTTTTTTCTAACTGATCCATTTTTGTTGCTCCAATTATAACTGATGTTACAAATGGTTGGATTTCACAAAATTTGATTGCCATCTGGCATACATCTAAATCAAAATTTTTTGCGATTTTGATATATTCTTTAATTGCTGGCTCGGAATTGGGTGTTCTATATCTTGGGTATCTATCTCCAAAAAGTTTTAATCTTGTTCCTTCAGGTAATTTTCCATCAAGATATTTCCCGCTCAAAGTTCCACTAGCTAGTGGTGAGTAGGCAAGTAGCCCTACATTTTCTCTAATTGAAATTTCAGATATTCCAACTTCATAACTTCTGTTTAAAAGATTATAAGGATTTTGTACTGAAACAATTTTTTCAAGCTGTTTAATCTTTGCTTTTGTTATAAATTCAAAAGTACCCCAAGCTGTTTCATTTGAAAGTCCAATTGATCTAATTTTTCCTTCTTTAACTAGTTCATCTAGACAGCTTAGCGTTTCTAGTATTGGAATTACATCTTCTGTTTCTTTGTGTTGATATTCTAGTCCAGAGAAAACGTTTATTGGACGGTCAGGCCAATGAAGTTGATATAGATCAATATAATCTGTATTTAAATTTTTTAGAGATCTTTCTAAAGCAAATTTAATTTGGTTTTTATTCAGTCTTGTCATTTCACCATTGTTTCTAAACCATTCCATATTAGATCGACCTACAATTTTGTCGGCAATAATAATTTTATCTCTATTTTTCTTTGATTGAATCCACCTAGATATTATCCGGCTTGTTTCTCCTTGAGTACTTGCGCTTGGTGGGATTGGATAAAGCTCTGCTGTATCAAAAAAATTCACACCATAATCGAATGCCAAATCCATTTGCTGAAAAGCTTCTGATTGAGTATTTTGTTCACCCCAAGTCATAGTTCCAAGACAAATAGTGCTTACTTTAATGTTTGAATGGCCTAATTTTTTATAAATCATAAAAAATGTTTACCCTATGATCAAACAATTATAAATAAAAAATCTAATGTCAGAACAAATTGCTATTTTAATTCAGATCATTTTAATTGATTTAGTTTTAGCTGCAGATAATGCTATTATTATTGGCATGTTAGCATCGAAGTTTGATGCTAAAATAAGAAAAAAAATATTTTTCTGGGGCATATCAGCGGCTGTAGTTTTAAGGATAATTTTTACCTTACTAACCGCATATCTTTTACAAATTGATGGATTAAAATTAATTGGAGGACTAATTTTGTTATGGGTTGTTTACAAGTTATATAAAGATGTAATTAAAAATGAAAAAAAAAAGAGTATAAATTTTAATACAAAAAATAAATCTTTATTAGGTGCAGTTGGAACAATTGCTTTGGCAGATATAAGTTTAAGTTTAGATAATGTACTAGGTGTAGCTGGGGCTGCAAAACATCATTATGGACTTTTAATTTTTGGATTAGTGTTATCAATTATCTTAATGGCAACAATGGCAAATGCAGTTTCAAAATTAATTATAAAATATGCTTGGATTGCATGGCTCGGGTTATTCGCAATTCTTTATGTTGCTATTGATTTAATATATTCTGATCTTAAAATATTGATTTAAATGGTTTTTTGACATCTTGAAATTGTCATGAAATATTAACATATATGTGTTATATTAAACAAAAAAATTAAAGGAGATTATGAGTTTAAAAGATAGAATAGCTAGAGTTCAATCAGCAACAGCAGTAGCTGGTGAAAGTATTGATGAAGGCTTAAGGAGTTACATGCTTAAAGTTTATAACTTTATGGCATCAGGAGTTTTATTAACTGGTTTTGTTTCATTGTTTTTATTTAAGCTATCAGGCGGGGATAGTATTCAGGTTTCTCAGCTTGGCATAACTGGAACAACAGCAATTGGAGATTTAATATTTAAATCGGGTTTTGCCTGGGTAGTTGCTTTGGCACCTCTTGGAGTAGTATTTTATATGAGCTTTGGAATTAATAAAATGAGTGCAGCTAGAGCGCAAACTGTTTTTTGGATTTTTGCAGCTTTAATGGGAGCATCACTGGCTTCAATTTTTGTAATGTATACAGGAGCAAGTATAGCCAGAGTGTTTTTTATTACTGCCGGAACTTTTGGAGCAATGAGTTTGTACGGATATACTACAAAAAAAGACCTCACCGGATGGGGTTCTTTTTTATTAATGGGATTAATAGGAATATTAATAGCGTCATTAGTTAATATTTTCTTAAAGTCACCAGCAGTTTATTTTGTAGTTTCTGTATTAGGTGTTTTGATATTTGTAGGTTTAACTGCCTATGATACTCAAAAAATCAAAAACATGTATTACGAAAGCGACTCTAAAGAAGTTTCTTCAAAGAAAGCTGTTATGGGTGCTTTAACATTATACTTAGACTTTATTAATCTATTTATAATGTTGTTAAGACTTTTTGGACAAAGAAGATAATTAATTTAAAAGCCCTGGTTTAATTAAGTTAGACTAGGGCTTTTTATTTGAACATTTTTTAGAACAGTATTTAACTTCATCCCAACATTTTTCCCATTTTTTTCTCCAAGTAAATTCTCGATTACAAGTTTTACAAATCTTTTTTTGAAGAAATTCCTTTTTTGTCACTTAATTAGACGAAGATTTTTTTTATGTAGAATTGATATTATTTTTTTTAACTCATTAGAGTTTTTAATGATCATACCGTATTGGTCTTTTAATTGATATTTTTGACCAATTTTGCTCTTAAGATTTTTAATGATTTGAAATAAAGGCTTTTCAGTTGCCTTTCTATATATATCAAAACCAACTACATTTTTATTTATAAAAATTGCGTAATCTTTCCATAAACCTTTGGAAACCATAGTTCCATAAATATTTAAAATTTCACCTAATTCTTTTTTATTAAAAAAAATATCATCTTTATAATTTTGGTTTTTAATTAATTTAAACATCTTTTTTATACTTATTAATTAAACTTATCTGAAATATCGTAAATAATAATGTGATTGGTATAATTCCAAATACTTTAAAATTTACCCAAAAGTTCTCTGATTGTGTTCTCCAAATGAATTCATTTAAAAATGCTAAAAAAATAAAAAAGATCATCCAGCGTTTATTTAAAATTTCCCATCCCACCTCTTCTAATTTGATAGAACTTTCTAATAATAATTTAAGTAAATTTTTTTTAAGAACATAGTTACCAAAGAATAGAGTGATAGCAAAAATTACATTGACTATCGTTGGCTTCATATAAATAAAAGTTTTATCATTAAAGTATAATGTTAAACCTCCAAAGATTGTAACAATGATGGCACCTATAATTGGAATTATTGGAATTTTTTTTTCTAAAAAATATAATACGCCTGTTGCCAATATAGTAGCGGTAACTAAAGGCAAAATAGCTTCTATCATTCCATTTTTTTTATAAAAATAAAAAAAAATTAATAATGGCCCAAAGTCTGTTATAAATTTAATAGTTGCTTTATTCATGTTTAAAAAAATTTTAATATTATTTGTATTACTCTTTCAGAGTTCTAACTTATATTCAAGAGAATTTAATTATCAGGTGTACGGTTTAAATATTAATTTTATGAATTTAAAATTTAATATTAGTGAAAATAAATTATATTCCATAATTATTAGTAGGGGTTTAGTTGGATATTTTATAAATTTTAAGCAACTAATTCAAACCACTACCGATAAAAAAAATAATTATTTAGAATATTATTCTAATTTACAAAAAAAAAATAAAGAAAAAATTTATCAATTTAAAAAAATAAATAATAAAATTGTTTTAGAAGGTGTTCAGTTTAATAAAGGTCTGAATTATAAAATTATTAATAAAAAAGATTTAATAAATGTAGTTGATCCTCTTACTGCAGTACAAAAAATATTATTTAGTAATAAATTAGACTCAAATTGTAATATTAGAGAGGATATTTATGATGGTGATGATGTTTATCAAGTATTTTTAACTCAGAACAGAATGGATTATTCGTTTATTAATTTCAAAAATAATAACTATAAAATTAGTTTTTCTTGCAGATTAAATTATAAGACGGTATCTGGACATAAATATAAGAGAGAAAAAAAATTAAACTCAATGTATCTAAATGTTTTTTTTTCTAAGATAGGAAATGACGTTATCCCTGTTTATCTTGAGACTACAGCTAAATTAGTTCCATTAAAAATGTATTTATCAACAGTTTTAAGGCCTTGATTTTAATCTAAGGATAATTAACTATTAAACAATCAATGAAAAATCAAAATCCTAAAAAAGCAAAATTTTCTATCGGAGAAGTTGTGAGACATAGACTTTTTGAATTTCGAGGAATTATATATGATGTTGATTTTGAATTTAATAATTCTGAAGAGTGGTATCAATCTATTCCAAAAGATGTAAGACCAAGAAAAGACCAACCATTTTACCATATCCTGGCAGAAAATGATGAGATCACATATGAAGCTTATGTATCTGAGCAAAATTTGGTTTTTGATGATAGAAATGAGCCTGTAAGCCATCCACTTGTAAAAGAAATTTTCAATGGTCAAAGCAAAGATGGTCTATATTTAAGGTCAACCAATTAGCTTTCGCCTAAATTCAAACACTTTTTCTTCAGTAATAAGACAATTTTATTCTCTAATTATTAAATTATAGTCCAGTTTGAAGTTTTTCCCATTCTCCCTCTTCAAACTGGACAGACTAACACATTCCAAAATATAGATATTCAATTACTCTTTGAAAAATGATTAAATTTTTCAAAGTAAAAAGTTTTAAAGATTTTCACGATCATTATCTTTTTTGGGTAAAAATATTTTTTCTATCATTAGTTATATTTGGTTTAATTATTTCTTTATTTATATCTCCAGCTGATTATCTTCAGGGTGACACGGTAAGGATAATGTACGTTCATGTCCCTTCTTCTTGGTTAGCATTACAAATTTTTGCAGTAATGGGCGTTTGTGGTTTTATTACATTAATATTTAAAACTAGAGTTTTTACTTTAATCGCTAAAAGTATTGCTCCAATTGGTTTTACTTTTGCTTTAATTTCACTTTTTACCGGTTCTATTTGGGGACAACCAACATGGGGAACCTTTTGGACATGGGACGCAAGATTAACTTCAATGCTTGTATTAGTTATATTTTATATTGTGTATATAATTTTATGGAAAATTATATCTAAACATAGTTTAGCTGAAAAATTAACTTCGATTACTTCATTAATTGGATTAGCAAATTTACCAATAATAAAATTTTCTGTTGATTGGTGGCATACACTTCATCAGCCAGCTACTATAAAGTTAACAGAGAGTTCAACAATTCACCCTTCTATGCTCACTCCATTAATAATTATGTTTTTAGCTTTTTTATCATTTTCGATAATTATTTTTTTAATAAGATTTAAATTAGAAAGCTTAAATTTAAAAATAAATTCAAATAAATGAATAATAAGGTAAAAAATAGATTATATATTTTTTTAGTAACGAGTATCACTGTTTTAATTTTAGGAAGATTTGTTTATGTCTCATTAAAAAAAAATACTGTATATTTTTTTTCCCCAACAGAGTTAAGATATCAAACTGAAATTCCCAATGGATTAATTAGAATTGGGGGTATGGTAAAAAAAGATTCGTTAATTAAAAGAAAAGGCAATCAATATTCTTTTATAATAACCGATTTTAAAAATGAAATATTAGTTAATTATAATGGAATAAAACCCAATCTATTTACTGAAGGACAAGGAGCAGTTGTTGAGGGAAAGTTAAATACTAGAACTAATTTGGTAGCATCAAAAATATTAGCTAAACATGATGAAAATTATATGCCAAAGGAAGTTGCTGATGCTTTAAAAAAATCAGGAGATTGGAAGAAAAAGTATGGCAAGTAATTTTGCTAATACAATATTAATCTTAAGTTTATTTTCATCTTTTTTAAGTAATTTGTTTTTTTTAAAAAACAAAACCTATCTTTCAATTCGTTTTTTTAACTTCTCTTCATTTTTAATCCTCCTATCTTTTGGGATGCTCGTATTTTTTTTTTGTATCTCTGAATTCAGTATTTCGGCGGTTTATGAAAATTCACACACATTAAAGCCTTTTTTTTATAAATTTGCTGGCACCTGGGGTAATCATGAAGGTAGTTTATTGTTATTTATCGTCATTGTTGCGTTATACGGATCTTTTTTTTCTATTTTGTATAAAGATATTTCTAAGTTTAAGTCGTGGGTCATTTTTTTTCAGAATAACATTTTCTTAATTTTTTTAATCTTTCTAATTACTACATCAAACCCATTTGATATGATTTTACCTAAACCGAGTGAGGGATTAGGATTGAATCCTATTTTACAAGATCCTTTATTAGTTATACATCCTCCATTTTTATATCTAGGATATGTAGGTTTTTCATTAACTTTAAGTTTAGTTTTAGCTGCACTAGTAACAAAAAAATTAAATAATAGCTGGGCAAATATTTGTTGGCCCTACGTTATGGCTTCTTGGGTTTTTTTAACTATTGGAATAGCGCTTGGATCTATTTGGGCTTACTATGAGCTTGGATGGGGTGGATATTGGTTTTGGGATCCGGTTGAAAATGCTTCATTAATGCCTTGGCTTTCGGGAACAGCATTGATTCATTCTTTACTAGTGTTGAAAGTTAGAAATCAAATGCAAAATTGGACTGCGCTTTTAGCAATTTTAACGTTTTCATTCAGTTTACTTGGAACTTTTTTGGTAAGGTCAGGTATTTTAAATTCTGTTCATGCTTTTGCCAACGACCCCGAGCGCGGTGTTTTTATTTTGGTTATTATTTTTTTTATAACTTCAATATCTTTATCAATTAAGATTTTTTATTCTTCAAAAAGTATAAATAAAAATACTTCATTTTTTTCAAAAGAAAGTTTTTTAAATATTAATAATCTATTTTTATTATTTTTTCTTTTTGTGGTTTTACTTGGAACAATTTATCCGATAATCCTTTCTTTTTTTGGTGAGGTAATCTCGATTGGTCCCGTTTATTATAATACAATATTAGCACCATTCGTTTTTATCTTTTTATTAGCAATGTCTTATGGCCCTTTACTTAAATGGTCCCATGATAACAGATTAGAGAAATTACATTTTATGGTTATAATTTTTATTATTTCTTCCTTATTATCTCTTACCATTATCTTATTATCTAAAAGAAATGAGTTGTTACTTTACTTAGGATTGACGGTATCTATGCTTTTAATTTTAACCATTTTTTATGAAATTTTTAAAAATTTTAGAAGCAAAACTACTTTTTACTACCCAAGATTTTTATCCCATTTAGGAGTTGGTTTGTTTTTTTTATCAGTTTTTTTAAACTCATATTATTCTGAGACTAAAGATTTCGAAATTGATGTTGGTGAAGTAAAAAACTTTAATAATTTATCAGTTAGATTTTTAAATCATAATGTTTATAAAATTGATAATTATTTAGAAATGAAGACTGATTTCGAAATAACTGAAAATAATAAAATATTTAATTTAAAGCCGTCAGTTAGAAGGTATTTTCAGCCAGAGCAAATAACTTCTGAAACCAGCATAAAACCTACAATAATTTCAAATTATTATTTAGCAATAAATTTTCCAGATTTAAACAGTACAACTATTGGAGCCAGGTATTATTATAATTTTTTCATTCATGGGATTTGGTTAGGTTTGTTTTTAATAATTTTAGGAGGAGTTTTTAGTGTATTTAAGAAAAGAATATAAAATATTTTTTTTATTAGTATTTTTTATTTTTATTTTTATTTTTTTTTATTTATCTCTTTTTACAAAAAAAAAATTTGAACCAAGAATAGTGGTTGGAAATGAAATGCCAAATTTAACTTCATCAACTTTATTTAATGATCAAAATCTTAGTCTGAAGGATATTGTTAATAATGAGGTATTTGTTGTAAATATTTTTGCGTCTTGGTGTGCACCCTGTAAAATTGAACATCCTTTTTTAATTAAAATTAAAAATAAGAATATTAAAATTATTGGAATTAATTATAAAGATAATAAGCAAAATGCAAAAAAGTTTTTAAAAAAATATCAAAATCCATATCAAGAGATTCTATTAGATCAAAAAGGTACTTTGTCTATAAATTTAGGAGCTTTCGGAGTTCCAGAGACTTTTGTAATTGATAAAAATTTTATAATTGTTGAAAAACAGATAGGACCAATTAATGATGAGTTTATTAAAAAAGTTTTGAGTCTAAAATGAAATATTTAATATTATTTTTGATAATTTTTTTAAACAATTCTAACGCAGATGAAATGGAAATTAGAACTAGTAATATCACAAAAAATCTCAGATGTTTGGTGTGTGAGGGTCAGTCAGTTTATGAATCAAATTCAAATTTTGCCGTGGATATAAAAAATTTTGTTAAAATGGAGATTAGTAATAACAAAACTGATGATGAAATTTATGATTTTTTAAGAAAGCAGTATGGTGAGACAATTTTATTTAACCCAACATTTTCTATTAAAAACTTTTTTTTATGGTTTGCTCCAGTTTTGTTTTTTTTGATTGGAGGATTTATATTTTTTAGGAGATTAAGTGCCAAATAAAATTTGTTGTCATCAATTCATTAATAAAAAAATTGATCTTGAGCAAAAAAAAAGAAAAATTTGTAAAAAATGTGGTTTTATTGATTATAAAAATCCTAAAATTGTAGCTGGATCTTTGGTGGTAAAAAATAAAAAATTCTTATTATGTAAAAGAGCAATTGAACCAGGATATGGAAAATGGACTTTTCCTTCAGGCTATTTAGATGCAAGTGAAACATTAGAAGAGGGAGCTATTAGAGAAGCTAAAGAGGAAGTGAATATTAAAATTAAACTACTGAAGTTGTTTATAATTTTTACTATAAGAAAAAAAAATTTAATACAGTTTGTTTTTTTAGCAAAACATTTAAACAAGACATTCAAGCCAGGTATTGAAACTTTGGAAGCTAGATATTTTGATTATAAAAAAATTCCCTGGACATCATTAGCATTTCCAAGTGTATCTTATGCTTTAAAAAAATTTAATCAAATACCTAAAAAACTGCCAATTTTTCATACATTTAATGATGATTAAGACTTTAAATTAATGTTGTAATAATATAATTAGCCTTAATGAGAAAAATTATTTTAGCAGGTTTATTTAGCTTAATCTCAAGCTCTGTTTTTGCACAAGGTTTAAGCATGTCTACGGGTGTATTAGATTACAGCGATGACAACGCTCGAGCGGGGTTCTTAGAGGCGACTTATAGTTTTGATGAAGAAAAAAGCTTTAATACAAAAATTGGAAAATTTGTTCCAATTACAGGAGCAATGCTTACAGAAGATAATGCTACAATGTTATATGTTGGGATTAAATCAGAATATAAAATTGGAAACTTTTTTATAAGTCCTAGTTTTGCACCAGGATACTATGACGAAGGTGATGGAAAAGATCTTGGTCATAATATTGAATTTAAATCTCAAGTAAATTTAGGTTGGAGTTTAGGAGACAAATCTAATTTTGGTTTTTCTTATAGCCATATTTCAAATGCAAGCTTGGGTGATAAAAATCCAGGCGCAAATAATATAGCTTTCACTTTCTTGAGACAGTATTAGCCCGAACATTATGAAGTTGAGCGATTGTCATAATGTAGATGATTTTCGCAAATTAGCTAAAAAAAAATTACCATCCCCCATCTTTCATTATATTGATGGTGGAGCGGATGATGAGACTACATTAAAAAGAAATACAGAGTCTTTTAATAAGTGTGATTTAATACCAAATGTTTTAACTGATGTGAGTCAAGTTGATACTTCCACAACAGTTTTAGGTCAACAGATCGATTTTCCACTTTTTCTGTCACCGACAGCGATGCATCAAATGTATCACTATCAAGGAGAGCATGCGACTGCTAGAGCTGCTGAAAAATTTGGAACTTTTTTTAGTCTTTCAACAATGGGAACAACAAGTATAGAAGAAATTTCAAATACTTCAGGGGGACCTAAAATGTTCCAGTTATATATACATAAGGATCAAGGTCTTACTGATAATTTAATTGAACGCTGCCAGCGTTCTGGATTTAAAGCAATGTGTTTAACAGTTGATACAATAGTTGCTGGAAATAGAGAAAGAGATCATAGAACAGGATTTACCACTCCACCAAAATTAACGCTTGAGAGTCTTTTTAGTTTTGCTTTACATCCTGAGTGGAGTCTAAGATATTTAATGGGTCCAAAATTCAAATTGGCTAATATTTCACATCTTACAAAAAAAGGATCAAGTATAGAAATTTCTATAATGGATTATATAAATTCTCAATTTGATACGACAATGAATTGGAAGCATGCAGAGTATGCAGCAAAAAAATGGAATGGACCTTTTGCTTTAAAAGGCGTTATGTCAGTTGAAGATGCTAGAAGGGCAATTGATATTGGAGCGACTGCTATCATGGTATCAAATCATGGTGGAAGACAATTAGATGGATCAAGAGCGCCTTTTGATCAACTCGAAACATTAGTTGATGCTGTAGGTGATAAAATTGAAATTATTTTAGATGGCGGAATAAGAAGAGGAACACATGTTTTAAAAGCTTTAGCATTAGGAGCGAAAGCTTGTTCAATGGGCAAAGCTTATTTATATGCTCTTGGAGCAGGCGGTCAAATGGGTGTTGAAAGAGTACTTCAAAAAATGAAAGATGAAATTACTAGAGGAATGACTTTGATGGGTACTAGAAATATTAAAGAATTAACCAAAGATAAAATTGCATACAGATAATGAAAATTGCAGATAATTTTTCAAGACTTGGAACAGAAAATGCTTTTGTAATATTAGCAAAGGCAAAGAAGTTAGAAAGTGAAGGCCGGGAAATAATAAATCTTGGTATTGGTCAACCAGATTTTTTAACCCCAAAGCATATTGTTGAAGCTGGAAAAAAAGCTTTAGATGATGGTCATCATGGATACACTCCTGCAAATGGAACTCAGGAGTTAAGAGATGGTGTGAGCAGGCATATAAAAAAAATGTATGGTGCTGAAATTAATTCTTCAAGAGTTTTTATTGCTCCAGGTGGCAAACCTTCAATGTATTTTGCTATAATGATGTTCGGCCAACCTGGTGTTGAAATTATCTATCCAGAGCCAGGTTTTCCAATTTATGAGTCCGTTATAAATTATACAGGTGCCAAGGCTGTCCCCATGTATTTATCAGAACAAAAAAATTTTTCGTTTAACGCAGATGAAGTGCTTTCTCTTATTAATGATAAAACTAGGTTATTAATTATAAATAATCCTCAAAATCCAACAGGTGGTTTAATTGATAAAAATGAAATTGATAAGCTTGTTAATGGATTAAAAAAATTTCCAGAAGTTGCAATATTAAGTGATGAGATTTATTCTAGACAAATCTACGATGGTAAAGAAATGCCGTCTTTTTTTTATTACCCAGAGCTTTATGACCGACTAATAGTAATGGATGGTTGGAGCAAAACTTATGCAATGACAGGTTGGAGATTAGGCTGGAGTGTGTGGCCTGAAACTTTAATTGATAAAGTTACAAGAATGGCAATTAATAGTTATTCTTGCGTTTCAGCTGCCAATCAAGTAGCGGCTCTCGCTGCTCTTGAAGGGCCACATGATTTTTTAGATGATATGATGGAAAAATTTAATAAACGTCGTAGTCTTATAGTAAATGGACTAAATAGTTTACCTGGAATAAAATGTAACAATCCAGGAGGGGCGTTTTATACATTCCCAAATGTTAGTGAAACTGGCATGAGTGGTGATACTTTTGCTGAAAAATGTTTATTTGATGCGGGTGTTGCGTTGGTTCCAGGCACAAGTTTTGGTAAATCTTGTACAAATTTTGTTAGATTTAGTTTTGCAAATTCTTACGAAAATATTGAAAAAGCATTGGAGAAAATAAAAAAAATTCTCTAATATAGTGTTATGCCTTTAAAATTACCTGAAGCGGATAGAAATGTTATTAAAGATAAGAGTAATATTGTTCATGATCTTTCAAAAATCACCAAAAATATTATTCACGCTGATGAAGAGATTAAACCGTACGAAACTGATGGCTTATCAGTTTATAGGCAAAAACCTATCGCAGTAGTATTACCTGAAACAACTGATCAGGTTTCTCAAATATTAAAATATTGTCATAGAAGAAAAATTAAAGTTGTTCCAAGAGGCGCTGGTACAGGTTTGTCAGGTGGCTCTATTCCATTAGCAGATTGTATTTTAATGGGCATGGGGAAATTTAATAAAATTTTAGAAACTGACTTTGATAACAGATGTGTAGTTGCCCAGCCATGTGTCGCTAATCTTGCAATTACTCAAGCCGTTCAGCATAGAGATTTTTATTATGCTCCAGACCCATCAAGCCAGTTAGCATGTTCAATCGGAGGCAATGTTGCAGAAAACTCAGGTGGCGTTCATTCATTAAAATATGGAACAACAACGAACAATTTAATGGGTGTTGAAATGGTTTTAATGGATGGAACAGTTTTAAAATTTGGAGGTAAACATCTAGATTCCGAAGGTTATGATCTTTTAGGCCTCATAACAGGATCGGAAGGGCTATTAGGTGTTGTAACAGAAGTAACAGTTAGAATATTGAAAAAACCAGAATCGGTTAGAGCAGTCCTAATTGGTTTTAATAGCATTGAGGATTCTGGAAATTGTGTAGCTGACATTATTGCTAAAGGAATAGTTCCAGCCGGAATGGAAATTATGGATAAACCATTAATCATTGCCACAGATAATTATGCAAAAGCAGGATATCCAAGAGATGTAGAAGCATTATTAATTGTTGAGTTAGACGGAACTACAAGTGAAGTAGATACATTAATTGAAAAAGTTTTAGGTATAGCAAAAATGAACAAAGCTTCCTACAATAGAGCAAGTAATAGTGATGAAGAGAGATTGAGGTTTTGGAAAGGTAGAAAAGCTGCTTTTACAGCATGCGGAGTTTTAGCCCCAGATTATATTTGCATGGACGGTTCGATTCCAAGAAAGAAATTGGCTGATGTATTAAGTTATATAAGTAAACTTTCAAAAAAATATAAATTAGATGTTGCAAACTGTTTTCATGCTGGCGATGGAAATTTGCATCCCTTAATTATGTTTGACTCAAACGATCCAGTTGAAATGAAGAAAGCAGAGGATTTTGGAGCAGACATTTTAAAATATTGTGTAAAAGTTGGTGGAGTTTTATCTGGTGAACATGGGATAGGAGTAGAAAAAAGAGAATTAATGTGTGAGATGTTCAATGATAATGATATTCAACAACAACTTAATATTAAGAACGCATTTGATACAGAAAATCTTTTAAATCCTGGAAAGGTATTTCCTATTCTTCATAGATGTGCCGAAGGCGGCAGAATGCATATACATAAAGGTAAAGATAAGTTTCCAAATTTACCAAGGTTTTAATGCCAGATATTTTTTATGCTAAAACTGAACAAGAGGTTTCAGATTTTATATTTGATAATTATAACAAAAGTAATCCAATAGAAATTGTTGGCAATGGATCAAAGAGAATTGGAAGAATTGTTCAATCATCACAAACATTAAGCTTAAATTCTATGTCTGGAATTTTGGAATATTTTCCAGAGGAACTATACATAAAAGTTTTACCGGGCACTTCTCTTCAAGAGATAGAAGCTACACTGAAACAAAAAAATCAATTTTTTGGTTTTGAGCCAAACGATCTTGGCTATCTTTATAATGCTCAATCCAATCCAGGAACTATTGGAGGCGTAGTTTCATGTAATTTATCTGGTCCAGGACGATTTAAGAATGGAGCGTTAAGAGATCATGTTTTAGGCTTTAAAGCAGTGAATGGCTCTGGGGCAAAAGTTAAATCTGGTGGAACAGTCGTTAAAAATGTTACTGGATATGATTTAAGTAAAATTATAAGTGGCGCCTATGGAACATTATGTGCAATCACTGAAATTAATTTAAAAGTTTCACCTTTGCCTGAATTTGAAGAGACCTTTTTGATTAGCGGAATAGACTATATTCAGGCAATTGACGTATTTAGAAAAGCACTAGATTCATCTCTGGAAATTTCAGGAGCGTGTTTTTTTCCTGAGACCAATGCATCTTTTTTAACGCTTAATGACGTAAAAAAAGATACATCAGTCTTAGGTCTTAGAGTTCAAGGTCCAAAAGCTTCAGTTGTAGAAAGGATACAAGGTTTAAATAAAATGTTTAAAGATAAATCAGTGTCAATGCTTGATACATATCAAACTGCAATATTTTGGAGAGAAATTAAAAATTTTGAAGGATATTCAAACTCTGAAGAATTTGTATGTAAAATTTCTTTACCGATCACAAATATGATAAATTTTATAAAACATTTTGAAAAAACTAATTTTAAATATTTTTTGGACTGGGGTGGAAATGTTGCTTGGTGTTTGTTAGAAAATCAAAATGACCTAGATAAAATGCGAATCTTTTGTTTGAAACATGATGGTCACTTAACTGTATTAAGAGCAAACGACAATTTTAGAAAAAGTGAAGAATTTTTAACTAATTCAGACTCTAATCTTAAAATTTTATCAAAAAAATTAAAAGAAAGTTTTGATCCTAAAAGAATATTAAACCCAAATAAAATGTACGCAGGAATTTAATGCAAACTAATTTTAAAAAAAATCAATTATTAGATCCTGAAATTCAAAATTCAGAAAAAATTTTTAGAAAGTGTGTGCATTGTGGAATGTGCAATGCGACTTGCCCAACCTATCAGATTTTAGGTGATGAATTAGATGGTCCAAGAGGAAGAATTTATATGATTAAAGATATGCTAGAAAATAATAAGCCAGCAAATGAAAAAGTTGTAAAACATATAGATAGGTGTTTGTCTTGTTATGCATGCGTAACTACTTGTCCATCTGGAGTAGATTATATGCATCTAATAGACCATGGCAGAAATCATGTTGAGAGAACTTACAATAGGC
Source organism: Candidatus Pelagibacteraceae bacterium (assembly GCA_038133865.1). Classification (GTDB taxonomy): domain Bacteria; phylum Pseudomonadota; class Alphaproteobacteria; order Pelagibacterales; family Pelagibacteraceae; genus HIMB114. The sequence continues at coordinate 21,309 of JAYPUB010000015.1, forward strand.
CATTATTTGAAAAAATTTTAAGAAATTTACTATCCTATGTTTTACCAAGACCTAAATTATTTAAATTTTTGGGAAAACTAGCAATGCTTACAAAACCTTTACATTCAATTTTGCCTAAAAAATTAAATCATATGATTTCTTTCATGCCTAAAAATTTTCCAAAGTCAGAGTACCCAGAAAATATTGTATTTAAACCTAATAAAAAATCTATTTCAAAGGTGGCTTTATTGACTGGTTGTGTTCAAAAAGCAATTTCTCCAAACATAAATGATGCATCAATTAATGTACTTTTGAGACACGGGATTGAAGTTCATATTTTAAAAGAAATTAAATGTTGTGGTTCTTTAACTCATCACATGGGTAAGGAAGGTATATCTCATCAATATTTTATAGAAAATATTAATGCTTGGCATCAATTATATGAAAAAGAAAAAATAGATGCAATTTTAGTAAATACATCGGGTTGCGGAACAACTATTAAAGACTATGGTTTTATTTTTAAAAATCATCCAGATAAATTACTTAGAAAAAAAGCAAAAGAGGTAAGTGAAATTGCGCTCGATATAACTGAATATTTAGAAGAGTCTATTAAGTTAGATTTTACAAGAACAAATAATTCAAAAATATATAATATTGCATATCACTCAGCATGTTCAATGCAGCATGGTCAAAAAGTTCATAACCAGCCAATAGAATTATTAAAAATGACTGGAAATAATATTTTAGAAGTGCCAGATGGTCATTTATGTTGTGGTTCTGCTGGTACCTATAATTTGATGCAAGAAGAACTTTCATCAGAATTATTGAAAAGGAAATGTGAAAATTTAAAAAAGATTGAACCCGATATTATTGCTGCTGGAAATGTTGGGTGTATAACTCAAATAGCAAATGGTATAGATATTCCAATCGTTCATACCATTGAACTTATTGATTGGTTTACCGGTGGAAAAAAACCTGTGGGATTAAATAATTTATGAAAAAAATTCTAGTTACAAGAAAACTTCTTAAAGAAAATGATCAAAGGATTTCAAGTTTATTTGATGCAAAATTTAATCATGAAGATAAGCTTTATTCATCTGATCAATTAATTAAATTAAGTGAAGGTTGTGATGGAATTTTATCTTTTACAACAACGCCATTTAATGAAGAGATGATTAAAAGCTTACCAGAGAGTATAAAAATAATTTCTAATTATGCTGTTGGTTATGGAAATATTGATATTGATGCAGCAAAGAAAAAGGGAATCGTTGTTACCAATACTCCCGAGGTTTTAACTGATGCAACAGCAGATATTTCTATCCTATTATTACTTGGAGCATCAAGAAGAGCTTATGAAGGAAGAAAAGCAGCAGAAAAAGAAAATTGGTTGTGGTCTACAGATTATTTAATTGGTAAACAAATGACCGGTAAAAAATTAGGTATTTTAGGAATGGGAAGAATCGGTAGAGCTGTTGCAAAACGTGCAAAAGCATTTGATATGGAAATACATTATCATAATAGAAATAGATTGAGTTCTGATTTAGAAGATGGAGCTATATATCATCAGGATATTAATGAATTATTTAAAAACAGTGAGTTTTTATCAATCAATTGTCCTGGTTCAAAAGATACTGAAAATTTAATTAATAAAGATACAATAAAAAATTTTCCAGATGGTGTAGTGATTGCTAATGCGGCTCGTGGTGAAGTGATTGATGATGAAGTAATGATCGATGCAATGAAAAGTGGTAAAGTTTTTGCACTGGGTTTGGATGTTTATAGAGGTGAGCCAAAAATTAATAAAAAATATTTAGATTTAGAAAACTTATTTTTATTACCTCACCTTGGTAGTGCTACCACAAAGACTAGAATTGCAATGGGAGACAGAGCCATTGATAATTTGGACGCTTTATTAAATAAAAATCAAGAACCTAAAGATAAAGTAAATTAAACAACCAAAGGTTGTTTGAATTACTCAATTATCTCATATTTTTGAAAGCAGTTGCAACAAATTAGACATATGTCTAGCGCGAATAAGATAGACAACGTGCGATTGTTTAAGCTAAATTAAGTCAGTTAAATTTAACTAACATGGGAGAAAAACACATGTCAAAAAAAAACATTACGT
>JAYPUB010000016.1:0-22833 GCA_038133865.1 Candidatus Pelagibacteraceae bacterium
TTATTATTTTAACATTATGGCTTGTGTTTAGAAATATAGTTTGGGTGATATTTCCGTTATTAACATGCGGAATTTCTATTGCTTTAATGATTGGCTTTCTAAGTACAGTAGGATGGAAAGTTACTGTTATATCATCAAACTTTATCGCTTTAATGTTAATATTAACAATGTCTATGAATATTCATTATTTGGTAAGATACATGCAATTAGATGATGGAGAGGTAATTGATAATGTTAGTTTAAGGATTAAGAAAACCTCGAACACAATATTTTTTCCAATTTTGTATGCAGTACTAACAACCATTTGTGCATTTTTATCTTTAATATTTAGTGAAATTAAACCAGTTATAGATTTTGGTTGGATGATGACAATTGGACTAACAATTTCTTTTATTTCAACTTTTTTGTTTCTACCCTCTTTAATAAAAATTTTTAATCCTCCATTATCTAATAATTTAAAAACATCTGAGTCTAAAATTGCTAATTTGTTATTAAATATTTCAAAAAAAAACTTTTTAATTTATTTTGTTTCGATAATTTTAATGTTGGCTTCAGTTCTTGGAATATCAAAACTAAAAGTTGAAAATAGTTTCATAAATTACTTTGATGAAAGTACAGAAATTTACAGAGGTATGAAAAATATTGATGAAAAATTAGGTGGTACCACCCCATTAGAAATTATTTTAAAATTTAATAGTAATAAAAAAGAAGTAAAAAAAAATAATGATGATAGTTTTTTAGGAGAAATTAAAAAAGAAGATAATTTTTTAGGTGAGGATAGTTCAAAAAACGATAAATCTAAATATTGGTTTACAAGAGACAAAATTGATAAAATAGTAGAAATTCATAATTATCTTGAAAGTCAAAAAGAAATAGGGAAAGTGCTCTCCTTCTCTTCAATCTTAAGCATTGCTGAAAGTTTAAATAATAACAAAAAATTAGGTAGTTTAGAAATGGGGGTTCTTTATGAAAAACTTCCAGACAATATAAAAGAACAAATAATTAAACCTTATATTTCTATAAAGGATAATGAAGCTAGAATAACAATGAGAATTTTAGACTCCCAAAAAGATTTACGAAGAAAAGAATTAATTAATAGAATTCAATATGATCTTCAAAATAAAATTGGTTTAAATAAAGAAGATTTTAAACTAGCAGGTGTATTAGTCATATTTAATAATTTGCTTCAAAGTTTATTTGACTCACAAATAAAAACATTGGGTATCGTAATGATCGGAATCTTTATTATGTTTATAATATTATTTAGATCAATAAAACTGTCATTAATTGGCATTATACCAAATTTTATTGCAGCATCTTTTGTACTGGGGTTTATTGGATTATTAAATATTCCTCTTGATATGATGACAATTACAATTGCTGCTATTACAATTGGTATAGCAGTTGATAACAGTATTCACTACATTTATAGATTTAGATATGAAAAACAAAAATTAAATAATATTGAAATAAATGTTGCTAAAAATTGTCATCAAACTGTAGGTAAGGCAATTATTAGCACTTCATTGACAATAATTTTTGGATTTTCTATATTAATTTTATCAAATTTTATACCTACAATTTATTTTGGATTATTTACAGGTCTAGCTATGTTTACGGCTTTAATCTTAGTATTAACTTTATTGCCAAATTTATTAAATATTTTTTATTTTAAATAATGAATGATTTTTTTATTTATATTAAAAATACACTCACTTTTCTAGATGCAATATTTTTTATCTTTATTTTTTTCAATCTAATTTCTGGAATTAAAAACGGCTTCGTAAGTAATTTAATGTCATTTTCTAAGTGGGTTTTTGCCTTTTTATCAGTTAAATATTTTCTTCCGATTTTTAGACCCTATGTAGATGGTATTATCTCATCAGAACTCATCACTGATATTATGCTGGGCTCAATTATATTTTTTTCAACCTTGTTTTTAGTCTTATTAATAAGTAAGGGTTTAAAAAAAACTATTAAATGGTCAGGGCTTGGTTCAATTGACACTGTGTTTGGATCGGTATTTGGCATCATTAAAGGGTATGTGTATTTTATATCTTTATTTACTATTATTAATTTTGTTCATCCAAATAGTAAATGGCCAGATTCTCTCAATAAAGGAGTTTCGTTAGATGCCATAATTTGGGGTAATGAACTGCTAATTGAAACATTTCCAAAAAGATATGAATATTTGGATAAAAGTAGAAAAAATTTAGATAAACTTAAATAAAATAAAATTGAAAAAATGACTTTTGATAAATTTTATTATACTAAGATCTAGTGGACGATAGATTAAAGGAAGAGTGTGGAATTTTTGGTGTATTTAACCACCCAGAAGCATCTGCGCTAGTTGCTTTAGGTTTGCATGCCTTACAACATAGAGGTCAAGAAGCATGTGGAATCAATTCATTTGATGGTAAAAATTTTTATTTAATTAAGAGAAGAGGTTTAGTTGGCGATAATTTTACCGATCCAAAAATTATTGAACAGCTAAAAGGACATACAGCAATTGGTCACAATAGGTATTCTACCACTGGTGCTCCATTAATAAGAAATATCCAACCTTTTTTTGCTGACCTTCATACAGGAGGTTTAGGAATTGCACATAATGGAAATCTAACCAACGCAATTCATATTAGAGAAAAAATGGTAAAAGAAGGGGCAATATTCCAATCAACCTCTGATACTGAAACGTTAGTTCAATTAATAGCAAGGTCAAAAAGAGCAAAAACAATAGATAAAATTATTGATGCAGTTTTTCAAGTTCATGGTGGGTATGCTTTAACTATTATGACCAACAAAAAATTAGTCGGCGTTAGGGATCCCTTTGGAATAAGGCCGTTAATACTTGGTAAATTAAAAGATTCATATATTTTATCTTCAGAAACATGTGCATTAGATATTATTGGTGCTGATTTTATAAGAGAAATAGAAAATGGAGAAATAATTGTTATTGATAAAAACGGCTTAGAGAGCATTAAGCCATTTCCTAAAGTAAAAGCTAGACCATGTGTTTTTGAGTACGTTTATTTTTCTAGACCAGATAGTATTGTAAATGGCAAGGCTGTTCATCAATATAGAAAAAGGCTTGGCGAAGAATTATCAAAAGAATTAAATATAGAAGCTGATATAGTTTCTGCAGTACCAGACTCTGGAATTCCAGCTGCAATTGGTTATTCAAATCAATCAGGTATCCCTTATGATATGGGAATAATAAGAAATCACTATGTTGGTAGAACATTTATTGAGCCCACTCAACAGATTAGGCAATTAGGAGTAAAATTAAAACATAACGCGAATAAAGAAATTATTAAAAATAAAAAAGTAATTCTTGTAGATGACTCGATTGTAAGAGGTACAACTTCAAAAAAAATTGTTGATATGCTTTATAATGCGGGTGCTAAAGAAATTCATCTTTGTATATCCTCTCCACCAATAAAATATCCAGATTATTATGGAATTGATACGCCAAATATAAAAGATTTAATTGCTGCAAATCATTCAATAGAAGAAATAAAAAAAATTATAGGGGTAAAAAGTTTACAATTTTTATCAATAGATGGTTTGTATAGAGCTCTTGGGCAAGAAAAACGGGATAATAATAATCCACAATTCACTGACCATTGTTTTACTGGAGATTATCCAGTTCAGCCAATAGATCAATTAAATCAATTTGAAAAAAATAATCAACTTTCACTTTTGAGTAATATAAGAGTTTAGTCTTTTTTATATGGATTTTTGTTATTAATATATTTTACAATTACAATTTGATTATAAATTTTTAATTTTATTAATAATTGTTTTACAAAATAGTTTTTATATTCTTTACTTAGAGCTGTTAGTTTATTTCCAAAAGCCTTGAATATCATAGGCTTTGAATTTACATGTCTTAAAAATTTTATACTTGGTCTGCTTTTGCTAGAATAAACCGGTTGATGTTTTTCAATTATACTTTTTAGTACCTTGTTAACAATTTGGTTATTAATTAATTTGTTTGAATTAAGTGTGATATCTAAAATTTTTTGTAATAAAAATTCTTTTTTTACTGTTTTAAATGCAGAAATAAATATTGGTTTAATAAGAATATTTGGGTAATTTTTTTCAAAAAAAAATTTAAAATAAGCTTCTTTTTTTTTTAAATCTTTTTTAATTAAATCAGTTTTATTTACAATAATAATTACATTTTTTAATTTATTTAAAACTAACCTAAATAACTGCTTATCATTTTTAGTAATTTCATCACTTCCATCTAATATAAAAAAAACTAATTCAGAAAAATTTAATTTTTTTATTGTTTCTAAAGTAATTATTTTTTGTTTACTTTCATGTGATTTAGATTTTTTTTTTAATCCGCCTAAATCAATTAAATTAATTGAAAGATCTTTATAATTTTCTATAGAAGATATAGGATAAATTGTTGTACCGGAGATACTACTAACTTTTGATATTTCAGAACCGATTAATTTATTAAAAATTGTTGATTTACCAACATTAGGTTTGCCAATTATTGAAACATTTATATTTTTAGTCACTAATATTTTAAAATTGAATTTTCTGTTATGATGTATAAATTTCTATTTGATACTATATAGTCTTTATAATTTTGATTAAAATTCATAACATTAAATTCATTTAAATTATTTAAATTATAGGAAACAATTCTACCTTGTTCTGCAAAAAATAAGATTTGATTTTTGCCAATTAATAGATCGGTAAAATTAATATTTTGATCATTTTTACTAACTTTAATTTTTTGATTATAGATTAACTTTCCATTTGATTTGTTCATTACAATAAATCTATTGTCAGTAGTTAAAATTATATAATTATTTTGTATAAGGATTTTATTAGTACTGGGTATTGCTTTTGACCAATTAACTGAACCTGATTCTGCATTCATAGAATAAAAAAAACCATAATTAGTTGATAAAAAAATATTTTTATTATCTATAACAATCGGACTTGATTCAAAAGTTAGAGGCTTATTTATATAATTCTTAGTTTCAAAAACTAACGACCACTTCAAAGTATTTTTTTCTAAATCTAAGCAATATATTTCAGCATTATCGTTTGTAAAATAAAGTTTATTATCATTTATAGCAATTTGATATGCTCCTTTACCTTTAATATTTTTTGATGCAGTTTCAAAACTCCAGTAAATTTTTCCAGTAGAAACATCAATTGAAAAAATTTTACTGTTACTATTTACTAAATATAATTTATTTTTATAAATTTTAATATTTGATTTAAAGGGTACACCTAAATTTTGTTTCCAAACCAACTTTAAATTTTCTAAATTATAGCAATGAATATTTCCAAGGTTATCAGAAATTAATAATTTATTTTTATAGGCAATTAAATTGAAATGAATATTATAATTTTTATAAATTTTCTTTTTATAAATTTTAAAAGCATTTAATTTTTTTAAATCTAATGAAAAAAACTCGACATTTGACTTTTTATCAATTGTTATAATTTTATCATTATAAGAAATCATGCTTATAAAATTGCCGAACATAGATTTATTTTTCTTAGTTATCTCTACAAAAGAAGATTTTATATTATTCGAATTATTATAATTCTTTTGGTTCCATGATCTATAAACGCTATTATTTTTGATATTTAACTGATTTATACTTTTAATTTCTTTTCTTAAAATATTTTCTGAGTTTACAATTGTTATTTTTTTACCTTGATTAATAAATGACTCTAAGTTGACTTTTGAGTCTTTATTACTGCTACATGAAATTATGAATAATAATAATAAATAAATAAGTTTCATTTTATAATATTCAAAACCTCTTTTGCTTTATTGATTTGATTATTTTTTATATAAAAGTCATATAATAGTTTTGTTTTAATGAGTCTAAAATTCACTTGACTTAAATTTTCTTTTCTCAATTCAAGAAAATTTAAAATATCTTTTTCAGAAATATTTTCAAAATTTAAAAGAGTTTTTTTTATAAAATTTAATTCACTAAAAATTGGATTTTTGAAATCAAATTCTATTTTATTTATCTCTTTTTTAACTTCCAAATCATTATTTAAATTTAAATAATATTCTAATAAACGCCCACTAGCCAAAATTTTTATGGTTTCATTTCCATTATATTGCAAATTATTTAAAATTTTAATTGCTTCATCTGGTTGTTTATTTATTAAAATTTCTGCTTTTAATAAATCTACAATTTGTTTTTCATTTTTTTTTTTATCAAAAAAGAAGTAAGTTTGAAAACAAATGGGAGCTAATATAAGAAAAATTGAAAATAATAAAATTTTGAACTTATGCTTTAAATAAATATTTCTATATTTATCTTTTGCTAGATCACTATCGATTTGATTCTCTAATTCATTTGACATAATTAAGTATAAATATTTTTTTTAAACGGAAATTTTTTATTTCTAACATCTTTTGAATATTTATGTATTGCTGTTTTTATGTAATTTCTTAAATTTGAATATTTTTTGACAAATTTAGGAACTTTTTCAAACATACCAAGCATATCCTCTAAAACTAATATTTGTCCATCACAATGCTTTGACGCGCCAATTCCTATAATTGGAACTTTTGATTTTTTAATTATTTCAATTGAAGTCGTGTTTGTTACCGCTTCAACTACTATAGAAAAAACACCAGCATTTTGTAAACTTTCTATATCTTGAATAAATTTATTTTTATCTGAGAGATTTCTTCCTTTAACTTTATAATCTTTAGCTTTTATAACTTTTTGAGGTAACAAACCAATATGGCCCATTACATTGATATTTTTTTTTATTAAACTTTGTGCGATTAAAGATACTTCTTTTCCACCTTCAATTTTAACTGCATCGCATCTTGTTTCTTTAATTATTTTTTTTGCATTTTTCAACGCCTCTTTAGAATTTTTATAAGTTCCATAAGGCATATCCACTACTAGAACTGATTTACTAACTCCCTTTCTAACAGACTTTGCATGTCTAATAATATCTTCGATTGAAACAGACCTTGTAGACTTGTCTCCATAATATGCCATACCCAAAGAGTCTCCTACCAATATCAAATCACAATAATTATCTGCAATTTCTGCGAAATATTTATTGTAGGAAGTTAAACAAACAATTGGTTTTTTTTTAAAAATAATTTTTTTCATAAACTATTCCCACTCAATAGTACCTGGAGGCTTAGATGTTGTATCATAAACTACACGATTAATTCCTTTTACTTCATTTACAATTCTATTTGAAATTTGAGAGAGATCTTTATTTGAAAAATTAAAAAAATCTGCAGTCATACCATCTTGCGATGTAACAGCTCGTAATGCGCATACATAATCATATGTTCTTGTGTCGCCCATAACCCCAACAGATTTAACAGGCAATAAAACTGTAAACGCTTGCCATATTTTATTATACAATTTTCTTTCTTTTAACTCATCAATAAATATTTTATCAGCCTCTTGCAAAATTTTTATTTTAAAATCACTAATTACCCCTGGAATCCTAATTGCAAGACCTGGTCCAGGAAATGGATGTCTATTTAACAAAAATTTATTCACTTTAAGATTTTTGCCAACTTTTCGGACTTCATCTTTAAACATTTCATTAAAAGGTTCTAGTAATTTTAATTTCATTTTTTTTGGTAAGCCACCAACATTATGATGAGATTTTATTACTGATGTAGGGCTGCCAGAAAAACTCTTACTTTCAATTAAATCTGGATAAAGCGTTCCCTGTGCTAAAAATTTAATTTCAGGGTATTTTTTCATAAAAGTTTCAAAAATTTTAATAAAAGTTTTTCCAATTATTTTTCTTTTTTGCTCAGGGTTCGAAATTCCATTCAGATTTTTTAAAAATATGTTTTTAGCTTTAATAACATGAAAAGATTTTTTAAATTTTTTTTTAAAAATATTATTTATTTCATTTGTCTCACCTAATCTCATAAGCCCAGTATCTACATAAACACAAATGAAATTTTTCTTAATAGATTTATGCAATAAATAGGCTAATACACTACTATCTACTCCACCAGATAAAGCGCATAAAACTTTTTCATTTTTTTTAACATTCGATTTTAAAGCTTGAATCATTCGGTTAATTTTAAATTTATCTGTCCAACTCCTCTTAATTTTACATACAGAAAATAAAAAATTTTCAAAAATTTTTTTTCCATTTTGAGTATGAAAAACTTCTGGATGAAATTGAGTAGAATATATTTTTTTTGAAATATGTTCTAAAATTGCAAATTTAGAATTTTTTGTAGATGCAATTATATTAAATTTTCTTGGTTTAATTTGTACAGAATCTGAATGACTCATCCACACTATATTTTTTTTATTTTTAAAAAAATTTTTTGTTAGTACTGATTTTTTTTTTTCAATTAACTCGGCACTTCCAAATTCTTTTTTATTTGAATATTTAGTCTTACCACCAAATAAATTTGAAAGTAATTGGTGACCATAACATATACCTAATATTGGTATATTTTTATCTAATAATTTTTTATTTATATTTGGCGCAGATTTACTTAAAGTAGATTTGGCTCCACCTGAAAGAACTAATCCTTTGACATTATTGTCGATAGACTTAAAAGAATTAAAAGTTCTATAATTAATTAATTCACAATAAACACCCAATTCTCTTATTTGTCTTGCTATTAATTGGGTAACTTGAGATCCAAAATCTACTATTAAAATTTTTTGAGGCTGAAATACTGTCATTAACTTTTAGATTTATTAACAAGTGCATTTAACTCTGATTTTTTATTACATAATTTAACACAAGAATTCTTAAATATATCAAGATGATTTTTGGCAAATTCATAATCACCATCTTTAAATTTCTTTACTATAATCAAATATAAAGCTTCTTCATTTTTTGGATCTAATAGCAAAACAGTTTTTAAATTTTTTTCAAATTCATTTTGATTATCTTTTTTTTTATAAATTTTTGCTAGATAAAGATAACTGTTAATATTTTTAGTATTTCTAACGATATCTTTTTCAAAATTTAATTTGGCCGCATCAATTTCATTTTTATTAAATTGATTCACACCAAGGTTAAAAAATTTATTTTTTTTTTCATCTGCCTCTGCACACAATGAAATTAAAAATATAGATATTAGTGTACAAAATATTTTATTCATTTACCGGGTAATTAGGTGATTGTTTTGTAATTTGAACATCATGAACATGTCCTTCTTTTATACCAGAATTAGATATTTCAATAAACTTAGCATTTTTTTTAAACTCATTTAAATTTTTTGCACCCAAATAACCCATTGAAGATTTTAACCCTCCAACTAATTGGTCAATTATATTTTTAACAGGTCCACGATACGGTACTCTACCTTCTACCCCCTCTGGCACTAGCTTTAATTGGTCTTTGATATCTTGTTGAAAATACCTATCGGCAGAACCGCGTGCCATTGCTGATAATGACCCCATTCCTCTATATGATTTAAAAGATCTACCTTGATAAAAAAATATTTCTCCAGGAGTTTCGTCTGTACCGGCTAATAAAGAACCTATCATCACTGCATCAGCACCGGCACCCAGTGCTTTTGCAATATCTCCTGAATATCTTATTCCACCATCCGCAATTAATTTAGTAGTTTTAAATTTTTTTAATCCTTTCTTTACATTTCTAATTGCTGAAAATTGTGGAAAACCAATACCAGCAACTACTCTAGTAGTGCATATAGATCCCGGTCCAATCCCGACTTTAACTGCATCAACTTTTAATTTTGCTAATTCAATTGCTGCTTCTTCAGTAGCAATATTTCCAGCAACGAGAGTAATATTTTTGCTTAATGATCTAATTTTCTTGACTGTATTTATTACTGCAAAACTATGTCCATGTGCAGTATCTACAACTAAAAAATCACACTTTGCTTCTATTAATGCTTTTGCTCTATTAAAACCATCTGCCCCGACTCCAACAGCTGCGCCAACTAATAAAGATTTTTTTTTGTCCTTTGATGCTAAAGGAAATTTTTCAGATTTTTCAATATCTTTTACTGTTATGAGACCTAAACATTGTTTTTGATTGTTAGTTACTATTAATTTTTCAATTCTATGTTTGTGAAGTAATTTCTTTGCCTCATTACTGGAGTAACCTTGCTTAATAGTAATGACATCTTTTGTCATCAAATCTCTAACTTTAGCTTTATCGTTTCTACTAAATCTTAAATCTCTGTTTGTAATTATACCCAATATCTCATTTTTTTTGTTAACTACTGGAATTCCTGATATACTTTTTTCTTTTATAATTTTTTTAACTTCCAAAATAGAATTCTCAGGACCAATAGTTATTGGATTAACAACCATTCCAGACTCATATTTTTTTACTTTTAAAACTTCTGCGACCTGACTTTCAATTGATAAATTTTTGTGTAAACATGCAGCTCCACCAAGTTGGGCCATAGCAATAGCTAATTTTGATTCTGAAACCGTATCCATAGCTGCAGAAATTATTGGAACATTTAATTTGATATTTTTAGATATACTCGATGATGTGTCACATGCACTTGGTTGTACAGAACTTTTTTGAGGAATTAATAATACGTCGTCAAATGTATATGCTTTGGGTATTTCCATAGACGTAATTATGATATTTATGTTTTTTTGTCAAATAATTGTTATTTTACTTAGAACAATAAATATACATTTCTTTTGAGTCTTTTCGGCTCGATTTTGGTTTAATAATTCTAAAATTATTAAAATTATTCTTACTAAATTCTATAATGGCTTTATCAAGTTCACCATTAAAATATTTTGCTAACACACTTCCTTTAGCTTTTAAATTTTTGCTGCTAAATTTTAAAACATCTAAACAAATTGAGTTTGTTTTAAATGAGTCAAGATTTTTATTTCCTGTTGTATTAGCCGCAATATCTGAAATAATAATGTCAATTGAATCAAACTTTTCGATTATTTTTTTTTGAACATTTTCATCTCCAAAATCACCAAGTATAAAATCTACATTCGGAATACTTTCCATTTTCAAAATATCTACAGCTAATATATTTTTAAAATCTTTTTTTGATAAATATTGAGACCAACTTCCCGGGGAAGATCCAAGATCAACAATATTATAGTTTTTTTTTAAAAAATTTAATTTTTTATTTATTTCTTCCAGTTTAAAAACTGCTCTAGATCTGTATCCTAGTTTTTTTGATTTATTTACTAGATCATCATTATACTGTCTTTGTATCCATTTCTTTGAACTTCCACTTAAATTTTTTTTTTTAAATTTTACCAATAGAAAACCTTAAATTTTTTAACAAAGTTGTATTTGTCAGAGTTTTAACTTTTATTAATGCATTTTTATCATCTCTAATATCTATACCGCTCTCATCATAAACACCTCCTGCTAAATGCATAATGCCAATTTTATTATTTGGTAAATTTGGCTCAACAAATTGTGAACTTTTTTCATCAAACTTTGGTAATAAATGACTTGCAATCCAATTGCATGAATTTGGTAAAAACTCTGTCTCTAAACCATCAATATAAACACTTATATTAATTGCTAAACCTTCTGATCCAAAGATTCTACCTTTTAACAAAGCTTTTCTTAAATTTTTTTGCCAAACATCCCATCCGATACTATTTGCTCTCATGGAAAACACACCAATATTTAAATGTGGTGCAAACGCAATTTTTCTTGCAATATTTTTGTCAAATCCTGATTTAACTGCATGTTTAAAATTTTGTGTTTTAACATATGCCAAACTACCAAAAATCCATTTTACTCTACCAACATCTCTATATCCTGGTGCAATTGTTTGAGTTATAGCAAGGTCTTTTTGATTGCAACCTTCTATTAATAAATCAATTGCATGCCAATCATTTATCCATGCATCAGAATCTATCCAAATATAATTTTTATAATCTGGAAAATATTTTGGTAAAAAAGCTCTACTTACTTGACTTTTTAACCATTCTTGATTTTTTACTTTATGTCCGGGTACTTCAATATCCCATTCTGCCTTTTTAATTTGTTTAACTTTTTTTTCTAATTTTTCAATTTGCTCGTTAGTCATACCTGCATCTAATATACAAATATCTACTTCAGAGCTTTGTGTGCAATGATTTATTGAATCTATTAACTCATCCAATAAATGAAAATATTTTTGATCTGATAAACTTACAATCGTAGTTTTATTTTTCATATCTTCTATTTAAATTAGAATAATGAATGCAGCTTATTGGAATAGATAAAAAATAACTGAAGCCAAGTAAAGTGAGTGTTTCGAATGTATTTTTAAATAAAAAACCAAAAAAAATAACTGTTCCTAACGCCAATAAAATAAATCCATTTCTTGATATCTTAACTTGTTTAAAAGCATAAGTTGGAAGTTTGCTAATCATCAAAAAAGAAATAAATACTACGATAAATAGAATAATCTTTGGATCAATTAAAATAATTTTATTAAAGTTTGAAAAACTAATAATCATTGGTAGCAATATTAAACCTGCGCCTGCAGGTGTTGGGACGCCAGTAAAAAAATTAACTTTCCAATTATATTCTTTTTTTTCATCTATATCTAAATTAAATCTTGCCAATCTTAAACAGCAAGAAACAATAAATATTAGTGAAACTATCCACCCATAAAAACCAAAATTATTCAAAGTCCAAAAATATAAAATAAAACTTGGGCAAACACCAAAGTTAACAAAATCTGTTAATGAGTCTAGTTCAGCACCGAATTTAGAGGTTCCTTTTAAAAATCTAGCAATTCTTCCGTCTAACATGTCAATTATAGCAGCTATTACAATAAAAATTAAAGCTTTTTCAAAATTACCCTCATAAGCAAGCTTTAAAGAATTAAGACCAAAGCATAAACCAATAATTGTAATAAGATTAGGAAAGGCGATTTTAAAATCAATTTTTTTCATTTTAATTTTTTAATTTTTTCTTTTGGCAAGAATTGTTTCCCCGCCCACAACTGTTTGACCTTTTTTAACTAAAATCTCAAATTTATCTGAAAAAAACAGATCTACCCTACTTCCAAATCTAATAATACCAAAGCTTTGTCCTTGCTTATATTCATCAGCATGATTGCAATAAGAGATGATTCTTCTAGCTATTAAGCCCGCTACTTGAGTAACTATAATTTTATCATTTAATGCAGAAGTAATTTTAATTAAATTTCTCTCGTTCTTCAAACTTGCATCATCTAAAGATGCATTTAAGTATTCTCCAGGTTTATAAAATACTTCATCAACCTTGCAATCAATTGGAAATCTATTCACATGACAATTAAAAACATTCATAAAAATACTTATCTTCATAAACTTTTCATTTTCTAATGAAAACTCTTTTGGACCTTCAATATCTTCTGTTATCTGACAAATCATTCCATCAGCAGGTGATATTAAATAGTTATTATCTTGAATTGGAAATCTATCTGGATCTCTAAAAAAATAAAATACCCAAACTGTTATAACAATACCAATTAACCCTAAAAACTTTGACACAAGAAGTAAGATAAATGTGATGATTAGACTTATTGTCAAAAATTTTTGACCTTCTTTATGTAACTTTGGCAATAAAATATCTAACATAATGATTGATTGATTATTTAATTTATATATAAGCCACTTTTTAATTATAAAATGACTAAAATCAAAGTTAAAAATCCTGTAGTTGAACTAGACGGTGATGAAATGACTAGAATTATATGGTCTTTTATCAAAGAAAAGCTCATTCTTCCTTACCTTGATATTGATCTAAAATACTATGATCTTGGAATGGAAAGTAGAGACAACACAGATGATCAAATTACAGTTGATTGTGCAAAAGCTATTCAAAAATATAATGTAGGCGTAAAATGTGCAACCATAACTCCAGATGAAGATAGAGTAAAAGAATTTAATTTAAAAAAAATGTGGAAATCACCAAATGGAACAATCAGAAATATTTTAGGAGGGACAATTTTTAGAGAACCAATAATTTGTAAAAATGTTCCTCGTCTAGTCCCTCATTGGACAAGTCCTATTGTAATAGGAAGGCATGCTTTTGGTGATCAGTATAGAGCAACTGATTTTAAAATTCCAGGTAAAGGTAAACTTACAGTAAAATGGGAGTCAGAAGATGGATCTCAAAACATAGAACACGAAGTATTCAATTTTCCTTCATCAGGAATAGCATTGTCGATGTATAACTTAGATGACTCTATAAAAGATTTTGCTAGAGCTTCAATGAATTACGGTCTGCAAAGAAAGTGGCCTGTTTACATGTCAACAAAAAATACAATTTTAAAAGCTTACGATGGAAGATTTAGAGATATATTTCAAGAAGTTTTTGATAAGGAATTTAAAAATAAATTTGAAAACCTTGGTCTAACTTATGAACACAGATTAATTGATGATATGGTAGCTTGTGCTTTAAAATGGTCAGGTAAGTTTGTGTGGGCATGTAAAAATTACGACGGTGATGTTCAGTGTGATACTGTTGCCCAAGGCTACGGTTCGCTTGGGTTAATGACTAGTGTTTTAATGACACCAGACGGAAAAACTGTTGAGTCAGAGGCTGCTCATGGAACTGTCACAAGACATTACAGGCAGCACCAACAAGGAAAAGAAACATCTACTAACCCTATAGCTTCTATTTTTGCGTGGACTAGAGGTTTGCTCCATAGAGGCAAATTAGATGGGAATGATGAATTAATAAAGTTTGCAACTGCGCTAGAAGAAGTATGTATTGAAACAGTTGAAAATGGAGAAATGACAAAAGATCTTGCAATTTTGATTGATAAAAACTCGAAATATTTGACTACTAATGAATTTTTAGAAGCGTTAGATAAAAATCTACAAAAAAAATTAAATTAAATATCTTCAATTATTTTTTCTAAAGCGGCTTTAACATCCTCTAATGAAGACTCTCCTCCTCCAGCTTGCGCAAAATCTTTTCTACCACCACCACCTTTGCCACCTAAAAAAGTTGAAATTTTTTTTGCTAATTTAGATGCGTCGTATTTATTTAATAAATTTTTGGAAACTCCTGTTCCAATTGACGTTTTTTTATTTTCTAGTGAAACAATGAATACAATAGTACTCTCTTTATCTTTAGATCCAAGATCAACTAAATTTCTTATTTCTTTAGCTGGCAATCCAACAAGGATTTGATTAATAATATTAATATTATTTTTTTTTACTAAATTTGTAATATTTTTTTTCTTATCATTTAATATATCTTTTGTTCTTAGATCATTTAAATAATTTAATGCCTCATTAATTTGTTTTTCATTTTCAAACTTCTCAAATTTTTTAATATCACCTTTTAATTCTTTAATTTCATTCTTGATTTCATTTAATTTTTTTTCACTTTCTAAATTTTTTTCTTTTTCTAAAGATTTCTTATTTTCATAATAAAAATCTAGCTCATCACCTCTTAAAGCTTCAACTCTTCGTACACCAGACGCAATAGAACTTTCAGAAATAACTGAGAAACCACCTATTTCACCCGTACTATTAACATGAGTACCTCCACATAGTTCAAGTGAAAATATTTTACTCTCATTGTCACCCATTGAAACTACTCTTACTTCATCACCATATTTTTCACCAAATAAAGCCATAGCACCTTCTTTAATTGCTTTTTCTGGTGACATTAATCTAGTCGTTACTTTATCGTTCTTTTTTATAAAAAAATTAACTCTATCATTTATTTTTTTTAATTGAGCACCATCAATTTGTTTCGAATGACTAAAATCAAATCTTAATCGATCTGGCCCAACATAAGAACCTTTTTGGGCAACATGATTTCCTAACTCTTCTCTTAGGGCAGCATGTAATAAATGAGTAGCTGAGTGATTGGATTTAATTTTTAATCTTCTTTTAGTGTCAATTTCTAAATTTGCATCTTGATCTTTTTTAATAACTCCATTTTTTAAACTGCCTATGTGTACAAATAATGATCCAAAAAATTTTTGAGTATCCTCCACTTCAATAGTCCCGGTTTCAGTTTTTATAACACCCTTATCTCCAACTTGACCACCTGATTCCGCGTAAAAACAAGTTTGATTTGTAACAATCATTACATTTTCTTTTTCTTCAATTTTTTCAAATTCTTTACCTTTAATAATTATCGATAAAATTTTTGCCTCGGTTTTTTCAGAGTGATAACCTACAAATTCAGTTGAGCCATGTTTTTCTTGTAAATCAAACCAAATTTTTTCTATAGTATTTGAACCTGAGCCTTTCCATGATTTTCTTGCTTCTTCTTTTCTTTTTTTCATTAACTCATCAAATTTTTTTGTATCCACATTAATTTTTAATGGTTTGAAATAATCTTGTGTTAAATCCAAAGGAAAACCGTATGTATCATATAATTTGAAAGCAACTTCTCCATTTAAAGTTTTGTTTTCAATTTTTTCTAATTCATCTTTAATTATCTTCATACCTTTTGATAACATGGATTGAAATTTTTCTTCTTCATTTATAATTGTTTCTTTTATTAAGTCTTTTGCTCTATCTAATTCATTATACTCTGAAGACATTTGTTGAATTAAATGATTTGTCATTTCAGAAAGTACAAATTCTTTAGAACCCAAAGTATTTGCGTGCCTCATTGCTCTTCTCATAATCCTTCTCAAAACATAACCTCGACCTTCATTAGAAGGCATTAAACCGTCTGCTATTAAAAAACAGGATGCTCTTAAATGATCTGAAATGACTCTATGACTAGAAATTGTATTTTCGTTTACTTTTGTTTTTGTAATTTTGGCGCTTAATTCAACTAACTCCTTAAATAAATCTATTTGATAGTTATCATGAGTTCCTTGTAAAACAGCGGCCATCCTTTCTAGTCCCATGCCTGTATCTACAGATGGTTTAGGTAAGTTAATTCTTTTTTCTTTAGTAATCTGCTCAAATTGCATAAAAACAAGATTCCATATTTCTATAAATCTATCACCATCTTCGTCTTTAGAACCTGGGGGTCCTCCATATAAATGATCTCCATGATCATAAAAAATCTCTGAACATGGACCGCAAGGACCTGTGTCACCCATAGACCAAAAATTATCTAAAGTAGATATCTTAATTATTTTACTTTCATCTAAACCTGCTACTTTTTTCCATAAATCATATGCTTCTTGATCTTCAGAAAATACAGTTACGCACAATCTATCTTTAGGTAAATTAAATTCTTTAGTTATTAACTCCCATGCATATGAGATTGCCTGTTCCTTAAAATAATCTCCAAATGAAAAATTTCCAAGCATCTCAAAAAAAGTATGATGTCTCGGGGTATAACCAACGTTTTCTAAATCATTATGCTTACCACCTGCTCTTACACATTTTTGAGATGTTGTGGCTCTTTTATACTCTCTTTTTTCAACACCGGTAAAAACATTTTTAAACTGAACCATGCCTGAGTTAGCAAACATCAAAGTAGGGTCATTTTGCGGTATCAAAGGACTCGAACTAACAATTTCGTGACCGTTTTTACTAAAAAAATTTTTAAAAGTTTCCCTCGTATCTCTTAGAGTTTTTTTCATTTTAATGATAATTACAACTTTTAATGTATATGTCTAGTAATGGAAAAGGCGCTAACTTTCATAGTTAGCGCCTTTAGAGATGGTAAATTATTTAATCTTTTTTCTTTTCAGCTGTTTTGGCTTTTTCCGATACTTCACTTACTTCTTCGGTTTTTTCTTTATTGATTGGATTACCTTCAAGCTTTTCACTTATTAAACCAGCGTTAGCTCGTATAGCCATTTCAATTTCAGCCGCGATATTAGAATTGTTTTTTAAATACTGCTTAGCATTTTCTTTTCCCTGGCCAATTTTTTCACCTTTATAAGAATACCAAGCTCCACTTTTTTCAATTATGTTAGCTTTAGAACCAAGGTCAATTAATTCACCCATTTTACTAATTCCTTCACCATACATTATATCAAACTCAACAACTTTAAATGGAGGTGCCACTTTGTTTTTAACAACTTTTACTCTAGTTTGGTTACCAATAATTTCTTCTTTTTCTTTAATGGCACCAATTCTTCGAATATCCAATCTAACTGAAGAATAAAATTTAAGTGCATTTCCTCCAGCAGTTGTTTCTGGACTTCCAAACATTACACCAATTTTCATTCTAATTTGGTTTATAAAAATAACCATAGTATTAGATTTGGAAATACTGCCTGTTAATTTCCTTAAAGCCTGACTCATTAATCTAGCTTGCAAACCAACATGTGTATCTCCCATATCGCCTTCAAGCTCAGCTCTTGGAGTTAACGCAGCAACTGAATCGATTACCAAAACTGATACGGCACCAGATCTAACTAATGTATCTGCAATTTCTAATGCCTGTTCCCCTGTATCAGGTTGAGATATTAATAATTCAGAAGTATCAACGCCTAATTTTCTAGCATAAGTAGGGTCTAAAGCATGCTCTGCATCTACAAAAGCACAAACACCACCTGTTTTTTGAGCTTCTGCAATTACTTGTAACGCTAAAGTTGTTTTTCCAGATGACTCTGGACCATAAATTTCAACTATTCTACTTTTTGGCAATCCTCCAATTCCTAATGCAATATCTAAACTTAATGAACCAGTTGAAATTGCCTCAATATCCAATGCTTGATCTTTTTGACCAAGCTTCATCACTGAACCCTTACCAAAATTTTGATCTATTTGTCCAATAGCTGCTTCTAAAGCTTTTTGTTTTTCTTTGTCTAATTCTTTCGGGCTGTTAACCACTTTCAAATTACTTTTAGTCATTTTGCATCCTTTTGTTTAATTTTTTTTAAACGACTCAATATAAAAAATGTACATATTTTGTTCTCATTTACAATGATTTAAATAAACTATTGATTTTATTGAATTAAATTAGAAAATATGCCTAATCCAACTTGTTTTTGGATTAATCTGCTTTGTTTCTAATTTTAAATATAAAGAAGTTAAATTTCCAGTCACCTGTAATAATTTAAATCTAGAGACGATTTCATCCCTTTCAACATCAGCAAAATTTAATCTTGCAATTAATAAAAGAGATCTTGAATTTAATACATCCAACGTATCTCTAGTACCACTTTCATATTCTTGAATTATTCCCTCATAAGCTATTTCTGCTGCTTGCAATTGAGCTTTAGCTAACTCTAACTCACTAATTTTAAGTTTATATTCTGACCAAACGTTTGTAGCATTTTTTTTTGTTTCATTTTGTTGATCTTGATAATCTAGCTCAGCACTTACCATAAGAGATTTTTTTTCTTTATAAAAAGAATAGTTTTTGCCCCCAGAATATAATGGTACTTCAACTTTTGCTTCAAATTGAGATTGATCTCTTTCACTAATAGTTGAACTTACATCTTCATTTTCTGATAGTTCAAATGATATAGAAGCTTTTGGAGCAAATTTTTCAGCAGCTCCTTTTAGTAAATATTTTGCTTTTTCAAAGTTTAGTTTTGAAATTAAAAGTTCTGGATTATTATTTGACGCTAATTCCAAAGTCTCTTCCAAACTTATTGGGAGATTTAATTCAATTTTATTATTGATTCTCAGATCTTTAGGTAAATAACCAACTATATTTTCAAAATCTTTCCTGTTTACAGCTAAGCTATTCTCTGCTCTTATAAACTTTGCTTTAGCATCAGCTAAAGAAGACTCGGATTGAGCAAGATCAGATAATTTTATAGCCCCTCTCTCATATCTGCTTTTATCTAATTCAACTTGCCTATCTGCTAGATTTAAATTGTCACGAGTAATATCTAATCTTTTTTGAGATGCTAAAACTGAAGTATAAGCAGTTACTGCTTTTAATAATACATTTTGTTCAACAAGTTTTAATTGGTTTCTTGAAATCTTAACATCTGTTTTTGAAACAAGTATACTGGGTATTCCTTGTAAAATTTTTTGCTCTATTTTAATTGATTTTTTTTGTGTTTGTAAATTACTATCAGCTATAGATGCACCAGATCCATCCTTTTGTCCTTCACGTTGATAGTCAGTTTCTGTAAATGTACCAGTTATTGATGGCTTCAAAATAGAGTATGATTGAATTAAACTTTCATCAACCGCTTTTGTTTTCTCTCTTTGGGAATTTAATTCTTTATTATTGATATAAGTTGAAATTAAAGATTGATATAAATCTTCTGAAAGAGCAATATTACTAAACGCAAGTATTACTATTTTAATAATAAGTATTTTTTTTAAAAACTTCATTAAATTTTATCTTCTAAATATTCTAACCTATCTTGCCCCCAGTATAATTCATTATTATAAACATAGGTTGGGGCTCCAAATATATTTTCTTTAATCGCATCATTCGAGTTTTCTAAATAAACTTTATTAATTTTTTCACTTTCTGCTATTTCCTTTAGTTTATTAAAATCTAAATTTAATTTTTTACAAATCTCTTCTATCACTGAGATGTCGGATATATCTTTTTCCTTAGCCCACAAATATTTTAAACATTCTCTACCAAAAGTTAATATATTACCATTATCAATTGCAGCTATAGTAAACTTTGCAGCTATATGAGGGTCTTTTGGAGGAAAAAATTTTGGCTGAGAATTGATTTCAACATTATACCTTTTTGCAATACGTTCTATTTCAACTAGTCTATATTTTAATCTAGATGGGTGACGCTGAGGAACCGGAACCCCTCCAGTATTTGGAAAAACTTTACCCACCAGGTCAAAGGGTTTTTCGTCTACTTCTAAATTCTTTTTCTTTACTAGATCTATAAATCTATCAATTGCTAAATAAGAAAAAGGTGAGGCGACGCTGTAATAATATTTTATTTTCATAGCTAATTTTTGCTATATACACAATTATTAAAAATTGGATATAAAATTATGTTTGAACTTTTAAGTGCAGATACTCCTAATGGTAAGAAAGTATCAATATTACTTGAAGAACTAAAACTAAAATACAAAGTAACAAAAATTAACATACTTAAAGGAGATCAATTTAAACCTGCTTTTGCTAAAATTAGCCCTTTCAATAAAATTCCTGTCCTAAGAGATTTAAAAACAAAAAAAACAATTTTTGAATCAGGTGCTATATTAATTTACTTAGCTGAAAAACATAAAAAATTTTATGATAAAAAAGATCGTTTAAAAATTTTACAATGGTTAATGGCTCAAATGGCATATGTTGGTCCAATGTTTGGTCAACATCATCAATTTCACCATTATAATCATGGAAAAAGTAAATTTGGAGAAGATAGATATTTTAGAATTTCAACTCAAATTTATAAAGATTTAGATAGACGTTTATCAAAATCAAAATACCTCGCATGTTCCAAATATACAATTGCTGATATCGCAACATTTCCTTGGGTTGCAAGACATGAAATTCACGATATAGGTTTAAAAAAATTTAAACACTTAACTAGATGGTTTAAATTAATCTCAAAAAGAAAAGCTGTTATTAAAGGATACGACTTTATGAATAGAGGCGAGACTATTCCTAAACCTTAGTCGTCAGCAAAAACTTTCTCTTGCTTTTCGTGTCTTTCCTGTGCCTCTACAGTCATTGTTGCTATAGGTCTTGCAATAAGTCTTTTTAAACCAATTTCTTCACCAGTTTCTTCGCAGAAACCATATGTGCCATCTTCGATTTTTTGAAGAGATGAGTCTATTTTATTCATTAATTTTTTATTACGATTTACAGTCCTCATTTCAACTGATTTACTCGTAAACGAAGTAGCTTGATCTACTACATCTGCTGATGCTGCATTATCATCATCATTACCAAAAATAATTCTATTATTTTGTTCAATAAGTTCGTTTTTCCAATCTGCTAGAGCTTTTCTAAAAAAAGCTTTATGTTTTGCACACATATACTTCTCTTTACTAGAAGGTACGTATGTTTTTGAAATTTTTGTTGGCATATTTAATTTAACCGCTGGAATATATGTTTCATATTTTTAGTGTCAATTAATATGAATAATTATAAAAACTAAATAATGGCAATTAATAGACTATTTCACTATTTTTTATTCACACATTTGGTGATTTGGACACTAATTCCAAGCATTACAAATCATAATTTACCGCTAGATACAATTGAAGCGCTCGCATGGGGAAGTAATTTGGATTGGGGTTTTAACAAGCACCCTCCTTTAAGTGCTTTAGCAGTAGAAATATTTTATCAGATTTTTGGGCCACAAGATTGGGTTTATTACCTTTTGAGTCAATTATTTGTAATAACCGCTTTCTACTTTGTGTTTAAATTATCAAAAGAAATACTTAACACTGACAAACATGCGTTATTATCTGTCTTGCTGTTAGAGGGAATTTATTTTTATAACTTCACTACTCCGGAATTTAATGTCAATGTATGTATGCTGCCGTTCTGGGCGATGACTGCTTACTATGCCTATAAGTGTTTAAAAGATAATCTAACAAAAGATTATGTTATTCTTGGAATAGTTGCTGCACTTGGTTTTTTATCTAAATATCTTTTTATTTATTTATTAATTGGAATTAAAGTTTTTTACATATTTTATATAAAAAAAAATAATTTTAGAATTAATTACATTATTCCAGGAATAATATTTTTATTAATTTTAACTCCTCATATAATTTGGTTAACAGACAATAATTATATTACAATTACTTACGGTCTAAAAAGAACCGGGGAAATTAAAAGCTATCTTGATCATATTATTTTACCATTAACTTTTCTGGGTAAGCAAATTGGAATCTTAACACCTTTTTTTATTTTACTTTTAATTTTAACCAAAAATATAAAAACTAATTTTTCTTTTAAAGACCAAAATCTTTTATATTTATTATCTATTGCAATATTACCAATTCTTTTAATGATTTTAACATCTGCAATAATGGGTGCAAAAATTAGAACAATGTGGATGACTCCATTCTATTTATTTATTGGA
>JAYPUB010000017.1:0-20313 GCA_038133865.1 Candidatus Pelagibacteraceae bacterium
TCTGATGAACAAGGTTTTGAAGTTTAAGCTTTAGCAAGCTTTAATTTTTTTAAAAAAAGGGAGGCCTAATGAACAAAGTAGGCGAACATATTACTCTAGATTTTCTTGGTGTTTATGAAAATCATTCCACTGAATTTTACGAAAAAATTTTTAGAAAAATTGCTAAAGTAGCAAAAGTTGAAATAGTGAATATCTCCAAATATGTTTTCAGCCCTCAAGGAGTTACACTTTTGTGTTTGCTAAAAGAAAGTCACATGAGTTTTCATACTTTTCCTGAAAAAGGTATTGTAAGTTTTGATTTTTTTACCTGTGGCACTGTAAGCCCAAGTATATCTCTGGAAATTATAAAAAAAGAATTACCTCATACTTCCGTTATTAAAAAAGATTTTGATAGAGATTCTGTCCATCATTATAAAGATATTTATAGTTCAGAAGGTATCAAAAAATTTTACATGGTTGAAGAAGTAATAAAAAACTTCAAATCAAAAGCTGGACAACATATTGAAATATTAAAACTTAAAGAATTTGGTAACGCGTTATTTATTGATGGAGAGATACAAGTTGCAGAAAAAGATGAAGCACTTTATTCAAGTACATTTGTTCAATCCGGGCTAAGATTATCTTCAAAAAACTCAACAGCTGCAATTATAGGTGGTGGTGATGGTGGTGTAGCTAGAGAATGTATAAAAAGTAATTTTGACTATATTGACTGGTTTGAACTAGATAAAGAAGTCGTTGACGCCTGCCAACAATATTTACCTGAAGTTTTCAAAAACATTCATAAAAGTAATAATGTAAATTGTATATGGGGAGATGCATTTGAAAATATTATTTCCTGCGAAAATGAAAAATACGATCATTTGTTTATTGATTTAAACGATGATCAGTTTTGTATTGACCTTGCTGCAAAAAATATAAATGACATTAAAAGGATTACAAAAAGGAACGGTATTATTACCGCTCAAGTTGGATCTAAAGATAAAAAACCTACCCAGGTAAATAATTGGAAAGAAACTTTAGAAAGTGCGTTTGGAAATTCTAAAATTTCCGAAATTTATATTCCAAGTTTTGACTGTAGTTGGAATTTTATTAGCTCAGTAAATAAATAATGAAATTTAATGCTGCTTGCTTGCAGCTAACATCTAATGATCGACCAAAAGAAAATCTTGATCAAGTTATAAAGTTATCTGATCAGGCTATAAAAGATGGTGCTCAAATAATATTAACTCCAGAAAATACTTTTTTATTAACTTTAGATAAGACTGTTTTAAAAGAAAAATCAGAAGACTATGAAAATGGTTTTTGCATTAAAGAAATTGTTAAGTATACAAAATCAAACCAAATTTGGTTTTTAATTGGTGGAACACCTGTGAAAAGTAACAATAATATATTTAATAGATCATTTTTGATTAATCCAAAAGGAGAAATTGTTTCCATTTATGATAAAATTCATATGTTTGATGTTAATCTTCCTAATGGAGAAAGTTATGAAGAGTCAAAAAAATTTAAATCTGGAAACACTCTAACTTTATCAAAATTACCTTGGGGAAATTTAGGTTTATCAATTTGTTACGATTTAAGGTTTCCAAATCATTATAGGCAATTAATGAAAATGGGAGCTGATTTTTTAACAGCGCCATCTGCATTCACAAAAAATACAGGAGAAAGACATTGGCACATTCTTCTTAGATCACGTGCAATAGAAAATTTTTGCTATGTTTTTGCACCAGCCCAAACTGGAAAGCATTTTAATAATCGAGAAACTTATGGACATTCAATGATAGTTTCCCCAGACGGAGTAATTTTGAGTGAGAAAGAAAAAGGTATCGGTTTTATAATTTCAGAAATTGATGTTGAAAAAGTAAAAAAAATTAGATCTGAAATTCCTAGTACTAGTTTTGATTAATATTTATCGTAACTTTTGACTTCTAATATATTAGAGCCGGTAAGATGGTTTATTTTGTTTTTTATTTTAGCTCGATTGTCGTTTTCAATATAAACACTCCTTGCTAGTTTAATAAATTTATCATTAAAAGTTTTATTTCTTTCACAATCACGCTTACCTTCCTCAATATCCCATAGCTTTGCGTTCACTTCTTTTAAATTATTATACAGAGCTTTAATTTCATCACTCATTTGCACGTCTTTTTTTAAAGTGCTATTTAAGCTTTCTAATTCTTTTGATACAATTTTAATTTTTGCACTATCTTTTAGATTTTTTTGCTTAATTTCTAAAATGCTAATTTTATCAAGAAGCTCACCTACTGAAATTTCAGCAAAAATTTTATTAGCTGTATTCATATGTTATTGATAATAGTAAATTAACTTATGTCAAATATTCTAATTATAAAACATGGTTCACTTGGTGATATTGTTCAAATTTCTGGAGCTTTGCAGGACATTAGAAATCACTTTAAGGATAAAAAAATTTTTATTCTAACTACTTTTAAATTTAAAAATTTATTAGAAAAATGCCCTTATGTTGATGAAGTATTAATTGACAAAAGACTACCTAGATGGAATTTTTTTTACTTATTAAAGCTAATAAAAGACATAAGAAGTTTTAATTTTGATTTTTGTTTTGATCTTCAAAACTCTTCAAGAACAGATTTTTATAGAAAAAATTTTAAAATAAAAAATTGGTCTTCATCTAAGACAATTTTAAAGAAAGGAGAGACAAAAAAACAATTTGATCAAGATGGTGTTATTGAGCGATTTAAAGTTCAGTTAGATAGATCAAATATAAAGAATACGAGCCATGTGATGAAACCAGATTTTTCTTGGGCAATAGATAATGATTTTGAAATCAACGAGCAGAAATATATATTTCTAGCTCCTTTTTGTTCTCCAAAATTAAAACAAAAAGTTTGGCCTTATTTCAATGAATTAATTAAATTGTTAAAAAATAAATTACCACAATACGAATTAATTACCGCTCCTGGTCCAAGTGAAATAGGACAGTGCAAAGAATTAAATTTAAAAATGATCCTTAATAATGATAAACCGACTAATATTGGTCAACTTTCAAAAGTAATCAAAAAATCATCTTTTGTAATTGCAAATGACACTGGGCCAGCACACATCGCAGCACATTTAGGCTGTAAAGGGGTTGCATTATTTGGTCAACATACATCAGCAAGAAAAGTTAGCATAGAAACAGAATCTTTCAAAGTTCTGGAGTCTAATTTGCTCAAAGATATAGGTCCTGATCAAGTTTTAAAATTTGTAATTGATAAAATTTCTACATAAAAAAATATTTGTAAAAACCAATTACCGAAAAGGGTATTTGCAAAGCAAAGTTTGTTAAAACTGCCTTATCCTTATTAATATAACCATGAATTGTCCACGCAATAATACCAGGGCCATGAAAAAAAATATTTAATGGATAAATATTTAGATACATTAATAATATTCCAATAAATACTAGTACAGTCCCTAACCATTTTAAATTTTTTTTTATAAAATTCATTTAATTAATTTTAATTAAATCTAAATACTTTTTAATTTGAGTATCCCATAAAAAATTTTTTGAAAATTTTTTAGCATTATCACCCATAATTTTGTAATTTTCATTTTCCATCATTTTTATTAAATTGTTATAAATTTCATCATGTTTTTCTCCGTCACATAATAACCCTGTTTCATTATGTTTAATAATATCTGAAGCTCCACCAGCTAAACCACCTATTGATGACGTTCCATATTTCGCAGCTTCTAAGAAAGAAATCCCAAAACCTTCAATTGATTTACCTACTTGAATAGAGGGCATTATAAAAAAATCTGCAGTTTTAATTAACGAGTTTTTTAATGTTTGTGAAGCATCACTTAAAAAAATAATATTTTTCTTTAAATTAAGATTATTAACTTGTTTTTCTAAATTTTGTCTTTCTTCACCATCTCCAATTATAATATATCTAAAATTTTCATATTTTGATTCAAAGTTTTTTAAAGCCAAGAGTGTTTGCTCTAAACCTTTCCTTTTTTCTAATCTGCAAACTGTAATAATTTTTGGATTTGAGTTATTGTAAATTTCCAGAGCAGCACTTTCGTCTAAATTATCATCAGCCATATCTGTTCCTGGATTAATTATTATTATTTTTTCTTCTGAGACACCCTTATCAATAGCTAAGTTTTTGGTGTATTCTGAATTAGCAATTATATATTTAGCTTTTAATAAAGAGTTTCTCATTCTAACGTTTAATGGTGATCCATTGGGATGGTTAATTTCTTTTCCATGTATTAAACAAAGCGTAGTAACAGAACGACAAGTATTTACTGAAAGTTTTTCTAAACTTTTCCAATGATCTGATATCAGTGCTTTAATATTTTTATTACTATTAAAGTAGTTTTGTATTTGATTTGCTTTTCTAAATTTTCTAATAAATTTGAAACCTTTAATTCTTTCAATTTCATAGCTTTGTTTTTTATCAAATTCAGAGGCGTTTTTTTTATCTTCTGCATAAACTTTTACTTTAGAAAACTTAGATAAATGATTTGCAATATCCGTCATGAGGGTTTGCATGCCTCCAAGTTCAGGAAGAAAATTTCTTGTAGTAATAATAATCACTTTATTTCCATTTAATATTGCATCCCATGCTTGGAAATTGTTCTTTAGGCCCTTGTTTAGTTTTTGAAATTTGTAACATCGCTTCCATTAATTCATTCTTACTATTTTTAACAGGAGTTAAGTCTTTCATTTCTCTCAATCGTCCACGATATTGAAGTTCATGATTTGAATTATATCCAAAAAAATCAGGAGTACATACAGCTCCATATTTCTTTGCTATTTGCTGCGTTTCATCTATCAAATAAGGGAAGTTAAAATTATTTTCTTTCGCAAACTTTTTCATTTTATCAAAACTATCATCTGGATAATTGATAGTATCATTAGACATTATTGCTACAGAATTTACTCCATGATTTTTAAGTTCGTGAGCTGTGGAACTTAATTCTTTAATAATTGCTTTCACATAAGGACAATGATTACAAATGAACATTACTAATGTTCCTTTTTCTCCAACTATATTCTTAAGATTGTAAATATTATCGTCTACAGATTTTAAATTAAAATCATATATCTTTTCCCCAAAGTTACAAATAGGCGTTTTTTCAAGTGCCATAATAAATAATATTATATATATACCTTAATTATGATTCATCAACTTGGAGACAAGATAGTAAAAAGAGAAGGTAAAAATTGGGTTGCGGATAGTGCTAAAGTTATTGGAAATATCCATTTAAAGAATGACTGTAGTATTTGGTTTGGAGCTGTTTTAAGAGGTGATATCGAAAAGATTACTATTGGAGAAGGAACAAACGTTCAAGATAATAGTGTAGTTCATACTGATAAAGATTGTGAATGTATAGTTGGTTCAGGAGTTACTATTGGTCATTTGGCAATTATTCACGGGTGTATAATTGAAGATGACAGTTTAATTGGAATGGGAGCTACTATTCTAAATAACGCTAAAATTGGAAAAAATTGTATTATTGGTGCAAATTCCTTAATTACAGAAAACAAAGTAATACCTGATAAGTCTTTAGTGATGGGATCGCCTGGAAAAATTATTCGAGAAGTTACAGACGAAGAGATTGAAGCAATAAAAGAAAATGCTCGAAGGTATTCAGCAAATTGGAAAAATTACGAAAAAGGATACAAATAATTTAAGGCGTTAACCATTCGGTTTTAAATTCTCCATTTTTCTCAATTGTTATTTTAGCCCTTCTATGACCTTGAGATGCTAAATATAACCATTCCATTTCACTAATTTTAGTTTCAATTACACAAAAATTTTCAAAACCTATTTCAGTATCTTCGATTTTTGGATTTTTACCCTCAAGTTCTTTCGGATATCCAGGATTTGGATCTTTTGAAATTGAACCAGGTGCGCTTGTTGCTAGATAACATTTTCTGCTGATGACTTGAGTTTTTTTCCAAGCTTCTTCATTGATCTGATTTTTATAATGGATAATAGCTTTGCCTTTAATCCTAACCTGTATTTTTCTTTTTTTATTATAAAATAAAAAATAAATATTATTATTTTTTTTTAAAGCATCTATTTTTGATGATCTTAAATCAGTATGAAATCTTAATACTCTTTTATCTTTGAAAGCACCTCTTAATACAACAATTCGTCCGTCTGAAAAATTATCTTTATTTATTATAACAACTGGTAATCTAAAATCTTCAGATCTGTCTACAACACCCCTAGACAACAAAGTCCAAATTTCATCAAAGATTAAATCTTTATTATTGTAAAAATCTGGAATTTTTTCGTTCACTTAAACTATTTTTTTGGAAGCAAAGTAATTAAGCTTGATGTATCAAATCTATTTCCACCATTATTTTGCACTTCAGCATAATATTGATCTATAATTTCAGTTATAGGTAACAATGATCCATTTGATTTTGCTTCTTCCATCGCAATTCCAAGGTCTTTTCTCATCCAGTCTACAGCAAATCCATAGTCAAATTTGTCATCCAACATAGTCTTAAATCTATTTTCCATTTGCCATGATTGAGCTGCACCTTTTGAAATCACCTCAACAACATCCTCGACATTAAGCCCTGCATTTTGTCCAAATCTTAAACCTTCAGATAATCCTTGAACTAATCCAGCTATGCAAATTTGATTTACCATTTTTGCAAGTTGTCCACTTCCAGATTTTCCGAGTAGTTTTATTTTTTTACTATAACAATCAATAATTGGTTCTGCTTTATCATAATCAGATTGCTCACCACCAACCATTACAGTTAAAGCTCCGTTTTCAGCTCCAGCTTGACCACCAGAAACTGGCGCATCTAGAAAACCAAAACTTTTTTCTGTAGCAATATTAAATAATTCTCTAGCAACTTTTGCAGATGCAGTTGTGTTATCAATAAATACAGCACCTTTTTTTACATTTTGAAAAGCTCCACTTGATCCTACAGTAACTTCTCGTAAATCGTTATCATTTCCTACACAAGTAAATATAAAGTCAGCATCTTTTGCAGCATCCGCAGGTGTTACTGCAGTTTTACCCTTATAAGTTTCTGCCCATTTATTAGCTTTTGCAGATGTTCGATTATAAACTGTTACATCATGACCAGCTTTTGATATATATCCTGCCATTGGAAAACCCATGACACCCAAACCAATAAAAGCAACTTTGTATGACATTAAATTTACTCCCTTTTAATAATTTATATGTTTAATTTTCAATTTATAAAATCAAATTTTAAATACCTACTTTTTGGTTTCCTTATGACTTTTTGCTCAAGTTTCGGGCAAACTTTTTTCTTAGGTATTTTTAACCCATTTATAAGGCAAGATTTGAATTTAAGCCACTCAGAATTTGGTGGAATATATTCAGTTGCAACACTTGTGAGTAGTTTAACTATTATATGGTTAGGTAAAAAAATTGATGATTTTAAACTGAAAACCTTTGCATTATTTGTATCTTTGTCTTTGTTTATGGCCTCAATTTTTATGAGTCAGCTGACTGGTTATATTCATTTGGTAATAGCTATATTTTTTTTAAGATTGTTTGGGCAAGGTTTAATGAGTCATACTTCCAGCACTGCAATGGCTAGATTTTTCAGCAAGAACAGAGGTAAAGCATTAGGAATTGCTTGGCTTGGACTTACGCTTGGTGAAGGTATTTTACCAGGCATAATTATATTTTGTCTTAATTTTTTAGTTTGGAAAAATGTATGGATAATCATTGCATGTTTTTTATTATTTTTTGTTTCTCCTTTAATTTTTTATTTACTTAAAGATTTTAAAGATAACACAGTAGAAAAAGATGAATTGAAGGTAAATTTTTATATTAAAAATTGGACTAGAGCAGAAGTTTTAAAAGATGTAAAATTTTATTTTTTATTGCCAGCAATTTTGTGCCCACCTTTTTTAATTACAGGTATTTTTATAAATCAATCTTTTCTTTTTGAAAATTTTAACTGGGGGATCGCTTATATTGCCCCTAGTTTTGCTGCATATGCAATTTTTACTTTAATATCTCTACAAATATCAGGGTATTTAATTGACAGATTCAGCGCTATTAAAGTTTTACCTTTTTATTTAATTCCTATGATTTTAGGATTTATTTTTAGTTTATTGTTTAAGTTTTCAATTTCACCAATATTATTTTTTATTTTGATTGCAATTACCAATGGAACTGCAAATGTTTTAATTACTTCAACATGGTCTGAGATGTATGGAACTAAACATCTAGGCGCTATAAGATCAGTAACTGTATCTTTGATGGTTTTTTCTACTGCTTTATCTCCCGTTTTATTTGGATACCTTATTGATTTTGGATTATCTTCAAAAGATATCCTTACATCTATGCTTTTATATGCAGTGTTTTCAAACCTGTTATTTTTAGCTAAAATTAAAAGCTATAAGCCGATTATTACTACTTGAAATTTAATAGCAAAATCATTATAAGCCTCGCTCATGGCAAGAGTTACAGTTGAAGATTGTTTAGAAGTTGTAGATAATCAATACGATTTAGTTATTTTAGCAAAAGAGAGAACATTGCAAATTGGAGCCGGTGATAAACCTATGGTTTCAGAAGATAATGACAAAAAAACTGTATTATCTTTAAGAGAAATTGGTGACAAACATTTAAATCAAAAAACACTTGAATCACAAACAATTGACAGAGCTAGAGAACATCCTGAAGATGCCACTGAACAAGAAGAATACGACTCACCAGAAGGAGATGCATTTGAAGAAATTTATAAAGGTGAAGTTTCAAAATCTGGACAAGCAATTTTACCATCAAAAAGGTCGAGAAAAGTTCCAACAGCTAATATGAAAGCAAATGAAGATATCGATGAAGATGATGATTTTTCTGATGACAATTCTTCTGATGAGGTTAGTGAAACAGGAACTGAAGAGCAAAACTCTTAACTATTAAATTCTTTTAAAATTTTTTCGCGATGTTGATCAAGATTAGGTATTTCACCTCTAGTGCTTGTATCCTCGTAAGATGACATTTTTATTGGGTTACCTGCCATTTTAAATTCACCTATTTTATCATGTATCGCACTCACAATCATATTTCTTGCTTTGGTTTGAGGGCTTTCAACTGCCTCTTTGATATTATTAATAGGTCCACAAGGAATTCTTTTTTCTTCAAGAATTTTACACCACTCAGATGTAGTTTTATGTTTTAATTTTTCTTCTAAGATTTTTTTTAATTCTTCTATATTTTTATTTCGATCAGCATTTGTTTTAAATTTACTATCGTTATGTAAATCTAAATTGAATACTTTGCACATTCCTTCAAATAATTTGTCATTACCTGCAGCAATAATAATGTAACTATCTTTCGTTTTAAAAGCCTCAAAAGGAGAAATAGAAGGATGTCTTGATCCCATTGGTTTTGGAATTTCTCCTTTAGAAAGATATCTTGCAATAGCATTTTCTAAAATAGCGATTTGACAATCTAGCATTGCAACATCAATGTACATTCCCGTACCAGTCTTTTGCCTATCATATAGAGCCGCATTAATTCCAATTGCAGTAAAAAGTCCTGCCGTGATATCTCCAATTGAAGTTCCAACTCGAGTAGGCTCACTATTTGGTTGACCTGTAACACTCATTAAACCGCCCATGCCTTGAACCACCATGTCATATGCTGGTAATTCTTTTAAAGGCCCTGTTTGACCAAAGCCAGATGCAGATGCATAAATTAATTTTGGATATTTGTCTTTTAAATCTTCCCAACCATATCCCCATTTATTTAAAGTTCCTGGTTTAAAATTTTCTACAAGAATGTCAGCTTTATCTAAAATTTTTTCAAAAATTTTTTTATCTTCTTTATCTTTTAAATTTAAAGCTATACTTTCTTTATTTCGATTTAGAGACATAAAGTAAGCTGATTGATCTTCAATAAATGGACCAAATCCTCTAGAGTCATCTCCAACACCTGGAGCTTCAACTTTTATAACTCTTGCGCCAAGATCAGACAGGATCATCG
The DNA here is from genome assembly GCA_038133865.1 of Candidatus Pelagibacteraceae bacterium. Taxonomy (GTDB): domain Bacteria; phylum Pseudomonadota; class Alphaproteobacteria; order Pelagibacterales; family Pelagibacteraceae; genus HIMB114. The sequence continues at coordinate 9,970 of JAYPUB010000017.1, forward strand.
TGCAATACGGTCCAACCAAAACTCTTGTTAAATCTAATACTAATAATCCAGATAATGGGCCTTTATTTGACATTTTATATTGTTGAACTTCATATCAAAATATAGTTCAATGGCCAATAATTTAACAAACAGGGGAGCAATAAATGAAATTTAACAAATCATTTATCTATTTATTTGTCGCTGTTTTCTTATTTGCCGGAATTGGTGAGTCATTTGCAAAAACATTAAAAGCAAGTCATCAATGGCCAGGTACAAAAAGAAAAGATGGCAAATTTGATGTTCGTCACGAAATGGTTCAAATCATTGCTGATGAAATGAAAAAAGCAAACGTTGGAGTAAACATTAGAATTTACCCAGCAAAATCACTTTATAAACCAAAAGAGCAATGGAAACCAATGACAACTGGTCAGCTGGATATTTCTGCGTTTCCTTTAGCATACGCTGCAAAATTCCATCCGGAGTTTGATATTACTTTAATGCCAGGTATGGTGAAAAACCATAAGCATGCATTAAGAGTTAATAAATCTCCAATGATGAAACAGATTAAAAAAATCATCAATGACGCTGGCGTTGTTGTTTTATCTGATGCATGGTTAGCAGGTGGTTTCGTTTCTAAGAAAAACTGTATTACAAATCCAGGTACTGTTAAAGGTCAGGTTTTCAGAGCTGCAGGAAAAGCATTTAACCAAATGCTTGAAGGTGCAGGCGCTGGTATTCAAGGAATGCCTTCATCTGAAATTTATAATGGTCTTCAAACTGGAGTTCTTGATGGAGCAAATACTAGTTCAGGAAGTTTTGTATCTTACAGAATTTACGAACAAGTTAAGTGTGCAACACCTCCAGGTAAATTTGGACTTTGGTTTATGTATGAGCCAATTCTTATGTCAAAGAAGTCTTTTGACTCTTTAACTTCTAAGCAACAAAAAGCTTTAATGAAAGCTGGAAAAGTTGCTGAAAAGTACATGACAAAAGAAGCATCTGGTTTAGACTCTACAATGGAAAAAGCTTATAAAAAAGCGGGAGTTAAACTTGCGTACATGACTCAAAAAGACTTTGATGCTTGGTTAGCAATAGCTAAAAAAACATCATATAAAAACTTTGCTGAAAAAGTCCCAGGTGGTCAAAAATTAATTGACCAAGCTTTAGCAGTAAAATAAAAGCTTAAAATTAATACCCCTGCTTAATGCAGGGGTATTTTTTTATGACTGATAAATTTATAAAATTTACTGAGCAAGTTGCAAAAATCTGTGGAATATTTGCTGCAGGTTGTTTGCTGTTATCTATAGTTTTAATTACAGAGTTAGTTTTTGAGCGTTACCTTTTTAGACATGCAATTACATGGCAAACTGAATTGGTTACTATGTTGCTTGTCGCATCTACATTTATTGGGAGCGCCTGGGTTTTAAGTGAAAAAGGGCATGTTAATATGGAATACTTATATACATTCATGTCAGAAAAAAATGTAATAAGATTAAAAATTTTTACTGATAGTTTGTGTTTAATTTTTTTCTTAATTTTGTTTTATGTAAGTTTTGAAATTACATCAGATGCATTCATAAATAATCATAATACTGGAACAATATGGGGCCCGCCACTATGGATACCATATTCATCAATGTTAATCGGAGCAATTTTAATGACGATGTCTTACATCGCTGAATTAATTAAACTTTTTAGAAAGTTAAAGGAACTTTAATGGAATTTATTACAAACATGGATCCACTTTTGCTTGGTCTGATTGTAGGCCTTTTTACAGTTGCCATGTTATTTTCAGGAATACCTATTGCTTTTGGCCTTTGTTTTACATCTTTAGTTTTTTTATTTTTAGCTGAAGGTTTTCAAATTCTTAATGTGTATGCAGAGACTTTTTATGCAGGCTTAAATTCATTTGTATTGTTGTCTATTCCAATGTTTATCTTGATGGGAATGGCTGTAGCAAATTCACCTGCAGGTAAGGATTTATATACTGGTTTAGATAGATGGCTTTGGAGATTGCCTGGTGGTTTAGTGGTTTCTAATATTGGAGCTTGTTCAATATTTGCAGCTCTTAGTGGATCAAGCCCAGCAACGTGTGCTGCAATTGGAACTATGGGAATTCCTGAGATGAGAAAAAGGGGATACTCGGCAGAACTTGCAACCGGATGTATAGCTGCTGGTGGAACACTTGGTGTTTTAATCCCACCAAGTATTGTTCTTATCGTTTATGGTTTAGCAACAGGTACATCAATTGGAAGATTATTTTTATGTGGTGTGATCCCAGGGTTACTTCTTGCAGGATTATTTATGCTTTGGGCTTATATTTATTCTTACTTTATTGACAAATCTTATGCTGAGAGAGTACGAAATAGAGTTCCTCCAACATTTAAAGAAAAAGTAGAAGTTATCCCAAGAGTATTACCTTTCTTGGCGATTGTAGTTGGAGTTCTTTATGTTCTTTATGGAGGTATTGCTACTCCGTCAGAAGCATCAGGCGTAGGAGCGTTCCTTGTGTTTGTGATGATTGCTGTTGTTTATAAAATTTATCAGCCAAAAAAAATATGGGACATTGTAAAAGTTTCAATGAAAGAGAGCGTAATGATCATGTTCATTATTGCTGGCTCATATATATTTGCATTTAGTTTATCATCTTTATACGTAACACAATCTATTGCTCAAACCATTGTTGAAATGGGTTTAAATAAATGGTTATTGTTTTTTTATATTAATATCTTTTTATTAATCGCGGGTTTCTTTTTACCGCCAGTTGCAGTTATTGTTATGACTTCTGCAATTTTACTTCCAATTATCACCGAATTTGGTTTTGATCCTTATTGGTTTGCGATTGTATTCACAATCAATATGGAGATTGGCTTAATTACACCGCCCGTAGGTCTTAATTTGTATATCATCAAAGGTATAACTCCAGATGTTAGCTTAAATCAAATTTTAAGAGGATCAATTCCTTTCATGGTAATGATGATGATCTGCATAGTGATTTTATGTATTTTCCCTGAGCTTGTTACATGGTTACCAGATAAGTTAATGGGTAAAGATGCTGGATTTTAAAAAATTTTTTTCTTCTATCGCTGACGCAGGCCAAAGGTTAATTGGTAAAAAATCTTTAAGAAAAGATTTAACATCTGCTTTGCAATTATGTAATGATCTTATTTCTTTTAAAGGTATTGCCTCTGGTATTGCAATTGCAAGGGAAATAACTGAAATTTATAGTGTATTTGATACAGATCAAAAATTAAGTTTTTTTAAAGAAATTAATAAACAGTTTTCACCCAATAATAATGAAGTTGAAAAAAAAATTGCTCAATATTTAAAAGAAAAAAATGAGCAAAGCTTAAATGCACTTGGCTCAGCTGTTGAAGGAAATCGACAAGAACTTATTCGAAGATTAAATATGGCGCCAAACGGAACACCTTTTCTTGTTTCAATGCGAGAAGATCTAATTAAATTTTTACCCATTAATCCTGAATTGAAAAATTTAGACGAGGACATTAGGCATTTATTTAAGTCATGGTTTAATCCAGGTTTTTTAAGATTAGAAAAAATTACTTGGGACTCAAAAGCTGCGGTTTTAGAAAAAATAATGAAATATGAAAAAGTCCATAAAATTAAAGATATGAATGATCTGAAAAGAAGATTGCAGCAAGAAGATAGAAGGTTTTTCGCATACTTTCATCCGGTTTTAAAAGATGAGCCTTTAATATTTGTTGAAGTGGCTTTTACCAAAGGTGTCGGTAATTCGATTCAAGAGATAATTAAACCCAAAACAGATGAAAAGTCTAACTATGATACAGCAACATTTTATTCAATTAATAACTGCCAAGATGGTTTGATGAGAGTGACGCTGGGCAATTTCTTAATCAAAAGAGTAGTATTTGAAATTCAAGAAGAAAATCCAAAAATTAAAAACTTTGGAACTTTATCGCCATTACCTGGTTTTACTGATTGGTTTTTATCATTAAATAATGAAAAGCTTAAAGATATTTTAAAAGATTATGAAATTTCCAAACTAGATTTTTTAAAGTCTCCTTCTTTAAAAATAGGCGAACCAAAAATGCTAAAAGAAAAAGCTGCTATTAAGAAGCTAGTTGCTCATTATTTGATTAATGAAAAAATTAACAATAAACCTTTAAATCCAGTATCTAGATTTCATTTAGGTAATGGGGCAAGTATTTCTAATATCATCTTAAATGGAAATATTACTGATTACGGCTACAAGGAATCATTTGGTATTATGGTAAATTATAGTTATCAACTTGATAAATTAGAAAAGATTCACGAAGATTTTATTACCAAAGGAATTATTTCATATTCTGATAAAATTAAAAAATATGTCTAATTTTAATCGTACAATTTCCATGGCTCCAATGATGGACTGTACGGACCGTCACGATAGATATTTTTTAAGATTAATTAGTAAGAATATTTTTTTATATTCTGAGATGATTGCAACTGGAGCAATTATAAATGGAGATAAAAAAAAAGTTTTAGAATTTAATGAGTTTGAAAAACCAGTAGCATTGCAGCTTGGAGGAAGTAATATAAAAGAATTATCTGAGTGCTGCAAAATAGTAGAAGATTATGGTTATGATGAAGTTAATTTAAATTTAGGTTGCCCAAGTAAAAAAGTTCAAAAAAATAAATTTGGAGCGTGTTTAATTAAAGAGCCAGATCTGGTTGCTGATTGTTTGTCTGCAATGGTACAATCTACAAAATTACCTGTGACTGCAAAGACTAGAATTGGATTTGATGATGTAGAAAATTTTGATTACCTTAATTCTTTTATTGAGAAAATTAAAAATACCGGAGTAAAGACAATTATTCTTCATGCAAGAAAAGCGATATTAAAAGGATTAAGTCCTAAAGAAAATTTAAAAATACCAAAATTAAATTACAATATGGTTTATGATATTAAGAAAGCAAATCCAGAAATTAATATTATAATTAATGGAGCGATTACTCATACCGATCATATCAAATCACATTTAGAAAAAGTTGATGGTGTAATGATTGGTAGAGCAATATATCAATCACCTTATTTTTTAGCTGATATTGAAAGAGAAATTTTTAAAAATAATAATATTTTATCTAGAGAAGAAATTGTAGAAAAATTAGTCGAATACGTAGATACAGAAGTTAAAAAAGGAACAAGAGTAAATCAAATCATGAGACACACTGTAGGACTTTATCATGGTCAAAGAGGAGCTGGAAAATGGAAAAGATATTTATCAGATAATATGATGGCAAGAGACTCTGATTTTCAAAAAGTAAAACACATTCTAGAAGTTGTTCAGAATAATGAAAAATTAGAAACGGTAAATTAATTTGATTACATTAGATTTTAATCAGCTTGTAACTTTAGTTATTGTTTTAGCAATAGCTGCAACAGCATCTGGATTTATTGCAGGTCTGTTAGGAGTGGGTGGTGGAATTTTAATGGTACCAGCTCTTTATTATGCTTTTTCAACCTTAAATTTTGATGAAAATATTATTATGCATTTGTCACTAGGAACATCTCTTGCAATTATTATTCCTACGTCAGTAATGTCTGCAAAAACTCATTATCAATTTAAAGCTATTAACTTTGATTTAATAAAATCTTTTGGTGTATTTATAGTTCTTGGAATATTTGCTGGGACTTTTATGGCAACACATTTAAGAACTGTTCAACTTTTATTAATTTTTTCAATCTTTTCTTTTTTTGTTGGTTTATTTTTTATTTTTCTTAGAGAAAAAATGGGAGAAAAACCTAAAGATGTTGGAATGATTATTAAAAGTATCACAGGTACATTCATAGGTTTTATGTCAGTTCCACTTGGTATTGGAGGAGGTTCGTTGGGCGTTCCATTTATGAGACTTTTTGGTTACCCAATTCGTGAAGCAATAGGTACTGCAGCAGCGATTGGATTTATTATTTCAGTTTTTGGAGCTTCTTCAATGGCATTTAGTGGAGCAATGTTTTCAGAATTTGCTGCACCATTATCGATTGGTTATATAAATATTCCAGGATTTTTAGTTTTTGTTCCTGTAACTATGACTATGGCTCCAATAGGAGCAAGATTAGTCCATTCAATTGATAAAAATTTATTAAGTAAAATTTTTGGTTTTTTTCTAATTCTTATATCTATTAGAGCTTTTATAGAGTTTTTAAACTTCTAATTACAATCTCAAGTTTATTTGTTACATTTATTTATTGTGAATTTTGGTTTTTTATTAACAAACTATAAAGTTTATTAATATTAAACTACTATTCATAATTGACAAACTATTGATATTTTAATAATTTTTTACCATGTCAGTTAAATCAATTTCTAAGACACTGGATACATTAGATTATTTCTTAAATTCCAACTCTATTAAAGGAATTAGTTTAAAAGAAATTTGTGATCATCTAGGTTTTAAAAAATCTGCTGCGCATCATATGTTATCGACGATTTGTGACAAAGGTTATTTGTATCAAGATTTAAAATCAAAAAAATATTTTCTAGGCTCTAAATTAAAAAAGTTTAGTGAAGTTATAGATTTAAATGCTAATTCTTTTATAAATTTTGCAGAACCTTTTATTAAAAAAATTAATGATGTAACAGGTGAGGCAGTTCATTTAGCGTCTTTTGAAGGTACACGGCTAATTACTTTAAGTATGTTAGAATCTACTCATCCTGTGAGAGTTGATCACGGTTTTTTAAATAAGGATAATGCTTTTCATGCTACTGCTTCTGGAAAAGCCATGTTAGCTTTTATGAGTGAAGCAAGTCAAAAAAAAATATTAAAAGGAAAATTAGAAAAATTTACAAATCATACAATCATAAATCTTAGTCAATTGTCTAATGAATTAAAGAGAATTAAAAAAAATGGTTTTGCAACTGATGATGAAGAATTTCAACCTGGTGTTTATTGCGTTGGTTATCCAATATTTGATGATGAACAGAAGCCATTTGCATCTGTCAGCTGTTCATCACCTAAATTTAAAATTACAAGTGATAAAAAATATTTAGAAAAAATAAAAAACTCTGTGAAATTTTCTGCTCTTGAAATTGGAAAATATTTTAAAAAAACTAGAAAAAAAGGAGATAAACATGCCGCATGATAATAGTATGATGGGCCACAATCAAAAATTTGAAATCCCAAAAGAAATGGGTGCTTGGGTTCTTAATGATCCAAACAATATTACAATTAAAAAAAAACCAGTTCCTGAACCAAAAGAAGGTGAAGTGCTTTTAAAAATTGATGCTGTTGCTATCTGTGCAACTGATTTAGAAATTATGGCTCATGGTTTGCCAGCAATGATCAATGGTGAATTGCCTTTTAATAAAAATTTTACATTTGGTCATGAAGCAATGGGTACAGTCGTTAAATTAGGTGAAGGTGTTCATGAATTTAAACCTGGGGATAGAGTGTGTGTAGAAATTCATGCTGGATGCAGTAGATGTGAAATGTGCAGAAAAGGTTGGTACACTTCATGTTTAAATTATAGTTATACTGACAGAGGTCACAAGGCCAACGGTTTTACAACTGACGGAGCTTTTGCAGAATATATGACCAATAGAACCCAAACATTAGTAAAAGTTCCTGATGGCATGTCAGATGAAGAAGCAACTTTATGTGTAACCGCAGGTACAAGTATGTACACTTTAGATGTTATGGGTGGTTTATATGCCGGTCAAACAATTGTCATTACTGGACCAGGACCTATTGGTTTATGTGCAGTAGGAGTTGCAAGCGCTCTTGGAGCCGAAGTTATTTTAACAGGCACAAGAGATAATAGGTTGGAGATAGGAAAAAAACTTGGGGCAGCTCATGTTATTAACGTGAAGAAAGAAGATGCGGTTAAAAAAGTAAAAGAATTAACTGGCGGCGTAGGAGCTCATTATGTGCTTGAATGTTCTGGAGCAGAGAACGCAATTAATGATGCATCTTCAATGATTAGAAGAGGTGGAAAAATTGGACTAGCTGCATTTCCTTCTAAACCAGTAACGGTTGATATTGCTAATTTAGTTAGAAACAATGCATATATTTTTGCAACAAGAGGTGAAGGTAAATCTGCTTGCCATAGAGCAATGGCTTTAATGGCCCAAAAACGTTTTGATGCAAAATTAATTCATACTCATACATTTCCTATGAAGGAATTAGAGACAGGATTAAAATATACCAAAGAAAGGATAGAAGACGCAATTAAGGTTGTTGTTAGAAACGATCAAAAATTAGCTTAATTTTTATGCTTAGATACGACAATTATTTCATTCCCAAAACGCTCAAAGAATACTTTGAACTGACATCGAAGGTGAAAGATTGTCGTATAGTAGCAGGATGTACTGATATTTTACCATGGGCAAGAGAAGGACGAGGAGGAGATGTTTTTTTAAAAAACGTTGTAGATGTTAGTCGAATTAAAGAACTAAATGTATTTAAATTTGGCACAAAAAAAATTCTTCTCGGTGCAGCAACAAATTACCAAAAACTTTTTTTAGATAAAAAGATTAGAAAAAGTTTAAAAGTATTGCCACAAGTTTCTGTTTGGTTTGCAGATGATCAGATCAGAGAATTAGCAACAATTGGCGGAAATATTGTAAATGCCTCTCCAGCAGGCGATGGTATGCCAGCACTTTTAACACTAAATGCAAAAGTTACAGTAGCAAAATTGAAAAATAAAAAAATTATTAAAGAAAAAATGCCATTAGAAAAATTTGTAAAAGGAAGAAATAAAGTGGCTTTAAAAAACAATGATATCTTAGTTGATTTTGAGGTTGAAAATACAAATGGTTATGGAGCATGTTTTGAAAAAGTTGGTCATAGAAGATCATTAGTTATTTCTACAGTGTGCGTTTCTTCATTGGTAAAATTAAATAAAAACAAGTTTCAAGACATAAGAGTTGCGGTAGCCGGTGTTTGCGAAGTACCAACTAGATTAACTAAAACTGAGAAATTTTTAAAAGGAAAATCAATTGATGAAAATAATATTTATGCAGCTTCAAAATTAGATTTAAATGTAATTAAATCGAGATCTAGAAGAGAATATAGAGCTGAAGTTTTACAAAATTTTATAATTCGTTCGATCTTAAAAGCTATTGGAAAAAATAATATTGAAGAAGCGATCCAAACATTTGATCATAAAATTAAATCTAAAACGGAGAAAGTCTATGCCTAATCTTCAATTAAATTTAACTGTAAATGGAAAAAAAATTAAAAAGACAACTCAATCACATTATCGTTTATTAGATTTTTTAAGAGAAGATTTAGATTTAACAGGTTCCAAAGAGGGCTGTGGAGCTGGCGAATGTGGAACATGTTCTGTTTTTATTAATGGTAAGTTAGTTAAGAGTTGTTTGGTTCCAGCAGCTAAAGCTGATGGCGCAAAAATTGAAACAGTTGAAGGTTTAGGTAATCCTGAAAAGATGTCTGAAGTACAAAAAGCTTTTTGTGCAACTGGTGCAAGCCAGTGCGGTTTTTGTATACCAGGAATGGTTATGGCTGCGACTTCCACATTGAGAAATAATCCAAAAGCAAATTTAGAACAAATTAAAGAGGAAATGGGCGGTAATATTTGCAGATGCACAGGATACCAAAAGATATTTGATGCGGTTGAGATGGCAAGGGATGTCATTAATAAAGAAAAATCTGAAAAGGTTTTTGATGAATATGAAAAGCCTGAAAATTCTTTCATTGGAGCAAATGTAAAGAGAATAGATGCACCTAGCAAAGTTACTGGAAGATTAAAATATGCTGCTGATATGAAATTACCGAATATGCTTAATATGCAAGTTTTAAGAAGCGATAGACCACATGCTAAAATATTAAATATTGATCTTTCTAAAGCTAAAAAAATTGAAGGGGTAAGAGGTATAGTCACATGCGATGATGTACCGGGTATTGATAATTTCGGAGTATTTATTGAAGATCAGCCAGTGCTCGCAAAAGATAAAGTTAGATATGTGGGTGAAGCGATTGTAGCAATTGCAGCTGATACTGTTGAGCAAGCCCGAGATGCTGTCAATGCAATCAAGATAAAGTATAAAGACCTTCCTGCCCTGTACGATCCAGAAGAATCTTTAAAAGAAAAAATTTTAATTCATGAACATTATAAAACTAATTTAGTAAAACATATTCCTATTAGAAAAGGGAATACAGAAGAAGCTTTTAAAAAAGCCGATGTTATAATTGAAGATGAATTTTCAACTCAACCAGTCGAACATGCTTACCTAGAACCTATGGCTGGTGTATCTTATGTCGATCAAGACGGTGTTTTAACAATAGTTTCTCCAAGTCAAAATATTACTCACCATAGACATATGATGGCAAAAATTATGAATTTACCAATTCACAAAGTTAGATTTATTATGTCACCAGTTGGTG
>JAYPUB010000018.1:0-20037 GCA_038133865.1 Candidatus Pelagibacteraceae bacterium
AGGATTTTAAAAATCAATTTAGTTCAAAACAAGAAATGAGACAGTTTAAAAGAGACTTTAGACAGCAGTTAAGAGAAAATCCTGGAAGTAGAAAAGCAATTAATAATGCGATTAAAGATGGGTTTGATCCTATGGATCCAAAATCTTTTGAAAATGCTACTCCAGAGCAACGAAAAGCGTTTGAAGAGTTTAAAGAAAGAGCAACACCAGAAGAACAAGAAGCATTTAGAAAATTTAAAGATGGTGATGAGGATCCTAGAAAATTATTAGATAAATCAAAAGACCGACCTGATGATAGAGGCCAGGGTAAAGACGACAATAATAAACCAGATATTTCAGAAGATGATGAGGAGCAGAAAAAAAGCGGTGATAAAGCAAAAGCTAACTAAAATATTTTTTACAATTATCATAAGCTTTTCATTAAGCTCAGCTTATGCTGCTGATCCTGTTATTCCAAAAGTGGATGATATGAATAAGCAGACACCTCAGATAAATAAAAATTTACAAAATAAAGATATGCCATCAGATAAATTGTTTGAACAACAATCTGAACAACCCGCTAAAAAAGAAGAGGATTTAGTTAAAGTATTTATTAAAGAGTTTAGTTTTGATGGAAATAAAAAATACCCAACTTCCGAATTTCAAAAATTAGTTAAAGATAAAGTAAATAAAGAACTTGTTTATGCAGATCTTAGAAATATTTTACAAGAAGTTTCTTTTTATTATCGATCAAAAGGTTTTTTAGCTACAGCCTTTTTACCTGAACAAGATATTAAAGATGGAAAAATTCAAATTTTTATAGTGGAGGGTAAAATTGGAAAAATTGAAATTAAAGCAGATGTAAAAAAAGAATTAAATATTTCAAGGGAAAGAATTAAAAAATTTATATTTAATAAAATCAATCCAAATGAAATTTTAAATATTGTTCAACTTGATAGGAACATTAGAAATTTAAATAATACACCTGGAATTAATGCTATCGCTCAATTGGTAGAGGGTGATAAACTTGGAGAGACCAATATTGTAATTTCAGCATCAAATACCAAAACATTATCAACTACAAGTCTAGTTGATAATAATGGATCACGATCATCAGGTTATGAGCGTGTTACCAATATTTTAAATTTTGATAGTGTTTTTAATAAAGGTGAAAGATTTAGCGTAACTGATGTAATCACAGAAGGATCACATTACTATGCAGGTTCAGTCACAATACCTCTTGGTTATGATGGTTTGCAAACAACATTTAGAATGTCTAAAATGGAGTATGACCTTGGAGCTCCTTTTGCTTCCACTGATCCAACGGGTTATTCAACAGAATTTTTTTTAGGATTTAACAAAGAGCTAATGATTAAGCCTGATAAAAGTTTGACTTCATCTTTATCTTTTTCAAGAAATGATTATGTCAATGATCTAAATACTGGATCAAATAGTAATAAAGATATTACAAAATCCTCATTGAATTTAACTTTTAATAATCAAGACAAATTCTTCTCTGGTGGAGTAAATACTGTAGCATTTACAGGTACTTTTGGCTCTTTAGATTTAACAGATAATACAAGCAACTTTGATACCGACCAATTAACTGCAAAAGCAAATGGAGATTATTGGAAATTAGCAATTAATGCTAATCGCTTTCAAAGAGTTACCGATACCGTTTCTGCAGTGATTAAATTTAATGGTCAATATACGGATAAAAATCTAGATGGTGCAGAACAACTTAGTTTAGGTGGTCCCAATGCTGTGAGAGCCTATCCATCAAATGAAGCGGCAGGAGATCAAGGTTTTGTATCGAGTTTAGAATTTAATAAAACACTTCCAAAAAATAGAAGATTAACTTTTTTTTATGATTATGGAAAAATTCAACTTCATAAACAACTTTGGTCAAATTGGAATTCCACAAATACCAAGTTAAGAAATCAATATGATTTACATGGTGTAGGAATATCTTTTGCTTTACCAGTATATAAAAATTTTGCTGTAACAGCGACCTATGCGGAAAAGTTAGGCAATAATCCAGGAAAAGACACAAATGGAAATGATGTTGATGGCTTGACCTGGGATAGTAGAAGTTTAATAAGCTTAGTTGGACAATTTTAATGTTAAAAATATTTTTAATAATATTATTTTTTTTTTCGATTCCATCTTTTGCAAGTCATCAGAAAGGTGAACCACCACCAAAAGTTACAACACAACAATACAATAGTTGGACCTATCAGTGTGTTGAAGATCATGGCAAGAAAAATTGTGAAGTTTCACAATCGTTACAATTACAAAATTCAAATATTCGTTTTGCAATAAATTACGCAAGATTTAAAAATAAAGATAAAGAAACAAAAGAGATTATTAGTGTCATTGGCCCTTTAGGTGTAAATCTTAGTCGAAGACTTGCAATTAAATTTGATGATAAAGAACAAATCAACTTATCTTGGACAAAATGTGAAGTGATTGGTTGTATGGTAATTTTAACTAATAATACAAAAGATAAAACTTCACTTGAGAATTATAATAAAATAAAGAAAAGTTTTGCTTCTGGAAAAAAAGCGGCTATTGGTGTTGCGGGTTTTGGTCCTCAACCTTTAGCAATTGAAATCAATTTAAGCGGTTTTTCTAGAGCTTCAAAAAAACTTGAAAATGAAAAATTATAATTTTTAATTAACCGAAATTAACTTTTGTTCTTTTGCTTGTTCCAGCATTTCCTTTTGAATTTTTTCAAAAGCTCTATTTTCGATTTGTCGAATTCTTTCACGACTAATATTATATTTTTGACTTAATTCTTCTAAAGTTTTGGGTTCTTCATTTAATCTTCGATCAAATAAAATTTCTTTTTCTCTTTCATTAAGAACAGACATAGCTTTATCTAAAAGTGCTTTTCTTTTATTAGTTTCTTGACGATGTGCAATTTGTAACTCTTGGTCTGCATTTTCATCTACTACCCAGTCTTGCCATTCAGTTTCACCATCTTCACCAGTAATTGTTGCATTTAAGGATGCTTCTGGACCTTTCATTCTTTGATCCATTGAATTCACTTCATCTTCTGTAACATCTAATCGATTTGCAATTTCTGTGACTTGTTCTGGTAACAAATCAGACTGATCTGATTTCATAATTTGGTTTTTCATTTTTCTTAAATTAAAGAATAGTTTTTTTTGAGCCGCAGTCGTTCCAATTTTAACTAAACTCCATGATCTTAAAATATATTCTTGTATTGAAGCTTTTATCCACCACATTGCATACGTTGCTAATCTGAATCCTTTTTCAGGATCAAACTTTTTAACCGCAGTCATTAAGCCAATATTGCCTTCAGAAACCAATTCGCTCATGGGAAGACCATATCCTCTGTACCCTGTTGCAATTTTTGCAACTAATCGCAAGTGTGAGGTTACTAGTTTATGAGCAGATTCTTTATCACCTTTTTCTCTCCAGTTTTTTGCTAAAATATATTCCTCCGCTGCATCCAGCATTGGAAATTTTCTTATTTTTTGTAAATAAGAGTCAAAACTCCCATCAGGAGTTAATACAGGTAAGTTGGCTTTGTTTAGTTCTTTGCTCATACTGTATATGTAATTTTTAATTTCAAACCTACAAGGCTCAATTTTTTAATGTTTCAAGCCTGTTTTTTAATCTATCTAAATCTTCAGGCAAATCTGAGGCATAAAAAACATCTTTATTTGTTTTAGGATGAATAAACCCCAGTGTATGCGCGTGTAATGCCTGTCTTTTCAATGATTTTAAAATATCTTCAAATTCTTGATCTATACCTCTTATTTTTTTTATTTTTTTTCCATAAGTTTGATCACCTAAAATTGGATTTCCTTTATGAGACATATGAACCCTTATTTGATGGGTTCTTCCCGTTTCAAGGATACATTTAACTAAACTAATATCTGGAATTTTTGATCCTTTAAATACTTCTAAAGTTTCATAATTTGTAATTGCATCTTTTCCCCTTAAAACATCTGCACTCATTTTTTGACGATTAGTTTTATTTCTTCCTATTAAAGTTTCTATTCTTCCATGAAGTGGTCTTAAAATTCCGTAAACAAAGACAAGGTAACTTCTCTTAATTGTATGTTCTTCAAACTGTTTTGCAATAAAGGCATGAGCTTCATCGTTTTTTGCAACAACAAGTAAACCACTAGTATCTTTGTCAATTCGGTGAATAATACCTGGTCGATCATCTCCATTCATTCCCGATAGTTTATTTTTACAGTGATACAATAAACCATTCACCATAGTATTCTCATAGTTACCAGCGCCAGGGTGAACCACCATGCCAATAGGTTTATCAATAATAATAATGTCATCATCTTCAAAAATAATTTTAAGATCCATTTTTTTTGGAACCAAATTAATGACCTCTTCTTTTAAATTTTGAAATTCAATTTGATCACCAATTTTAACTTTTCTAGATGGATCTAAAAGGATTTCACCATTAAGTTTAAGTTGATTGTTTTTAATAATTTTAGCGACTTTGGATCTGCTAATTTTTGGATATTGGTTAGCAACTACTTGATCAATTCTTTTTTGATCAAAATTTTCATCAACTACAAATGAATAATCAGCCATGGAAATTAATTATATCTTATATAAACAAAAAGTTTATAAAATTTGACTTAAGAAAAGCTTCGTTCGATCACTTTCAGGATTTTCAAAGAAATCTTTTGTTTTTTTTGCTTCTACAATGTTTCCTTCATCCATGAATACGACTCGGTCTGCCACTTCTTTAGCGAAACCCATTTCGTGAGTTACCACGCACATTGTCATTCCACCTTTTGCAAGATCAACCATCACATCTAATACTTCTTTAATCATTTCAGGATCTAGTGCAGATGTGGGTTCATCAAAAAGCATGATTTTTGGTTCCATGCATAAAGCTCTAGCAATTGCTGCTCTTTGTTGTTGTCCTCCTGATAATTGACCAGGAAATTTGTAGGCTTGATCAGAGATTTGGACTTTATTTAAATAATCCATAGCTAAAGCTTCAGATTCTGTTTTAGTTTTTTTCTTTACCCAAATTTGAGCAAGGGTACAATTTTCTAAAATTGATAAATGCGGGAATAAGTTAAATTGTTGAAACACCATCCCAACTTCACTTCGAATGGCAGATATATTTTTTGTATTTTCATCCAAGGTCATACCATCAACTATGATCTCACCTTTTTGATGTTCTTCTAATCTATTAATACATCTAATTAATGTTGATTTTCCAGATCCTGATGGACCGCAAATCACTACTTTTTCTTTTTCACTTACTTCAAAATCAATATCTTTAAGGACGTGAAAATCTCCGTACCATTTATTTACTTTTTTTAATTGAATAATATTTTTCATTGTCCCTAGTTAGTTGTTTTTAATTTTTCTTCTATACTTAAACTATATCTACTCATAGCAAAACAAAAAATCCAATATACAAATGCAACAAACACATAACCTTCAGTTGCCATACCAAGCCAATATGGGTTTGTTTTAGCTAAGTTTACCATTCCTAAAATTTCTAGAAGACCAACAACAAATACAAGCGGTGTATCTTTGAATAATGCAATAAAAGTATTTGCAATTCCAGGTATCACTAGTTTTAAAGCCTGAGGAAGAATAATAAAAATATGACTTTTCCAATAACCCATTCCTATTGCTTTTGAAGCATCATATTGACCACGGCCCACAGCTTGCAATCCACCCCGTACTACTTCTGCCATATAAGCTGCTTCAAACAAAGTAATTGCAATAATAACTCTTACTAATTTATCTAAATTAGTTCCAGATGGTAATAAAAGTGGAAACATAACTCCCGCCATAAATAAAACTGTAATTAATGGAACGCCTCTCCAAAATTCAATAAATCCAATTGAGAAATATTTAATTACTGGAAGTTCCGATCTTCGACCCATAGCTAATAAAACACCAATTGGAAAACAGAAGATAATTGCAAAAATTGAAATGACTAATGTTAAAAATAAACCTCCCCATTCTCTCGTATCAACTGGCGCTAGCCCCAAGAAACCTCCAGAAAATATCATTAAAGATAGAATAGGAAAGGGTAGTACTAAAAATAAAAAAAGATATTTTTTAAGTTTTTGATTCAAAAATTGATAAACAACAATTGAAATAATTAAAATTGCAAAAGCTAAATTAATTCTCCAAATTTCTTCATTTGGATAAAGTCCATATAAAAATCTTTTGAACCACATTTTAACAAAAACCCAGCATGCACCACCTGCAACACAGTCTTTTTTTGTTTCTCCAGAAAAAGTTGCCTCTATAAACATCCAATCGATTAACGGGGGAATGGTTAAATAGATTAAATAACTTATTGATAAAGTTAAAAATGCATCAAGCGGAGATGAAAAAAATCTAGATCTTATAAAGTTTAAAGCTTTCATTTTATCTTTCTGTTAATGCCACCTTTTTATTGTACCAGTTCATAAATATTGAAATGGAAATACTTAAACTTAGATAAGTTAACATTGTAATGGTTACAATTTCAATTGCTCGTCCCGTTTGCATTAATGCAGTCCCAGCAAATACTAAAACTATATCTGGATATGCGATTGCAGCAGCAAGCGATGAGTTTTTTGTTAAATTTAAATATTGGTTAGTTGTTGGTGGTATAATAATTCTTAATGCTTGAGGGATAACAATTAATCGTAAAATTTGTGTATTAGTTAATCCAATAGAAGCAGCAGCTTCTTTTTGACCTTTGTCGATACCTAAAATTCCAGCTCTAACATTTTCAGCAATAAAAGTAGAGGTATAAAGAGACAAAGCAAAAGCTAATGCAATTAATTCTGGAATAATTGATACGCCACCAATGTAATTTGCAATACCCATTTTAATCTCTAATTTTGGATAAGAGAATTCAAGTCCAACACCAAAGATCATAATAACAAGTGCTGGTATAATAATTAATAATCCAATTGAAACAGAGAATTTAGGAAGTTGTTTTCCAGTTTTTTCTCTTAAGTTATTTGCATATTTGTTAAATGCATAAATACAAATGAAAGTAAAAATTAGTCCATAAATGAAGTAACTTAAGTTTGTCCAAATAAATCTTGGAATATAAATTCCTTTGATGTTTGCATAGACAAAATCAAATAAAACGAGTGAATTTTCAGCCGTAGGCAGTAATCTTAAAACGGTAAAATACCAAAAGAAAATTTGTAATAATAAAGAGATGTTTCTTAACAATTCAATATAACAAGTGGCAAGTCCTGATGCTAAAGGGTTTGACGATAATCTTAAAATTCCAAAAAAGAAACCAAGAATAGTTGCAAATATTATTCCAATTGCTGAAACTAAAATCGTATTAAGTAATCCTACAAGATAAGCTCGGCCATAAGACATACTTGAGTCAAATTCAATCATACTAAATTGGATATCAAAGGACGCTTTGTTTTTTAAAAAACTAAACCCTGTATCAATTCCTCTTGCAGCTAAATTAGAGCTAGCGTTAAAAGAAAAATATCCAATAATTGAAACTAAAAAAATTATCAGTAACGCTTGAGGTAAAATAAATTTTACTCTCGGATGATCACTTAAATATTGATCAATTTTTTCAAATTTTGCTTGAATGAATGACATCTTTTAAATCTGTAAGTAAAAAAAAAGGGCTAGAAAATCTAGCCCTTTTTTTAAATATTTTACTTACCTCACTGGTGGTACGTATAAGATACCGCCTTTAGTCCATAAGTTGTTTGGACCTCTATCAGGTAAGATACCAGTGTCAGCTATATTTCTCTTATAGCTTTCTCCATAATTACCAACTTGCTTGATAATTCTGTAGCTCCACTGATTATCTAATCCTAAAGCAGCACCGTTTTTAGTACCTTCAGCACCTACTATTCTTTGAATAGCTGGGTTTTTGCTGTCTTTCATTGAGTCAATATTTTTTGAATTTACGCCATACTCTTCAGCTTCAATCCAAACGAATAAAGACCACTTAACAACATCTTCCCATTTAGCATCACCTTGTCTTACAACAGGGCCTAAAGGTTCTTTAGAGATCGTTTCAGGTAATACAACGTGCTCATCAGGGTTTTTCATCTTAGTTCTTTGAGCTGCTAAACCTGATTTATCTGTTGTGTACGTATCACATCGACCAGCATCATAAGCTTGAACAACTTCGTCTGCTTTTTCAAATACTACAGGTTCATATTGAACACCTTTAGATTTAAAGAAGTCAGCCATGTTAAGCTCAGTTGTTGTTCCAGTGTTTGTACAAACTTTAACACCGTTTTGAAAATTATTTACAGATGAAATACCTGTAGCTTTTCTAACCATGAAACCTTGTCCATCATAGAAGTTTACGCCAACGAATGTTAATCCGATACCAGCATCTCTTTCTAATGTCCAAGTTGTGTTTCTAGATAACACATCAATTTCACCAGCTTGTAATGCAGTAAATCTTTCTTTTGCACTTAAAGGTGTATACTTCACTTTACTTGCATCACCTAAAACTGCAGCAGCAACTGCTCTACAAACGTCAACATCGATACCTGTCCATTTTCCAGATGCATCAGCATTAGAGAATCCAGGTAGACCTTGTGAAACACCACATTTTACAAAGCCTTGTTTCTTAGTAGTATCTAACGTGCTTGTTTTTTTTCCACCATCACCGCAGGCAGTTAAAACAAAAGCTAATATCGATAGACTACCAATCGCTTTTACTAAGTTTTTCATTGTTCCCCTTTTAATTTAAATTAAATTATTCTTAAAATATGAAATCTTGAGTAGATTACAATTATTAATTCAACCAAATACTATTGCATTAGCTAAACAATCAAGGGTTGTATTTATTTCTTTAATATATCTTTGTGTTTTTGAATTCTTCTAGCATAGTGTTGTGAAATCCGATCAAAAATAATTGCTAAGGCAACTATAGCAAGTCCGTTCATCAAGCCAAGGGCAAGATATTGGTTGGAGATTGATCTTAATATAGGGACTCCAAGTCCACTTACACCAATCATTGAAGCAATCACAACCATAGCCAATGACATCATAATAGTTTGATTTACACCAGTCATTATAGATGGAAGGGCTAATGGAAATTCTATTTTATAAAGAATTATAAATTTAGAGATTCCTAATG
Source organism: Candidatus Pelagibacteraceae bacterium (assembly GCA_038133865.1). Classification (GTDB taxonomy): domain Bacteria; phylum Pseudomonadota; class Alphaproteobacteria; order Pelagibacterales; family Pelagibacteraceae; genus HIMB114. The sequence continues at coordinate 9,089 of JAYPUB010000018.1, forward strand.
CTTTACCAGCTTCAATTAATTTTGAATTTACTTCTCTTATACCCAGGTTAGTTAATCTAACGATTGGTGGAATAGCATAAATACATACTGCTATTAAACCTGGAACTTTACCGATCCCAAGTAACATAATTATAGGTATTAAATATACAAAAGTAGGTATGGTTTGCATGGTATCTAAAACTGGAGACATCATAGCCGAAACTCTATTTGATTTAGCCATAATAATTCCAATTGGGGTTCCTAAAAGTAAACAAAGAAATGTTGCAACTGAAATAATTGCCAACGTAGACATAGTATCTTCCCACATTCCAAACAAACCAATAATGACAAAAGATAAAACAGTTCCAATCACCAAACTTAGTTTTTGAGAAGCCTTCCAGGTTAAATAAGCAATGAGTATTATAATTATTGGCCAAGGAGAAGTTATCAAAAGTTTTTCAAAAAAAACTAAAAACTGTAGAAGAGGTTCAAAAAAGTTCTCTATTCCTTCACCATGTGATCTTGAAAATTCTTTAAATGAACTATCAACACTTTTTTTAAAGTCTCGAAGCGTTTCTCGCCCTAAAGAAGGGAAGTTTAATAAATATTCCATCTTTAGAGCGAGTGATAATTAAAGAGATTTTTTTATTTTTTTTGCAATATCTGCAGGAACCCATTTACCCCACACAGACTCATGCTTTTTGAAAAATTCAATTGCTGCATCAGAACCATCAGCTTGATTTTCAGTCATGTAAACAAGCATCCCATTCATTACATCTCCAGGATATGTTCTTTTTTCAAAATACTTGATTAAAGTTTTATCTGCATTTTTTTTGAATTTATCAGTTACAACTGTATTGACGGCGGGTGTAATCCAAGCTGTAGGTTTGGGATTTGCACAATCTTTCTCAGGTTTTGCTATACATTGATCCCAGTTTTTTTTACCAGCAAATGGAATACCCCAATCAAGTTTAACTAAACTATACTTTCCTATAATTGCTGTAGGAGCCCAGTAATAGCCAACCCAGTTTTGATTTCTTTCAGCAGCCTTTGCAATTGTTCCATCTAAACCAGCAGCAGATCCTGGATCAATAAGTTTCCATCCTTTTTTTTCCATCTCAAATGCTCTAAAAAGATTTGCATTACTTAACTGACAAGCCCAACCCGCAGGACAAGTTACAAAACCACCTTTTGATTTATCTTCTGGATGCGGAAATAAATCTGGTCTTTTTATTAAATCCAACACAGTTTTAATTTCTGGGTGTTTTTTTCTAAATGCTGGTGTAACCCACCATCCTTCTCCAAGTCCAGTAATAGGACTCTTGTTTAATCTGTGAAGTCTTCCTTCTTTAATTGCTTTATTCAGTGGTGTAATAAATGAGTTAGCCCAAAGTTCTGGAACGATATCAGGCGACCCTTTCTCATTCATTGAAGTGAAGGCTGGAACTGTATCAGCTTGAATAAGATCAACTTTACATCCATATCCTTTTTCTAAAACTATCTTGTCTATATTAGCCATCAGACCAGCTGATGCCCAATTCATATTTGCGATTTTTACATTTTTACAGGCGGCACTCGTTTCACCCGTGTTTAATAATAATAAGAAACAAGCTCCTATTATAAATGATAATATTTTCTTCATTTTCTCTCCTTAATTTTTACAACTTATGGTTTATACAATTAGTAGCGTTGCGATTTAAAAATTGTTCTACTAATAGGTATAACAAATGAGAGTTTCAATTGAACCGTATACAACTAGAAAGTTGTATTTAGCATATCTTGTGGTTTGAAAAATATTTTTGGAACATTTGTAAATTTTTATAGGACTTTTTTATTTTGGCGCGCCTGCAAGGAGTCGAACCCTGAACCTCCAGAGCCGAAATCTGGCGCTCTATCCAGTTGAGCTACAGGCGCGTAAATTAAATATTTATCAGAATTTGTAAATTATTCACCAATATTGATTAGCGATCCATTCCGTTTAGCACTAGCAAATGATTTGTAAAAAATTGATATTGCAATAGTCAGGTAAATTAGATTGAGAAAAATTGCATAATAAATGTTTGTAAAATTAACACTTTGATTAACGAGAATATTTCTTGTTTCTTCAAATATATGTGCAAGAGGCAACCCAAGAGCAATTGGCTGAACCCAGCTAGGTAAAATCTCTACCGGATAATAGATGCATCCAAGTGGAGCAATAAAGAATAAGCTAGCCCATGCCACATTTTCAAATGAAGGACCGAATCTAACAAGACCTGCTGTAACTAAAAGTCCAAGGGTTACACCAAATAAATAAAGGCTAAATAATAATAGTATTAAAGGAATTCCAAGTTCAAATATGGATATTCCAAATAATGGAATTGCAATCAGCGCAGCTGGTACCAGCCCGATCATGGTTCTAATTAATGCAGATGACGTTAAAGCAAATATAATTTCTGAAATCCTAAGAGGTGATACGAATAAATTAATAATATTTCTACTCCATATTTCCTCTAAGAACAGCATATTGTAACTGATGCTGGATCTGAATAAAAAGTCATAAAGAATAGCAGCGCTTAAAATCACACCTGCAACATTATTAAAATAGTCACTATACATAGTAAAAAACTTAGAGACAAAGCCCCAAAGAATGATTTGTACAGTCGGCCAATAAATTAAATCAAAGATTCTTGGAAAAGATGATCTGATTAAATAAAAATGTCTTAACATTAATGATGAAGATCTTTTAATATTCATTTTTTTCCCTCACTAATTTTAAAAAAACTTGTTCTAAATTTTCACGTCCATGTTTATTTATTAAATCATTTGCTTTTCCATGATCTATAATTTGCCCCTCTTTCATCATCAAAACATAGTCACTTAATCTGGTCACTTCGCTCATATTGTGGGAGGCTAATAAAATACTAATATCTTTATCTTTTTTATATTTTTCTAAATAACTTCTTACATAATCTCCCGTATCAGGGTCTAAACTTGCTGTAGGTTCATCGAGAAGTAGAATTTTTGGATCATTGATTAAAGATTTAGCTAGAGAAACCCTGTTTTTTTGACCAGAAGAAAGTTCTCCAGTTTTTTTGTTTAAAAAAGTTTTAAGGTTTAAGTCTTCAATGAGTTGTTCAACTTTTTCTTTTAAATTTTTAATTAAATACATTCGTCCATAAATTTTTAAATTTTCAAGCACAGTTAATTTTTTTGGCAATTCTACGTAGGGTGATGCAAAATTCATTATATTTAAAAATTGATGATCTTTATAATTAAGCTCTTGTTCATTTATAAAAATTTGTCCTGATGTTGGAGTAATTAAACCTAATAACATTCCTATAGTCGTGGTTTTTCCACAACCATTAGGTCCGAGCAGTGCCAGTGTTTGGTTTTGATTAATGGTAAAATTTATTTTTTTAACTGCATCTATAGTTTTAAATTTTTTTTCTAAATTTTTAACTTCTATTATATTCATGAAGATGCCCTTTTTAATCTATCATTAATGGCAATTCCAATATCTTTATTTGGAATTGGGGTTATGGAAATACTTTTAAACCCAAGTTTCCTAATGTGTCTAAGCTTTTTATAAAGGTTTTTCGCCGCTTCTTTTAAAGAATTTTTTTTAGAAAGATAAAAAATATTTTTTCCTTTTAATTTAGTTTTTCCAAAGATTAGTAGTGCACCATTTTTTCTATTTTTCTTTTTATTACGGTAAATTGGAATTCCAGGGGAATAGTGTTTTTTAAGTTGCCCTGGTGATAAAATCTCTTTTGATGTATTATTTTTAATATTTTTAAGTATTTTTTGAATTGACTTTTTTGATATTTTTCCAGGCCTTAAAATTTTTGGAATACCTACAAGATTAATAACTGTGGACTCGATACCTACTTTCGATTGTTTGCCATCTAATATAAATTTAATTTTATTTTTAAATTCATCATAGACATCCAATGACGATGTTGGAGATACATGGTTACTGATATTTGCACTTGGTGCAGCAAGTGGAAATCTAGATAATTTAATAATTTTTCTGAAATATAAATTAGCTGGAACTCTGCATGCTACAGTTCCATTTTTATTAATCAGTTTTCTAGAGATTTTTGAATTTTGTTTAAGTTTTAAAACGTAAGTAATAGGCCCAGGAGAAAACTTTTTATAAACTTTTGATAAAAAGATGTTTTTTTCAGTTTCTTTTTGAATAGATTTTAAACTATCAAAATGAACAATTAGAGGGTTCTTTTTTGGCCTTTTCTTTAATTTGTAGATAGTAGAAATAGCTTTATTTGAATAAGCATTTCCAGCTAGTCCATATACGGTTTCCGTGGGCAAGGCACAGACACCGTTATTTTTTAATATCTTTGCACATTTAACCAAATTTTTTGGATTAGGTTTAAAGATATTTGAATAGTTTTTCATTTTGAAATATTTATTATGCATCAAAATTAAAATCTACAAATGAATAAAGCAAATAAACACTCTGATATTGAAAAAATGTCCTTTGAAAAGGCTATGGAAGAATTAGAGAGCATTGTCTCTGATCTTGAAAATGGATCTATTGAATTAGAAGAATCTATTGAAAAATACCAAAGAGGAATTCAATTAAAAAAGCATTGTGATCAAAAATTAAAAGAAGCAAATATGAAAATTGACCAAATTGAAATCGATAAAGAGGGTAATGTAACTGAAAAACCATTCACTCGAAAAAAAAAATAATATCGAATGTCAAATTTTCAGGAAGATTTAAAAGTTGTTGCCGAAGAAGTGAACTTTTATTTAAAAGAATATTTTCAAACACAATCTACAAACAGTAAATTATATGAAGCCATGAAGTATGGATTATTTTCTGGCGGAAAAATGATTAGGTCATACCTGGTTCATTCAACTTGTAAAATTTTTGATATAAATAAAAAAGATTATCTACCCATTGCTGCAGCTGTTGAGTGTGTTCATAGTTATTCTTTGATTCATGACGATCTACCATCAATGGATAATGATGATTTTAGAAGAGGCAAAGAAAGTACACATAAAGCTTATGGTGAATTTACAGCAATCTTAGCAGGAAGTTCTTTGTTAACTTTGGCATTTGAAATTATTTCAAATCCAAAATTTAATATTAGCCATGATAAAAAAATTGAGGTTATTCATGCCTTGAGTTCTTGTTCCGGACATCTTGGAATTGCTGGAGGTCAGTTTTATGATTTAAGTTTAAAAAATGAAAAAGTTAATAAAGATAATATTATTGATATGCAGAATAAAAAAACTGGAGCTCTAATGGGGTTTTGTACTGAGGCAGCTCCCATTTTAGCAAATAAAAAAGATTTAAAAGAAAAATTTAAGAGTTTAGGAATTAGGTTAGGATTACTGTTTCAAATTGCAGATGACTTTTTAGATAAATATGGAAAAGCAGATGTTCTAGGAAAACCTGTACAGCAAGACGAAGCTAAAGGAAAAAATACTTTGATTGTACATTTGGGAGAGGAAAAGACAAAGGCATTGATCCTAGACTTAAAATCTGAAATTGAAAAAGATTTAAAATCTTATTCAAATACTGATGCTTTATTAAAATGTATGAATTTTATAGTAGAAAGAAAAAATTAATTTTCCCTTAGTTCTTTTGGAAGTTTAAATTCAACATTTTCTTTTACAATCTCTACTTCCTCAATTTTAATATCTCTAATTTCTTTAATACGATCAATTAATTGATCAACCAAAACATCTGGCGCTGATGCTCCAGATGATACACCAATACATTTAGCATTTTGAATTATATCTTTTGGGAGCTCAAACTCTTGGTGAACTAGAAAACTTTCTTTACTTCCATTTTTCTTTGCAACTTCAACTAACCTTTGAGAGTTTGAAGATTGCCTGCTGCCAACAATAAAAAATACATCACACTTTGCAGCTATATTTTTAACGGCTGCTTGCCTATTAGTTGTGGCATAACAAATGTCACTTTTAATTGGAGCTTTAATTTCTGGAAACTTTGCTTTAAGAGCTTCTATAATATCTTTAGTGTCATCAACAGATAATGTTGTTTGAGTGATATAAGCAATTTTATCTTTTGATAGATTGATATTATGAATATCTTCTATTTTTTCTATCAGAGTCACTTCTCCGATAGGTAATTGACCCATGGTTCCAATCACTTCTGGGTGATTTTTATGTCCAATTAATATGATTTGGTAACCTTGTTTATTTAATAATTCTGCTTCACGGTGAACTTTAGAAACGAGTGGACATGTAGCATCTATAAATTGAAGGTTTTTAATATCAGCATCCTGATATACTTGTTTAGCAACTCCATGAGCTGAAAAAATAACAGGTCTAGTTTTATCTTTAATCTCATCCAATTCACCTACAAAGATCACTCCTTTTTTTTCTAAACTTTGGACAACATGTTTGTTATGAACAATTTCATGTCTTACATAAATAGGGCTACCAAACTTCTTTAAACTTTTTTCAACAATATCTACTGCTCGGTCGACACCAGCGCAAAAACCTCTTGGAGCACATAATAATAAATTTAATTGGTTACTCATTTTTTTCTATTTAGTATCTCTAATAGTATATGAGGAAGTGTAAGTGAAGCCAAACCAATAAAAATAGTTTGTACGATATTTTTGCTTAAGTTTTGATCTAAGTAGTAAACTACCACAATTGCAATTATAGCTGTTAATAGTGTGAGCGGAATAGCTTTTATAGAAAACAACTTTAATCCATTCATGATATTTTTAGGATCAAGTTCTCTTGATAATCCAATCATATGTTTTGAAGAGTGTAAAAAGCAAAAATAAAGAGAAAATGCTAGTATCAAAGGCAAATAGATAAAGGATAAAACAATTAACAAAATTTCTAGTAAAATAAGAACAAGCTTATCTAGTTGATTTTTTAGTAAAAAGATTAGTCCAATAACGAGCAGTATCAAATTCATAGAGAAAAATAATGATTTATATTGAACTATATTTTTATAAAACTCTTGTGGCACTAATAAATATTCAAAAAACATCGAAGTTGAATCAAAACTGTAATGAAATGAAAGTGTGATAATTAAAAAACCTTTTAAAAAACTTAAGATATTAAAGATAAAACCATTTCCATTTAGAAAAAACCTTAGATCTTCTTCTCCAAAATGGTAACTGGCTATAAATAGAAAAAGTAATAGTGTGATTGCAGGGAATAGTATCCAACATAAAATTACAACTAAACTGAGAGAGATATATCCAGGATAAAAGAGTAAAAACCAACTTTTTTGAAAAACAGGCTTAAATATTTTTTTTCCTCTCAGATGGTCTAGTGCTCCATGGGATACACCTAGTATTAGGATTAAAAAAAAACAAAATAATAATAAATTTAAATCATCATTAATAATTTTATTTTGAATTAACACATATGATACCAGACCTAGGATCATAAAAATGGATAAGAATATTCGATGAATGATTTTATTTTCCATAAATTAAGTAAGTAAATTTTTTAAAAATAATATTTTCGGCATTTTTTTAATTACTTTGTAATCATCAAACAAACTTCCTTTGCTTGATAAAAATCGAATAATTTCATTTTGATTGGTTTCATCAAACATTTTGAAAAATATACTTGGCATAATTTTCATATTATCTTTCAATACTTTAACAAAAAGCCTATCTAGATACTCATACTTCATAGATATTGTTCTATCAAAAGATAGTTTGTCAATTGCGTTAGCTATTATTTTTGAGTGTTGTTGAATATATGGAAAGGCATATCCGGTACTCATTCGATTAATATTTCCACGTAGACCAATATTAAAATATCTAGTTTCATTTTTAAATGTTGATCTAAACATGGGAATTGCACCAACTTCCTCACGAACAATGTTATAATTTTTTAATTTTAAATTATTTTCAATGTATTCTTTTAATTCATTTAAATAGAGCTTTTTATCCAAATTATCTAAGTTTGATAGCCAGGTTGTTTCAACCAAGGCCCTTTGATTTGTAAAGGGGAGGATATAAAAAAAATGGACACCGTTATTTTGTTCACAATCAAAATCCATTAAAGTTATCTTGTCTTCTTGAAAGGAAGTTTCCTTTGTTTCAATTTCTATTCCGAAAAAATGTTGATATAAATTCCCTTTCTCTAATTTTGGGACACGACTATCAAAAATTAAATTGGCTTTTATATTTCCGTTATTTGTTTGAATATCAAAAGATTTTTCTATTTTATTAATCTCATTAATATTTGTGCCCATTTTAAGATCAAAATTATTATTAAGATTATTTTGAATTTTTTTATAAAATTTTAGACTATCTATGGTTTGATAAGGATAGTTAAAATTTTCAAATACTTTTATTTGATGATTAAACTTTATGTCAAATTTTAGCCATTGCTTTTCCAGACAATCTTCAAAATCATGATCATCAATTTTCCAAAATGACCATGTACGATCTTTTTTGAACTCAGTTTTATTATCTAAAATGATAATTTTTTTATTTAAATTTTCAATTTTGGATATTTGATAGGCTAAAGATAATCCAGCACAACCTGCTCCAATAATAGCGATATCATAAATCATAAGGTTAAGTGATACGGTGTATGAAGCTGATCGGTTTGATGAACAGGTTCACTTAATTTATATTTTCTATTCTTTATAAAATAATTTTTGACAAGAATAATAGTCTTCTCTAAAATATTTAAATAAATTCTTTTTTTTAAAAAAATATATTTATTTTTTATTATTTTTTTACCAATCGAGTTATAAAGTATAGCTGCTATGAGGATACTAAATTTATTTTTATTAGGAATAAAATAAATCCCATCAATTCCACTTTGATAATAATTCTCAGCAATGTTTAATAATTGATTAGTAGAATTGAAAATTAATTCATTATTTTTATCATCAATTATATCTTTAAATGAAAAATTATTTGGAAGCATATCTTTTGGAATATAAATTCGATTATTAAGTGAGTCTTCTCTTATATCTCGGGATATATTTGTAAGTTGCATACCAATTCCCAGATCGATTGCAAACCTCCACGCATTATCTTGAGTTGCTCCAAGTATTCTAGCCATTAAAGCCCCAACAGTACCAGCAACTTGATAGCAATAAATTATTAGTTCTTTTACATTTTCTGGTTGTTTAAAATTAATATCAGATGATAGACCTTGAATTAGATCATCGATAAATTTTTGTTTTAAATCATATTTTTTTTGGATTTCTTTAAATGCTTTATTTATTGGATCTTGTGAAGACTGTTGTTTATAGTCCCCAATTAAATCATTAAGATTATTTGAACTTTTGGATTCAGTATGATGATCTGCAGCATCATCAAGCTGTCTACAAAATGCATACAATATTGCAGCATCATTCAAAGTTTCTTTATTAAGTAAAAGACCAGCAAAATAAAAAGATTTTGCATGTTTTTTTAAAATATTTTTAAATTTATTACCCATAATTAAATATCAAAATGATCTAAAACTTTTGCAGAAGTTAATACACCTGGAAGACCAGCTCCTGGGTGGGATCCTGCACCTACAAAATATAAGTTTTCAAGTACTTCAGATTTATTATGAAACCTAAAGTATGCCGATTGTGTAAAAATAGGCTCAATTGAAAATCCAGATCCATATTTTGTATTTAACTCTTTTTCAAAATAATCTGGAGTAACAAATATTTCAGCTTCAATATGCTTTGAAAGTTCCGGCATACAAGTTTCTTCTAATTTTTTAATAACTTTATTTTTAAAATCTTCTCCTTGTTCTTTCCAATTTATATTAGACTGATTATTTGGAACTGGAACTAAAACATAAAAACAATCTTTACCGACCGGGGCCATGCTAGAGTCGGTTGCAGAAGGACGGTGAAGATAATAACTAAAATCATCATCCAATTGCTTAGAATTAAAGATTTTGTTTAATAATTGTTTGTGTGATTTACCTAAATAGATAGTATGATGTTCAATACTCTCATATTTTTTTTTAGTTCCAAAGTAAAAAACGTATAAACCCATAGAATATTTTAATCTTTGACGCTTAAAATCAAAAAAATTATTTTTTATTTTTGGACATATAGTTTCATCATAAACTTTAGGTGGATCAGCATTGCAAACGACCAAGTCTACTTCTATTTGATTATTATTTTTTAAAACAACATTCTTCACTTTTTTATTTTTATGATTAATTTGTAAAACTTCTTGACCCTTTATGATTTTAATACCTACTTCTTGCATAAGCTTCTCAAGAGCATTAACGATATTTCCAGTTCCACCCATAGAATAATGAACTCCCCATTTTCTTTCCAAGTAAAGGATCAATGCATAAATAGAAGTTGTACTATAAGGATTGCCACCTACAAGAAGAGGATGAATAGTAAATGCTTTTCTGAGCTTTTCATTCTTAATATAGGATGAGATAAAAGTATAAACTGAGTTATAACTTTTTAATTTAAGTAAAGAAGGAATTTGTTTCAGCATAAACCAAACTTGATGAAAAGGTTTGTCTGCTAATTTTAAAAACCCAATATTAAAAATTTTTTCTGATTGTATGAGAAGGTTTTCAAATCCTTTTTTATCTTCCAAGTTAATTTGTTCAACTTGACCAAGAAGCTCTTGAAGGTTTTCACCGTAATTTAATTTTGAAAGATCATCAAAGATGAATTGGTACCAAATTTTTAACGGGACGATTTTAATATAGTCTTGATAATTTTTATTAAACAATTCAAAAAGTTCATAAATTAAATGAGGAGCTGTAATTACAGTAGGCCCAGCATCAAATGTGTAACCATCTTTTTTAAAAACTCTTGCTCTTCCTCCAAGATCATTTTGTTTTTCAATTAAAGTAACGTCGTGACCTTTGGCTTTAAGTCGTAGTGCTGCTGCAATACCTCCAAAACCTGAACCAATGACTACAACTTTCTTTATATTGCTCATCCTAATATGGGAAAAAACTATCTTAAAAGTTGTGTTTTTTCAGGAAAAAAACACTTTTATTGTGGAATTTTTTTATTT
>JAYPUB010000019.1:0-19944 GCA_038133865.1 Candidatus Pelagibacteraceae bacterium
TTCATCAAAGAAGTGCTTTTGCAAATCCTAGAATTATTATTTGTGTTCCAACTGGCTCTACGCCAGTTGAAAGAAGAGCTATTCAAGAGTCTGCTCATGCAGCAGGAGCAAGAAAAGTTCAGTTAATAGAAGAACCAGTTGCAGCAGCAATAGGTGCAGGTTTGCCAATCTCTGAGCCAACAGGATCTATGATTGTTGATATTGGCGGTGGGACTACAGAAATAGCGGTTATGTCGTTAGGTGGTATCGTATACTCACAATCTTTAAGAGTAGCAGGTGATGCACTAGATCAATCCATAGTAGCCTATATGAGAAAAAAATTTAATTTATTAATTGGTGATGGGACTGCAGAAAAAATAAAAAAAGAAATTGGAACTTGTATACCAACAAATAGCGATAATACTTATATCATGAAAGGCAGAGATATAAGAACCGGTGTACCAAAAGAAATTACCTTAACGGAAAAAGATTCTGCAGAGGCAATGTCTCCAATTATTTCTCAGATAATTCAGGCTATCAAAGATGCATTAGAACATACACCACCAGAGCTATCAGCTGATCTTGTGGATATGGGTTTAGTTTTAGCAGGCGGAGGAGCATACCTAAAAAATTTAGATAAATTAATATCTAAGGAAACTGGACTACCAGTATCTATTGCGGAAGACCCATTATCTTGCGTTGCTATTGGAACAGGAAAAGCTTTAGAGCAAGAAGGTATCTTCTCATCAATGTTGACTGAATATTAAACATGAAATTTGCATCTTCAGAAAATGTTGATGTAAAAAAAAATGTTTTTATATTTATAATAATATCTTTAATATTATTTTTTATAGATAGAAGTGATAATAAGTATTTTAAAATTGTCAGATATTCTATTAATGATGTAATTATTTATTCTTCAGTTGCAATAAAGTCTCCATTTAATTTTATTATCAATCAATCATCTAGTATTGCTAATTTTTTTAAAGATAAAAAAAATATAAATGAAAATAAAGTCATAAGTTTACAGAATGAATTACAAAGAATAAAAAATGAAAATACTGCTCTACAGCTTCAAATAGAAAATTTAAAAAAAATTACTGGGGAAAAAAATTATAAATTCAAAACCTTAGATGTAAAAGTATTGATGTATAAATCTAATATTTTACATCAAACAATAATAATTAATAAAGGTAGCGCAGATGGAATTAAGATTGGAGATCCTCTTATTAAAAACAATATTCTAGTTGGAAAAGTTCTAAAAACTAATTTTAATTCATCATATGGTATATTAATAACTAATATTAATAGTCGGGTCCCAGTCAAAATTGGTAAAAAAAATTATAATGCTATTGTCGTTGGAGATCCAAACAGAGAAGATAGGCTGAATTTAGAATTTTTACCTAAAGAATTTAAATTTGAAAACGAAGATTATATTTATACAACAAGTATAGATAATATTATGCCTGATGGAATATTGGTTGGTAAAATTAAATTTAATGAAGAAAAAAAATATTATGCAGAACCATTATATGATTTTTCACAATTAGATTATTTAACAGTAGTAAGATTAAATAAATAATATGCTTAATTTAATAGGAAAATATATTGCAACAATAGTACTATTTACAAGTGTTTTGATAGGATCTATTAATTTTGATATTTTTGGAAAGCCAATTGCTTATTATTTAAATTTACAATTAATTTTAATTTACTTATTTAAAATATCAAATCCAAATTTAAATTTCGGGAGAGGTATATATTTATTTTTAATAAGTATAATAAATGACTCATTAAATGGGTTATTGTTTGGAACTTCTGCAATACTATATTTTATTGTATTTGGAGTTGCAGCTTTTCAATCTTCAATTAAATTAAGAAGTATATTTATTTCAGAATGGATATCATTTGGTGTATCGTTAATTTTTTCTTATCCTATCTTATTTGGTCTTATTACCTTTTCTGGTGAAAGTGTAGTTATTTCAAATATTTCTTTAAATTTTATAGTTACATTAATTACATATCCAATATTTTGGTTTTTAATTTCAAAATTAATTTTACAAAATGTTATCCGATAAAGAAAAAATATCTTTAGCTAATAAGATTAAAAATATACCAAGTACTAACCAAAAAATTACTATTCTATTGAGTACAAAACTTCAGTTTGATTTAAAAAATAAAAATAAAATAAGCAAAGAACTAACAATTAAATTAAAAAAATGCGATAAAGATATTTTCTATTTGTATAATATCGCTAGTGACATGTGGTATTTGGCAGGAGATAAATCTAGTGATTATAATTATTATACAAAAAGAATTATTTTAAGCAGTATTTTATTTAAACTATACTTTAAAATATTAACATTAAATAACTATGACGAAGATAAGCTTGATCAAGACATCAAAGAGGAAATTTCTAAAGTAGGAAAATTTAATAAATTCAAGTCAGAATTTTTATCTACTTTTAAAAATTTTAACAAAAAAGGTGAGTCGAAAAGAGGATACTAATCTTCTAAGATAGTCAAATGGCCCATTTTCCTTTTTGATTTTGCATCTTTTTTTAAATAATCAAAAAAAAATTCATTTTTTTTATACTGTTTGTCTCGGTATTTAAAAATTTCTTCACCAATGATATTTTTCATTATTGCTTTTGATATCATTTGAGGTTCAATTTTTTTAAGATTACAAACAGCACGAATATGAGACTCAAATTGACTTAGGTTGTACGCATTAATAGTTAAATGGCCAGAGTTATGAACTCTAGGCGCAATTTCATTAACAAGTAAATTATTTTCTTCATCAATAAAATATTCAACACACATAGTACCTCTATAATCAAGTTCATCAGCTAATTTTTGCGCGTATTCCTTACTTAGCTTGATTATATGATCTTCTACATTAGATGGAATTTTTGATGTATCCAGAATCTGATTTTTGTGAACATTTTCTATAGGGTCATAGACAATAGAACTACCATCTTGATATCGTGTAACAATAATTGATATTTCTTTAATAAGTTTTATTTTTTTTTCCAAAATAAATTCATTATCAAATTTTATTTGATCAAGATCTTTTAAACTTGATATCACATGTTGTCCTTTTCCATCATATCCTAAAGTGGTTGTTTTAAGAATACCTGGAATTAATTTCTCAATATCATCTAGATCCTTTTTCGAACTAATTTTTTTATAATCAACTGTTTTAATTCCAAGGTCATTGATAAATTGTTTTTCTCTACTTCTATCTTGAATGATAAAATTAATTTTTGGATCTGGAAAGACAGGTTTAATTGATTTTATTTTTTCTAAAGTTTTGACAGGAATATTTTCAAATTCAAAAGTTACAATATCAGTTTTGTACGCAAATTCTTTAATTTTATTTTCATTATTGTATGCTGCATAAATAAATTCATCAGCATAATTTTGTGCAGGCGCTTCTTTATCATCACAATATATTATTGTTTTAATATCTATTTTTTTTGCTGCTTGGCAAAGCATGCTTCCTAATTGGCCGCCACCAATAATACCTAGAACTTTTGATTTAGACATTATTAGGGTTTTAATTTAACAGATTTTGTTTGTCGATTTCTATATTGTTGTAAATTGAAATTAATTTTTGAATTATGAATACCTAAAATTGAAGCTGATAACAATGCTGCATTTACTGCACCGCTCTCTCCAATAGCAACAGTGCCAACTGGTATACCCTTTGGCATTTGTACTATTGATAATAAGCTATCAAGACCTTTTAATTTTTTACTTTCAATAGGCACTCCGATAACAGGAACTTGTGTAAGAGAAGCGATCATGCCTGGTAAATGTGCTGATCCTCCTGCTCCTGCAATTATTACACCTATATTATTTTTTTTTGCATTTATGGAAAATTCAAACAACCTTTTTGGAGTTCTATGCGCGGATACAATTTTTGTTTCAAATTTAATTTTTAAAGATTTTAATATTTTTGCAGCATGTTTCATCGTTGGCCAGTCTGATCTACTGCCCATAACAATAGAAACAATTTGAGAATTATTTTTTTTTCTCTTCAACATTTTTTAATAGGTTATTTTTGAACTTCAGTTGACTCTACAGCTTTTGCTGCTTTTTTAGCTTCTCGTTCTTTTTTCTTTGTTTCTCTTTCCTGTTTTCGTTTAGCTTTATCAATAGCTGCTTGTAGATCACTTTGTGAACATAGACTAGCCATTACAGGATCTTTTGGAGATATATTAGACATATTCCAATGTTTTCTATTTCTTATAGCATCAACCGTGTTTTTTGTTGACCCAACTAATTTACAGATTTGGGCATCAGTTAATGATGGATAATTTTTTGTAAGCCATGCAATTGCATTTGGCTTATCTTCCCTTTGCGAGATTGGTGTGTACTTAGTGCCAACCATTTTTTTTACTTCAAATTCAACATTCTTTTCTACAAGTTTTAAAGGTCTATTAGGATCCTTTGAAGACGCTTCAATTTCATCTCTAGTAAGTTGATTAGATAAAATAGGATTATAAGCTTTGATACCAACCGCAACGTCACCATCTGCAATACCTTTTATCTCGAGTTCATGAAGGCCACAAAAATCAGCTATTTGTTTAAATGTTAAACTTGTATTTTCAATTAACCAAACAGCAGTAGCTTTTGGCATTAAAGGTAAATTCATATTAATTTTTTTTTAAGTTAGCAAATCGTTTATTAAATTTACTTACACGCCCTTTATCCTGAGCTTTTTGGCTTTCGCCAGTCCAAGCCGGATGAGATTTTGGGTCAATTTCAAGTTTCATTATTTCACCATCAGAACCCCAAGTTGATAATGTCTCAAACTCAGATCCATCAGTCATTTGAACTTTAATTTTATTTAGTTTTGGATGTATTTTTTTCTTCATAATTAAAGGCAGGTTTATAGCAAATAAAGTCAGATACTCAATGAAATTTAAGCCTGTTTTTTAATACTTTTAAAAAGAAAGATATATCCAAAAGCCACTACAACTAGGAATATTGCGTCAAAATAAAATGGTATATTTTTTCCAAAATTTAAAAAGATTAGACCCGCTAATGGCTGTCCAATAAATCGAGCTGCAGCTTGGCATGAGTATCCTGTGCCAAGCACAAGACCTTTATTATTTTCAGATTTTTTTGACAAGATACTGTTAATACATGGATTTGAAATTCCTATTCCGTAACTTAGAAAAATAATAGCTAAAGGAATTAAGTAGATGCTTTCAGTTGGAATTAATGCAAAACCAATAATCAAGCTAACAAATCCACTTGATATAAGTTTTATTTCATCGAATTTTTTAATCAAAATTCTAAGCAAACCTCCCTGAACTAGAATTTGGCAAAATCCCGCAAGCAGCATTACAAAACCAACTTCTCTAGGTCCCCAAGTAAATGTTTCTTTTGTCCAAACCGCTATAGTTCCTTCCATGCCAGCAAAGGTTATGTAAATAAAGAAGATCAATAAGAAATATGGAAAAAGAATTGGATTTTTAATAATTGTAATTTGTTGTGATAAACTTTTACTTTTATTTATGATTATTTTTCCTTTATTAGTTTCTTCGAGCATAGTGATCACAAATATCAAATTAAAAAAATTAATTGCAGACGCAAGCCAGGCTACGTAACTTAAACTTTCTTGTGAATAATTTGATCCCGCTATTAATCCGCCAATAAGAGGCCCAAAAGTAAAACCTAATCCAAAAGCAACTCCAAACATACCCATTCCCTTCGCTCTATTTTCATTATTGGTAATATCGGCAATATAAGCTGTTCCAACAGAAATATTTGTTTTAAATAGTCCTGCAATCACTCTAGCAAGAAAGATGATTGGGAGATTGGTTGCAATAGCTAATAGTATATTTGCGATTAACTCAGCAATGCAATTTAGAATTAATAATGGTTTTCTTCCAATTTTATCAGATAAACTTCCCCAAAAAGGAGATACAAAAAATTGAAAGAAAGAAAATAAACCGAATGCAATAGTGACAATTAGTACTGAACCACCAAAATTTTTTATAACAAATGGTAAAGTTGTCACAAGAACTCCGCTAAAAGCTACGACGTCTAAGAAAAGGAAAATTATAAATTTAAACATTAATCTTTAAAAAGAATTTTTAAAACTTCATCGTGAATATAAGAATTAGAAATAAAAGTTTCATTTTGTTTAATAAAATCTTTACCAGCAAAATCTGTAATTACACCTCCAGCTTCTAATAAAATCACCTTACCCGCTGCATAGTCCCAATAATTTAAATGGTCGTACCAAGCAAAATCAGCTCGTCCAGCAGCAACATACGCAAAATCTAAAGCTGCACTTCCATAGTTCCTTAATTTATGAATTGTTGTTGATGCTTTTTTAATTTGTTCAAAAAATTTGTTTCCCTTAATTTGAAGCATTGGAGGACAGCCATATAAACCAATAATTTCATCTAATTTTTTTCTAGATGAAACTCGTATTCTTCTATTATTTAAATATGCACCACGTCCTTTTTCAGCATAAAAAGTTTCATTTTTAATAGGATCACAAACTATACCTGAAATAATTTCACCATTTTTTTCTAGTGCGATTGATACTGCAAAATGTGGAATACCATGCATAAAATTTGATGTTCCATCAATAGGGTCTATCACCCAATTAAATTCACTGTTATTTTTTTTTTCACCAGACTCTTCAGCAATAAAACCATATTTTGGTCTAGCTTTTTCAAGTTCTTCAATAATAATTTTTTCAACTTTTTTATCGGTTTTAGTTACAAAATCTCCTGGACCTTTCTTTGAAACTTGTAATTTTTCAATTTCACCAAAATCACGAATTATAACTTTACTAACTTTGTTACAAATTTTTTCTAAAACATTAATTTCTGCTGATAAAAGAGGCATTAGTTTGCCTTCTTTATATATTCTCTATTATGACAATCTATAGAAACAATATCACCTTGATTAATAAAAGGTGGAACCATTATTTTTACATTATTTTGAATAATCGCTGGCTTGTATGAACTTGAAACAGTTTGTCCTTTAACCACAGCTTCTGTTTCTAAAATTTCGTAATCTGCACTTTTTGGTAATGAGATAATTAATGGATTTTCTTCATGAAATTCTATTTTAACTTCCATATTTTCTTTAAGAATATTTTCATCATCACCAATAATATCCCTAGACACACTGATCTGTTCATAGCTTTTACTGTCCATAAAAACTAAATTATTATTATCACTATAAAGGTATTGAAAATCTCTTTCATCCAATGAAGCTTTTTCAATTGTCTCACTAGACCTAAATCTTTCATTTAGCTTTGTTCCTTTTGTAATACTTTTAAGTTCAACTTGATTAAATGCGCCGCCTTTACCAGGTTTTACTGCTTGACTTTTAAGACATCGCCATAAATCATTCTTATATTCAATAATTGTACCTGGCTTTATTTCGTTAGCTGAAATTTTCATAGGCTCGTTAATACACCTTTTTTTTGAAAAATTAATAGTTATTTGAAAAGTTTTATGGCTTGGATTGGATCAAATTCTTTATTTTTCCAAATAAAACTAGAGACTGCAACAAAATCTGCACCACCTTTCAAAAGCTCTTTAAAATTTTTGTTTGTAATGCCTCCAATTGCAACAATTTTAGCATTAAGTTTTTTTGCTTTTTTTAAAATATTTTTTTTTGCAATAAATTTAATTTTTTTAGTTTTAGATAGATAAAATGCTCCAAATGCAATGTAGTAAGGTTGTAACTTCAAAGCTTTTTTTGCAAGAAAAATAGAATTGTGACAAGTAATACCAAAAAAATTATTTTTCTTTAAATTGTTTATATTTTTTTTTTTATTTAAATCTTTTTGTCCTAAATGAAAACCAGTACCTTTATATTCTTGGGAAAAAGATGAGTCATCATTAATTATAAGTTTTACTTTGTATTTCTTTGTAATCGGTAAAATCTTTTTTAAATGTTTTTTAATTTTAGATCTAGAATACGATTTGCATCTAAGTTGTAAAAATTTTACTTTTTTAGAAGCTAATACTTTTGGTAGGTATAAATAAAATTTGTGGTTTAAAATATTTGGAGTGATTAAATAAATTTTATTCAATTTTTAAGCAGCATTTTCAAGCTCGGCATTCCACTCGCCTTTAGCGGCTAAACTATTCATTTTTGATCTTTCATCAAAAACTTTTTGAACAGTTATTGTATCATTTATATCTTTAGCCCAAGTTTTAAGAGCACTTTGCTGTAAAGCCCTTCCATAAGAGTAAGTGAAAGCAAACGATGTTTTATTTTGTTTATTAATTTCATTTAAATTTTCTGTAGCTTGAAATTCAGCTTGACCGCCTGATAAAAAAGCAATACCAGGAACTTCACTTGGTAAATGATTTTGAATACACTTCAGGGTAAGTTCTGCAACTTGTTCTTTTTTATTTTTTATTCCGGATTCACTTCCATTTAAAATCATATTTGGTTTTAAAACCATGCCTGAAAAGTCTACACCGGCAATTCTTAATTGATTAATGCATTCTTCTAATACTTTTGAAGTTACGTCATAACATTTTTGTATATTGTGTTTACCATCCATTAAAACTTCAGGTTCAACAATTGGAGCCATATTTGCTTCTTGTACAAGAGCTGCATATCTTGCTAAAGCGTGCGCGTTGGCGAGGATTGAATTGTTACTTGGAAACTCATTATTTATTTTATAAACAGCTCTCCATTTTGCAAATCTTGCACCAAGTTTATAATATTCATTTAATCTTTCTCTTAAACCATCTAATCCTTCGGTAACGGTTTCATCACTTCCAACTAATTTTTTTGCACCTTTATCAACTTTTATACCAGGAAGAACATTTTGATGGCTCAAAATTTCTGGAATTGTTTTTCCATTTTTTTCTTGCCTAATTGTTTCATCAAATAGAATTACACCGCTAATATAATTTTGGAAATTCTTTGAAGTAAATAACGTATGCCTAAAAGCTAAACGATTTTCCTCATTTGACTTTATTTTAACACTATCCAGTCTTTTCGTCATTGTCCCAGTGCTTTCATCTGCAGCCAGTATCCCTTTTCCTCTCGCGACCATAAGCTTTGCAATTTCATTTATCTTCATGGGTTTAAACATTAAGTATTGTTTTATTATTTTTCAAGAACTTTTAAACCAGGCAGCATTTTACCCTCAAGCCACTCTAAAAAAGCACCACCTGCAGTTGAGATGTATGTAAAATTATTTTGTTGATTAGATTTTTTTATTGCAGCAAAAGTATCTCCACCACCAGCTACAGAAATTAAATTATTATGTTTTGTGTATTTTGCAATTGATCTGGATATGTCATTAGTACCGTTTGCAAAATCATCATACTCAAACAATCCAAACGGCCCGTTCCACAAGACAGTTTTTGATTGTTTAAGTATTTCATCTATTTTATTAGTTCCTGCTATACCAATATCTAAAATGATATCATTATCTTGAATTTCACTTAATTTTTTATTTTCCCCTGGTTGGTCAAATTTTTTTGAACAAACTACATCTATAGGTAAAATAAGCTCACATTGATTTCTCTTGGCTGCTTGATGAATTTGTTTGATCGTATCATCTATATTTTCTTCTACTAAGGATTTACCGATATTATAACCTTCGTTTTTAAAAAAATTATTTGCCATTGCACCACCAATAATCATAAAATCCATTTTTGGCATAAGATTAATGATTAAATTAATTTTAGTAGATATTTTTGATCCACCAATTAGGCAAGCAACAGGCTTTTTAGAATTTAAAAAAACCTTTTCTAAGGCATCGACTTCATCAATGATACTTGAGCCGGCATAAGATTCTAAAAATTGTGTTATTGCATCTATTGAAGCATGGGCTCTGTGTGAACATGAAAACGCTTCATTTATATAAATGTCTGCGAAAGAAGATAAAAGTTTTGCATAGTCTTTGGAATTACTTTCCTCTCCAGGATCGAATCTAAGATTTTCAAGCATGTAAATTTTTTCATCACCATTTTCTATTTTCTCTTTCGCTGCTGGGCTAATTTCTAGGAATTTAACTTCCTGGTTTAGTAATTGCTTAGTCATTTTGCTTACTGGCAGTAAAGAAAGACCAGTTTTACCTTTCTTTTGCGGTCTACCAAGATGAGAAGCTAAAACGATTTTACAATTTTGATCTAATAATTTTTTAATATTATTTATTAATTTCTCTATTTTAGTTACATCCGAAACTCTTCCGCCTGAAATTGGAACATTAAAATCGACTCTAAGAAAAACTTTTTTTCCTTTAATTTTAGATAAATCTTGTAAAGATTTAAGTTGTCTCATTATAATTTGTTTTTTAATGTCAAAGCCACATCAATCATTCTATTTGAAAAGCCCCATTCATTATCATACCAAGAAAAGACAGTACCGAAATTTTTATCAATTACTTTTGTTAAATCTAAATCAACTATAGATGACCTTGAGTCATGATTAAAATCCGAAGAAACTAATGGTTTGCGTTCAATTCCTAAAACATTTTTTAAATATGTTTTGCTTGCTTTTAGCATGGCATTATTGACTAAATCTTTCGTTATTTTTTTTTTCGAATTAAAGCTTAGTTGAACCAAGGAAACATTTGGCGTTGGAACTCTAACTGAAATTCCATCAACTTTACCACCAAGATCTGGAATAATTAATTTAAGAGATTTTGCTGCTCCTGTGCTAGTTGGCACCATTGCATTTGGAGCGCTTCTTGCTCTTCTAAGGTCTTTATGAGAATTATCTAATAATCTTTGATCAGTAGTATATGAGTGAATTGTCGTCATATAACCTTTTTCAATTTTAAAATTTTTATGAATTACAAAAGCAAGAGGAGCTAGACAGTTTGTTGTGCAGGATGCAACAGAAATAATTTCATCTTTTTTTGATATATTTTTATGATTTACACCATAAACAATAGTTTGATCTGCATCTTTGCAAGGAGCAGATACAATTACTTTTTTTGCTCCAGCTTCAATATGTTTGTATGATTCATCTTTTGAATTAAATTTACCTGTACATTCAAAAACAATATCAATTTTTTCATCGTCCCATGGACAATTTATGGGATCACTTTCATGGTAACATTGGATTTTATCTTTTCCAATTACAATCTGGTCTTGAGTATGTTTGATATTAAAATTAAATTTTCCATGAACGGAGTCTCTCTCTAGTAAGAAAGCACTTGTTTCTGGTTTTGCTCTATTATTGATAGCAACTATTTTCAGTCCTTTATAATTATTTTCATAAATAGCTCTAAGAACCATTCGTCCAATTCTACCAAAACCATTTATTGCAACTCTTAACATCTTTAGTTCCTTAATTTCAAAGCAGCATTAACTATATCATCATCAGTTAATTTAAAATGTTTATAAATGTCTTTATAGGGTGCGCTTTTCCCAAAATCTTCAATACCCATTGTAATACCCTTGTGTCCTACATATTTTTTCCAAGACATAGGGTGTGATGCTTCAATTGAAATTTTTAACTCGGTTTCCTCAATTGTCTTCAATTTATAGCTTTCTGATTGTTCATTAAATAATTCCATTGATGGCATAGAAATCACTTTTGAGTATATATTTCTTTCAGCAAGTTTTTTTGAGGCGGAAACAGCAATTTCAACTTCAGAACCACTTGCCATTAAAGTGATTTCGATATTTTCTGCACTTCTAAATATTTCATATGCTCCTAAACTACACAAATTTTTACCTTCAAAAACTGTTCTTAGTTGGTTCAAATTTTGTCTAGTTAATGAAATAACACTTGGTTTATTTTTACATTTTAATGCAAGCTCCCAACATTCAATTGTTTCAGTGGTATCACAAGGACGAAATATATTTAAATTAGGTATAGACCTTAAACTACTAAGATGTTCTATAGGTTGATGTGTTGGCCCATCTTCACCTAAACCTATAGAGTCATGTGACATGACATAAATGACTCTTTGTTTCATTAGAGCTGATAGTCTTATAGATGGTTTACAATAATCACTGAAAACTAAAAAAGTTCCACCATAAGGAATAAGATTACTATGTAACGCTAATCCATTCATAATTGATGCCATTGCATGTTCACGCACACCGTAATGAATATAATTTCCACTAAATTTACCTGGGGTAATAATTTTTTGGTGTTCAGTTTTTGTATTATTTGATCCAGTTAGATCAGCTGATCCACCAATTAATAATGATATATCTTTTGTTAATTCTTTTAAAATATTTTCAGATGATTTTCTTGTTGCTATATTTTTTAATTCTTTTACCGCACTTCTTTTTGCTGTTTCAATTATAACTCCAATTTTATTTTCAATATTTTTCTCTTTATAAGATATTTTTTTCCATTTTTTTTCTTCATGATACCCTTTTTTGCCTATTTCTCTCCACGTACTTAAAATTTTTTCTGGAACAACAAATGGTTCGTATGACCATTTCAATTTTTTTCTTATTAATTTAATTTCACTTTCTCCTAATGGACTACCATGAGCAGATGACTTCCCTGCTTTATTAGGTGAACCAAAACCAATTTTTGTTTTACAAGATATAACGATAGGCTTTTTTACTTTTTGAGCTTTTTTTAAAGCTTTAATAATTTCTTTTTCTTTATGACCATTAATTTCTACGTAATCCCAATTGTAACTTTCAAACCTTTTTCTATAATTATCAGACACTGCAAGACTTGTGGGACCATCAATAGATATAGAGTTGTTGTCGAAAAGTATAATTAAATTTTTAAGTTTTAGATGTCCAGCTAAACTTATTGCTTCATGGCTTATCCCTTCCATTAAACAACCATCTCCAGCTAAAACATAAGTTTTGTGATTAAAAATTTTCTTTCCATACTTTGATTTTAATATCTCTTCAGCAATTGCAAAACCAACGGCATTACCAATACCTTGGCCAAGTGGTCCAGTTGTTGTTTCAATCCCTGTGTTTGGTTCAAATTCTGGATGGCCAGCACAAATTGAATTTAATTGTCTAAAATTTTTAATATCTTCGATTGATATACTTTTATAGCCAGTGAGATAAAGTAATGAGTATAAAAGCATTGATCCATGGCCTGCGGATAGTACAAATCGATCTCTATTTAACCAGCTCGGATTAGAAGGATTAAATTTTAAAAAATCTCTAAATAAAACTGTACAGACATCTGCCATACCCATTGGCATTCCTGGGTGACCTGAATTTGCTTTTTGAACCGCATCTATGGATAAAAAGCGAATGGCATTTGCTAATTCATTATGTGAACAGTTTTTCATTAAAATATGTTAAGACTTAATTTCTCGAAATTATTATTACTTTGTAGTATAATTATAAATAATAATATTCGATTTCTATGGATAATTTAAAAGAAAAAGAGCAGAAATTACTAGAGTCTTTGGTCAGATTAGACACTATTACTGATTTAGTTGTTGGTTCTAAGAAAAAGATTGTGGATCTTCAAGAGGTTAAAGCTAAACTTGAAACAGAAAAAAACGATTTAAGTATTAAGTTATCCACATTAGAAAATGAAAATGAAGGCTTAAAAGCTGAGCTACAAGAGTTAGAAAATTCAATGAATACTCATGATACATCTAATGAGAGTTTAAAAGAAAAAATTTTAAATATTGAGGAAGAAAATTCTGAATTAAAAAAATCTATAGCAAAATTAGAACAAGATTTGGAAAGTTCTAGATATAAAGTAATACAAGCTGAAAAAAACAAAAACGAGGTTTCAAAAAGACTTGATGAGTTAAATCAAGAGGCAAATGATTTATTAGGATCTGACGAATGGTAAATGTAAATGTTAATTTTAATGGACGAGACTATCTTCTTGCATGTGAAGAAGGTCAAGAAGAGGATCTTCAAAAGTTAACTGAGGAATTGGGAAAAAAGTTTAATCAATTAAAAAAAGATCTTGGCAATCTTGGTGAGGGAAAATTGTTATTAATAACAGCAATCCAAGTTATTGATGAATTATATACCTTGAAAACATCATTAGTAAAATTAAAAGAACATTCTAGTGAATTAGAAAAAAAATTTAAAGAAATTAAAAATTTATCTATAAGCTACAAAGAAGACCGCGATAAGGAAGTCAAAGAGTTAAAAACTAGACTTGATGATTTGAGAAAAACCGTAGAAGAAAATCAAAATAATTATTCAGAGATTTTAAATAAAGCAAGTGAGTCTATTAATAGCTTTATAACTAAAGCTGTATAGTCTTAATGAAGAAAAAACTTAGAGAGAAGTTTTTAAAAAAAAGAAAAATAAATTATTTTGAATTAAGTGAAAAGAATAAAACTTTTTTTGCAAAACAAATAAAAAAAATTTGCCTAAAAAATAATATAAAAAAATTGGGATTTTATTATCCTATAAATCATGAGATTAATTTAATTTCTGTTATTTTGAAAATTAAAATTAAAAATTTGCAAATATATTTACCTGTAATTGAAAACAAAAATAAAATGAACTTTAGACTATGGAAAACACAAGAGCCTTTTTGTGTTAATAGATTTGGAATTTTAGAGCCAGATAAAAAAAATAAAAAAGGTAAGCCTCAAGCGATTCTTGTACCTTTAGTAGCCTATGACAAAAATAAAAATCGACTAGGCTATGGCAGAGGTTTCTATGATCGATTTCTAAATCAAACAAGTAACCAAAAAAATGTTATATCAATTGGTATTGCTTTTTCATTTCAGCAGGCAAAAAAAATCCCCTGCGAACAACATGATAAAAAATTAGATTACATCCTTACAGAAAAGAGCTTGATACATTAATGAATTTTTTATTTCTAGGAGACATTGTAGGAAGAGCTGGTAGAAATATTGTAATTCAAAAACTTAGTGATTTAATAAATCAATATGAAATTGATTTTGTAATTGCAAATGGAGAAAATTCAGCTGGAGGTTATGGAATTACAGAAGAGATTTGTAACAATTTATTTAAGGCTGGAGTTGATGTGATTACATCCGGGAATCATATTTGGGATCAAAAAGAAACTATGAATCATATTATTAAAGAAAAGAGATTACTAAGGCCTATGAATTTTGTAGATGGAACACCTGGTAGAGGTTTTGAAATTTTTGAAAAAAAAGGCTTTAAAGTTGGTGTAATGAATTTGATGGGGAATGTTTATATGAAAAAATGTGAAGATGTTTTTCCTTATATTGAAGAAAAAATAAAAAAAATTAATTTAAAAAAAGAAGTTGATTTTTTAGCCGTTGACTTTCATGCTGAGATCACAAGTGAAAAACAAGCCATGGGCCATTTGCTCGATGGAAAAGCTACTTTTGTAGTAGGAACACATACTCATACACCGACTCTTGATTATCGAATTTTAGAAAAGGGTACAGCCTACCAAACAGATGCGGGAATGTGTGGGGATTATAACTCAGTAATTGGTATGGATAAAGAAAATGCAATTTTAAAATTCTTTAATAAAAAGAGTGAAAGACTTATTCCAGAGAATAAAGATGCAACAATAACCGGAATAAAAGTTGTAGCTGATGATAAAACAGGTTTAGCAAAAGATATTGAGCCTATTATGATAGGTGGAAATTTAAAATTTAGTAAGAGTTAGTATGGCTGGACATTCACATTGGGCAGGAATTAAACATAAAAAGGGTAAAGCTGATAAACAAAGGTCAAAACTTTTTTCAAAATTAAGTCGCGAGATTACAGTTGCCGCAAAACTTGGCATGCCGGATCCAAATATGAACCCCAGGTTAAGGTCAGCAGTTCAAGCTGCTAAAGAAGCAAATATGCCAAAAGAAAATATTGATCGCGCTATAAAAAAATCACAGGGTAACGACGGTGCAAGTTATGAATCTGTTATTTATGAGGGTTTTGGTCCATCGGGAACAGGAATTATTGTTGAAGCTTTAACTGATAATAAGAATAGAACTATTTCAAATGTAAGATCTATTTTTGAAAAAAATGGATGTTCACTAGGATCTGAAGGTTCTGTTTCATATCAATTTGAAGTTTGTGGTTTAATTAGAGTTAAAAAAGAAATCTGCTCAGAAGAAGAAATTTTTGAAATCTCAACAAATAGTGGAGCAAATGATTTTAAAGTTGAAGGTGATTTTTATGAAATTTTTTCTAAAAAAAATGAACTTCACTCTTTGCAAATTGATTTAGAAAAAAAATATGAATTAAGTTTTAGCGGTATTATTTATAATCCTAAAAGTACAATTAAAGTAGATAAACAAGGTTTTGAGAAAATTATTCACTTTATTGAGGCATTAGAAGATGATGATGATGTTCAAAAAGTATATGCTAATTTTGAGGTTGATCAAAAAATTTTAGAGGAGATATCGTCTTGATTGTTTTTGGAATAGACCCGGGAGTAAGTGGAGCATTAAGTGTTTATGAGCATAAGAAATTAAGAGAAGTCATTGATATGCCCACTATGAGCGAAGGTAAAAAAAATAAGAAACAAATTAATGCAGCCCAATTAGCTTTAGAAATTAAAAATAGAGTGAATGGATCTCAAGAGGTCGCAGTTGTGATTGAACATGTAACTGCAATGCCAGGCCAAGGTGTAACAAGTATGTTTAATTTTGGTCAATCATTTGGTGTTATTAAAGGTATATGCTCCGCACTTACTTTGCCTATTTATTTTGTAAGACCTGTAAAATGGAAAAAACACTTTAATCTTATTGGATCCTCTAAAGATGCAAGTAGAACTAAGGCTACAGAACTTTTTCCAAGTTTTTCAAATGATATGGCAAAAAAAAAAGATGCAAATAAAGCTGATGCAATTTTAATTGGACGGTATTTTTTGGATCATTTTAATAATGAGGGATTTCATGGCTAAAGCATTTATTTATAAAACTAAAATCTATTATGAGGATACAGATGCTGGGGGAATTGTTTACTATGCCAACTATCTTAAATATTTTGAGAGAGCGAGAACTGAATGGATCTACTCTCTGGGTTTTGATCATAAAAAATTAAATAATATAGATACATTTATTGTAGTGAGATCTTGTTATACCGATTATGAAAAACCGGTAAAATTTGAAGAAGAAGTTGAAATTGTTTCAGAGTTATTAAAAATCTCACCAGTAAGAATTAACCTAATTCAATCTGCAAAGGTTAAAAATGAGTTACGAGTTAAAGCTAAAGTTGAGCTTGCAGTGATTGATCAATCTGGAAAACCCAAAAAGATGCCTGAAGAGCTATATAAATCTTTCAAAAGTTGTATTTAATAACAAATATTAATAAGTCACTGACACATTAATGACAATTTTCAAAAATAGGAAGTAATTAATATGGAACCACAAGTAGGAGCCGCAGCTTCCGCAATTGCTGCAGCAGATTTTTCATTTTGGACTCTTTTTACAAGAGCAGATTTTATTGTAAAATCAGTAATCATCATTTTAATTTTAGCATCAGTTTATTCATGGGCTTTAATTTTTGAAAAATATAAAGTTTTTAAAAAAATTAATAAAAGTACAGAGGAATTTGAAGAAGATTTTATTAACTCCAAATCAGTAAAAACTTTATTAGATAAAACCAGTTCAGATAGCGAAGATCCAATGACAATAGTTTTTAGATCAGGAGCAAAATATTTAGCAGAAAATAAAAACCAATCACAGAACGTTTTATCGGAGAAGGTTAAAAGAGTCATGGATGTAGCAATTGATAAAGAGGTTGAGAAGTATGAGAATAAATTAACTTTTTTGGCTACAGTTGGATCTGTAGCACCTTTTATTGGATTGTTTGGAACTGTTTGGGGAATTATGAATTCATTTCAGTCTATCGCAATTTCCAGAAACACGAGTTTAGCTATTGTTGCACCCGGTATTGCTGAAGCTTTATTTGCTACTGCACTCGGATTGCTTGCAGCTATTCCAGCCGTTGTTGCTTATAATAAATTTACTAGTAATTCTAGAAAGTATACTCAAAAATTAGAAAACTTTACTCAAACTTTTATTTCAATCATTTAAATGGGTGTTAATCTAAATAAAAATACATCAAGGACAAACTCTCCTATAAGCGAAATAAACGTAACCCCATTTGTTGATGTCATGTTAGTTCTGTTAATTGTTTTTATGGTAACTGCCCCAATGTTAACAGTGGGAGTTCCAGTCAATCTTCCAGAAACTAACGCAGACTCTTTACCCGATGATAACGAACCTTTAACTGTCAGTATAAACGCTAAAGGAGAATTATTTATTCAAGATACTAGAGTTGGTTTTTCTGATTTAGTTCCAAAACTTTTAGCTATTTCAAAAAATAGAACTGATACAAGAATTTATGTTCGTGGAGATAAAAATTTAAATTATGGACGTGTAATTGAGATTATGGGTAATTTATCTGGCAATGGTTTTACAAAGGTAGCTTTAATAACTGAAACTAAGCGTTAGTTTATGTTTAGAAGTTTATCGTTATCAGTCCTTTTTCACCTAGGAATTTTTGCGATTACGTTTTTTACCTTACCTTTTGTTATGAAAAAACCAATCGATGTACCTCCAATTATATCAATCGATTTAATACAAATTTCAGAAAAAACAGCTTTACCTTTTGCCCCGAAGGCCAGGGAAATTATTGATAAAATTAAAGAAGAAAAAAAAGAAAGAGTCGTAACTAAGCAAGCTCCTCCAAAAATTATTAAGAAAGAAAAACAAGATGCAGTCCCAATGCCTGATCAAATAAAGAAGCAAAAACCCAAGGAAACAGATAAGCAAAATCCAGAAGAAGTAAAAGATGAAATTAGGCAATCGTCTGAATTTGAGAAAAAAGAGCTATTTGATCCAAATAAAATTGCGGCACTTATTGACAAATCTAAAGAAGAAACTGCTGATATTCAGAAAAAAAAGAGCCTAGAAATTACTCAAGATCAAGACTCAACAGTCAGCTTAGATAAAGGTTTA
This sequence comes from Candidatus Pelagibacteraceae bacterium, assembly GCA_038133865.1. Lineage (GTDB taxonomy): Bacteria > Pseudomonadota > Alphaproteobacteria > Pelagibacterales > Pelagibacteraceae > HIMB114. Next base: position 18,823 of record JAYPUB010000019.1, read on the forward strand.
TCAATAACTCAAGAGGATGCAATTAAAGCTCAAATCTTTAAATGTTGGAATATTCCACTAGGCTTACCCTATGATGAGGACTTAACAGTCAGAATAAGATTAAAACTAAATAAAGATGGATCTATAATCAGTTCAGAGATATTAGATCACGTAAGAATGAATAGACCGGGGCAAGGATTTTATAAAGTTTTAGCAGAAAGTGCACTAAGAGCTGTTAGACTTTGCAATCCTTTAAAAATGCCAGCAACTGGACATGATAAATGGAAAGATTTACAACTTAATTTTGACGCAAAGGAAATGTTAAGAGGGTAGTAATGAAAAAAATTATTTTAACAATATTATTTATTTTATTTACTAGCAATTCATTTGCAGTTGTAACGATTGATATTACCAGAGGAAATCTTGAGCCGTTACCTACAGCAATCTCAAATTTTTATGTTGATAATCCAGAAAAGTTTTCAGAAAAAATAAAAAAATTAAAACTAGATGAAAACTTACCAAAAGTGATCAAAGGTAATCTTATGCGATCTGGATTATTTTATGTGTTAGATAATAAATCTTATATTCAAAAACCAAAATTATCTCACCTTAAACCAAGGTTTGAGGACTGGAGATTAATTAAAGCGCAAATTATGGTTTCAGGAAAACTTAAAATTGATGAAAAAGGAAGATTAAGAGTTGAGTTTAGACTTTGGGATGTTGTTTCTGCAAAAGAAATTGAAGGATTAGCTTTGTTTGCAACACCATCTTCGTGGAGAAGAATTGCTCATATTATCTCAGATAAAATTTATCAAAGGCTTACTGGTGAAGAAGGGTACTTTGATACTAGAATTATATATGTTGCCGAAAGTGGTTCTAAAACACAAAGGGTAAAAAAACTTGCTATCATGGATCAGGACGGTGCAAATAATAAATTTTTGACTTTAGGCAATGAACTGGTTTTAACACCACGTTTCAGTCCTAACGGAAAAATGGTTACTTACATGTCTTACTTTAAAAATTTACCACGAGTGTACTTATTAAATATAGAAACCGGAATTCAAGAGGTTGTAGGAGATTTTCCTGGCATGACTTTTGCACCAAGATTTTCTCCTGATGGAAAAAAAGTTATTATGAGTTTTG
>JAYPUB010000020.1:0-18932 GCA_038133865.1 Candidatus Pelagibacteraceae bacterium
GTTTTTTTATATTCAGGAATTATAACGAAATTTATTGGCCCTCTATTTGCATTAGGGTTTTGGTATGGAGTTATTTTATCACCTCTTGAAATTACTAATCTTATATGAACATGATCTGTCATGGAGTTTTTTGATAAGACTTTATTAATTTCATCAATTATGTTTTTCTTTGAAAAAGGAATATTTAAAGAAATCCCCGCTGCACTTTCAAATAATCTATCTAAATGTTCATCAATAAACATAAGTTTAGATTGGTGCAATCTAATACCTTCCCATACACCGTCTCCTAATAAAAACCCACTATCAAATACTGAGATTTTAGCTTCGCTTCTTGGATATAGCTCACCATTAATATTAATAAAAATATTTTCGTTCTTTGGATCGTATATAAATGAATGACTGCTCATTTGTGGGCCCACAGGGACTTGAACCCCGAACCTGCGGATTATGAGTCCGTTGCTCTAACCAATTGAGCTATGGGCCCTTTTCTTTAAATCTTTAAAACTTTGATATATGTATAGATTCCAAATTATATATATGAATAATACATAACTATATGCTACTAAATCTATTCCAAAATAGTCATATAAAAAATAGTTTGCAAAAACCATCAATATTGTAAATAATAATTTACTTAACGATGATTTTATTGCACTACCTTTTACCTTTAGAAAAATGCTATATGGATTAAAAAAAGAGTGTATGAACTGACCTGAAAGAAGTATAATAGTTAAATTATAAGCTTCAATATATTCTACTGTATAAAAATAAATAATTACCTGTCTACCTATCAAAAGAAATAAAACAAGTATAGCCAACGATATAAAAAAAGATAAAGATTGTATTTTCTTAAAATCAATGTCAGAACTAGCTGATGAATAATCAGCAATTTTTTCTACTCCATAAATAACATCTTCTCCTGTAGAATCACCAAATGTCGCTGTACCAGTAGTATAAGTAGGGTCAGTCGGACCAGAAGGATTGTCATCATCATCGCAGCCATCACAACCTAACTAAGACTAATGAGGCAAACATGAAATACATAAATATTTTTTTAATTTTCATAGCTTAATTCCTAATTAATTTGTTTATAATTTTTTGAAATTACTTAAGAGAAATTTTGAAATTACTTAAGAGAAATATAGTATAAAAAAAGAATAAGTCGTTAAATAAATGAGTCAGATGATTAATTAACTTTTATTAAAAATTTTTTTTCTAATTTCAGTCGCAGAAATTTTACCAATTTCATTTGGAGGGACATGTTCAATTATTTCATACCCAACTCCTCTTCCATAATTGACTGATTCAATATCTGGAATTATTATTACTTTTACTTTATTATTTTCAATTAAATCACTCAAGTTTTTTTCAATATTTTTTTTTACCTCTCTTGGATTGTATGGATTAGCATCATTTATATCAACCTCTCTAATACAAATCAGTACATTTTTCCCTTCATTGAGTCTTTGATCAATTAACCAACGATGGCCATCATGCCAAGGTTGCCACCTACCTATAAACATCGAGTATTTCATCAATACACTCCTTTATATTTAATTTTCCTGTATCTAAACTCAAAGTGTTTGGATCTATCGGTTTCTCATAATCTTCTGCAAAAAAATCTTCTCTACCTCTTATTTCATCAGTATGTAAATAAACTTCAAGAAAATTAAAGTCTTCTTTTAATTCATCTCTAAGAAATCTGTAAGGAGCAACAATTGAAATAACACATATATATCCCTTATTTGCTAGAAATCGTACTATTGAAATTGCAGTAGATATGTTCTTAATTCTTCCAGCTTTTGAATAATCTTTATTTTTACTAATAGACCTAAGATCATCACCATCAATATTAATAATTTTAGCTTTACTATTTTCTGAACTTATTACGTCAATAAGCTTGTTAGCTAAAGTGGTCTTACCGCTACCCGGTTGTCCTGTGAACCAAAATATCATTTTTTTACAATTTGAGTTAATTGAAGAAGTAAATTAAATTATAAAAAAGGAATAGTAAAAACATTATTTTAATAATAAACTATCGAACAATATTACAAACAACTGATATTTGAATCATGAATGAAAAATCTATTGATCTTTTAAAAATTTTACGATTTCTGCTTATGCAATCTAAAATGATAATTGCGATAGTATTTATAGCCACTGCTTCTTCTGTTACTTATTTCCTTTTTGCTGATAAGAATTATGAAATTTCTAGTTTAGTACAAATTCAACCTGAGAAATCACAATTTCCGCAAGATATGCTTATGGATTTCTATCTTTCAAATTCTGAATCTGGTGGAGTAAATTCATTTCGTAGTATTTATACTTCAAGATCAATTATGTTGGATGTTATTAAAACTCATAATATTCACATATCTTCTTCTGATTTAAGTTATATGGATAAGAAAATATTTAAAGAACTTGATTTATTTAGCAATTTCTATGAAGAACTTTCAATCACTTTTAATAATTCTGGTTTCAAAATTATGGATGATAACAATGTTATTATTTCTGCTCCTTATGATGCTCCTTTTGAAAATACTTTGATAAGTGGATTAATTACAAAACCAGAAAATGAAAAATTATTTCAAAAGAAAATTAACTTTACTTATAAAAATCCATCTATTGTTTACAAAGGCTTTATAAATAGATTCCAAATATCTTCAAGTGCACCTTTCGGTAGAAATACTGATATTTCTGGAGAAGTTTTCAAAATTTCCTTCACTACATATGATCCTATTGAAGGTATTAATGTGCTTAATTACACAAATGAATCATACTTAGCTTCAGGAATATTAGCAGAATCAGAAGAAGCAACCAAGGCTATAGAATTTCTTGATTCTAGAATTTCAACAATTGAAAAAGAGTTAAAAATTGAGAAAGAACAACTTAGACAGTTTCAAGAATCAACTAATTCAATAAATGTTGACCTAGAAACCCAATCATTAATTTTATCATTATCTGAAGTTCAAAAAATGATAAATGAAGTAGATATTAAAATTAATACTGCGTCTAACTCATATACAGAATCAAATAGGATTTACTTAGATTTGATTGATCAAAGAGAAACGCTTATAAAACAAAAAAACAATATCAATAATGATATTAAAAAGCTCCCGCTAGCTCAACAAGAATATATTAGTTTATTGAGAGGTGTAGAAAGAACTGAAGAAATTTTTTCAAATCTAGTTGCCAAACGTCTTGAGTTTTCGATAAAAGAGGCAAGTACACTAGGAAGTATAAGAATAATAGATGTTGGTTATGTCAGTGGAGTCTTAAGTCCAAAATCTACACTTGTTTTAATGGCTTTTATGCTTTCATTGATAATATCAGTATTAGTAGCAATTTTAAGGGGAATGTACTTTTTACCCATTACAAATCCTGCTGAACTTTCAGAAATAACTGATAATATTGGAATTTTAGGGGTAATACCTAATTTTGACGAAGAAGAGAATACTGAAATTGATGATGACAGAATATCTCATGGTATAGATTCTGTACTTTTAGGAATAGACAAACTTTATGAAGATAAGAACTATGATAAAAAAATTCTTTCTCTGACAAGTGCAACTCCAAAAAATGGTAAGAGCTCACTTTCAAGGCTCTGTGCTAAAAGATTGGCTGAACTTGGTAATAAAACTCTTTTAATTGATGCGGATTTTAAAAGAGGTGATCAACATGAAGCTTTTAATGTAAAAAAAATAAATGAAAAAAGTTTCTATAAGCTTTCAAACGATAATCTTGATCAGATAAAAGTTTCTGAAAACTTATATCTTATTCCAAAAATCACTAAATTATCAAATAGCTTTCAACTTATTTACAATGATAAATATGAAGAAAAAATTATGGAATTAAGCAAAGAATTTGACTATATAATCTTTGATACAGCACCAATTTTATCTGTTTCTGATACTTCAGCTATTTTAGGTTTATCTAATTTAAACCTTTTCATTTTAAGACATAATTTGACTAAATCTAGTGAAATTTATCAAAGTATTAAGCTCTTCAATCAAATGGGGCTAGATCCAGATGGCTTCATTTACAATGACTACAAAAAACCACAAGGTTATTATGGATATTATGGGCTTTATGGAAACTATGAATACCAATACTACGCAAATAAATATTTATACGACTCATATGATTATGAACAAAATAGCTAGTCTCATCATTTTTATAACTTTATCAGGATGTGCTATCTCACCTGGAATGCATCTTGACGACATAAAAAAAGGTAAAGAAGGAACTGAGTTTGTTCATTTAAAAGACTCTAACACTAAATTAGAAGTTATAAACATTGCAGACGCAAATGAATCCTTAAACCTGGTTCCTTATAGAATTGGAAATGGGGATAAAATTGTAGTTACAGTATGGGGGTATGAAAATATTTTTCCTTCATCATATGGTACAAATGAAAATGCATATTTACGCACAGTTGGTTCTGATGGAATGATGTACTTTCCTTTTGTTGGTAAAATTAATGCAGTAGATAAAACAGCTAGTGAAATTAGAGATATAATTTCATTGAAATTGGAAGAATCTTTTAATAAGCCTCAAGTTGATGTTACAGTTGCTCAATTCAATTCCCAAAAAATATATGTTTTAGGTGAGGTTACTATTCCTCAAAAAATCAATCTAAATGATATACCGCTTTCGCTTTCAGATGCAATAGGAGAAGTTAAAGGTCTTAGGACCGAAACTGCGGATGGTAAAGATGTTTTTGTTATCAGATCTTTTTCTGAAAATGAAGCTAAAATATTTAGAGCTGACTTATCTTCTCCAGTTGGATTTGTTCAAGCTGAAAACTTTTATTTAAAAAATAACGATATTGTATTCGTTAATGCAAGTGGCACAGCAAGATGGAATAAGGTAATATCTCAATTTTTTCCTTTTTCAACATTTATTAATAGTGTTGATAGCTTAATTAGAAATAGTGGGAACTAATCAAAAAGAAATAATCTTTGTTTGTCTTGCAAATTACTGCAGAAGTCCAGTCGCTGAAAAACTATTTCAACATTATTATCCTCAATTTAATTTCAAATCTGCTGGAATTTCTCCCAAACATAGTATTGGCATGGATATTAGATCAGAGAAATTTTTAAAATTAAAAAAAATAAAAGACTTACATCATGTTCCAAAAAAAATCAATTCTTCAATGGTGTCTAATGCTACTGCAGTTATATGCTTAGATTTTTTCATTCTTGGAAAATTAAATTCTATGTTTTCTGGCCATCATGAAAAAATAAAGCTTTTTAACTTCGGTTATCCAAATTTAAGAGTTTATGATCCTTATAGTTTTAATGAGAAAAAATACTTTGAGCAAATGGAGAGGATTGAATTTCTGTGTAAAAAATTTGATTTAAACATTTTCATATAAATGAAAATGTTTTCTAATAACATCATCAATAGAAAATTTCATTTCGGCAAATTTCCTACCATTCTTTCCAAATTTTAATCTAAGATCATTATTTAAAGCTAGCCTGACGATAGCTTTATGCAATGCTTCTGAATCTTTAACAGGTACCAATAAACCAGTTTTATTATTAATAATTGCATCTCGACATCCAGGAACATTTGTGGTAACTACTGATCTTCCAGTTGAAGCAGCTTCTATTAATACCTTTGGTAAGCCTTCTCTATATGATGGCAAAACTACAATATTTGATTTTCTTAATATCTCGTCTATATTTTTTTTATAACCTAAGAATTCTACAACACCTTCATCTTTCCACGATAATATCTGCTCATTAGAAATTGATGATGGATTATTATAATCACTATCACCTACTACAAGAAATTTAATTTCGGGGTGTATATTCCTTGTCAATCTTGCTGAATCAATAAATTCTGTAATGCCCTTATCTTTAAGCAATCTACCTAAGAAAATAACTTTGATTGAAGAAATAGATTCAACTTCATAATAGAATTTATTGAGGTCAACTCCTGACCCTCTTATAAGAAATGTCTGTGAATTATTTATTATGTTATTTTCTAAAAATAATTTTTTATCATCGTCGTTCTGGAAAATAACCTTAGCTTTACCGTTAAGTGCAATTTTATACAAAATTAAAAAAAATTTTCTTCTAATTTTATGTAATAACTTTTTTCCAATAAACATGGATCCTAATCCAGATATTGCTGCTACAAATTTAATTTCTTTACTGAACGATGATATAATTAACCCTGTATAAATAACTGGTTTTATAGATATACAATGAACTATATCTGGGATTATATCTTTTATTAGTTTTCTGATTGTGAGAATTATTACAATTTCCCTAAATAAATTTGTATTATTGCTAAAATTTATATTATGCGTCTTTACCCCTAAAGACATTAATTCTTCCTCAAATTTCGAAAATTTACAGATAAGATGTACTTCCATTCCTCTACTAAGCGCTTCTTTAGCTAGCGATAATCTGTGAGAAATAAAAAAACTATCTTTATTTACTATAAAAATAATCTTATTATTTTTCATAGAGACTCATAATGCGATTTTTACAATTTGACATAGAATAATTAGTCTCTATAGCTAGTCTATTTTTTATATCAGTTTTATTAAAACTATCTAATACAAAGTGATTAATTTTTCTTACTTCTTGTTCATTTAAAGTATTCAGAATTATTCCTTTACCGGATTTTACTAATTGTGGTATATCTCCAAGAGGCTTCGACAAAACTGGAAGATTGTAGCTCATTGCTTCAATTGCTGTCATAGGAAAATCTTCTATATCAGAGGTAATAATAAGACCATCTATATGTTTGTAAAAGGTATCCATATTTGCAACAAACCCTAACAACTGAACCTTTGATTTTAATTCTCTTTTTTCAATATATTTTTTTATTTTTTCCTTTTCTGGACCATCGCCAGCAATCGTTAAGCTATAAATATTATTAATCTTATTAAGCTCAAAAATATAATCTATTGCTAGCTCAATATTTTTTAATGGTATTAGTCTGCATGCCATTCCAAAAATAAAATTTTTATTGTCATGAGAATTTTTTTTGTATTCAAGTGGTAGAGAGATAGAATTGTAAACTAACTTAAGTTTATTTTTAGCGATTTTTTCTCTTTGGAGTCTAAGGTCAAAACTTTGCTGAGAGGTTACTATGCAATAATCTACATATTTTTGGGTTATTTTTTCTAAAGCATAATGGAAGAAATTAAACCAAGGTGATAAGCCATGGTAGTGATTAATAATTTTATTTTTTTTATTTTTAAATAATCTTGCAATGATATTTGAAAAAAACATATGAGAGTGAATTACATCAGGACTCAGTTTTTTTACATTCTTATAGAACTTTATGAATGAACAAGCTGATTTTACTGATTTACTCAAACCAAATTCTTTAATCTTAATATTTTCAGGTAAAGTTTTAGGAACCATGGTTAAATCTTTTTGTAAAACAAAGATGTGTATACTAATGTTTTTATTCTTAGAGAGCTCAATCGCAAATTTTAACAAGAATGATTCTGCTCCACCCTGCGATAAAGTTGGGATTAAAAATAAAATACTCATTTGATATATACCGCCCTTACTTTTCCAGATTTATCAGGTATAAGTTTATCTACATGTTTTAGTTTGATCTGATAATCTAATCCTATTCTTTCATATAGATTCTTACTAAATTTTTTAAATAAAATTTTATCGATCTTAGAATCCGAACAATAATTTAGCTTGGCTATTTTTGTTTTTTTATCTATTAGAATTTGTGAGGCATAAATTTTCTCAGGTAAAAATTTAAAAGTTGAATAAAATATATTCACTCTTTTTCCGTTATCTAAAACTAAAGTATCTTCTTCTCTCCCAACTATTTCATCAATCTGATATGATGGGAATCCATTTTTAGAATATGAGACTTTTTTAACTTTACATCTATCGCCAATGTCATACCTTATTAATGGTAATGCTCTACTAGTGAAACTTGTTACAATTAGTCTTCCTTCTTCGCCTTCTTTGCATAACATATTTTGACTATTCAGAATTTCTATAAAAGCAATTATTCTATCAGAAACATAGTAGCCAGCTTTAGTTAATTTTATGAAGGCCGATTGCTCATTAGAACCATAATAATCAAAAATTGAACAACCAAAATAATTCTCTATTTCATATTTTTGTTCATGTGTTAATTTTTCAGCAGTTGTAATGATATGCTTTACGCAGCTTAAAGAAATATTATTTTTTTTAAGCAAGACAACTAGTGAAAAAATTGTCGACGGATAGCCTTCAATAATTCCAATTTGATACTTCGAAATATAATCAGCATAGCTAGAGATTGTTTCAGGTGATAAATCATTAATCGACAGAAAAAAATGTTTATTTATCATATCCTGGAGCATTATATCATTTCCATAAAATGAAAAGTTGGTGAAACGAGCATAATTAAGTGAAAAATCAATCCCAAATTCATTCTTTGCTTTTAAAACTCTTAAAAATCTTTTTTTTATATCTGACTTATAAATTCTTCCAGAAAGTGGAGCTCCAGAAGTACCACTAGTTTGAAAAGAAATGGAGTTAAAGAGATTTGCGCTATTACATGATATATCGCTAAAATTATCTTTAATGCTTTTCTTTTTTAAGATTGGTAGTTTTTTAAAAGCAGAATAATTTGAGGCGCAGATATTGGCATTTATTCCCTTATAAAATTTAATATTTTTTTCTGCGTAGATTAGAAAGTTTTTTAGATTTAAAATAAATTTCTCGTCTCCAATATCATTTGGTGCCTTTTTATGCTGTTCATTAAACTTAGAAATAAAGGGTAAGTTTCCATACTTGTAGTTTAAAACATATTGATTAGCCATTGTGATAAAGATATTTTTTAAAAAAATCACTTTATAAGACCTTTTTTGCGATATTAAATATTGGATCAATTAATTTATTAGACTTTGCCCTGTAAAGTTGTGCTTGAATAAGAGATTTATTTAATTGAATATTAAATAAATTGAAGCTTTTGTATCCTGCATACCTCGAAATCTGATAATTTTTTGAATTAAAACTATTAGGCTTTATACCTTTTGAAACAAGCCTATATCCTAATGATTTTGCAATATTTATTGTTTCTAAATTGTTGCCTCCACCTGGAAAAATCAAGTATTTACACGGATTAGCTGTTATGGCTTGAATTTTATTTTTTGATTCTAATAATTCATTTTTTATTCTTTTATTTCCTTCTTCAATGGTTTCATATGATCCTATTTCTGCTTTATTTTTTATATATTCAATTTCCTTCTTATAAAACTCCATATTTTCTTTATGTGATTTTTTACTATTGTAGAGGCTTTTAAGATGCTGAATCACCTCTTCTTTAACATTAAAAGCTCTATCAAGCTCCAGAGATTTCTTATGTTCAAAAATTGGGTAGCCCTCGATATAAAAATTTTCTTCATTGAGCCATAATGGTTTTTGCTTAGTTTTAGTATTCCATATTATATGTGGATATAAATTATTTTCGACAGATATATCTGTTAGTTTGTCACTTGAAGGGTACCAAGTATGTGTTTTAGCATGTGATTGAAAATCAACAATGCCAGAATTTGACATAATTTTTATCTCTGATTTGTTTAAATACCCCCACCACTTTGATTTGTCTTCATTTAAAGTTTCATTTACAAATTCTCTTGGTGAATTGCTTTCTTCAATAAAATCAGATGTTAATAAAACTGAGAACTTCAGATTTTTTTTCTTCATAAAAGGATAAACTGTGGTCCAATTGTCTAAAAAGCCATCATCAAACTGAATCATTACAGTCTTTTTACCTAGAATTTTCTCGCCATTTATGTGAGCAAATAACTCATTCCAGTCACAGAAATAATACCCCTTCCTTGCTAGTAGATTAATTTGAGATTTAAATACTTTTATTGGGCAAGATAAAAAGGACCAATTTGATGATTTTTTGTGATTTGCAACAGAATGATAATAAAGTATTGGTATATTATTCATGATGAAATTTTCTATCGTAGCAAGTTATTAATAATAATCCAAAAATTAAAAAGTTCTCATCCAAAGAGCCTGACGACAATGATCTCGTAAATAAAAAAATAAAAAATGACATGAAAAATACATAGAAATTTTTGTTGAAAACTTTTATCCTATTCACATTTAATATTGAAAAAATGAAAGCAGATAAAAGAAATAAAGTGCCAATAAATCCATTTTCAATTAAAACTTCCAACAAAATATTATGAGGATAAAGTCTTATCTCATATCCTGAGATAATATATCCATAACTGCTAATCCCATGCCCAAATAATAATTCTAAAAAAGAGGAATTTGACAAAATATCTAGTGCCAAATTAAAATGTATAATTCTCTCTTGAATGGAGAATAAGGAACCAATATCAGTAACTCTCTTATTAAAAATAATACCTAAACCATCATAATTTGTTGAAATAAATGCAAAAAATAATAAGAAGCCAATGATGCCAGTTACAGTTCTTAAAGAAAAGTTGAAATTATCTCTACTAGTGAATAGCATAGTTATTGTACCTAAAAATAAGGATAATATTGATCCTCTATTTCCCGAAAAAAAACTTAAAAGTAAGAAAAAAACGAGCGGAAATAATAATAGATTTTTTAATCTTAAATTACCTAAAAAATATAAATAAATAATTATCAAACTAAGAAAGCTAAATAAATATCCATAATTTGTTGTATATCCTTCATCTATTAGCATTCTAGCTCCAAAGAAAATTGAATTAAATAGATCTAAAGAGTGACCATTGAAGATCAATTGAAGAGTTATTATAAGAATAATCAAAATGAAAGCGTTCATATATTCATCTTTTTTGAAGTTAATTGAGGAGATGAAATAAAGAACTGTTGTTGTAAGAATTAGTTTAACAATTTTTATTTGACCAATATCAACACTTGGTGTCCATATTAAAGAAAGTGCAGAAAAAGATAAAAATAAAATTAAGGAAAAAGGCACTAAACCATTTTCTGGTATTATAATTTTTTTTCCAAGAAGGGTTAATGACATAAAAATCAGGCTCAATGAAATGAGATAAGATAGAGGCAATGATAAAAAAAATAAGTAACCCAAGTAGTTTCCAAGAATACTAGAAAATAGAAATGTGAGAACAAATACTTCGGCTCTAAAAAAATTAATCATATTTATAAACTTCTTTTTCGATTTCTCTGACGCATAATTCATGTCTTTGCTTCCATGAAAATTTTTGCCTTAATTCCTCTAATTCACCTGATATATTATCCTTAAATTCTTTTTGTTGACTAACAGAAGATTTAATAATTTTCCTTATATTATCTTTTGAAAAATTTTTAACAACCCAACCGTATCTGCTTTTTTCTATCATTTTTGCTTTGTCATCCATGATGGAAGTAATTATTGGTAAGGAATTTAATAAGTATGTAAAGGTCTTTAATCCAGAAATTGTTCCATGGCTACCCCTGAAAGGAGAAAAGATAGATAAGCCTATATCCGCCAAAATACATATGTGATTTAATTCGCTTTCTTCTACGTAATCAATATGCATAAATCTTCCCGACATACCATCTCCTATAATTTTCTTTTTTATAGTTGGGACTTCTTCACCATTACCAACAAGCAAAAACTTTAAGTCAAGATTTTCATTGTCCACTAGGTATTTGAATTCATTTACAAAATACATTATTCCTTGATATTCTGCAGCATTACCTAAAAATAAAAATAGACAACTTTCTTTTTTCCAACTAAATATTTCATCTAACAGAGATTGATCTTTTACTGGAAGAAATTTGTAATCAAATCCTAAACTTGCGTTTCTTATTTTGTTTTGAGATACCGAAAAGGAGTCTACTAGATAATTCCCATAACCTTCTGAACATAAAATAAAACTCGATTTATCTAACACTTTTTTTACAAAGAGCTTATATAAATTTTTTGATGTATCTATTGAATTAATTTCATTCGAATACCTAATGTTTAAAAGATTTAAAAATAAGTAAAATGGGACAAGGCTTTTGCTAAATCTTGTATGAAGGAATACTTCCCTTTTTTTGAAAATCTTCAATAATATTACTTTATTAATTAGTACTAAATTCCAATGAAATATTCTCAAAATTTTATTTTGTGGATATTTTAAGAAATATTCATTTTCTGAACTTTTAATTTTTTGCGTGTTTATTGATATCTTAAAAACTTCATCTTTAGCGTTTTCTTTTAAATAGCTAAAGAGGTTTAAAAAGTTTCTTGTTTCTCCATTATTTTTTCTTGATTCATCTACAAGCCCTATTAATACTAAAATTTTCTTTTTGCTCATTTTAGATTTAGTTTTCTAATCCATTAATGAATTGAATCCATTTTTTCTTCCAATTGATGAAAGAAAAACTATCTTGTACGGTCATTTTAGCGTTTGATGTTAATCTAAGGTGTTGATTATTCGCAACTGATAAAATAGCCTTATCTATAACTTCGGTTAAATCTTTTACAGATGGCTTTGCTAAATAACCGTTATGATTATCAAGAATAATGTTTGTCATGCCACCGACATGTGTTGCCACTACCAAGCATCCAACTGACATTGCCTCCAGAAGTGATAGTGATGTTCCCTCTGAACCAATTGAAGGTACAACAGCAATATCAAAATCTTTATGAAAGTTTGCACTCAATTCATTCTTATATTCTGTGAAATATACGTTCTTATAATTCTTAAAATATTCTTTTAGATAAATATCTTCAGGACCTCTTCCAGCAAAAGTTATTTCTAAGTCCGTATGTTTTTGTAGAAGCGTCTTTATTGATTCAGAAAATAAACGTGTTCCTCTATGTTTGACAAATCTTCTAGCAAAAATAATCCTTACCTTATCTCCTTTTTTCCTTTCTGCAACACTCAGACCTGAAGGTACAACAAAATTGGTAATAACCTTGAAATTCTGCTTACGCTGTAGTGGAATTGTCATCATCCAGTTAAAGAAGTTATAATCAACAAAAACAGTATTTTTAACTTTGATAAAATTTCTATACCCACTTACAAAAGATTTAAATCTTTTGGCTTTTTCATATGTTTTTTTTAACCAAGAATCTCCACTACTCAGCAAACTAGTGTCTATATCCCATGAAACTCCGTGTTGAATAGATATTGAATTAGAAAAGGGTGTATTTACAGCAAAGTGATCTGCTCCAAATATTAATAAATCTTGTTTTTTATTAAATTTAAGCTTTATACAATCATATATAATCTTTTTTTGCTCTGAATATTTTTTGTCATCACAATTTATACCATAGACTGTAAAATTATTGAATTCTTTTTTAAAATTTTGTTGAGATACTTGATATATTTTTACTTTATAGCCTAATTCTTTTAAAACTTTTGAAAGAGCAAGAATGTAAGTTTCGACTCCACCTGTTTCAATTCTATTTTCTTTAAAATTAAAGAAATTCTTATAAGAAATGTATGCCTTCTTATCAATTGTTAAGCTCATTATTTAATTACTCACTTTTAAAAATTTAAAAATATAAAAAACTTGAAGTATAGTGTGCACAGAATAGCTTATTAGTATTGCAAGCATTAAGCCCGTGGCTCCAAATCCATTAAAACTAAGGATGTAAGATAAAAAAATCATTATTAAAGCCCATACAATATTAAAACTTAAACCTAGCCATAACTTTGCTTTGCTTAAAAATACATTTCCAATAGAGGAATTAATCGATATCAAGCAAGCTGAAACAGCGCCCAGCTTCAAGGTTGTTGAACCGCCAGAAAAACTATCTCCGTAGAAGCTCATAAAGAATGATGAACCTAAAATAATTGGAACAGAAAATAAAAAAACAATTAAAAAATTAAGCCCAATTGAAATTTTAAGAAAATTGAGGAATGTAACCTCCTTGTTATCTGGAATCTGTGATAGGATAGGTAGAGAAACTTTTGAGATGATATTTGGTAAGAACAATAAAGCTATCACCCATTGGTTGGCTGCATTGAAAATAGCAACTTCATTTAAATCTTTACCAAATTTTACAAGAAAAATGATTGAAATCCATCGAGTTGGTGCTAAAATAGATGAGCTTATTAAAGAAGGAATGCTAAAGTTTTTAAAAATATCAAAATATTTTTTGGTAATTTCTAAATTTAGAAAAAAAGATAATCGCAATTTATTACTTATTTTAGCTACAAACAAAAACCACATAATTGATTGAGAAATCACAAGAGCAGTTAGCGCTCCATTTAAAAGATAATTATTTGTAAGAAAAAGAGCTGATAATAGAAGAACTATGCCACAAAAAAATTTGCTAATACTTACATATTTAAACTGCTTCATTCCAAATAAAATTCCTTCAATTACTGAATTATGCGATGACAGTAAAAGAAGTATAGATGAAAGATAAATTGCTTTTTTATTAATAAAAATACTTGAAGAATATTCTATGAAAAACTGGCCTATTATTGAATAAATAGATGCAACTATGACAGAACTAATAATCGCAGTAAAAAATATTAAATTAATAATTTCATAATATTTGCTTTTAGATATTTCTGAAAATTTTGCTATGTATCTTGTTGCAGCGTTAGTTAACCCAAAACAGGCAAATACTGAAAGCATAGCTACTGTTGCTTGAAGAACTGAAAATTTTCCAAACTCCTCTATTCCAATTATCCTAGCTATAAATATAAAAGAGATGAGAGCAGATGCTCTGTAAACAATTGTGCCGAAAGAACTCCAGGTAGCACCGCTAAATAGTTTCTTTAGTAAAGAAGTGCTTTCAATTGTTGCCATGCTCAATTGATTCTATCGTTTTCTTTAACCCTTCTTTAAGATTTATTTCAGGATAATAACCTATTACTTCTTTTGCTTTTGATATATTTGCCAAAGAATGTTTTACATCACCAACTCTATAGTCCATGAAAATAGGTTGTAAATCTTCATTTCCAATTATTGATTTGATTTCATTATAAAGATCTAATAATGAGATTTTTTCTCCACATGCAATATTAAGTACGTGGTGGCTTTCATTTTTAAAATCATGAAGAGCAGATAGTATATTTGCTCTTACAACGTTATCTACATAGGTAAAATCTCGTGTGGTATCCCCTTTACCATAAATTTCAATTTTTTGATTTTTACTTATACTTTTTATCCATCTAGGTATAACAGCTGCGTACGCGCCGTCTGGGCATTGCCTTGGACCAAAAACATTAAAGTATCGTAACCCGATTGCTTTCATGTTAAATGTTTTAGCAAAGTTATTTGCATAAAGCTCGTTCACATATTTTGTAATTGCGTAGGGAGATAATGGCTCACCAATCTCATCTTCCACTTTGGGAAGCTTAAGATTATCTCCATATGTAGAACTACTTGCTGCATAAATAAATTTATCAACAGAATATTTTTTCGAAAGAAATAAAATATTTAAAAATCCGCTTATATTACTTTTGTTAGTGTTAATTGGATCTTCAATAGATCTTGGAACTGAACCAAGTGCAGCTTGGTGAAGAACATAATCGATTTTATGATTTGAAAAAATTTCTTCACAATTGTTATATCTGCAAATATCAGCTTCATAAAAAGTAAAGTTATTCCAAAGATTATTTGTTAATTCATTTTTTACGAGTTTAAGGTTTCTATTATAACCTGTTGAAAAATTGTCTAGTCCTATCACAATTTGATTGTGCCGTAACAAAAAATCTAGTAAATGAGATCCAATAAAACCAGCCACACCAGTAATTAGCCAAATTTTTTGTTTTTTCTCTAACAATGATTCAATATCAGTCATTTTATTTCCTCAAAATGTTTTTAATATTTCAACTATATTTTTTGATGCATTACCATCGCCATAAGGATTCCTAGACTTGCTCATTTTTAAATACTTTTCCTTGTCAATTAGTAATGATTCAACTGAAGATACAATTTTATCTTTATTGGAACCAGCAAGAATAACTGTCCCTGCATCTACAGCTTCTGGTCTCTCCGTATTGCTTCTCATAACTATAACAGGCTTACCTATACTTGGTGCCTCTTCTTGAATGCCTCCTGAATCTGTAAGAATTAAATAAGATTTATTCATTAACCTAATAAATGTTAAATATTCTACGGGGTCTATTAAGTGTATATTTGGTATTGAAGAAAGAATATTAAAAACTGGTTTTTTCACGTTCGGATTTAAATGTACCGGGTATACAACTTCTACGTTTTTATTATTTAGAGCGATTTCTTTGATTGCTTCACATATTTGTTTAAAACCTTCGCCAAAATTTTCTCTTCTATGCCCAGTAACTAAAATCATTTTATTATCTTTATTAAATCTTGGTATCTTCAGATCAATATCATTTTTTAATTTTTCATTTGAATTCAATAAATTTTTAGCAATCAAAAGACTGTCTATAACAGTATTGCCTGTGACATAAATTTTTTCATTATCAATGCCTTCATTTATTAAATTTTTTTTTGCAGCAATAGTTGGAGAAAAATGAAGATTGGCCAAGCTAGCGGTAAGCTTCCTGTTCGCTTCTTCAGGCCAAGGAGAAAATAAATCATTTGTCCTCAATCCTGCTTCTACATGACCTATAGGAATTTTTTTATAATATGCAGCTAGTGATGATGCAAAAGTAGTAGACGTGTCACCATGTACTAAGATTAAATCAGGATTAAATTTTTCATATACTTTCGAAATATTAATAAGTATAGTAGAAAATAGTGACTCAAGAGATTGTGAATCAGTCATTACGTTTAGATCAAAGTCTGGCTTAATCTCAAAAATTTCTAAAACTTGATCTAGCATTTCTCTATGTTGGGCAGTTACACACACTTTAATCTGAAACTGTTTTTCTTCTTTTAATTTCAAAATGAGTGGGGCCATTTTTATTGCCTCAGGGCGAGTTCCGAAGACTACTAAGATTTTTTTCAAAACGATTTTATTTTGTTTCATTTAAGATAGACTAAAAAATCTTTCTATAAAATGTTTTTTTTAAATGAATAGGTAAAATAACTTTAAAAGAGAAACCTAATAGATAAAAAATAAATTTGTTATAAACGGTGATTATGAATTATTTTTAATTTGTAAATAATATAAATATTGAGGTTAAAATATGAAAATTGGAATTGTAGGAAAAGGTTTTGTCGGTAGTGCTGTTCAATTTGGTTTCTCACCAAATACAGGTTGTGACGCCACTGTAAAAGTGTATGACAAAGATCCAAATAAATCCCAAGATTCTCTTGAAGATGTAATGAATCACTCTGACTTTATTTTTCTATCTGTGCCTACACCATCAAATCAAGATGGTTCAATCAGTCTTGAAGTAGTTGATAGTGCTTTAAATGATATAAATAAAATTAATAAAAGAGAAAATATAATACTACTTAGGTCAACAATGATCCCAGGATCAACACGTAAATTTCAAGAAAAATATCCCAAATTAAATTTGGTTTTTAATCCTGAATTTTTAACAGAAAGAAGTGCAAACTTTGATTTTATAAATCAATCAAGGTTTATTGTTGGTGGAGAAGCACGTTGTACCAAAAAAGTTGCAGATTTATATAGATGGAGATTCGGAGATTCAATTCCTGTAATTGAATCAAATTATGAAACTGCAGAGTTAATTAAATACATGAATAACTGTTTTTTTGCAACAAAGGTGTCATTTATGAATGAAATGAAGTTGGTATCTGATAAATGTGGGGCAGATTGGGATTTAGCAGTTGAAGGGTTTATAAGAGATGGAAGAATTGGTCACTCACATTTAAATGTTCCAGGCCATGATGGAAAATTTGGGTTTGGTGGCAGCTGTTTCCCGAAAGACATTCAAGCAATGATTGATTTTGGAAATTCACTTGGATTATCAATGGACACTTTGACTGGTGCGTGGGAAACTAACTTGAAAGTAAGACCTGAAAAAGATTGGGAAAAATTAAAAGGTAGAGCTGTTGTAAATGACTCTGAATAGCTTTAAATGGATAGCCATCTATCATTCTTTAGCGACCAATTGACAACAGACTCAAGTCTGTCGTAAGCAGAATCTGGCTCCCAGCCCATTTTTTTCATTTTTGTCCCATCAAGGGCATACCTTAAATCATGTCCAGGTCGTTGGGAATGAAAATCAATCATCTCATAGTTGAGGTTTTTATTTTGGACTTTTGCTATAAATTGGGCTAATGATAAATTATCAATTTCATCTTTTCCAACAATATTAAATTTTTGACATTTGGCTCCAGTTTCGTCTGGCTCCATTGAGGATATATTATAGTTGAATAAGAACATTAATGCGTCTGCAACATCTTCTGCATGGATATAATGTCTTGATCCTGCCACTGTCTTTTCTTTATTTGAATGAACAGTTACTACTTCACCATCTCTTACCTTCTTAATTACCATAGGAATATATTTTTCTGGATTTTGTCTTTCTCCAAACACATTCATAGTATGCGTTATAATTGAAGGAAGTCCGTATGTATTTTCAAAAGCTACAACGAGCTCTTCTGCACCAGCTTTAGATGCAGAATATGGATTTGTTGAATTATATCTGTCATTTTCTTTATAATTAATACCTTTAGGCGCTGGTCCAAAAACCTCATCAGTGCTAAAATATGCGAACCTTTCAAGATTGTCTAATTTTCTAGCGTAGTCTAATATGTTTGCTGTTCCAACCACATTATCCATTACAAACTCTAGAGGATAAGTAATAGATCTATCAACGTGTGAACCTGCGGCAAGATGACTAATCAAATCTACATGACCGATAGAAGCAATAATTTCAGGATTTAATTCAGCTTTTAAATCATGATGTACTACTCTTACTCTTTTCTGCTCTTTTTCTGGATAAGAAGACACCACCTCTTTAAGTCTGTTGAGATTGCCGCTAAAATCTAATCTATCTAATGTAATGATTTCCCAATCAGTTGTAGATAAAATCTTATCAATGACATGATGTGCAATAAAACCTGCACCGCCTGTTATTAAAATTTTTTTACTCATATTATATTTATCCTATTACTTAATTT
>JAYPUB010000021.1:0-17794 GCA_038133865.1 Candidatus Pelagibacteraceae bacterium
TTTACTTAGCTAAACCAGAAACTTTTTTGATTAAAGCGTTTCCAGTTGGAACTTCGTCACCAAATTGCTTATAAACGGCAGCGCTTCCTTTAACAAAAGCATCTCTGTTTGCATTGTTAACTTTAACACCTGCATCCTTGATTACTTTTAATAAAGATACTTCAAGCTCTGCAGCTCTTTTATAAACAAAACCTTGAGTGTCTTGTGCTGCTTTTTCAACAATTTTTCTTACATCAGCAGGAACTTTATTCCACTGATCTTTGTGAACAACAACATAAGCAGGAGTGTACACGTGATTACTTATTGATAAGTATTTTTGTACTTCCTGAAACTTAGCACTAGCAATCTGAGCATATGGATTTTCTTGTCCATCCATAGTTCCAGTTTTTAATGCAGTGAACACTTCTGAGAAAGCCATTGGAGTTGGGTTTGCTCCGTAAGTTTGGAACATTTTAACTCTCCATTTTGACTTTGGAGTTCTAAGTTTAATACCTTTTAAATCAGAAGGTGTATTGATAGGTCTTTTGTTGTTTGTGATTTGTCTAAATCCATTTTCCCAAACAGCTAAAACCTTATAACCAGTTTTCTTTTCTAAATTTTTAAAGATACCTGGTAAAACTTTTTTCTCAACAGCAGCCATGTGCTTTCTGTCTTTGATCATGTATGGCATATCAAATACACCAAATTCATCATGAACAGATGACATTACTGATGAAGGTAAAGAAAAGTTAACAGTACCTAATTTTACTTTTTGAAGTAACTGTTTATCTTTTCCTAATTGAGAAGATCCAAATGTAGTGATCTTCGCTTTATTGCCTAATCGACTATTTGCTAATTTTGCAAAATGCTCAACTGATTCATGAAATAATGAGCCAGGTTTTCCAACGTGACCAAATTTTAATTCTAGTGAAAATGCAGATGAACTTATGAAAATTACAGATACGATTAAAGCAATTATTTTGCTTAATGTTTTCATGTATTTCCCCCTGTTTAATTTAAAGTAATGTATAAAAAAAAAAGGACTATTGCTATAGCTAAAGAGTTAAAAAATGTGAGTTATTTTGACAGATAGTCTAGTGCAGCCATAATTCCACCTGGCTTAAAAGGAATTCCAGATTTTTTTAAACCCATTTCGACGCCTGATAATGTACCTGCTAACATTAAATCATTAAAATCACCAAGATGACCAATTCTAAATACTTTTCCTTGAACTTTATTTAGTCCAGTTCCAAGTGACATATTATAATTATCTAAAATAACTTTTCGCAGCGCATCAGCATCATGCCCATCTGGAACCAAAACTGCTGTTAAAGAACTAGAATACTCTTTTGGATTTTTACAAAGAATTTCAAGTCCCCAAGCTTTAACTGCCAAACGCGTAGCTTCAGCATGACGGTTATGTCTTGCAAATACATTTTCCAATCCTTCTTCTAAAAGCATATTGATAGCTTCATCTAAACCATAAAATAAATTTGTAGCTGGAGTATAGGGAAAAAATCCATTCTCATTATTTTTTAACATTGGCGCCCAATCCCAATAAGATTTTGGCAAACTTGATTTTTTATGTGCTTCTAAAGCTTTAGAGCTAATTGCATTAAATGATAATCCAGGAGGTAATAATAATCCTTTTTGAGATCCTCCAACTGTAACATCTACTTTCCATTCTTCGTGTTTATAATCAATAGATGCTAAAGATGAAATGGTATCTACCATAAATAACGCTGGATGTTTTGCGTTATCAATTGCTTTACGACATTCACCTATTCTGCTTGCAACACCAGTTGAGGTTTCGTTATGAACTACTAAAACTGCTTTAATTTCATGGTTTTTATCTTCTTTTAATTTTTTTTCTATTACCTCTGGATCCGCACCCGATCTCCAATCTCCTGGAATAAAATCTACATTAAGTTTAAATTTTTTAGCAATATCCCACCATAAAGTTGAGAATTGACCAGTTTCAAACATTAAAACTTTATCACCTTCATTTAAAGTATTAACAATAGCCGCTTCCCAAGCTCCCGTTCCTGAACCTGGATAAATAATTACTGGTTCTGATGTTTTGAAAATTAACTTAATTCGGTCTAAAACTCTTTTCGCTAGATCGGCGAAGTCAGGGCCTCTATGATCAATTGTTGGGTAATCCATCGCACGCAACACTCTATCAGGTACGTTTGTTGGACCTGGTATTTGTAAAAAATGCTTACCTGGCTGGAAAGAATTTGATTTAGGCATACGGTCTTATATGTTAAAGAAAATATTTTGCAATTATGAAATTTAACAATCAGCAGATAACTAAAATCTCAAAAGAGGTTCAAAATTTAGTTAAAGGTAAAGTCCTATTTGACGATTTTTCCAGAGGTCGATACAGCACCGACTCTTCTCTTTATCAAATTACTCCAATTGGAGCTGTACTACCAAAAGATCAAAATGATGTATTAAATTTAATGGAGTATTCACAAAAAAACTCAATCCCACTTTTAGCAAGAGGTGGTGGGAGCTCTCAATGTGGGCAGACAGTAGGTGAAAGTATTGTTTTAGATTACTCAAAATTTCAAAATCAAATCTTAGAGTTAAATGTAGAAGAAAAATATGTTTGGGTTCAACCAGGAATCGTTCTTGATACACTAAATGCTTATCTTAAACCTTACGGATTATGGTACCCGGTTGATGTTTCAACAAGCAGTCGTGCAACAATTGGTGGTATGACTGGAAATAATAGTTGTGGTTCAAGATCTTTATATTACGGAAATATGGTAAATAATGTTTTAGCAGTAGAAGCAATATTAGATGATGGGACTATTCACACTTTTGAAGATATAGATAAAAATTATCTACAAACAACTAATGATCAGGGAAGACAATATCAAATCATAAAAAAATTTTTAGAACTTAGAGAAGAAGTAAAAGATGATATTGATCAATATTGGCCTCAAACCCAAAGAAGAGTTGGAGGTTATAATATAGACTTAATAAATCCAGAAGGTTTTAATACTTCTAATGTTCTCGTGGGATCTGAAGGAACACTTTCCTTATTTAATAAAATTAAACTAAAACTATGGCCTATTCCTAAACAAAAAGTTTTGGGAGTTTGTTATTTTGAAAGTTTTTCTCAAGCAATGGAACTCACTAAAGAAATGGTTAAATTAAAACCAACAACTGTTGAGCTTTTAGACCATAATCTTATTGGTTTAGCAAAACAAATTCCAATTTATGCAGAAAATATAAAAAAATACATATTGGGAAATCCAGAAGCTGTTTTAATGGTAGAATTTATTGATGACGATTTAGATTTAGCAAGATCTAAACTTAAAGATTTGGAAAATTTAGTTAAAGCACAAAATCAAAAAAATAATTATAAAAGTTATGAAAATTTAAATGACCAAAAAGAAATTTTTGAAATTAGAAAAGCTGGTCTTAATATTTTAATGTCTTTGAAAGGAGATAAAAAACCAGTTGCGTTTATTGAAGATTGCGCTGTTACACTTGAACATTTGGCTGATTACACATCAAGATTAAAAGATGTGTTTGCCAAATATAATACTAGCGGAATGTTTTACGCACACGCTTCAGTTGGAACACTTCATGTAAGACCGGTTTTAAATATGAAATCTGATCAAGATATTAAAAATATGAAAGCAATCGCTGAAGAAGCTTTTGAAATGGTTAAAGAATATAGAGGGTCACATTCAGGTGAACATGGTGATGGTATCGTAAGGTCTGAATTTCACGAAAAAATGTTTGGAAAAAAAATATTAAATTCATTTGAACAAATTAAAGATACATTTGATCAAAAGAATTTACTTAATCCACATAAAATTGTTAGAGCCTATAAATCTGACGATAGATCCCTAATGAGATATAAATCAGATTATAAAACCGAAAACATCACAACTCATTATGATTGGTCTGCTTGGGGTCAATTTTCTGATGCTGTTGAAATGTGCAATAATAATGGAGCATGTAGAAAATTAGACTCTGGAGTTATGTGTCCATCTTACAGAGTTACTAAAGAAGAAAAAGATTTAGTTCGAGGAAGAGCAAATACTTTAAGATTAGCATTATCCAATCAACTTCCGAAAGGATCTTTTGCTTCTAAAGGAATGTATGAAACCATGGAACTCTGCGTTAGCTGTAAGGCCTGTCAAAGAGAATGTCCGATGTCTGTAGATATGGCAAAAATGAAAAGTGAATTTTTATCACATTATTATCAGAAATTTACAATGAGCATTAAAGATCGTGTAATTTCTAATATGCCTAAGTTAATTTGGTTATTAAAAATTTCTAATCCAATAATTAATACTTTAAATAAAATTCCTGTGTTTAATCATATTATTGAGTGGTTTGGTTTTTCATCAAAAAGATCTTTACCTGTTGTTGAAAATCAAAATCCATTAAAGGAGATTTATAATTCCCAGCCAGATTTAGATAAAAAAGTTATTTTATTTGCTGATACTTTTAATGTGAATTTTGAAATTAAAAATTTAATGTATGCTATAAAAGTTTTAAATAAATTCGGTTACCAAGCAATAATCCCAAGTTTTCAAAATGATAGTCTAGATAGACCTCTTTGTTGTGGCAGAACCTTCATCTCTTTAGGCCAGCTGGATAAAGCCAAAGCTGAATTAGAGAGATTTTCAAAATATATGATTGAAAATAATTATAATGAATTACCGGTAATAGGCATTGAACCATCTTGTTTACTTACTTTTAATGATGAATTTAAGTCTTTCTCAAAATTAGAAGGTAGAGAAAAAATTAAAAATCAATTTTACCTAATTGAAGAATTTATTTTAAATGAAATTAAAAATGGAAACAAAACAAAACCAAAAGTTTTTGATAAGAATGTTCTAATTCATGGTCACTGTCATCAAAAATCCCAAAATAGAACAAAAGGACTTACGCAATTACTTAATGAATTAAATATAAAGAATAAAATGATTGATAGCAGCTGTTGTGGAATGGCAGGTTCGTTTGGCTATAGCTCAAAACACTACGAGATCTCAAAAAAAATGGCTCATCTAACTTTAATTCCAGAAATTAATAATTCAAATGAACAAGACTATATTGTTGCAAACGGTACGAGCTGTAGACACCAGATTTCGGACTTTTCTAATAAAAAACCAAAACATATATCTGAGCTATTGTTTAATTTATTTGAAACAATCAATTAATTTTAATGAACAAAATAGTCTCAAAGATAGCTTTAGATATAAAAGATATATCTATACCTTTATATAAAATTCTAATTCCATTTGTTTTTATTGTTAAACTTTTAGAAATTTCAGGAATTATAGAACTAATAGCTAAAATCTTAGAACCATTAATGTCATTTGTTGGATTAACTCCTGAGCTAGGGTTAGTCTTTGTAACAGCTTTTTTAATAAATATTTATGCAGCGTTAGTTTTATTTATCAATCTACTTCCATCTATTGATGTAAACGTTGCTCAAATTACAATTTTAACTACAATGATTTTAATTGCTCATAACTTGCCAGTTGAATGTGCGATCTGTAAAGTTGCCGGTGTAAGTGTTGTTTATACCGCTTTACTCAGGTTAATATCGGCTTTTATTTTGGGCTTTATTCTAAAGTTAATTTACTTTAATTATAATTTTTTAACTGAACCATTTACAACTTTTTTTACCGTTAAACCTCCGCCGTCAAATTTTTGGCCCTGGTTATTAGATCAATTTATTACGTTATTTTATATTTTTATCATTGTTTGTGTGATGGCTACTTTTTTAGAAATCTTAAGACGAATTGGAATAGAAAAAATTGTAGAAAAAATATTTATGCCGCCATTAAAATTATTTGGAATACAAAAAGAAGCAATGAATATTATTATTGTAGGAATGACAATCGGAATCCAATTTGGTGGTGGAATGTTAATAAAAGAAGTAAAGACAGGAAATATAGATAAACAAAGTGTTTTCTTATCTGTTTCTATGCTTAATTTAATGCATGCACTAATAGAAGACACTATTTTAATGTCACTTGTTGGCGGTCATATATCCGGAATATTATTTGCAAGAATTATATTTAGTATCTTGTTAAGTTACTTAATATTTATGATTTACAAGAGAATAACTAAAAGTGTATAAACCTTCATGACAAAAGTTATAGAAATCTCAGAATTTGGATCGCCATCAGTTTTAAAAGTTATAAATAAAGATTTACAAAAATTACAACCTAATGAAGTTCTAGTTGAAAATAAATCAATTGGACTTAATTTTATTGATACTTATCACCGCTCAGGTCTTTATCCCATTCCACTACCTTCGGGAATTGGTTTAGAGGCAGCTGGTGAAATTAAAGAAGTAGGATCGGATGTAAAGCTTTTTAAAGTTGGAGACCGTGTATCACATGCTTCAATGCCAATTGGCGCATATGCAGAACACCAAGTAATGCCTGAGGCAAAACTTGTAAAGGTGCCTGATGCAGTAAGTTATGAAGATGCTGGTGCAATAACTCTTAAAGGAATGACTTGCGAGTATTTGTTACATCGAGCTTACCAAGTAAAAAAAGAGGACACTATTTTATATCACGCTGCAGCAGGTGGTGTAGGTCAAATTTTTTGTCAATGGGCAAGAGCTATCGGTTGCACCCTAATTGGCACTGTTGGATCTGATGAAAAAATTGAAATAGCAAAAAAAAATGGGTGTAATCATGTTATTAATTATTCTACTCAAGATTTTGCAAAAGAAGTTTTAGAAATTACAAATGGTAAAGGTGTAGACGCTGTATATGACGGAGTTGGATTAAAAACCTTTGAAAAATCTTTAGAGGCTATAAAATTAAGAGGAATGTTTTTATCTTTTGGTAATGCCTCAGGAATGGTTGCAACTATAGATGTAAAAAAACATTTAGCTCCTAAAGCTGTATTTTTTACTAGACCTTCAGTTCTACCTTACACTGCAACAAGACCCGAACTTGAATTATCAGCAGATCGAGTATTTAGCGCAATGAAAGATGGAAAGATCAAAATTAATATTTCACACAAATATTCTTTAGATGAAGCTCAAAAAGCACATGAAGATTTGCATGCTAGAAAACTTTTAGGTCCAGCAATATTTATACCGTAGGTTAAATTGAGGCTTTAGATAATTTCTTTGCACAAAAGAAACAAATTAGTGAAAATCCAATTTTATTAAATAAATCTCCAAAATTATAAATAATTTCTCTTGTTAAAGCTGTTTCAATAGAAGCATCATAAAAAGTAATAAACAATCCTAAAGGATAAATTGCCCAACCATAAATAACTAATTTTTGTAAAACACCTAAACATTTTAAACAATTAGGCGTAGTAGCATTATTTTGCTCCTGTACTAACCTTGGTAACGTAACAGAAAATATATAAATAATTCCTATCCAACAAGCAAATCCAGTTGCAAACATAGAATAAGAAAAAACAATAGGCATTAATCCATTTGAATAAGTAGTTTCAGAAAAATAGCCTGAAACAATCATTAAAAAATTTAAAGATAGTGTTAAAATAACAACTGGTTTCTTAGTTTTATTTAGTTTTGTTAACGCAAAGTATGTGTAAAGCATGATAGGTGTAGCGATTAACCAAGTAATATAGCGATATTCTGTCGGATAATTTAAATTGTCTTTAGAAAGATTTTCTAAAGTAAAAAAGTCCCTCATATTGAAATATTCTATAACTGCCAAGGAAGTGGTTAAAATTGCTAATGTAGAAATTATTTTATATTCATTGCTCAAACTATATCTTTCTAAAATGAAATAAATTGTAGCAGCGATCATGCAGATTAAAGCAAATTCGAAAGTATAAGATGTTGTAATTGCAAAAATATTCATTGGTTACTTATCCCTCTCTACATCATCAAAAATGTCAATATTTGTATAAATCACAATCACTCCACTTAAAATCATTAAAAAAATCAAAACAGCTGTAAAAATATCTTTTGGCAAAATTATTGCTAATAATGCCAAACCTAAAAAACCAATTGGAGCTAAAGATTTAAAATTCATACTTATTTCTTATATTTTAAAAAATCGAAATCACAACCCTCGTCTGCTTGTAAAACGGTGTCATAATAAAGTTTTAAATACCCTCTTTTAATTTTTGGTGCTTTAATTGATACATTTTTCAATCTCTTATCCATTTCTTTTTTAGATAAAAGAACATTTAAAGATTTATTTTTTACACTTAATTTAATCTTGTCGCCTGTTTTTAAAATCGAAAAAGGCCCTCCAATTGCAGACTCGGGTGCAACATGTAAAATAATAGTTCCAAATGCTGTGCCACTCATCCTTCCGTCTGAAATCCTAATCATATCTTTCACGCCGGTTTTTAATATTTTTTTTGGTATAGGTAGATAACCAGCTTCTGGCATTCCATAAACTGTTTTTGGACCAATATTTTTTAAAACTAAAATATCATTTTTTGTAATTTTTAGTTTTGGATCATCAATTTTCTTTGTCATTTCTTTGATATCATCAAAAACAAAAGCGGTTCCCGTTTTTTCAAATAGTTTTTTGTCGGCTGCGGATCTTTTTAAAATTGCTCCTTTTGGACAAATATTTCCAAATAAAGAAACTAAACCACCCTGCTTTTCAAAAGGTTTATTTTTTGATCTAATAACTTCTTTATCGTGAAAACAATTTGAATTTTCTTTAATAATAGAGCTAAGTTTTTTTCCTTCAATATTATATGTTTCTTTTTTTAATAAATTTTTTAATTCAT
The DNA here is from genome assembly GCA_038133865.1 of Candidatus Pelagibacteraceae bacterium. Taxonomy (GTDB): domain Bacteria; phylum Pseudomonadota; class Alphaproteobacteria; order Pelagibacterales; family Pelagibacteraceae; genus HIMB114. The sequence goes on from JAYPUB010000021.1 coordinate 8,707, forward strand.
TTAAAACAACTTTCATGCCGCCTGCATGATAAAAATCTTCCATATAATAACTGCCTGTTGGCTTTAAATTAACTAAAACAGGCGTCTTATTGCTTATTTGATTAAATTTTTTAAGATCAACTTTAATTCCTGCTCTTCCAGCAATTGCAGTTAGATGAACAATGGCATTGGTAGATCCTCCCAAAGCTAATAAAACAACCAATGCGTTATAAATATCCTTTTCAGTTACTTTTTTGATCTTTTTAATTTTTTTATTTGCAATTTTTGCTGCAATCTCACCTGTTTGTTCAGCCAACTTTAACCTTTCTGAATAAACTGCTGGAACACTAGATGCATCAGGCAAACATAAACCCATTGTTTCTACTAAACACGCTACTGTGCTTGCGGTTCCCATGACTGCACATGTACCAGAGCTTGCAGCTAATTTTCCTTCAACCTCTTTAATTTTTTGATCTGATATTTCTCCACCTCTATATTTTCCCCAATATCTTCTACAATCTGTGCAAGCGCCAAGTCTTTCATTTTCATACTTATTAGTAATCATTGGACCAGCTGGCATTACAACATAAGGTTTGCCCGCAGATATTGCTCCCATGATCATTGCAGGTAAAGTTTTGTCGCAACCGCCAAGCAAGATTACAACATCAACAGGTTGTGCTCTAATCATTTCTTCAACATCCATTGACATTAAATTTCTAAACATCATGCTGGTTGGTGATAAATAAACTTCTCCTAAAGAAATTACTGGAAAATCTACTCCTAAACAATTTTGACTTTGAATTCCTCTTTTTAAAGCTTCAATCATTTCTGGAAAATGTCTATGACAACTATTTAAGCCACTTGCTGTATTTACTATTCCAACAATAGGTTTGTTTAGTGATTTTGTTGTGTAGCCCATGGATCTTGCAAAAGATCTTCTCAAATAAGAAGAAAATTCTTTATCACCATAATTTGTAAGGCTCTTATCTATTCCTATATCTTTAATCTTTTTTGCCATTAATAAATTTTAAATTTTGTATATTTTGGAACTAAGTAGTCTAATATACCAAGTGAGCCACCTTCTCTACCAAAACCTGATTCTTTAACTCCACCAAAAGGTATTTCGGCAGCTGCTAACAACATATCATTAACACCAACCATTCCAACTTCCAAGTTTTCAGAAGCTACATGGGCTCTTTTTAATGATGAAGTAAATACATAACCAGCTAATCCAAAATCAGTACTATTCGCCATTTCAAATATTTTACTTTCATCAGTTACTTTTATAATTGGTGCAACAGGACCAAAAGGTTCAATACTTAAAATATCTGCATTCTCAGGAACATTCTTTAAAACAGTTGGTTCATAAAAATACCCTTTATTAAATTTTTTACTTGGTGACCCTCCAGTTAAAATTTCAGCACCTTTTTTTTCAGCATCTCTAACAAGCTTATCAATATGCTCTAAACCCCTTTTGTTTGCCATCGGGCCAACATTTGTATCGGGATCTAAACCGTTTCCTAATTTTAATTTTTTTGTATTTGCTGCAAATTTTTCACAAAAGTCATCATAAATTTTTTCTTGAACGTAAAAACGTGTTGGAGAAATACAAACTTGCCCGCAATTTCTAAACTTTGTATTTGAACAAGTGGTTGCTGCATATTCAACATCAGTATCGTCATAAACTAAAACTGGAGCATGTCCTCCAAGTTCCATGGATACTTTTTTTATTCCATCAGCTGCCATTTTTAATATTTCTTTTCCAACCTCTACTGAACCAGTTAAAGATACTTTTTTTATAATTGGAGATTGAATTAAATATTTTGAAATAAAACTAGATTTTCCAGTTACAAAATTTACCACACCTTTAGGAATACCTGCATCGTGGCAGGCTTTGATAATTTCCATACAAGTACCTGGGGTTTCACTGGCAGGTTTAACGATTACAGAACAACCTGCTGCAATTGCAGCTGCAATTTTTCTTGCTGGTAATAATGCTGGAAAATTCCAAGCACTAAAAGCTGCTACAACTCCAACTGGTTCATATCTAACCTGTAATCGAGTATCTTGAGTTCTTGACTCAATTAGTTGACCATAAATTCTTTTTGTCTCTTCAGAAAACCATTCAAATTGATCTGCTGATGCCATAGTTTCACCTTTTGCCTCAACTAATGGTTTACCAGTTTCAAGCGTCATTATATTTGCAATTTCATCTGCTCTTTCTCTTATTAAATCAGCGGTTTTTTTAATTATCTTTGAACGTTCCCATGGAGAAGTTTTTTTCCAACTCTCCATTGCTTGCTTAGCTGAATTCAATGCTTCATCTAATTCTTTTTCTGTTGATGATGGAATTTTTCCTAAAACTTCTTCATTAAAAGGATTAAATACTTCAATTTTATCTTTAGTATTATTGGTCCATTTACCATTTATAAAATTTCCTAAGTTTTCGTACATTTTAACCTTTCTTAAAATTAAATCTTTTGTTTTGAATATTCAGCTTGAACATTTTCACACCAATTTCCAACATTCCATGAACCATAAGCTCCCATACCTCCAAGCTCATCAGTCCCACTGTATACTGGCACATGAACCACTGACAAACCTTTAAACTTATAAGCGTCCTCTAATGCTGCATTAAATTCTTTTGAATTATATCCACCAAAAAATCCTTTAACTCCTTTAACAGAGTTAGCCATTTGAACATAATCCACTTCTACTCCGTCATTCGTTTTAAACTCTTTTTCATATTGCGCATACTGTAAACCAGTAATTGCTGACATTCTTCTATTATCAAAAATGACTACCATCCCTTTTAATCCTAAATAAACAGCGTCAATTAAAACCTGAGGATTCATCATAAAAGAACCATCTCCTGTAAAACTAATAGGATATCTAGGGTTGTCTGCAATTGCAGATGCTAAAATCGCACTAGCCGAAAATCCCATATAAGATGCTCCCGTTTCTGTAAATGTATCTGATGGTTCGTTATCTTCAGCAATTTGAAAACCATTAGCCTGAACATCGCCAGCATCAAAAAATTTTACACATTTATTTTTATTTGAAAAATCTACAGCTAATTTTATAGCAGCTGGTTGTGTCAAAACATCTTTTCCAAAAGCCTCGTCTTTTAAAACTTCATTTTTATAAATCCTATTTTTAAAATCAGACCACTCTTTTTTCTTTTTTCTACATTCTTCAATCCAATTGTTTTTAGTATTCGATCTACTAATCTTCTTTAACTCTATTGCAGAATTTAATTGATTTAAAATAACTCCAATATCTCCATTAAGACCTAATGTATTATTATAATGCATCATATCAGCTAAATCGGCATTAATATTAACTACTGCTTCTGCATTAGGATAACCAATTCCAGAACAATCAGACTGACATACAGACCTTGAGCCAATCGATATTAATAGTTTAGCATTTTGCATAGCATAATTACCTGAAATTGATCCTTTGCTTCCACCTACGTGCATATTGTTTTCATGAGAGTCTGGTAAAACACCAAGGCTACCTGGCGCTAAAACTACTGGGGCGTTTAAATTTTCTGAAAATTTTTTAAGTTCTTTTGAAAATTTTACAGAACCACCACCAGCCTTGATAACAACGTTTTCATATTTATTAATTAGTTTTTCAAATTCTTTGACTTGCTCAGTATTTAAATTATTTTTAATTTCTAAACTATCTCTTCCAGGTAACGTAATAAGACTAAGGCCTTTAATTATTTTTGGCTGAGTATTAATTGGCAACATAAAATAAAAAGGACCAGCCTTATAAGGATGTTTCGTTTTTAAATAACCTTTTCTCATCGCGTCTCTAATAGACTCTGGAGTGTGGAAAACATGAGACTCGGACATGAGTGCAGTGATTTTTCCATAAATATCTTGTTCTCTTTTGGGAACTTGTTGCATGTTATAACCTTCGCCATACGTGGTTTCATCTCCATAGATATGGTATAACCCAACACCATTTGAAGAAGCAGCCAATGATCCAGCCATCGCTTGTAAAGCTCCCGGCCCAATTGAAGTAACAACAGCAGGAACTTCATTATATTGCCACCTTAAAGCTGTAGCTGCATGAGCCATTTCAACCTCATTTCTAAAGTTATAAGTCTTAGTTACTCCTTGCTCTTCATAAATTCTCAAAATTTCTGCAAAATCTGTTGAGCCATGACCAAAGATTGCAAAATACTTTCTTACATTCTGTTTTAATAAACCTAAAATAATTCCCTCGGACAAAGAAACATCAATATTATTCGGTAAAGCGTTTTTATCAATACATTGGTTAAGATCATTATTATGTTTTGCTATAATTTTCGCTCTTTGCTCAACAGCTTTTAATGATGTCATATCTGTACTTGCTCCTTAAGTTGTTTTTGTTTTTTTACATCTTGCATTCGCTTTCTAACTTGAAGTACTATTGTTAAAATAATTAAAGAAAAAAACATTATACTTACAATAGAACTAAAAAAGATTGTTGGATCACCTGCAGATAAAGACATAGCAGTACGATACTCATTTTCTATTGTCTTACCAAGCACCATACCCAAAACTATTGGTGTTACAGGCAATTGAATGCGATTAAAAAAATACCCAATTAAACCCATTAAAATCATTACATTAACATCTAAAAAAGAATTTCTAATGGCGTATGAACCAACCACTACCATTACTAAAATTCCAACTCCTAAATGATGAGGTTTAACTCTTAAAATTTTCACAATGTGCTTGATAAAATTAACCTGAAATACAAATACAATTATATATGCAATTAATATTGCTAAATAAATTGAGTAAACTTGAGGTGCATTTTCTATAAAAAGCATTGGTCCAGGAGATAAACCATGAATTAACAATCCACCTAAAATAATTGCAGTAGCAGGGTCTCCTGGGATTCCTAAAGATAACAATGGAACCATTGCACCACCAGTAACTGCATTATTTGCAGTCTCTGGAGCTACAACCCCTCCAAGGTTACCTTTTCCATAAGTTTCTTTTTCTTCAGAATTTTTCTCAGAATTTTTTGCATGAGAATATGCTAAGAATGCAGCAATAGGTCCGCCTGAACCAGGAATTGCTCCGATTGATGTACCAAGACCAACGCATCTCAACATTAAATTAAAATATTTTTTTAAAAGTGAAAAACTTGGAAGTTTGGTTTTAACAACATCAACATTAAAGCTAATCTTATCTTCTTTGTTTAATCTTAAGTGAAACACTTCTAATATATGAGGCACTGCAAACAAACCAATCATAGCTACAAGTAAATTTACACCCTGTAACATCTGTGTACTGCCAAAAGTAAACCTTGATATTCCTTCAATCTCATCCGTGCCTATAGTCATCAACATAAGACCTAGCACTCCAGCAACTAAACCTCTAAATAATGATCTCTCTGATAAGCCGCATATGGTTGAGAAACCAAATAGCACAAGCATAAATATTTCCGCTGGACCAAATTTAATTGCAAATTGAGAGATAAAATCAACAAGCACAATCATTATTACTAAACTTGCAAACCCTCCAATTGTAGAGACAATAACTGCAGTTCCTAAAGCAATACTTGCATCACCTTTTTTTGTTAAAGCATATCCATCAGCAACTGTTGCAGCTGCAGATGGAGTTCCAGGTATACCAATTAATATTGCTGAAATAGATCCTCCAGTCATCCCACCGATATAGGTTGCTAATAATAGAGAAATTCCAGTTACTGGTTCCATAGTAAAAGTAAAAGGAAGCATTAATGCTAAGGCCATAGAGTAAGTTAAACCTGGTATAGCTCCAAAAATAATTCCAGCAAATGCACCAACTGAAATAGCTATCATCACTTCAAATTTACCAATTAATGTTAGCGCTGTTACTAAATTTTCCATTAAAATAATTCACCTCTTGGTAATGAAGATTTTAAAAGAATAATAAAAATAAAATAAATTAAACCTGTAATCGTAATTGGAAATAAATAATTTAATTTCCAACTTCTTTCATTTAATAAAAACCTCGTGATAAAAAATACAACAATTGGAGTAGATATTAAAAATCCAAAATACTTTAAAAGATATGAATATGCTACAAATGTAAAAATACAAAAAATAATATTTTTAATTTCATTTTTTTGTAAAGGCGTGGCTTTATTTTTTGGAGAATAACCAACTTTATATTGATATAAAAAAACTAATCCTAAAATACTCATACAAATTCCTAGAAAAAAAGGGATGGTTCTAGGTGTGTTTGCATAACCGCCCAAACCACCCTCTATTTGAAAATATACTAATACTAACCAAATGATTGAGAAAGCAAGTACACCCAATCCTAAGAATAGATAGAACTTGCTTTCTCTCATTTGGAAAAAATTATTTAGCTTTTTTTGCTAAACCAAGATCCTTCATAAGTTTCTTGATTTTCTTATCGTCTTTAGCAATTTGCTTACCAAAATCTTTAGAATTTAAGTAATTGATTGTAAATCCGATTTTTTGAGATGCAGCTTTAAACTCTGCACTTTTAGCATAAGTTTCTGCAGCTTTTTCTAAAGCTTTAATTTGAGCTTTAGGAGTTCCTTTTTTAGCTGCTAACCCTCTCCACATAGTTACATCAACTTTTTTGTAACCAAGTTCCTGCATAGTAGGAATACTAGAGTCAGAAGCGATTCTGTCCTTACTAGTCACAGCTAACATTTTTAACTGACCAGCTTTATGGAAAGATCTAAATTGACCAGGCCACTGAACTGCCGCATCAATTCTTCCAGCTAAAAGTTCTGCAGGTGCTTTACCTTTTCCGTATGGAATGTAAGTAACTTTGGCACCTAAAGCATCAAAGATAATAGCAGAAGTTAAATGCGTGAATGCACCTTTACCACTGATACCAACTTTTAATTTACCAGGATTCTTTTTTGCATAATCAGCTAATTCTTTAACAGTGTTAAATGTACCTGATTTTACAGCTAGAACTGGAACTTCAATTGACATTGCTGCAATTGGAGTAAATGCTTTATAATTAAATGAAGTTCTGCCTCTATAGTGAGATGTGCTCACAGAGTTAGAATTCCATACAATATCATAACCAGTAGCTGGTCTTGATTGAATATACTTATATCCAACAGCTCCACCACCGCCTGGTCTTGATACCGGAACAACAGTTCCGCCAAGATTCTTTTCAAGACCTTTAGCAACTAGTTGTCCAACACTTTTTGCAGTACCACCAAATAAAACTGTCATTTCGATCGTTTTACTTGGAAACTTTGAATGACTTCCTGCAAAAGAGTTTGTAGATGCTCCAGCAAACAATAATGTGATTGCAGCTAATGCGCCTACGATTTTTTTGGTTAGTTTCATTTTTCCCCCTTGTGTTTAGTGCAAAACATTTAATAACTAATTACTAATTGATTTTGCGACTTCCGTTTTGTTTTTTCTCTTTAAGAGCTTTTAAAATTTTCTCTGGAGTTGCAGGCAATGATTTAATTCTAACTCCTATAGCATCATAAATTGCATTCATAATAGCTGGCGAAGTTGGAACCATTGCTGGTTCTCCTATTCCTTTAGCTCCTAAAGGACTGAGAGGATCTGGATCCTCAACAATTTTTGAAGTTACTCTTGGAACATCTAATGAAGTTGGCAAAATATATTTAGCAAAACTTCCAGATTTAGTTCTTCCTTTATTTAATTCATAATTTTCCATTAAAGCCTGACCTACAGCTTGAACAACACCGCCTTCAATTTGGCCTTCAACACCTTTTGGGTTAATTGCTTTTCCAACATCATGACATGCCCATATCCCTAGAAGCTGTACTTCTCCTGTTGCAGTATCAACTTCAACTTCAGCAACTTGACCACCAAATACGTAAGCTTGCCAAGGACGACCTGAGCCATCTACAGGATCTAAACCTGTATGATGAGATGTATAATTTTCTCCAGCGACAGGAATCACTCCATATTTCTTTTTACAAATATGAATGGCTTCACTCATTTCCATTTTATAATTTGTCCCTTCGCTCCAAATCTCTCCGTTATGTGCTTTAATTGTATTAGTATCGACTTTCCATTCCTTAGCCATTACATCAAATAGTTTTTGTCTTGCGCCTCGACACGCTAATGCCACAGCATTACCTATCATGTAAGTTTGTCTAGTTGCTCCAGCATGTGCAGCTTCAGGGCTTCTAGAAGTATCATTTTCTCCAATCATTACATTTTCAGGTTTAACTCCCAGTTCATCTGCTGCCACTTGCGCTAAAACAGTTAAAATTCCTTCTCCAATTTCAGTAACTCCTGTAGATATTTTTGCTGATCCACCATCATCTATTTCTGCCCAAGCACCAGCTTGATCCATAGCAGCGGTTCTTGCGATACCATACCAAGCAGCAGCAACACCTCTTCCTCTTCTTTTGGTTAGACTCATCTTGATGCTCTCTTACCGTTACCGTTTGTTTTTAATCTAGCACCAAGTTCACATGCATCTCTATTATCTTTACTAAAAGTATCTTTTCTGTTTTGGCCTCTTGACTGAGGCGCACCTTTTTCCCATTTAGATAATTTTTCTAATTCATTTAATACAGTATTGATGCTTGCAGAATTTAATTCTTGTTTTGTATGGGTAAAATTTCCTTTTACAAAAGCATTAATACGTCTAATTTCAAACGGATCCATTTCAAGTTTTTCAGCAGCAATATCTAACATACACTCTGTTGCAAACTCTGTTTGTAGGGCTCCGAAACTTCTAAATGCGCCACTTGGAGTATTATTGGTATAAACCCCTCGTGTATCCATTTTTAAATTTTCAATATTATATGGCCCAGCACCTAATATAGCTGCTTTTCTCATAACCCCTTCTGTTGAGCATCCGTATGCACCACCATCAGATAACATACTAATCTCAACCGCAAGAATTCTTCCTTCTTTAGTTAGGCCCATTTTATATTTTGTTCGACTTGGATGTCTCTTCGCAGTAGAAACAATATCCTCTTCCCTGGTCATTACGTATTTAACTGGTTGTCTCGTTTTAGTGGCAAGAAGCGCTAACATTCCTTGATAAATCATATCTTCTTTTCCACCAAAACCACCACCAACTGGTGACATAATAAATCTAACTTTGTGAATTGGTAAATTCATAATTTT
>JAYPUB010000022.1:0-16967 GCA_038133865.1 Candidatus Pelagibacteraceae bacterium
TTGAGCATCACCAGTTTTGCCTTTGCCTAAAGTTGTGTATAGCAAACCTACAAAGTCATCAGCTGAATATGGGATAAAAAATTTACTTTTACCTTTTTTACGCCCAAGTAATTCGGCTTTAACAGGCGAATATTCTTTATACCAATTTACTCCAGTTGATTTTTGTAATATATCTTCATTAAATTGTCTATCTAAAGATTTAGCCGGTTTTTTAGCTTGCTGCACTCTTGATTTTATATCTTCGTCTTTTAACGCATCTTTTACGGCTTGAACATTTTTTACTGCATCGTCTGCAAAATAAACGTCATTAAAACCTTCTTTAACTTTATTTTTAACCCAATCAGCTTTAGCTTGAGGAGATCCATTACCTAAACCAACAATATTATCTATATTAAATGGTAAACCTAATGCATCTAAGAATTGCTTTATTGCATATTTAGCATTTTCTGGTCTAGCAGTTAATATATATATATCTTCAGAACCTCTAGCGTCAATTATTTTTTTTGCAACATCAAACAATGGTCCTTTTTCTCCATCAATTACTTTTGAAAATTCAGAAAAATCAAAGTTTGCTCCTTGTTTAGCTAAATCATCACCTTGTTTTGCAAATTGTTCCGCATTTAATTTACCTTTTTTGCCATCAGGCATTGTGTATAATACATTAGATTTTGATTCAGCTAATGTATCATCAAAATCAAATATTCTAATTTTTTTAGAAGGTATTTTTAAATTTGGATAAACTTTTGATAATCTTATATTTGGATTATCTGTAATTTTATATCCACTTGGCATTTTTATTTGTAAGTCTAAACCATTTGGATCATTTAATTTTTTAGCAGCATCCTTACTTATAATTTCTAATTTATGTGATTTTAAAATATTAATTAAAACCGATTTTGAAGTAATATCATTTGTAACATATGGAATAAAAATATTTTTTAAAGTCCAATCATAAGGCGGATTATGTTCTAATGTTATCTGAGGATTTTTTTTGGCTAATTCAATTCTATCAGGATTATTACCTAAACGTTGCCATGCTTTACCAATTGAATTCATATCAATTCCCGCTGCCGATAATAAAAAATATATATTATCAATACTTGAAGGATTTTCTTTATAAATATTTTTTAATTCATCTAATAAATTTACAATATTTTTAAAATTATTATCTGCTTGAATATTTTGCTTAATTGTAAAGTTTGCTTCATCTTGAATAAAATATTTAGCAAATCTAGAAGTTTGTGATTGATCAACAAGTTGTTTTGTATTTATTTCAATATTTTTGCCAAAAATATCTTTTATAAAATTTAAAACTTCTTTTTGAGAATATCCAGTAATTGATTTTCTTTGTAATACTCTATTCCAACTATTATAAAAATCTTGTGCTAATGCTTCTTTTTCTGCTTTTGAAGTTATAGATTTAATTTTATTTTTATAATATGGAACTAAAAATTCATTAATACTTTTTTTCTGAGCATCTTTAACTTTTAATTCATAATTATTATTAATTCTTTCTAATATTTCTTTTGTATTAAGAGAAATAAAATCATCAGCTGGTATTTCATTAATTACATCTTTAATTATTTTTTGCTCTTGAACAGGCAATTCTTCTTTAATTGCATTTTTTTCAATATCTTTTAATGCATTAGAAATTGCTTTTTCTATTGTTAATCCAGCTTTTAACCCAGCTTTAATGCCTTTTAAAAATAATTTTAATACTTTAATAGCAGGCACTGTTAATCCAAAATCAGATTTTAAAATACTTTTATCTTTTTCAAAATTATCTAATGCTTGTATTAAATTATCTATTCTATCAATTGCTTTAGATATTATTGATCTAAAATTACTTGGTACTTCTTGCCCCTGTATTTCTTGAATAGCTTTAAATTTTTCTACAATTTCTGGTTTAGCTAATGAATTTAACACATTGTCTAATCCAATTTCGCTTGCCAATGTACTAGCAAGAGAGGTTTTTCTAGCGCCTTTAACATTACCTGGCGCATCTAAAAAATATTTTAAAAATTCAGCTTTTGTAATATTTCTTTTTTGAAATATCTTCTTACCTTCCGCCGTTCTTTCTCTTAATTGCTTACCGGTTTTAGGATCTAATACTGGCTCATTAAATTCTTTAAAGCTTTTGTTAATTGCAGATTGTGGAATTGCTGGATAGATTTTTTCAAAATTATCTCTTAAAAATTGCTCATAAGATTCATTTCTACCAAATATTTCTTTAAATGTATTTGTTAATTCATTTCTAAATCCAGTAGTTAAAGCTTGTTTAAATTTTTTATCAGTTACCGCAGGTAATTTTGTGCCCAATGTTTTTTCTACCGCAGCAACAATGTCATTTTGAGTTTTATCATCAAGTTTTAAATCTTCAGCTAAAGCTTTGCGAATTTCTTGTTTCGCTTCTTCTTGAATTTCAACTCGTGTTTCGGCTGTAGTTTCTTCTGCTATGCCCTTAGCCTCTGTAACATCTAATTCAAAATCTTGTTTAAGATTTCTTTTTGCGGCTTCAATACCCCTTGTGGCCGCATATTTATTTATATATCCTGATAAAGGAACATTTAATTCTAATTTATAAGAATTAATTAAATCTAAAATACCACGTTCTCCAGTGAGTATTTCATCAACCATTAATTCCATATCAAACCCTGGCACATTTCTATATTTAGAAGCAATTTTTTTAGCCATTGGTCGGTAAAGTTCTAATATTTCAGCTATTGATTCTTTTCCTTTTTCTTCATAAAGTTTATTTACTTTTTGAGCGGTTTCATTGCTTTTATTATCAATATTAGATTTTATACCTTGTATTCTTTCTTTTGCTTTAATATATTCAGCTTTATAACCATCTGTAGCTAAAATATATTCTTCTTCTGTAATTTTGTTTTCTTGGCGTTTCTTTTTTAATTCATTAAAACGTTTTACTTGAAGCTCCGCTAAATCATTAAGATTATTAATGTCATTTATATCTTTGTCAGAAGAAAAATTAAAAACAGCATTACCTTTAATAATTCTATTTGATAATCTATCTTCTACTTCTGATATTTTATTATTTATGCCTTGCTTTACTAATTTGTCTTTTGCTTTCTGTGCTTGTATTTTTAAATCAGAAAGTTCTTCAATATCTGCCTCAATACCATTAATATCAGCAGGAACTCTTGTGGATGCTATTGCTTTTCTTACGTCTTTATTACCTGCGCCACTGAATCCACCTCCTCCAATAAAACCTTGAACCCCTGCCTCCCATGTATCTTGTTCTGAAAAAGCTTTAGCAAATCTTGCTGCTGATAAATTAATATCATCTGTTTTACCATATTCTTCTTGAGTTTTTTCTAAAGCTGTTTGAATAATTTCGGTCCCACTTTCCGCGGCGCCTGCTATAAGAAAATTGCTTAATTTTTTAATTGTAGCCCCTGTGAGTTGTTTACTTGCTGCATTAGCTATTTTACCTAATCCAAAACTTTCGGCTCCTGCCATTGCCGCAGAAAAAACTAATGGGGCTAAAATTTCATCCTGATCATTATTAATTAATTCATCTAATGAAATATTTAATCTTTTAGCTTTTTCTTCATTTATAGAAATATAAGAATCACCAAAAAAATCTGTACCAAGCATCAACCCCGCACCTACTTTTCCGCCCAATAAATATCCCGCTCCAGCTTCAGCAACTGATGGTACTAAAGAAGTTAAAGCATTAAATATACCACCGGCAATATCGCTTAGATCTCCTTCTTTAAAACCTTGTATAATTTCGCCAGTTTCTTTAAACCTAGCTTGAGACTTCTGTATTTCTTTTATAGCGCGTATTTTATCTTCCTCAGATAAACCCTCTGTCCAAAAAGAATCTTCCCCTGCCCACTCAACAAATTTATCTATATTTTCATCACCAAATATTTTTCTATATAACATGCCAGAAGTTAAATTTATTTTGGGTGAAATTTGTTTTAATCTTTCAACCATGTTATTCAAAGAATTTGCAACGCTTTCAGAAAACGTTATATCTTCTTTTTCTGGATTATTATAAGAAACAGTTAAATCTAATAATTGATTATCAAGATTTAATAGTGTATCCGATAAAGGCTTTCCCAAAGACAAACCCAAATCTACGGGTGCTGCATTTCCCTCCGCAATCGCACCCTGAATTACGGGAGTTGGCTTTCCCACGACTTGAAGTGTAGCCATAGGATATTTTTGTAAAAAACTATCTACCTTTTCTTCTGGTAAATTATATGTTTTTCCGTTTGGTAATTTATAAATTGGCATATTTAATTTTATTTAAGGCCCGCTTGTTCTCTTTGTATTCTAGTTCTTGCTGTTTGCGCAACTCCACTAGGTTCTAATTGACTTAATGTGTCTTTATTTCTTTCTTCTTCTAATACTTGATTTATATCTTCTAATGCTAATCCAGGCGCGGTTTCGTATTTAGCAAATTCATCTTCCTCTTCTTTTTTATCAATACCAAATAAAGCGCTTCTTTCCATTGCGTTATACCCATATAGGTCTTGAATATATTTTAATATGGTTGAACCAGGTGTTTTATCTATTTCAAAAAACTTTTGTTTGCCATTAACCTCAATAATATAATTATTTGGAGCAATTAATTCACCATCATCATTTTTTTCTGGATTTTGGTATATTTCTATGTTTGGTATATTATTATTAGCATAAGAAAGTAATTCTAATGTTTGTTGCTCATTTATAGGTGTAGATGGTAAAAAATTTTGTAAAGGCTTAATATAAAAAGCATTTGCCCTTTTTTCCTGCCCCTCTAACCAAGTGTCATATTCCCATTTATTTTTAAACCCCGCATTTTTAGCTGCCTGTAATTTTTTAAGTTCTTCTTGCTCTTTTTCCCAGCTCTCTTTATATTTGCTACCTTGATTAATAGCAACTTGTCGATATTGTTCTTTTACTATATTTTTTAAATCATCAATACTTTGTATTGATGAAAGCATTTTTTCATATTCATCTTGTTGTATTTCTCCGTCTTTATTTTGATCAAAATTTTCAATTTTTATTCCAGCATCTCTTAAAGCTGGTATATTAATAGCATCTAAACCTTTACTACCTCCAATTCCAAATACATCAATAGCTAAAGACCTAGCTTGATGTTTATTCATTTCAATAGAATTTAATTTAGTATTTAATAAATCATCAAATTCTGGATCACCTGGAAATTTTCCGCTTTTTCTTGCTTGAAATAAAAAAGAATCAAGATCTTTTTGTATTTCATTATCTTTTGCGTATTCTTTTCGCTGTAATCTTTCAATATCTACTAATCTTTTTTGAATAATATTTCCATCGCTATTTTTGTATTCTATAGCAGGTTCATTATTTATCATAGTAGGAGTTACATCCATATTTAATATAGCTAAATGCAATTCTCTTTCATCTTCAGTATATGAATTTGATTTTTCAAGCCCTTGATCTTGATCCGCTTTTTCTTCTGCTGCATATGTTTTAATCCAATTAACAGCATCTTGCATTTTATTAATTTTACTTGTTAATTTTCTTTGTTCATCAATAAAATTAATTGGGTCTAAATTTCTTCTATTTTGAGATAAAGCGTAGGCTTCGTCTTTTAATTTTACAGCTTCTTGATTATAATAAGATTGCCAAGCTTCTGGTACACCTTCAGTCATTAAAGCTGGTAATGATTCATAAGCTTTTGCATCTAGTAATGCTTCTTTTTTATCATTTTCCTCCCTTTTCTCAATTTCTTTTTGACGTAAAGCTTGTATATTTTTAAAAGTTTGTATACCAGGCTCTACAGCAGCTCTTATATCTGTGAATTTAGGTGCTGCCATTGCGGCGCCTCTTATTAATGCTACATTTGCCATAATTATAATTTTATATTATTTTTCATAAGCCACCTGAAGCTAGCCCTGCGGCAGCGCCTGCTAATTCACCAATTCCACCAATTAAAGATTGGGTTGCTTGTCTTCTGGCTTGATCAGCTTCTGCTTTTCTTACTTGAGACATACCTAATAAAGTTTCTGTTCTTCCAAATTCTTGAGCCTGTGCAGCAGCAGCACCAGCTGCTTGTGATTGTTGTATTTGCGCCTCTTGAGACGCTCTTTGCATTTGAATTTGTTGTTCTTGCATACCAATAGAAGCCCCGGCTCTTTGTATATTTGCAGATTGTTGTTGAGCCATTGCTTGTGCCAGTGCTGCAATACCAGACGATCCTGCAGCTTGCTGCATGCCTGACATTGTAGAAGCTAAAGCTTGTTGTTGTTGTTGCGCTTCAAATTGAGCCTGCTGTTGATTAACAGTCATGTCCTCAAATGTATTTTGCATATTAGCATATGGGTTTGTAAATTGAAAACTTTCATATGCTTGTTGTCTTTGAGCTAATTCTGCTTTTGCTGCTTTTTGTTCTTGCCTTCTAGCACGGCCCCCTACAATACCACCTAATATACCAGCAACACCACCTGCAATACCTCCAGCTGTTTGTGCTTGCATTTCCGGACTCATTTCTCCAAAATTAGATGCCATTTTTCCAAAAATTCCGTTTGCCATAATTAATTACTACTTAAAAATATTTCTGAATTTACAGCAAAGAGTTCTTTCTTTTCTGTACTATTTATTTCCATTTCTACTTCTGCATAGTAACCTACTAATCCAGAAGAGTTAATTATATTTTCTTTACCAAAGAATATATAGCTACCAGGTGTTGGTCTTTTACGCCACGGTTCTATATTACATGTAATAGTTTTACCCGAGATATTAGTACATTTACCAATTCTCCGTTTTGTATTATCACTATCTAAAAAATAAACAATATCATTTACACCTTTTTGTAATGATACATTTAGCTCTTTAGGGAATGTTAACGTTATACTATCCATGCTATTATTATTACGATGTTTATTAAGTTGTTAAGCTATAAACTTGATCTATCTATTTTATAATGAACAAACATATTATTATAAAAATTACCTTTAAACGGCTCTTTGCGGCCATGTAAACATCTTGCTGATTCATAATATACCATTTGCCCGGGCTGTAAATATAATTTATGTTCTATTTCATTATGATCTATAAAGTTTAATGCCCAATCTTCTTGACCATTTAAATCTTTATCTACTACTATTATGGAAGATATATGGTGTGTTGCAATGCGGTCGCGGTGCATTGATAAAGTATTACCATTTTTATATGATCTTATGCCATATATTGCTGATGGCTCAATTTTTGTTTTAGCAAAATTTTCATGAAAAGGCTTTAATTGCTTATGTATTTCATTTCTTATATTAGGTATAAGATCTAAAGATATAATATCATTTTTGCCTTGTATAAAAAATTCTTTATTTGAAAAATTTTCTTCCGCATTTTTATCTTTTATTAAATTATAAGCGTCAGTTATAATTCCAAATATATTTGAAGGCACATTAGTTATTCTAAAGCCTTGTTCTGTAAGTTTTGGTAATTCAATAAAATGCTTATAATCGTTGGTTTCATTATAAAATTGATTGTCTTTTGCACTTTTCCAATCTTTTTCACGCCACCATGAGGTTATAATATATTTTGTACCAGATTCTACTTCACAGCCTTCATGTAACGCATCATTTAAAGGCTTTTTATTTTCATCTAAATTTTCCCAAGTAACAGCTTTTCCTAATTCTGGTTGTATTTTTTTATTTATATTTGGAAAATTTGTATGCCCACCTGTAAAATCATCATTTAAATAAATCATTAAAGTATTTGTACGATTTCCAGAATATAAACAATGCGCTTTATAAGAATTTTCTCCAAATGCATCATTATGAGGTTTAAAATATTGACCAGGTTCATATAATTGGCCTTGTAGGCTTTCTCCTCTATTTATAGGTAAACCAAGAAAATTCGCAATTTTATTATGTATTTTATTTACAATAGCGTCTGTAGAAGGTAAATTTGATGTTGATGAAGTTCTACTTTCTTCATATACACTTTTACCTTCTGCACCTACAACTTTTGATTTATGATTATTTTTTTTTATTATATTAATTAAATAATCACATTCTTCTTTATTTAAAAAGTTTGATATTTCTTGCATTATATTTTATTTAATTTTATTTTAGCAAGCCCCTTGATCTTGAATATTATAGTTTGCATCACCAAATTGTAATTGTGGGTAAGTGCATGAGCAAACCACTTGTGACTCCCCATTAGAGCTAAGTGATATGCCAAGAGTACCACCACTTATACAATCTGTATATGAGAATTGCTTAAAGTTATCACTTAAATTTATAATATTATATTGGGTACAAGTTGGGCAAGGTTCAGGCGTAGGTGGTGTTGGGGGTGGAGGTGTTGAACAGTTTGCTTGACAGTCAGATAAACTTGAATAAGCCCCGCTACCATCAGTTCTTTCAACGCAACTTCCATTAACGCAATCCCAAGTTGCCGCAGGCGGTGTAGAACAATTTGCTTGACAATCAGATAAACTACTATAAGCTCCACTTCCATCAGTTCTTTCTACACAAGATCCATTAACGCAATCCCAAGTTGCCGCGGGAGGTGTTGGAGGAGTTGGCGTACAAGTTGTATCTACAGATAAATTAGTACAAGTAAATTGTGTATTTGTATTATCCCAAGCTGGATCAGCATCAGAAAATGTATATGTTATTGCTACAATACCTGAATTTGATGTAGCAGAAGTTGGTGAATAGCTATGTATAGTTGTAGAGCTATAATTTGCAGTTACAGATATAGCACCTGTACTACAATTAAATGAAGCAGTTGCCCAAGTTATAGTATTACAATCGTAAGATCCAGCGGGTGTTGGGGTGGGAGGTGTTGGGGGCGGTGGAGTAGGCGGGGTTGGAGGGGGAGGTGGTGGAGGTGGTGGAGTATATCCGCAAGTAGTTGAATTTGTTTCAATTAAACTATTTGTAGTGCCACATTGCCCATCAGTATAAGTGCCATATAAATCATAACCAACACAATTTGTGCTTAATAATACACCAGCTTCTTCACAACATTCAAAAGTATCCCCTTCCCATTTTTCATCAATACCTTGGTATAATTTGAATGTAGAAGGCTGAGTCTGCAATTGTAAAGTACATGGTTCAGCAGTTGTTATAGTCACATCAAAAACCCTTGCCGACGTTGTTAATGGCACTATTAATTCTATATTAACAAAACCGGCATACGGAATTGTTTTTGTGCCGGTAGTTAATGAAAATCCGTTATCATTGTCAATTACAGTATATGAAAACTCAGCTCCTTCTTGTCCATATACTTTAAATATTCTGGTTTCACCGCGTAATTCTATAATACTTTTATTTACAAAATATCCAGTAATAGCAGGGCACGCAGGAGGTGTTGGAACAGGTGTAGGTGTGGGGGTTGGAGTAGGTGTAGGTGTAGGTACAACTGGAATAATTTTAGTTGCGCAACCAGAAATAGGCACTTCTAAATCGGTTCTTTCGCTTGGCCAAGTAAATCCATTTAAATACACACGAGCTTTTAAATTATTTCCATCTGTCATAAACACTACATAATCCACATAAGTTGTTGACAAATATGTGAAATCACTAGGGTTTAAATAATATCCAGCATCCGGAATCATTTCAAGATCTACATATGGATATGTATTTGTTGCTAATGACCCAGGCGTTGCGGCTAATTCTACAACTTTAGTTGTATAATTACAAACAGATGAACTAAAATTTACTAAACTCATTATATATTATTAGCAGTTATAATTTAAACAATCACAATCGCAAGGACTTCCTGTATAAGGCGGATATCCAGTGCCATCAACAAATGTTTTTCCAGATATATCATAAATTGTACCTGTAGTTATATAACATTCACCACCAGCACTATAAAGTATATTACCACTACCTCCTTGTGCATAATTTCCATTTGCAAATGTTATCATATTATATGTATACCAATTTACTGTTGTAGTGCCCCCGTAAAGATCACATCTAACTAATCCAGTATAAGCCGTAGGAGCTGGAGCGGGTGTTGGAGCGGGTGTGGCTGCTTCGCATTGTGGTGTAAAATAAACATTAACAATTCCATAATCGTCCCATTCAGATAATATTCTCCAACCGTTTTCTGCTACATATGTAGTATTACCTCCCCATATATAACCATGGTCAATAAGAACATTTCCAGATGCTGCTGTTATAGTTCCACCATCACCAACATATGTATTATTAGCTACAAAATCTCCATTATAACCTATTGGTGATATAGGACATCCTAAATTAATAGAATGCGCTTCTGATAAAGAATAATAAGTAGGAACATTATTCCCAGCTCCAGCAATATCAATCCAAGCTTCTGAATAATATATTGTTTGGCCAACTGTTGTACATAATCCCCCAAGTCTTAAATAATTTTGACTTTCTGAAACTTCAGAATAATTAGGTCCAGCAAAATATGAAGGGCAAGTAGCAGGGGTTGCACATACACCGCTATCTATTTTTGCTCCAGAAGAATCTATTTGAATCCAATTTGTTCCGTCTGATAAAAATTTAGCGCTAGTTTCACACCCATATACATCATCATAAAAAACGGTTGCGGCAGTAAAAGAAGCATTATTTCCAAAAACAATATCTATATTTGAAATTAATGTTGAACAAGCCTCTTCCGTTGTAGTACCATTAAATAAACTAAAGAAAGTTAGCCCTGTATTACATGCGCTTGATACTTCATTTAAGGTTACAATAAATGAATCAGTTGCTGAGCATGTACCATCAGAAGCTTGTACAGTTACTGTAGCAGACCCTGCAGTACTTCCTGCAAATGTTAAAGTTAATATATTTGCATTAACAGTTGCAGTAACTATATTTGAACTTGATGATGAAGCTGTATAAGTTAAAGTATCACCATCAACATCTGAAAATACATTATTTAAATTTATTGTTTGATTATTTGCTCCTACTAAAACAGTTATATCAGTTATTGCTGAAGAAACCGTAGGGCATGTATTAGAAGTTGTTGGGCAATTAGCCTCATCTAATACCGGTGCAATATAATCTGGATCGCTACTTGTGTTTGATTTTGTAGTATCCGTCGCTACTCCGTTAACATACTTTCTTAATGTTAACCAATTTTTGTAACCTGAGTTTGCCATTATTAATTATATTTGTTCACATTCATACGTGTCGCCACGCCATTCTATTATTGTATTTACTATATAAGCATCCAATATTGCTATTGTAACAGCTAAATCGCCTGATAATGCGGTTACATTACCAATACCTTGACTTGAAAATTGTTTACTATCCCAATTTGTTGTAAAGCCAGGAACATCTAAATAGGTTTTATCGCCTTTTATATAATTAAAGAATTTACCTTCTTTATCAATAAATTTAGTAACTGCTCCTTCTTGTAAATTTGTTTTTATATAATTTGCTACCCAACCAGAATCACCTTCATATGCTAAAGTTTTAAACTTTTTAACTGCAGAAGATTCTTCGTTAAATATGAAAGTTACTTTAGAAGTATATTGTCCATTATAAAAATTATTTTTAGCTCTGCTTTCAACATTATGCAACCAAAGATTACCATTTTTAAATGTATAATATTTAGCATTTAAGCTTATACCATTTTCAGGTAAAAAACTATATCTTGAAGTCCAACCTTTTACTTGTTCATCAAATCCAACAGTTTGGTCATTTATAGATATATTATAAGTACCTAAGTCTTCATCAAAGCTACCAATAAAAGCACCGTTATTTTTAGATAATAAATCTTTAAAATAATCTGACATTCCATAATTTGAAATTACAGTCAAACCATCGCCACCCCATCTTAATATTGAATTTCTAGCCTTATCTGTAAAATAAAATCTATTACCATAAGCTGCAAATGATTCTGGGTTATTAGATATACCAAAATCACCCGTAGCAGGAGCTGCATAACCTAATACCTTATTTGATGATATCAAATTACTAGAGCCATCTGCATTATATAAAAGATCTTTATTTGATTGTACTCTTAATATTTTATCTTCACATAATGCAATTAAATCGCCTTCTCTAGCGTGTAGCTTTTGTATTGATCCATAGCTTGGATTTAAATCTTTTGTTATTGCTTCAGCCTGATTAAACTGATTTGTTTGATTTATACCATTAATGCTATTGTAAATGCCAGAAAATATAATAGTATTTTTCTTTTGTTCTTCTTTAAACTGCTCTGCAATTACAGAGCTAACACGAACACCATTGCCAATTGTAACACCATTAAAATCATCTCTAATGCGATTTGATTCAACGCCATTACCAAAAGAAAAACAATTAAACCATTTTAATTCTTTTTCATTAAACCATTGATTTATATCATACGACTCTTCTGTCTCATAATATAAATCTAAATCAGCCACTTCTATTGGTTCAGTTTCAAATATTATAGGTGATTCAACGGATAATTGATTTTCTTCTTCATTAATTATATTATCTAATACATATATTCTTTTATCTAGCAAAGAAGGTGAAGGAGTAAAATTTATATTCTTTTTTAATTTAATAGTCCATTCAACATAATAATTACATATTCTTTTTAATGGCTGTGGATTTAAAAACCAGCCATCATTTTTACCATTATTACCATGTGATCTTAAGGAACTTTCTATTTCATACGGTTCTGCATTAGGATCTGATTCAAATCTTAATTTTGTACCTACAGTATCTAAAAATTGAGAAAAATCATCAAATTTACTGTTTTTATCATTATATTCTTGGCCCGTTCTTCTTATTTTTATTATATTACTTCCATTTGTAATACTTTCCCAATAATAACCAGTATTTTCATCATCTTGTTTAAAATCAGCAAATCCGCAGCTTGGGTTTATATTAGTATATACATTACCTTTTATAGTTTCTTGCTTTATTATCCTATATTCATTTTTTTCATTTAATTTTATAGGCACTGCATTTACTATATTTTGTTTTAATAATGAATCAATACGAAGTTTTATAAAAAATCTATTTTTAAATTCAGGAGATATTTTAGTTTCAATCTCACCAAAAACAATATTATAATCCGTTAATGAACCAAAAACTGTTATATCATTTTCATTAAATACTTCATTTATGGTTAATTGCATAAAATCTATTTCATTATCAGCATTTGTATCTGAAAATGTTACATTTGAAACTGTATATATATCACTTTCGCCGCTTGAATTAACAAATTTTAATTTAGCACCTGCAGCCAATGTTGACTCTAATGTTGTATTTGGTTGAATAGTAGCTTCAATTATACTTGAGTCAGTAGCCAAACCAGTAGTAACATTGGTCATATTAATTTGACCCTTGCTTTGAAATTTATCTGTTAAAAAATTGGGAGCTTCATTATCAATGCTTAGTATTTTATATTTAGTAGTTGTATCGTCAACAGCAATATCCGCTCCATGTTTTTTCTTTAATACCAAATAAGTATTTTCCGTTACTTTATTTCTTTCAGAAGACGGCAATGAAAACCATATTGAATTAGGTTCTTCCTTATTTAAATAATATTTATCTACTAAAACATTATAATATTCAGCGGATGTTTCTTTAATATAAAATTTATATTTAGATGCCCAAGAAGGCGGAGTACTAATTCCTTTAACTGCAATAGAATTTTTTTTATCAGATGCTGATCTATCAAGCTTAATAACCCCGGATTGTTTTGCAATAACTGGCGATTGTCTTCCATATGCATCTTCAAAAACTGTACCTATTTGATATGTTCTATCTGTTTTTACAGAAGCACCAGAATCATCTTTTGATAATATTCTTACCGCAATGTCTGGTTCATTAGTTATATTATAGCCTTGCGTATAATTACCAAACATCAATCTATTAGCAGTAATTTCTTGTGCTTTAGCCTTTTTGGGTACATTATCCCAAGCTCTAAGTAATTGATTATTCTCAACTACTTTATATATTATTTCAGAGTCTATATTATAAGAAATTAATTCTTCTTTTTTAATAGATTCAACAGTATATACATTGCTATTATTTGATTCTTTATAAAGTATTTCAACTTCTTCAACATTGTCTGGTGGAGTGTCAAAATTATAAAGATTAATACGTCTTACGGTATTAATCATTCCTTCATTATAACCGTTTTTAGCATTATATTTGGCTTCTCCAGGTAAAAATGCAATTTCTGAAAAGGGAGAAAATACAGAATATTCTCCATCTTCATATTTCCATCTATATCCAAATCTTGGAAATTTTAATTCAAATAATGGATTAGGCTGTTCTTTTATTACACTATATAATGCTATTCCATTTATAAAATCATCAGTAGCAGTAACTATTTCAACAGTTACACTTGCCCCATCATTATAGCTTGTAATTAAACCTTTTATTTGTATTGCACCATAAACTACACCAAAATCATTAGGTGTTTGTTCATATTCAAATACTAATATATCCCCAACAATCCACTCTCTGTTTGTATTAAATATATTGACTACATAAGAATCTCCAACTTCAACAGGACCATTATTTTTTGAAAAATTATAATTAGCACCAGACTCAACATTATCTCCCCCAACTTTATTTGATAAAGCTATACTTGGTGCATTAGCTGGTTTTTGCTTTATAAGTGTTATATCAGCTTCAGTAAAATTACGACCATATATTTGAGTATGGTTGCTAAAATTATGCGATCCAGCTTTAAACTTTTCAATGTTTATTTTTTTAGGCTCAGTCTGATTATCTGTCCAAAATAATAAACCATCAATTACATTAACACCTGTTATTAAATAGTTTTCACTAAAATTTAATATACCGTATATATCTACTAAAACAGGATATGTTAAATTTGTAGCTTCATCATACTCTGCGATAATACTTTTACCTGTAGCAGATACAAACCAATATATTTTATTATTTTGTGTATCTCTTAACGAACCTATTGTTTTGGCATTTTGCTCAGCTAATAAAGAAATCTGCTGATTACCAGATATATTTTGTAAGGCTCCAACATCGCTACCATCGGAAGTTGAAACCTGCACATTTAAAGCGTCTCTATATTCATTGCTAGGTATGGCTCTTTCGTCAAGGTCTTTATTCATACGACCTGACGTGAACAAGTGCTTTATTTCTGGCATGTAATTAGTGTTTAATTTGTTTACCTTTTCCGCGCATTATTTGTTCAAGCTCTTTAATCTTAATATTATTTAATCTTAATTTTGCTTTTCTTCTTGCGGCAATACTTTCTTTTCTTAATCTTTGCACTCTATATTCAGGAGCGTCCATTTTATTAGATATAATTGCATAAGCTATATGTTTATAAACCGCCTCTTCAGCAAATTTATGAACTTTCATTTCGTCTTCAGTAGCAAGACTATCTGATATATATTTTAATGTAACTATTTTTCCTTGTAAGTCACTACTAAAAGATATTCTACCACCTATTTCATCAATATAATAGGCGCCGTTTTTAGTGGCTGTTTCTGGATTAATACCATAACGCTTACCATAATCAACATTATAAACATAACCTTCTTCTAAAAAATCTATATTTGTATCTTGTCTTGAATTATCAATACCTGTTGCAGCTTGCCATCTTGTTTCAGTTACAGATTTATTTGCATACAATAAACTACCGTTTTGATCAAATAAAAATCTATAGTCTTGATCTTGCAATGGCGCATCAGGGGTTGATGATAATCTATTAGGTATAATTAATTGTTCTAGTCCAGCATCATCAACAAATGAAAGCTGAACATAATTAACATAATCATGTGGAAAATTAATAGATAAGGAAGGTGGAACCTCAAGTTCCATCGCTTTAACAGAGCGTAAAGTATCATAGCTTAATTCTTGTAAAGCACGTTGTGCATGAAAAGCAACCTCTGTTCTTTTTGCAGTATTAATCATTTTATCATCACCTATATAAGAGATAATAAAATTATTTATAAGATCAGCTAATGTTATATATTGATATGTACCAAATTCATTGCCGTTATAATATTGTTCATGCGTTTGTGTAAATAAAGCCATTTATTAAGATTTTTCTTGTGTTACAGTTTTATTTTCTTTGGCTTCCGCAACCTCAGTTACTTCTAATTGTCTAACTATTACACCAGAGTAACTTAATATCTTGATAACCAAGCTGGTTTCGTCAGAATCATGCAATTCAAAATCAATTGAATTGTTTGCATTATATAATGGAACCCCATCAACTTCAGTATAGCTCCATTCTGCTTCATTTGGTCTTCTTACATATGTGCAAGTAATACCGCTAGTTATAGTTGTTGGATAAACTTTTAATCCCCAAGCAGCAGCAGTATTATCTATATTTTCAATATATACTGGTCTTGTAGTTGTTGGTGCTGCAAGTGGTGACTGTAAATAATAAAGTATTTCTTTAGAATCAACTCTTTCTACTTCATTATTATTGTATATGACCGTACCTATTTTATGTAAATTATCTGGTAACACAAATACATTATTACTGTATGTAAGTGTTCCAGATGTTTTAAACTTGCTAATTTTTTCATCAACAAGCTTTA
This sequence comes from Candidatus Pelagibacteraceae bacterium, assembly GCA_038133865.1. GTDB lineage: Bacteria > Pseudomonadota > Alphaproteobacteria > Pelagibacterales > Pelagibacteraceae > HIMB114. The sequence continues at coordinate 16,466 of JAYPUB010000022.1, forward strand.
CCATATTAGAGTACTCAGTATTATTATCACGCATTCTTTTGAATTGCTGCAAATCATAGAAGTATTGTTCAAATATTTCTGCTTGTGCTTGATTTGCTTTTAAATTAAATTCTTGCGGTGTTATATAACCTCTTTGCTCTTTGTTTAATATAGCAAGTACTCTTTGATAAACGGTATCGATGCTAATCATATTAAAATTATTATTTATAACGATGAAGCCGCACGAAGCGGCTCAACCGCTATAATACAGCTTATTTCAGCTTTTTTTCTATTGATTTGTAAACTTCAGTACCTTCGTCAGTTTTTAAATATGCAGCAAATGCTGAATATGGATTTTCTTCAAAAGGAACAGCCATTAATTTTTTATTATTACTAGCCCAATGGAATGATCTTTGATCTGGCGATAAAACAATAATTCCAGCTTCAACAGCTTTAATTCCAATGTTACGTAGTTGAACATTATCGTCTTCTACTAAACTAATAAATAATGCAGGATTTCTTT
>JAYPUB010000023.1:0-16762 GCA_038133865.1 Candidatus Pelagibacteraceae bacterium
AAATGACAATATTATTTATATTGGAGATTTGGTCCAAAAAACTGAAGGTGAAATGTTAAGAACACCAAATTTTGGTAGAAAATCATTAAATGAAATAAAAGAAGTGTTGTCAGGGATGTCGTTGTATCTAGGAATTGAAATTCCAAATTGGCCACCAGAAAATATAGCTGAACTTTCAAAAAAGTTAGAAGAAGAGTATAAATAATGAGACATAAGGTTGCTCAAAGAAAACTAAATAGAACTGCTGAACATAGAAAAGCATTGATCAAAAATATGCTCAATGCTCTTATAAAGCATGAACAAATTGAAACAACATTACCAAAAGCTAAAGAATTAAAAATTGCAATTGATAAGATTATTACTTTAGGTAAAAAAAATACATTAGCCTCAAAAAGAATTTTAATTTCAAGGTTACAGGATCAAAGTATCGTTAAAAAAATTACCACAACTCTTATAAAGAGATATGAAAAAAGAAATGGCGGTTATTCAAGAGTGGTAAGATCGGGTTATAGATACGGTGATAATGCACCAAAAGCTTTTATTGAGTTAGTCGATAAAGATTTTAACGCTAAAGGTCAAGACTCTGGCCCCTCCCAAAAAAAGGCAGAGAATAAAGAGCAAGAAAAAGTCGAAGCAAAAAAAGATAAAAAGTAATGATTAATTTATCTCTTATTGCTTTATTTGGAGCAATAGGTAGCTTATTCAGATTTGCTTTAATTCAAGCAACGCCAAAGATAATTTATTTGAACTTTCCGGTAGGAACAGTTCTCGTTAATTTAATTGGATCATTTTTAATTGGTATTGTAGCGGCATTGTTTGAAAGGCAATTATTAAGCAATGAGGTGAGAATATTTATTGTTTTTGGTTTTTTAGGAGGCTTTACTACTTTCTCAGCTTTTACTTTTGAAGTTTTTAATTTATTGAAAACTGGAAATTATTTAAACCTTTTTCTTTATTTGTTTTTTTCAATTATAGTAAGTCTAATTTTATTTTATATTGGTTATAAGTTAATAAAAATATTTATATGAAAAAGCCATTTGAATCTTTTATTATTAATAAAGATTTTGAAGGCAGTAGAGTGGATAGATTTCTCAAAAAACAGTATCCCAATATTCCGCAATCTTTATTCGAAAAAAATCTTAGAAAAAAAAATATCACTGTTAATGGCAAAAAAGTTAAAAATCTATTTAAACTTAAAATTGATGATGTTGTTGATGTTTTTACTGACTTAAAAATAAAAACAATAATTAACAAAAAAAAAATTTTTTTTACTATAAATGATTTTAATGATCTCAAGAAAAATTTTATTTTTGAATGTGATGATTATTGTATTTTAAATAAGCCTTATGGTTACGCATCTCAGGGAGGGTCCAAAGTCAAAAAAAATGTTATAGATATTTTAAATTTTAGTTCAAAAAATTATCATATTGTTCATAGATTAGATAAAGATACCACCGGTTTAATGTTAATAGCTAAAAATAGATTTTACTCCATAAAATTTTCTGAAATGTTTAAAAAAAGAGAAATAAAAAAACGATATCTAGTGATTATAAATGGAAAAATTAAAAAAAATAAAGGTGAAATTCATACTAAAGAAAAGTTAAATGGAAAAGAAATAGACTCAAAACTTAATTTTGAAGTTGTATCAAAAAAAAATAACTTTTCTTATTTGGAAGTTGATTTGATAACTGGTAGAAAACATCAAATTAGAAAACAGTTTTCAGATATTGGACATCCTGTTGTTGGAGATACAAAATACGGTGATAAAAAAAATAAAATTCCTTTATGTTTATTGAGTTACGAAATTGAATTTGAATATAATAATAAAATAAAAAACTATAAAGCAATTATTCCAGACGATTTTAAAACATGTCTGGAAAAGTTTTTTTAAATTCTGAAATTATAACTTCATCAATATTTTCTAGACGAGATAAATCAATAAAATCGGTCATATTAGAAATTCCTTTGTCACTTATTCCGCATGGAATAATTCCATTATAATTTTTTTTATTAACATTTATATTAAGAGAGAAGCCATGAAATGCGATCCATTTTTTTACTCTAATACCTATGGCTGCAATTTTTTCTAAATTATTTTTATTTTCCACCCAAATCCCAACATTTTTAAGATCGCTAGAAGATTTAATTTTATAATTATTCAAAACTTCAATTATCCAATTTTCTACTTTTCTTACAAATTTTTTGATATTCTTTTCTGAATTCAAATCAATTGCAAAATATATCACTTTTTGTCCTTCACCATGAAATGTCCATTGTCCACCTCTATTAGTTTTGTAAATAGGAAACTTTTCTTTATTCAATAAATCTTTTTCTTTTGCCGAGGTACCAGCACTATACAAATTTGGATGCTCAAGAATCCATAATAAATTAGCTGATTCTTTATTTTGTATTTTTATTACTCGTTCTTCAAGAAATTTAATAGCATCTTGATATTCCACAGGTTTTTGGCTTATTTTTATTTCGAGTTTCATCAAAAGATTTGTTAAAAGAATTTATTATTATGTCAAACGAACAAACTATAGAAAATAAGACTTTTGAAGTTACTAAAGAACTTATTGATAACTTAATAGCACTTATCAATGAAAAACGAGTAAGTGAAATCAATAATACTCTACATTCATTACATCCGTCAGATGCAGCAGAAGTTTTATCAAACCTTCCAGAGAAATCTAGGTTTGATTTACTTTTACTAGAAACAATAGAGCTTAAGGCTGATACTATAGTTGAATTAAATAATACACTCCAAAAAGATATTTTAAACAAATTACCTACTGATGAAGTTGTAAATATAGTTAATGAATTAGAGTCAGATAACGCATTACAAATCGTTTCTAATTTAAATGAAGATAAAAAGATTGAAGTTTACGAAAAGATTCCTTCAAAAGATAAACAGTTAATCGAAGAAGTTTTAAATATATATCACGAAGATTCTGCGGCAAGATTAATGCAAACAGAATACTGTGCAGTTTCACCAAATTGGACCGTTGGAGAAACAATAGACTATCTTAGAGAAAATGAAGATTTGCCCAAAGAGTTTTTGCAAATCTTTATAGTTGATGGTGATAGCAAATTAATTGGTTCAGTACCATCTTCAAGAGTTTTAAGAAATCCAAGAAATATAAAAATGAATAATATAATGGATGAAACATCAGTCCTAATAAAGGGAGATCTTGATAAAGAAGAAGTAGGAAATTTATTTGAACAATACAATTTAGTTTCAGCAGGAGTCGTTGATAGAAATAACAAATTAATAGGAATGATAACAGCCGATGATATTTTAACCGTAGTTAAAGAAGAAGCTGAGGAAGATGTATTAAAATTAGCCGGAGTTCAAGATGAAGAAATTACAGATAATGCTCTTAAAATCACAAAAAAAAGATTTATTTGGTTATTAATAAATTTATTTACTGCTGTAATTGCCTCAAGAGTAATCGGATTGTTTGACGGAAACATAGAAAAAGTTGTAGCATTAGCTATTTTAATGCCAATTGTTGCTTCAATGGGTGGAAACGCAGCCACTCAAACATTGGCTGTTACAATAAGATTATTAGCAACAAAAGAATTAACCGCAGATAATTTATTCAAAATAATTAATAAAGAGTTTTATGTAGGTTTTTTAAATGGCTTGCTTTTCTCAATTATTTCAGCCGCTTTTGTATATTTTTGGTTTTATGATTTTAAACTTTCGATTTTAATAGGTATTTCAATGATCATTAATATGGTCTTTGCTGGTTTATCTGGAATTATTATACCCGCTTTATTAGATAAATATAAAATTGATCCAGCTGTTGCTTCTACTGTTTTTGTTACAACTATTACAGATGTGATTGGTTTTCTTTCTTTTTTAGGCTTAGCGAGTTTTATTTTAGGTATTTAAATGTTGTCAATCAGTCTTGTTTTATTAATATAAAAAGCAATAAATATTCTTGAATTTTGAGATTTTTTATTTGAGGTTTTAAATTTATTTAAATCGATATTTTGAATATAATCAAAGTTTACTTTGTTTTTTTTTAAAAATTTTTTTATTGAATTTATTTTTTTTAAAATAGGATATTTTTTTAACTTAGTTTTTCTAATAAAATTTATTATTTTTGCAGCCATAAGTAATCCTTTTTGATTTAATAATTTATTTCTAGAAGATAAAGCTACACCATATTTATTCCTAATTGTTTTACATTTAATAATTTTTGTTTTTATTTTATTTATATAAAAAAAATCTTTAATAATTTTTAATTGTTGGAAATCTTTTTCACCTAAATACATTTTTTCAGCCGGTATTATGTCTGATAATTTTTCTATAACTTTTAATACACCATTAAAATGACTTTTCCTGTATTTATGCTCCATTATATTGTTGATTTTTGGAAACTTTTTTTTTCTTACTTTCCAAGAATAAACCTCTTTAAAAGAGGGTATAAATAAGTAATCCACTTTATTTTTTTTACAAATTTTGATGTCATCGCTTAGTTTTTTTGGATATTTTTTTAAATCACTTTTATTGTTAAATTGTTTAGGATTTAGAAAAATACTCACAAAAGTGACATTATTTTGTTTTACAGATTTTTTTATTAAAAATTCATGACCTTTGTGCAAAGAGCCCATTGTTGGAACAAACCCAGTTTTTTTCATACTGTTGAAAAGAAAGTTAATTTCCTTAGATTTTTTTATAATTCTCATTTAAAAAATAGTTCTCATGATTAAACAAGCAATTATACCACTTGCCGGTTTAGGCACAAGGATGCTTCCTTTGACAAAAGCATTTCCCAAAGAACTTTGGCCTTTAGGAAAAAAATCGATCCTTGAAAATATATTAGATGAATGTTTTGGCGCAGGAATTAAACAGGTAATTTTTGTAATTTCAGATAAAAAGAAATTGATAAAAGATTATTTCAGACAAAATATTTCGCTCGAGACAAAAGTGAAAAACAAACCTGAACTTTTAAGATCTTTAAAAAATTTAAATAAAATATCTTCAAAAATTAAATTTGCCTATCAGAATAAACCCAAAGGGTTGGGTCATGCTGTTTTATGTGCAAAAAGTTTAATCAAATCAAAACATTTCTTATTATTACTTCCAGATGATATTATAAAAGGAAAAAACTGTTCAAGAGAACTTATTGCAATTAATAAAAAAACAAAATCTTCAGTAATTGCATTAAGAAAAGTAATCAAAAAAGATGTGAAACGTTATGGTATAGTAGGTTTTAATAATTTTAAAAATTTTGAGATAAATAAAATGGTAGAAAAGCCTTCCGTAAAAAACTCACCATCTCAATATGCAATAATAGGTAGATACATATTAAATAAATCTATTTTCAGTTATCTTGCTAAGCAAAAAGGTGGAAAATTAGGAGAAATTCAAATTACTGATGCTATGAATTCAATGTTAGCTTATGAAAATTTTTATGGATGTAAATTTAAAGGCAAATATTTAGACTGTGGTACGATAAATGGGTATATAAAATCATTTATAGCAATTAATAAAAAATGAAGATTTGTTTTATAGGAACTGGTTATGTTGGCCTTGTATCAGGCGTTCTTTTTTCAGACTTTGGTCATAAAGTCATATGTGTAGATAATGATCAAAAAAAAATAAATAATTTAAAAAAAGGAATTATCCCAATTTTTGAACCAGGACTTGATGAATTAGTAATAAGAAATTACAAATCAAAAAGGTTATCTTTCACTACTGATATAAATAAAGCAATTAAAGATTCAGATATAATATTTATTGCAGTCGGAACACCCACTGCTAAAGATGGTGTTTCTGCTGATTTAAAAAATGTTTATGCGGTAGCAAAAATAATATCGAATAATATTAATAAGTACAAAATAATAATTACAAAATCTACAGTACCAGTTTGTACTGGTGACGAAGTAGAAAAAATTATAAAGAAAAAAAATCCATCTTCTAAATTTGATGTAGTTTCTAATCCTGAGTTTTTGCGTGAGGGTGAGGCAATAAGAGATTTTAGGTATCCTGATCGAGTAGTGATTGGCTCAAATAATTTAAGAAAAACAAAGCCAATTTTAGAAAAACTTTATGAACCAATAATAAAAAAAGGAGCAAAATTTATTGTAACTAGTAGAAGAAGTTCTGAATTAATTAAGTATGCATCCAATGCATTTTTAGCTACTAAAATTACATTTATTAATGAAATGGCTAATCTTTGTGAGAAAGTCGGTTCGAATGTAGAAGATATTGCAATAGGTATCGGAACAGATGCTAGAATAGGCTCTAGGTTTTTGAGGGCCGGCCCAGCCTATGGGGGGTCCTGTTTTCCAAAAGATACTAAAGCTCTTACCAAAACAGGAGATAAATTCAAAACAGATATGTCAGTTGTTAAGTCTGTAATCAAGAGTAATGAAAATAGAAAATCTATTCTAGCCGACCAAATGCTAAAAATATTAGGAACCCCTAAAGGAAAAAAAGTAGGTTTTTTAGGTGTAACTTTTAAAGCTAATACTGATGATATGAGAGACTCACAGTGTTTAAAAATTTTTTCAAAACTTTTAAAAAAAGGAGTAAAAATTTCATATTATGACCCTACAGGTGAAAAAAAAGAATTAAAAAATATTACATTTAAAAAAAATGCAGAAGAAATTTTAAGTCAAAATGATTTAATTGTTATTCATACTGAATGGGATGAATTTAGGTCTTTAAATTTTAAAGTAGTAAAATCTAAGAAGATCAAAATTTTTGATCTGAGAAATCTATATCAACCTAATAGTTTTTCAAATAAAAAAATAATTTATTATTCAATTGGAAGACCTACTAATGATAAAAAAGCTTGATAAAGTTAATCAAATTCAATTTAAAGAACAAACCAAGAAACCAAAATTTTTTAAATTAATTTTATTAAACGATGATTTTACAACGATGGATTTTGTTGTTAAGATTTTAATAATGTTTTTAAATAAAACTAAATATGAAGCAAATATTTTAATGCTTAAGGTGCATAATGAAGGCTCCGCAGTTTGTGGTTTCTTTCCTAAAGATGTGGCATTTACGATACAGAATAAAATTCACAATTTTTGCAGAATTAATAAACAACCATTAAAATGCATTATTGAGGAATAATGGCAACTTTCACAAAATCATTAGAAAAATCAATTTCAAATGCATTTGCTTTAGCATCTGAAAAATACCATCAATACGTTACGCTTGAACATTTATTGTTTTCTTTGATGGATGAAGAAGATGCTGTGAATGTAATGAAAGCATGCAGTGTGGATATTGGACTATTGAGAGAAAACTTAGAACACTATATTGATCATGAACTTGATAACATAGTTAATTCTGAAAAATTATCTGATCCTCAACCAACAGCTGGTTTTCAAAGAGTGATTCAAAGGTCTATAGTCCATGTACAATCTTCAGGAAAATCAGAAGTTACAGGAGCAAATATTTTAGTCTCTCTTTTTGCCGAAAGAGAGAGTCATGCAACATATTTTTTGCAAGAACAAGAGGTAACAAGATATGATGTAGTTAATTTTATTTCTCATGGAATTACTAAAATAGAAAACTTTACATATACTGAAAATCTTGAACCTGGACAAAAGACAGCATCAAAAGGAAACGAAAGAACAGCGCTTGATAATTTTTGTATTAACTTAAATCTTAAGGCTTCTGATAATAAAATAGATACTTTAATTGGTAGAGATGAAGAAGTTAATCGTATGGCTCAGATATTATGTAGGAGAACTAAAAATAATCCATTATTAGTAGGCGATCCTGGAGTGGGCAAAACAGCAATAGTTGAAGGATTAGCAAAAAGAGTAGTTAACAACAATGTTCCTGATCCATTAAAAAATTCTACAATATTTTCATTGGATCTTGGTTCTTTGTTGGCAGGTACGAGATACAGGGGAGATTTTGAAGAAAGATTAAAAACAATTATTAATGAAATAGAAAAAAATGAGAATTATATTTTATTTATAGACGAAATTCATACACTAGTTGGAGCTGGTACAACTACTGGAAATTCTATGGATGCTGCAAATATGCTTAAACCAGCTTTACAATCTGGGAAAATTAAATGCATAGGTTCAACAACTTTTACAGAATATCGTTCTAATTTTGAAAAAGACAGAGCCCTACAAAGAAGATTTCAAAAAATTGATGTTGCAGAGCCTTCAATAGAAGAAGCTTATAAAATAATGTTTGGATTAAGGGGTAGATATGAGGAGTATCATAAGGTTAAATATAGTGATGAAGCAATTAAAGCTTCAGTTGATTTGTCAGCTAAATACATTGGAAATAAGAGGCTTCCAGATAAATCTATAGATATTTTGGATGAGCTAGGTGCTTTTGAAAATTTAAAACAAACAAAAGATAAGAAAGAAATATTAGATGAAAATGATATTGAGCAAATTGTTGCTAAAATCACAAAGATTCCTGAAAAAAGCATAACTACAAATGATAGATATTATTTAAAAGATTTAGATAAAAATCTAAAAAGATTAATTTATGGCCAAGATCACGCAGTAGATGCATTATGTTCATCAATTAAACTTTCAAGATCAGGCCTTAGAAATCCTGAAAAAACAATTGGAAATTATTTATTTAATGGCCCAACTGGGGTTGGAAAAACAGAATTAGCTAGGCAGCTTTCTAAGACTTTAGGAGTGGAACTAGTTCGGTTTGATATGTCAGAATTTAGTGAAAAACATACTATTTCAAAATTAATAGGTTCGCCGCCAGGTTATGTAGGTTTCGATCAAGGGGGTCAATTGTCCGAGTCAATTGAGAAAAATCCATACTGCGTTTTATTAATTGATGAAATTGAAAAGGCTCATCCTGATATTTTTAATATTCTTCTACAAATTATGGATTACGGAAAACTTAAAGATCAAAATGGAAAAAATGTAGATTTTAGAAATGTTATTTTAATATTAACCAGTAATATTGGTGCAGCTGAACTTGAAAAAGATCAGATAGGTTTTTCAAATAAAAAGAATGATCAAATAGACCAAGAAACTATAAACAAGGTATTTAGCCCAGAATTTAGAAATAGATTAGACTCTATAATTAGTTTTAACAGATTAGATAAATCAATCATTAAGCAAATTGTTAGTAAGTTTATATTAGAACTGGAAACACAATTAAATGCGAGGGATGTTGTTATAGAACTTTCAAATAAAGCAAGTGATTTGATTTGTGAAAAGGGCTACTCCCAAACAATGGGCGCTAGACCTATTTCTAGATACATTGACGAACATATTAAAAAAACCTTAGCGGATGAAATTATACATGGAAAGCTTGTGGACGGAGGATATGTTAAGGTTGATGTTAAAGATGATAAAATTATTTTTAATTATAAAAAATTTTCTAAATCAGAAAAGCCTGAAAAGGTTCTAGGTAAAAATTAAATCTCAAATATAGTCTCTAATTCTACAGCAGCGTTTAATGGTAGAGAACTCGCGCCTATGACTGCTCTAGCATGTTTTCCTTTTTCTTCAAATATATTAACAATTAAATCCGAAGCTATATTAAGTAATTTTGGATGGTCTTTATAATTTTCAGTACAATTATAATAACCAGTAATTTTAATACATTTTTTTACAAGATTTAAATTTCCTGTTGCTTTTTGTAATTGCCCTAAAACATTTAAGATTGCCAGTTTAGTTGCATTTTCACCATCTTGATTATTTAAATCTAAACCGATTTTACCTTCAATAAGTTTTCCATTTTTATCAATTGGTAATTGGCCAGATATAAAAATTAAATTATTAGATTTTACATATGCAACATAATTTCCCACTGGATCTGGAGCCTTAGGAATTTCAAGATTTAATTTTTTTAAATTTTCTTCAACAGACATCACTTTTTATTCTTTGTTATTTTAGTTTTTTTTGGTTTTTTTCCTTTTTTTTGAGCATCATACTCAAGTCTCTTATCTATATATATAAGAGCTTCTTCCATAGTAATATCGTTCGGATCTTTATCATCTGGAATAGTTGCATTGATAGTTTTGTATTTAATATATGGACCAAATTGACCCTTCATAACTTTTACAGGTTTTTTATCTTCCGGGTGCTCGCCTAGATTTTTTATTTCATTTGATGATCGTCTTCCAGGTTTTGCTTCAGCAATTAAAGTTACAGCTTTATTTAAACCAATTGAAAAAATATCTTCAGGAGTCTCTAGTGTTGCAGATTTGTTTGCACATTTAACGTAAGGACCAAATCTTCCATTATTTAATGTGATGTCTTCATTGTTTTCTGGATACTTACCAAGTATTTTTGGTAATCCAGATAAAAATTTTGCTTTTTCGAGATCTATATCATTTGGAGATATACCTTTTGGTATTGAAAAATTCTTCATTTCTTTTTCTTCATTACCAACTTGCAAATAAGGACCAAATCTTCCTTTTTTTAATATTATTTTATTCCCTTCATCAGTTTCACCAATTTCTTTTGGTTCAGACATAAAATCTTCTTGTGCAGCTTTGATACGAGATAATGGTCTTGTAAATTTACACTCTGGATAATTAGCACATCCAATAAAAGCACCAAATCTTCCAACTTTTAAACTTAGTTCACCTCCACACTGACATGTCCTTAACGCTTTACCATCTTCATTTTTATCAAATATTATATCGGCTAAACTTTCATTTAGCATATCTAAAATAGTTCGAGTTCTTAGCTCTTTAACTTCGTTTACATTAGAATTAAACTGATCCCAGAATTGACTCAATACATCTATCCATTTGATTTTTCCTGAAGTTATATCATCTAAACTGTCCTCAAGTTTTGCTGTGAAGTTATAATCGACATATTTGTTAAACAATTTATCTAAAAAAGCTGTAATTAATTTACCTCTATCAGTTGGATTAAATTTTTTATTAATTAATTCAACATAGTTACGGGTAGATAATACAGAAATAATACTAGCATATGTAGAGGGTCTTCCAATTCCAAGTTCTTCTAATTTTTTAACCAGACTTGCTTCCGAATATCTTGGTGGTGGATTTGTAAAATGCTGTTCATCAATAATTTTTTCTAACTTTAATTCATCACCATTATTTACATCTGGTAAAATATTTTCATCATCCTCATTTTCATCCTTCTTTTCATCATCATCTTTTGTTTCTTGATATAGTTTTAAATATCCATCAAATTTTTGAATTGAACCATTTGCTCTAAAAGAAATAGTATTATCATTGTTGTTGATATCTATAGATGTTCTTTCAAATTCAGCAGACTCCATTTGAGAAGATACTGTTCTATTCCAAATTAGCTCATATAATCGCATTTGATCGCGATCTAATATTGATTTTAGTGACGTAGGGTCTCTATTAATATCGGTTGGCCTAATTGCTTCATGAGCTTCCTGAGCATTTTTAGCTTTTTTTCCACTATAGCTTCTTGGCTGTTCAGGTAAATAATTTTTTCCAATTTTATTTTTGATAAAATTTCTACAAGCTTCTAAAGCTTCATTAGAAATTTGTGTTCCATCTGTTCTCATATAAGTAATAAGCCCAACAGTTTCTCCATCAATTTCAAAACCTTGATAAAGCCTTTGTGCAACTTGCATTGTTCTTGACGCTCCAAACCCTAATTTTTTTGATGCTTCTTGTTGCATTGTCGAAGTAGTAAAAGGTGCATAGGGATTTCTTTTATAGGGTTTTTTTTCAATTTGAGTTATTTTAAAAGTATGTCTTTTTATTTCTTCAACTGCAGTTTTTGTTTGACTTTCATTTTTGAAGAAAAATTTATTAACTTTTTCAGATCTAAATAATGTGATTTTAGATTTTAGATCTTTATTTTCTTTATTTTTAAATAACGATTGAATACTCCAGTATTCTTCTGGTTTAAAAAGTTCAATTTCATTTTCTCTTTCAACAATTAATTTTAAAGCAACAGATTGCACACGTCCGGCAGACTTTGATCCAGGAAGTTTTGTCCATAGAATTGGTGAAATGTTAAAACCAACTAAGTAATCAAGCGCTCTACGCGCCATATAAGCATCTACAAGCTCTGTATTTATTTCTCTTGGATTATCAATTCCATTTTGAACTGCTTTTTTTGTGATTTCATTAAAAACAACTCTCTCTACTTTTTTATCTTTTAGTAGTTTTTTATCATCCAATATATTTTTTACATGCCATGCTATAGCTTCCCCTTCACGATCAGGGTCAGTTGCTAGAATTATTTTTTGTGCATTTTTGGCGGCATCATAAATTTCTTTAAGAGGTTTTTTTGAACCTGGATCAATTTCCCATGTCATATTAAAATTATTATCAGTATCTACAGAACCATTTTTTGATGGAAGATCTCTTACATGCCCATAACTTGCTAAGACTATATAATCTTCACCAAGATATTTATTAATAGTTTTAGCTTTTGCTGGACTTTCAACAATTACCAAGTTCATAGAAAAAATTTAGTCTCAAATATTTATTCAATTGTCAATTTAATGTTACTCTAAAGCTAGAAAATGGTGTTTTTATTTGGTTTTTATTTTACTTTCCTCACCAGAAAGAATTCTTTTGATATTATCTTTGTGTGTATAAATACTAAAAATTGTAAAGAAAAATATAAGCAAAACTAGATTTTGTTCGTACAAAATAAATGTTGCTATCAATGTAATGATGAATGCAACTATTGCAGATAGAGATGAAATTTTGAAAAATTTTGCAACTATAGCCCATGCAATTAAAAAAATTATACAAAGTATATAATTTATAATTAATATTCCGCCAATAAAAGTTGCAACACCTTTGCCACCTTTAAATTTTAACCAAACTGGAAATATATGTCCCAAATAAACAATCAAAAAAGATAACAAAATATATTCTGAATAAAATTTTTTAGTTATTAAAACTGCAATGCTACCTTTGGCAATATCTGACAAAAGGGTATAAGCTGCCAATTGTTTATTACCCGTTCTAAGTACATTTGTTGCACCAATATTTCCAGAACCGATATTTCTTACATCTCCAAGACCGGCAATTTTAGTATAGATTAAACCAAAAGGTATACTGCCCAGTATATATGAATATAAAGCAATGAGATAAATTTCCATTATATTTCAAATACCAATTTTCCATTTAAAAAAGTTTTTTCAACTTTTCCTTGAAGCTTTTTATCTTCGATTGCAGTATTTTTGGATTTTGATTGCATATTTTCCCTCTTCACTACCCATGGCTTATCTAAATCCAGAACCGCAATATCAGCTGGCATTCCTTTTTCTAATGATCCAGCTTTAATTCCAAATATTTTTGCTGGATTTTCAGTAATGCATTTAATGATTGTTTTAAGATCTATATTTTCGTTATGATACTGTTCTAAAGCTAAGGATAAAAAAGTTTCAACTCCAGATGCTCCGGTTGCACATTTTTGAAATGTTAGTCTTTTTGACTCTTCATCTTCGGGTTTATGATCAGAAACAATCATATCAATAGTTCCATTTTTTACCCCTCCAATTAAATCTAATCTATCCTGTTCCTTTCTAAGAGGAGGAGATAACTTTAAAAATGTCCTGAATTCACCAATATCGTTTTCATTTAATGATAAATGATTAATAGATACTCCCGTTGTAAATTTTAAATTTTTATTTTTCCACTCATTAATTATTTCAAGAGACTTGCCTGATGATATTAATGAAATATGATATTTGGATTGATACTGACTTAATAATCTTAAATCCCTTTCTATAATTACATGTTCTGCATAGTCAGGTATTCCTTTTAGACCTAATTTTGTAGCAATAAGACTTTCATTAATTACACCATTCTTTGATAACTCATTATCCTGAGGAAATTGTATTATTAACGCATCTTGATTTTTTCCATAATTAAATATTTTATCCATAACATCATTCTTTTGGATACATTTAATTCCATCTGTAAAACCTACGGCACCGTTTAATTTAAGCAAACCAAATTCTGTAATTTCATTCCCCTCTACATTTTTAGTTAATGACGCTAGAGAATGTATTTTTATTAAAGACTTATCTCTGGCTCTTCTTTTAATGAAGTCAAATGTTGAAACATTATCAATTACTGGATTGGTATTTGGCATTGTTACAACAGATGTGACACCACCAGAAATAGCCGCTTGACTTAAAGTTCTATAATTTTCTTTGTATTCAAATCCTGGCTCACCAGCAAAAACTCTTCCATCAATCACTCCTGGAATGGCTAGTTTATTTTTGCAGTCATAAATTTTTGCGTCACCCACATTTTCTTTTGTAACTTCTTTACCACATGCTTCTATAAAACCTTTTTCATTTATTAAAATTCCACCAATTTCATCCATATTATTTTTTGTATCAATTATTCTTGTATTGATAATTGCTGACTTCATTCTTGATTCTCCATTAGAATTTTTAAACAAGCCATTCTAACCGCAACTCCCATTTCAACCTGTTGGACAATGATACTTCTATTAATATCATCAGCTAAAGTAGCGTCTATTTCAATACCTCTATTCATAGGACCGGGATGCATAATCAAAGCATTTTCTTTTGCATGTTTAATTTTTTTATAATCAAGAGCAAAAAACTCATAATATTCTCTAGTAGAAGGAATATAAGAACCATCCATTCTCTCTAGTTGCATTCTAAGCATCATAATAATATCGACATCTTTGAGGCCATCTTCCATGTTGGTATAAACTTTAACTCCAAATTGATTTATATCTTTTGGCATCAGAGTACTTGGAGCAATCACTCTTACTTCTGCACCCATCATGGTAAGTAAATAAATATTTGAACGAGCTACTCTTGAATGCATTATGTCTCCACAAATTGCAATTTTTAAACCTTCAATTTTCCCAATTTTCATTTTAATTGTCATTGCATCTAGCAAAGCTTGGGTAGGATGTTCTCTCCAACCATCACCTGCATTAATTACGGAACAATTTACTTTTCTTGATAAAAGATTTGCAGCTCCAGAGTCACCGTGTCTAATAACAAGAATATCTGGATGCATTGCATTTAATGTCATTGCAGTATCAATTAATGTTTCTCCCTTTTTAATGGCAGAATTTGAAACATTCATATTCATCACATCAGCGCCAAGACGTTTACCAGCGAGTTCAAAAGATGATAAAGTTCTTGTAGAACTTTCAAAAAATAAGTTAATTTGGGTCTTTCCTTTCAATAAACCTAATTTTTTATTTTCTTTTCTATTAAGCTCAACAAATGACTGACTTTCATTTAGAATGTGAACAATTTCTGGAATAGATAAATCTTGAATACCTAAAAGGTGCTTCTTTTTATATTTAACAGCTTGTTTAGTTTTGAATAAAGCCATTAAAACCAGTCCTATAGGCTTATTTCTTTAATTAAGCAAGTTATTTGTTTAAAAAATCCAAGTAACCTTGAAGTATAAAAGCTGCTGCGTGTTGGTCGAGTTTTTCAGATTTCTTGGATGAATTAATGTCTAAATCGTTCATTAAATTAAAAGCCCCTTCACTTGATAATCTTTCATCCCATAAGGTAATAGGCAAATTTGTTATCTTTGAAATATTTTGTGCAAAATCTTTTGCGGATTGAGATCTTGGACCTAATGAACCGTCCATATTAATTGGATTTCCAATTACAATACCCTTAATTTCATAATCTAAAATTACTTTGTTTAAATCTTCAATAAATTTTTTAAATTTTTTAATAACAATAATTTTTAAAGGGGTTGCAATTTTTTGATTGGGGTCACTTATTGATATACCAACATTTTTTTTACCGGGATCTATACCGAGTATTCTTGAACCTTTTCCAACTTTGTTAGGAAAGTCTGCATTATCGCAAAGGTTGATAGTTTCCATTAAAGTGTTATTTTACCGCAAATTTTACCAAAGTCTAATGTCAATTACCAAAGATACAGTTAAAAAAATTTCTAAACTTTCAAGAATAGCTTCGAATGAAAAATTTGAAGAGAATATGATCAAAGATTTAAATGCTATTTTAAAATTTGTTGAACAGTTAAATGAAGTAAAAATTGAAAATATAGAACCTCTTGCATCTACAGTTGACCAAGAATTAATAAAAAGAGAAGATAAAGTAAGTTTGATGAATGAAAAAAAAGATATTTTATCAAACTCACCTTCGGATAATGATGATTTTTATGTTGTACCGAAAGTAATAGAATAATGAGTGAAATTTATAAATTAACCCTATGTCAAATATTAGAAAAAATTAAATCTAAAGAAATTTCTTGTGAAGAAGTGACAAAGTCATTTATTGATAGGGCAGGTAAATCAAAAAAATTAAACTGTTTTATTGAAGATACATTTGATCAGGCTTTAAAAAAATCAAAAGATCAAGACAACAAAATTGATAGTAATAAAAAATTATTTGGTGCACCAATAGCTGTTAAAGATTTATTTTGTACAAAAGGGGTTCAAACAACCGCTTCTAGTAAAATGTTAGAAGGCTTTAAACCAGAGTATGAATCTACAGTTACTTCTAAACTTTGGAGTGAAGGAGCAAATTTATTAGGTAAATTAAATTGTGATGAATATGCAATGGGCTCATCAAATGAAACTAGTCATTTTGGAAATGTCATCAATCCATATAAAAATGATAAAGACCTTGTCCCAGGTGGTTCATCTGGTGGCTCTGCCTCTGCTGTTGCAGCATGTTTAACATCGGCAACTGTTGGCACAGATACTGGAGGATCAATTAGACAGCCTGCATCATTCACAGGAACAGTTGGATTAAAACCAACTTATGGAAGGTGTTCTAGATGGGGAATTGTTGCATTTGCATCATCTCTTGATCAAGCAGGTCCAA
>JAYPUB010000024.1:0-13859 GCA_038133865.1 Candidatus Pelagibacteraceae bacterium
AAGTTGCAAATGACCCTTTTGTTGGGACAATTACATTTATTAGAATTTATTCAGGAAAATTAGTTTCAGGAACAGGTGTATTAAACTCTACCACAGATAAAGAGGAGAGAGTTGGAAGAATGCTTTTAATGCATGCAAATGATAGAGAAGACATAAAAGAAGCAAGCACAGGAGATATTGTTGCCTTAGCTGGATTAAAATACACAATTACTGGCCACACTTTATGTGTCAAAAATAATCCGGTCGTATTAGAACCAATGGAATTTCCAGATCCCGTAATTGAAATTGCAGTTGAACCTAAAACCAAAGGTGATCAAGAAAAAATGGGCGAAGCATTGCAAAGATTAGCTAAAGAAGATCCATCATTTAGAGTTACATCTGACTCAGAATCTGGTCAAACAATTATAAAAGGAATGGGTGAATTACATTTAGACATCATTGTGGACCGAATGAAAAGAGAATTTAAAGTTGACGCAAACATTGGAGCACCACAAGTAGCATACAGAGAAACAATAGAGAGACCTGCAGAAGTTGACTATACACACAAAAAACAATCAGGTGGCTCAGGTCAATTTGCTAGAGTCAAGTTAGCAGTTGAACCTCAGGAACCAGGTAAAGGAAGAGAAGTTGAAAGTTTAATTAAAGGAGGGGCTATACCAAAAGAGTTTATTCCTGGTGTAGAAAAAGGAATTGAAGGAGTTGCAGATTCTGGAATTTTAGCAGGATTTCCTGTTATAGATTATAAAGTTCAAATTATTGATGGTTTACATCACGATGTTGACTCAAGTGTATTAGCTTTTGAAATTGCAGCAAGAGCTTGCTTTAAAGAGGCTTGTCAAAAAGGCGGTTTAAAACTTCTAGAACCAATCATGAAAGTTGAAGTTGTAACTCCTGAAGACTACATGGGAGATGTAATTGGGGACTTAAATAGTAGGCGTGGTCAGGTAGGTTCAACTGACAAAAGAGGAAATGCTACAGTCATTAATGCAAACGTGCCTTTAGCTAACATGTTTGGTTATGTGAATAATTTAAGATCAATGTCGCAAGGAAGAGCTCAATATACAATGCAATTCTCACATTATGAAAAAGTTCCTCAAAATGTTCAAGATGAAGTAACAAAAAAACTAGCAGGATAATTATATATGGATCAACAACATATTAGAATTAGATTACAAGCTTATGATCATAAAATATTAGATCAGTCGACGGAAGAAATTGTCAATACAGCTAAAAGAACAGGTGCACAAATAAAAGGACCTATACCCCTTCCAACAAAAAAAGAAATTTACACTGTATTAAGATCACCTCATATTGATAAAAAAAGCAGGGAACAGTTTGAAACAAGAACTCATAAAAGATTAATTGATATTATGGAACCAACTCCGGCTACGATAGAAGCTTTAATGAAACTAGATTTAGCAGCTGGTGTTGATGTGGAGATTAAAATTTAATTATGACTATAGGACTAGTTGGTAAAAAATTAGGTATGACACAAAGGTTCTTCGAAAACGGAGAGTCTTTACCTGTTACCGTATTAAAAATTGAAAAAGCAAAAATTATAGATGTCATTAATAAAGAAAAAAGAGGATATTCAGCGGTATTAGTTGGTTATGGTCACATAAAAAACTCAAAAATTACCAAGCAAATGAAAGGTTTTTTTGCGAAAAAATCTCAAGAGCCGAAAAAAATATTAAAAGAATTTAGAATAGAAAATACTCAAGATTTAAAACCAGGTGCAGAAATAAATTTAAATGTTTTAAAAGATAAAAAATATGTAGATGTTAGAGCAAAAACTATAGGTAAAGGTTTTGCCGGGTCAATGAAGAGACATAATTTTGGAGGAATGAGAGCAACTCACGGTGTATCAATTTCTCACAGGGCTCATGGGTCAACTGGTCAATGTCAAGATCCTGGTAAGGTATTTAAAGGTAAAAAAATGGCTGGACACATGGGAGCTAAATTTAGAACTACTTTGGGTTTAGAGGTAGTTGAAGCCGATTTAGAAAATAATTTATTGTATCTAAAAGGAGCTGTGCCAGGAAGTAAAAATAGTTACGTTGAAATTCAAGAAGCTATTAAAAATAAAAACAAATCTACAATCAAAGATAGAGTTGAAAAATACAAAGTTTCACTAGCGGAAATGCAATCGACTAAGAAAGATAAAAAGAAAAAAGATAATAAGGATGATGCTCAGACAGAAAAACCTGCTGTAGAAAAAGCTAAATCTGCAGAAGCGGAGAAAAAATAATGAAAATTAATCAAATTAGCATTGACGGTAAAAATATTGGATCTTTAGAAGCTTCAGATAAAGTTTTTAAAGTAAAACCAAGAAAAGATATTATTCAACAAGTGATTGATTGGCAACAAAACAGAATGTTTAAAAAAACCGGTCATACTAAAAGCAGAGGCGAAGTTAAAGGTTCTAGAAAAAAAATTGTGCAACAAAAAGGATCAGGAGGAGCAAGGCACGGTAATATTACTGCACCGATATTTGTAGGCGGTGGTATTGCTCATGGACCAAGACATAGAGGAAATTACGCAATAAAAAAACTAAATAAAAAAGTTAGAAAATTAGGACTGGTCCACGCTTTATCTATTAAAGCTAGTTCAAATCAAATTGCCGTATTTAGCGAACCAAAAATTTCAGGTTTAAAAACTAAAAATTTTAAAGATTTTCTAAAAAACATTAAATCAAAAAGCGCTTTATTTATTCACCACAAAGATGCACCAAAAGAATTTGTTAGAAGTATTAAAAATATTCCTAATTCAAAAAAATTAGAAGACGTTGGAACAAATGTTTATGACTTAATTAAATATGAAAAGATTTTTTTTACAAAAGAATCCTTTAAAGCAATTGAAGAAAGATTAGATAAATAATGAAAAACGAAAACGCAGCATTTGATGTTATTTTATCTCCAGTTATTACTGAGAAATCTACAAACCTAAACGCATTAAACAAGCTAACTTTTAAAGTTGCTAAAAATGCAAACAAATTTTCAATTAAAAAAAGTATTGAAAAAATTTATAAAGTTGAGGTCATTAAAGTAAATACAATTTTATCAAAACCAAAAGTGAAAGTTGTAAGAGGTAAACTTGGAAATAAAACAGGATATAAGAAAGCAATAGTTACTTTAAAAGAAGGCCAAACAATTGATATGACGGCAGGAGTTTAACAAATGGCATTAAAAAGTTTTAAACCTTATACCAAATCAACGAGATCAACAATTTTAGTTGATAGAAGTGATTTATGGAAAGGTAAACCTGAAAAGAGTTTAACAAAATTTAAAAAAAGAGCTGTAGGTAGAAATAATCAAGGCCGTATTACGACTAGACATAAAATGATGGGACATAAAAAAAGATATCGTTTAGTTGACTTTAGAAGAGCCAAAAATGATATTTTAGCAGAAGTTAAACGTTTTGAGTATGACCCTTTTAGAAGCGCTAATATCATGCTTATTGAATATCAAGATAAAACTTTAAGTTATGTTTTGGGAGTAGAAGGTCTTAAGGTTGGAGAAAAAATTGTATCTGGCGATAAAACTGAAGTTCAAAAAGGTAACTCTATGATGTTAAAAAATATCCCAGCAGGCACATCAATTCATAATATTGAATTGACCCCTGGAAAAGGTGGGGTTTTGGCAAGATCTGCCGGATCTTCAGCAACTGTAATGGGTCAAGATGATGACTATACCCTTATTAAATTGGGATCTGGAGAGACACGAAAAATTTTATCAAAATGTAAAGCTACCATTGGTCAAGTTTCTAATGTTGATAATAAAAATAAAAAAATTGGTAAAGCCGGAAGAAACAGATGGTTAGGTAAAAGACCAACAGTTAGAGGTGTTGTAATGAACCCTGTTGATCATCCACACGGAGGTGGAGAAGGTAAAACATCAGGTGGTAGAAATCCTGTTACACCTTGGGGTCAAGGCACTAGAGGATTAAAAACAAGAAATAATAAAAAAACAGATCAATTTATTATTTCCAGAAAGAAGAAGAGAAATTAGATTATGGCAAGATCAGTTTGGAAAGGACCTTTTGTTCACCCTAGTTTACTCAAAAAAGTAGAAAAAGGTGGAGACGCTCTGAAGAGACCAATTAAGACATGGTCTCGAGGATCAACTATTGTTCCTGAGTTTGTAGGTCTCAAGTTTGAAATTCATAATGGAAAAAAATTTATACCAATTACCATCTCTGATGAAATGGTTGGCCATAAGCTGGGAGAATTTGCTCCGACTAGACAATTTATTGGTCATACTCCAGCAGATAAAAAAGCTAGTGCCGCAACAGCTACAGCTGCTCCAAAAAAGGATGCTAAATAATGAATAAAATTTTAAAGAAAAACGATAAAGATTTATCAATTGTAAAAGCGGTCTACAGAAATCTAAGATCTAGTCCAAGAAAAATAAATGACATCTTAAGATCTATTCGTGGAAAAAAAGCTGATTTGGCATTAAGAAATTTACAATTTTCTGAAAAAAGAGTTTCAAAAGAAATTTCTAAAACAATTAAATCTGCTATTGCGAATGCTGAAAATAATAATCAACTAGATATTGATAATTTGTTTATCAAAGAAGCCTATGTTGGAAAAGGGATGGTTATGAAAAGATATAGACCAAGGGCTAGAGGTCGAGCAGGTGAAATCAAAAAACCTTTTTCAAATTTAACTATTATAGTTAGTGAAAAAAAAGAAAAAGAAAGGGAAAGAGCTTAAGCATGGGTCAAAAAGTTAATCCGATAGGAATTAGATTGAAAATTAATAGAACATGGGATTCTGTTTGGTTTGCAAAAAAACAAAACTATGGAACCTTTCTAATAGAAGATTTTAAAATAAGAAAATATATCAATAACACAATTAAAAACTCAGGTGTTTCTAAAATATTGATAGAGAGACCTTCTAAAAAATGCGTAGTTACCATTTACACTTCTAGGCCTGGTTTTGTAATTGGTAAAAAAGGTTCTGATATTGAAAAAATTAAATCAAATATATCAAAGATTACTAAAGATGAGGTGAACGTTAATATAAAAGAAATTAGAAAACCTGAATTAGACTCTTATTTAGTTGCAGAAAATATAGCTCAACAATTAGAGAAAAGAATTGCTTATAGAAAAGCAATGAAAAGAGCGATGTCATCTGCTTTACGATTAGGTGCAAAAGGAATTAAAGTTACAGTTAGCGGAAGATTAGGTGGAAATGAAATTGCAAGAACTGAGTGGTTAAGAGAAGGTAGTATTCCGTTACATACTTTAAGAGCGGATGTTGATTATGCTGAAGCAGAAGCTTCAACAACATATGGAATAATTGGTGTAAAAGTTTGGATTTATAAAGGGATAGTTTTTCAAAAAGATTTACAAAAAAAAATTGAAGCTGAAAAAAAAGAGGAAGCAAATTAATGTTACAACCATCTAGATCAAAGTTTAGAAAAGCACATAAAGGAAGAATTAAAGGTAAAGCTACTCGCGGAGCATTATTAAATTTTGGTTCTCACGGTTTGCAGGCCTTAGAACCAGAGAGAGTTACATCTAGACAAATCGAGGCTGCAAGAGTTGCACTAACTAGACATATGCAAAGAAAGGGCAGGGTATGGTTAAGAATATTTCCAAACATTCCAGTTTCCAAGAAACCTATAGAGGTTAGAATGGGTAAAGGAAAAGGATCACCAGAGTATTGGGTCTACAGAGTAAAACCTGGAAGAATTATTTTTGAAATTGATGGTGTAAACGATACTGTTGCAAAAGAATCTTTTGATAGAGCAGCTTCTAAATTACCGATAAAAACTAAGATTATTAAAAGGAACTTAAATTTATAAAATGAAAACATCTGAAATTAAAAAAATGACTGTAACTCAACTTCAGAAAGAGTTAACGAATTTTAAAAAAGAGAAATTTAATTTAAGATTTCAAAAAGTTAATTCTCAAGTACAAAATACTGCAAGAATTAAAACTGTTAGAAGATCTATAGCTAAAATTTTAACATTTTTAAATCAAAAAAGGAAAGATAACTAATGCCAAAAAGAATTTTAACTGGAAAGATTGTTAGTGCAAAAAATCAAAATACTGTAGTTATTGCAGTTGAGAGAAAATTTAGACACCCTGTATTAAAAAAAGTCTTAAAAAGATCAAAAAAATATCATGCACATTATGATACTGGTGAATTTAAAGTGGGAGATCAAATTAAAATTATAGAAAGCAAACCAATATCAAAGCTTAAAAAATGGAGAGTTTTGGAGAATTAACATGATACAAGTTCAAACAGAAATGGAAGTAGCAGATAATACTGGCGCAAAAAGAATAGAGTGCATAAAGGTTTTAGGAGGATCAAAAAGACGTTATGCAAGTATTGGAGATATAGTAGTTGTAAGTATTAAGGATGCAATGCCAAAAGGTAAAGTAAAAAAAGGCGATGTTCATAAAGCAGTTATAGTAAGAACTAAAAAACAAATTCAAAGAAACGATGGATCATCAATCAAGTTTGATAAAAATGCTGCAGTCTTAATTGCTGCAAATGGCGAACCTATAGGCACTAGAATATTCGGGCCTGTAACTAGAGAACTAAGAGATAAAAAACATATGAAGATTATTTCTTTAGCACCAGAGGTATTATAATGAAGACAAAATTAAAAAGAGGTCAAACTGTTGAATTGATTGTTGGAGCTGACAAAGGAAAAACAGGAGAAATTATAAAGTTGTTTCCTCAAGAATATAGGGCATTAGTAAAAGGTATTAATGTAAAGAAAAAACATCAAAAACCTACTAAAGAGCAAAAAGGTGGAATAGTAAGTATTGAAAAGCCAGTTCATTTATCAAATTTAAAGTTAATAGATGGTAATAAAAAAATAGAAAAAACAAAAAAAATTGAAGATAAGAAAAATGATGTAAAAAAAGAAAGTGCAATTCAAAAGACTAAAATTAAATCAACTACTGCAAAAAAAAAGAAAACAACAAAAAAAAAGGTAGCTAAATAAAAATGGAACCGCGTTTAAAATCTATTTATAAATCTGAAATTTTACCAAAATTAAAAGATAATTTAGGTGTTAAAAATGCTATGCAAGTTCCTAAGCTTGTTAAAATAGTGATTAATATGGGCTTGGGTCTTGATGCCAATGATAACAAAGTATTGAAAACTATTGAGTCAGACCTTACTAATATTGCCGGTCAAAAACCAGTTATTACAAAGTCAAAAAAAGCAATTTCAAACTTTAAGACTAGAGCAAAGATTCCATTAGGTTTGAAAGTTACTTTAAGAAAAAATAATATGTATTTTTTTCTCGATAGATTGATTAATATTGCTTTACCTAGAATAAAAGACTTCAGAGGTCTAAACCCAAATAGTTTTGATGAAAATGCTAATTATAGTTTCGGTGTGAAAGAACACGTTATTTTTCCTGAAGTAAATTTTGATAAGGTAGACAAAGTAAGAGGAATGGACATTACTGTTGTGACATCTACAAATGATAAAGTGCAAGCTAGAGCTTTGTTAGATAAATTTAATTTTCCATTCATAAAAAAAGGAGCTAATTAATGGCAAAGTTATCGGCTATAGAAAAAAATAAAAAAAGAATTAAGTTGGCAAAGAAATTCGATGCTAAGAGAAAAAAATTAAAAAAAATAGTTATGGATAAAAAAATTAATTTAAATGAAAGGTTTGAGGCTGCTCAAAAATTAGCAAAATTACCAAAAAATTCATCAAAAATTAGAGTTAGAAATAGATGCGAGATCACAGGTAGACCACATGGTTATTACCGCAAACTTAAAATGTCTAGAATTGCCTTAAGAGAATTGGCATCAATGGGTAAGATTCCAGGCATGACAAAATCAAGTTGGTAGGGAGATAAATTATGACAATTAGCGATCCAGTTGGAGATATGTTTGCAAGAATAAGGAATGCACAGCAGAGAAATCATCCTCATGTAATGATACCATCCTCAAAATTTAAAAAGTTTGTTCTAGATGCGATGGGGAGAGAGGGTTTTATTCATGGTTATGAAGTTGTAAAAAGTGAAGACGCTTCTTTTGATAGTTTAAAAGTGGCATTAAAGTATGTTCATGGAAATCCAGTAATAAATGAAATTAACAGAGTTTCAAAACCAGGAAGACGAATTTATACAAGATTTGACAGTCTCCCTAGAGTTCAAAATGGTTTAGGTGTGGCAATAATTTCAACATCTTTTGGAATCTTGACTGATAATGAGGCTAGAGAAAAAAAAGTTGGAGGAGAAATAATCTGTAATATTTCTTAATAATATGTCTAAAATTGGAAAAAAACATATATCTGTGCCTAGTGATGTGAAAATTCAAATTAATGAAAATAAAATTAATCTTGAAGGACCGAAAGGGAAAAAATCTTTGGAAATAAATAATGAGTATTTAAATGTTTCATTTAATGAAGGTAAAATTATTGTTGCTCCAAAAGATCCTAAGAAACAAAATAAGATAATCTGGGGTTTGCAAAGAAGTTTAATAAATAATGCAGTTATTGGCGTAGGAAAAGGCTATGAAGAAACATTAAAATTAAGCGGCGTAGGTTTTAGAGCCAATCTAAAAGGGAAACAGCTGCAACTTCAATTAGGTTTTAGCCATGATATTATCTATGATATTCCAGAAGGTATAACACTTAAAGTAGATAAACAAACTACAATTATTATATCTGGTGTAGATAAAGAATTAGTAGGAAAAACTGTAGCTGATATAAAATTTTTTAAACCAGTAGAACCATATAAACAAAAAGGGATTACTTCTGAGGGTCAATTTATTCTAAAGAAAGAAGGAAAAAAGAAATAATGTTGTCTAAAAGCATTAAAAGAAAAAATAGAGTTAGGTTTAAGATCAAACAAGTAGGCAAAGATAAGCCAAGATTGACAGTATTTAGATCTGCTAAAAATATATATGCACAAGTTATTGATGATAATAAAAGAATTACTTTAGCTAGCGCTTCATCAATTGAAAAAAAAATAGAAAAAAAACCTAAGAAAGAATTATCAGAAATAGTTGGAAAACTAATTGCGGAAAGATGTTTAGAAAAAGGCTGTAAGGAAGTATATTTTGATAGAGGAAAATATAAGTATCATGGTAGGGTAAAACAATTAGCCGAGAGTGCAAAAAATGGAGGTTTAAAATTTTAGCATATGAGTCAAGTTAGTGAATTTAAGGAAAAATTAGTTGCTATAAATAGAATTACTAAGGTTGTTAAAGGTGGAAGAAGATTTGGCTTTGCAGCCCTAGTTGTAACCGGAAATCAAAAAGGACAAGTTGGTTTTGGTCAAGGTAAAGCCAAACAGGTGCCTGATGCTATTAAAAAAGCCTCTGAAGCTGCAAGAAAATCTTTAGTTAAAGTAGCCTTGAGAGAAGGTAGAACTTTACATCACGATGTTAGAGGAAGGAATGGAGCAGGAAAAGTTTTATTAAGAAGTGCACCAGCAGGTACAGGTATAATTGCTGGAGGACCTGTAAGAGCAATATGCGAAATGTCGGGCATCCAGGATGTTGTAGGTAAATCCATTGGTTCATCCAATCCTTATAATTTGGTTAGAGCCTCATTTGATGCATTGTTAAAACAAAAATCACCTAAGGAAATATCTTTAATTAGAGGAAAGAAAATTAAAGAAATAGTTTCAAGGAGATAAAAAATGCGATTAAATAATCTAAATAAAAAACTACATAAACCAAAAAAAAGAGTTGGAAGAGGAATTGGATCGGGTTTAGGAAAGACATCTGGAAGAGGGGTTAAAGGACAAAAATCAAGATCAGGAGTTGCTATCAAAGCGTATGAAGGAGGTCAAATGCCTTTGTACAGAAGACTTCCGAAAAGAGGATTTAACTCTCTATATGTAAAAGAAAAAAATATTGTAATTAATCTTGATAAAATATCTAAATTAATAAAGTCAAAAAAACTTGATTCTTCAAAATCAATTGATTTAAGAAAATTTTTATTAAAACCGAAATCTCCAAAAAAAATTAAAGTAAAGGTTTTAGGAACTGGTGAAATAAGTAGTAAAGTAAGTATTCTTGCTGATCAGTTTAGTAAATCAGCCCAAAATAAGATTGAACAAGCTGGTGGCTCAATAGAAAAAAATAAATAAAAAAAATGTCAAGTTTCGGTCAAAATGCTGAAAGTGGTTTTGGTGCTTTTTCAAAAGCTGATGATTTAAAAAAAAGAATTTTATATACTCTATTTATTCTTATAATTTATCGATTTGGAACATATGTTCCATTACCAGGCATTGACCCTACTGCTTTAAAAGAGATTGTTGGAGGCAATCAAAGAAGTTTACTAGGCATGTTCAATGTTTTTGCAGGTGGCGCAGTACAAAGAATGGCAATTTTTGCACTTGGTATTATGCCTTATATTTCCTCTTCAATCATTATTCAATTACTAACAGGTGTAACAGAATATTTTAAAAACTTAAAAGCCCAAGGAGAAATGGGAAGACAAAAAATTACTCAATATACTAGATACGGAACAGTAATTTTAGCGTTGATCCAAGGTTATGGTGTTGCAATAAGTTTAGAAAATTCTCAAGGGATTGTTCAAGATCCGGGTTTATATTTTAGATTTGTTACAACTATTTCACTTTTGACAGGAACAGTTTTGTTAATGTGGTTAGGAGAACAAATTACAGCAAGAGGTATTGGCAATGGAATTTCATTAATTATTTTCTCTGGTATTGTTGCAGAAATTCCAGGAGCATTAGCTTCCACTTTTGAGCTAGGTCGTACAGGAGCAATATCCAGCGGGATTATTATATTAATTTTATTATTATTGTTATCAGCAATTTATTTTATTGTTTTTGTTGAAAGAGCTCAAAGAAGAATATTGATACAATATCCAAAAAGACAACAAGGTAATAAAATGTATGGCGGAGAGTCATCTTATTTGCCACTTAAAGTAAATACCGCAGGTGTAATACCAGCAATTTTTGCGTCTGCTTTATTGTTGTTGCCAATTACTTTGTCAAATTTTTCAACTTCGTCAGAAAATTCAATACTATTAACAATTACTTCTATGTTAGGACAAGGCAAACCCCTATATATGATTTTTTTTGCTGCTGGTATAATTTTCTTCTCATTTTTTTATACCTCAATAATTTTTAATCCTGTTGAAACAGCAGATAATTTAAAAAAATATGGTGGTTTTGTTCCTGGTATAAGACCTGGAGAAAGAACTGCTGTATTTATAGAGAATCTTTTAAACAAACTTACTGTTATAGGGTCGTCATATTTAGTTATTATTTGTTTACTACCAGAGTTTTTAATAGCTAATTACCCAATACCTTTCTATCTTGGAGGAACTTCTTTATTAATTGTCGTAGTAGTAGGCATGGATACAATTACACAAATACAAACAAGGTTAATGAGTGTTCAATATGAGTCACTAATTAAAAAAACAAAATTCAGTAGGTGATTTGTTAAATGAATTTAATAATTTTTGGACCGCCTGGAGCTGGAAAAGGAACTCAGTCATCTTTCTTAGTTGAGAAAAAAAAAATGTTTCAGCTTTCAACTGGCGATTTATTAAGAAATGAATTAAAAAGTGGTTCAGATTTATCAAATAAATTAAAAGAAATTATGGATTCTGGTAAGCTAGTATCAGATGAAATTATAAACAATCTTATTGATAAAAAAATATCAGATCCAAGTGTAAAAAATAATATAATTTTTGATGGTTTTCCAAGAAATTTAGATCAAGCAAAATCTTTAGATAGTATGCTTAATAAATACGGTCAAAAAATTTCATTAATAATTAATCTTAAAGTTGATTATTCAATTTTAGTTAAAAGAATTTCAGGCAGAGTTTCATGCTCGATTTGTAAAAAACCATTTAATGAATTCTTCGACCCAGTCATTGATCCAGAAATTTGTCATTTCGACAATTGTAAGACTAGAGAAATAATTAAAAGGTCAGATGATAACGAGACTACAGTTACAAATCGACTAGAGACTTATGACCAACAGACTTTGCCAATATTAGATTTTTATAGAAATAAAGGAATCGTAAGAGATGTGGACGCAATGAAGGGAATCAATGAAGTAACTAACCAAATCAATGGGATTATCAATGACTTATAAAGTTGACTTTGTAAGATCGATTACTATAATCCACCGATTTTTAAAATAAGGCAATCTATATTATGGCTCGTATATCCGGTGTAAACTTACCTCTTAATAAGCAAGTTCATGTTGCTCTTCAGTATATCTACGGTATTGGTGATCATTATGCAGATAAGATTTGTAAAGAATTGAATATTGAAAAATCTAAAAGAGTAAACAATTTGACAGATAGTGAAGTTCTTAAAATACGAGAGTTAATTGATGCAAAATATAATGTCGAAGGTGATCTTAGAAGAGAAATTTCACTAAATATAAAAAGATTAAGAGACTTGGGAACATACAGAGGAACAAGACATAGAAAAAAACTTCCTGTAAGAGGTCAAAGAACTTCATCAAACGCGAGGACAAGAAAAGGAAAAGCTATTGCAATTGCGGGAAAAAAATTAACGCTGGCTAAGAAATAATGAGTAAAGAAGAAATAAAAAAGAAGAGTAAATTTAAAACTAAGAAAAAAGAAAAAAAAGTTGTGACTTCTGGTAAAGCTTTCGTTAATGCAACATTTAATAACACAATAATATCGATTACAGATAAAAATGGGAATGTTTTATCATGGTCATCAGCAGGATCTAAAGGTTTTAAAGGTTCAAGAAAATCAACACCATATGCTGCTCAAGTAGCTGCAGACGATGCGGCTGCAAAAGCATCCGAATTTGGTCTTAAAACTTTAGATGTTGAGGTTAAAGGTCCTGGCTCAGGAAGAGAAACTGCATTAAGAGCATTACAAGCAAGAGGTTTTAAAATTATGACTATTAAAGATACGAGTCCAATCCCACATAATGGATGTCGACCACCAAAGAAAAGAAGAGTTTAATAATAAATTAAAAGGAGAAAACATTGATAGATAAAAATTGGAAAGAGTTAATCAAACCATCTAAATTAGATATTCAAACTAATGAAGATAAGAGTTATGCAAAAATTACAGTCGAGCCTTTAGAAAAAGGATTTGCTTTAACATTAGGAAATGCGCTAAGAAGAATACTATTATCTTCAATTCAAGGAACAGCAGTTACAGCAATTCAAATTGATGGAGTTCTTCATGAATTTTCCTCAATTAATGGGGTAAGAGAAGATGTAACAGATATTGTTTTAAACATTAAAGCGCTATCTCTAAAGCTCAAAAACCCAGGACCAAAAAAATTAATTTTAGATGCCCAAGGTCCAGGCGAAATTAAAGCAAAAAATCTAAATGATAGTGCAGATATTGAAATTCTAAACCCAGAACAAGTAATTTGTAATTTAGATGATAATACAAAAATTTACATGGAATTAACCGTTAATACTGGAAAAGGTTATGTGCCAGCTGAAAAAAATAGAGAAAAGGATTCTCCTTTAGGTTTAATCCCAATCGATTCTGTCTACAGTCCTGTAAAAAGAGTTTCTTATAGTATCTCAGAAACTAGAGAAGGTTTGTCAATTGATTATGATAAATTGCATATGGAAGTCGAAACTAATGGATCAGTAGAAGCAGAAGATTGTGTTGCATATGCTGCTAGAATTTTACAAGATCAATTAGGAATGTTTATTAATTTTGAAGAGCCAAAAGAAGTTGTTGCTCAACAAGCAAAAGCAGAACCTGAATTTAACAAAAATTTATTAAGAAGAGTTGATGAGCTTGAATTATCGGTAAGATCAATGAATTGTCTTAAAAATGATAATATTATTTATATTGGAGATTTGGTTCAAAAAACTGAAGGTGAAATGTTGAGAACACCAAATTTTGGTAGAAAATCATTAAATGAAATAAAAGAAGT
>JAYPUB010000025.1:0-12535 GCA_038133865.1 Candidatus Pelagibacteraceae bacterium
TGAGCGGCTGTTACAAAGAAAAACAAAATAAGGGTAGATAGTATTTTTTTCATTATTTTTCCTTTTTTTTTATTTGTTAGTGTTCGGTTGTTTTACTACCCGAATGTACGGTTTAGGTGACTGCCACCCTTCAGGGAATAAATTTTTTGCTTCTTCGTCTTTGACTGCAGGTACAATAATCACATCACCACCTTGTTTCCAATTTGCTGGTGTTGCAACTTTGTGCTCAACAGTAAGTTTTAATGAGTCTATAACTCTTAAAATTTCATCAAAATTTCTACCTGTAGCCATTGGATAGCTTAAAATTAATTTAATTTTTTTATCTGGACCAACAATATAAACATTTCTCACAGTTTGATTATCTACTGCTGTTCTGCCCTCTGAACTATTGCCTAGTGAGGCAGGCAACATTCCGTAAAGTTTAGATACAGATAATTCTTTATCGCCTATCAAAGGATAGCTTGGCTTATGCCCTGTTACATCCAAAATATCCTGAGACCATTTTTTGTGATCTTCAACAGGGTCAACACTTAGACCTAAAATTTTTACTTTTCTTTTGTCAAATTCATTTTTTACAGATTCTAATGCACCTAATTCTGTAGTACATACAGGTGTGAAATTCTTTGGGTGAGAAAATAATACAACCCAACTATCTCCAGCCCAGTCATAAAAATTAATTTTTCCAATTGTAGTCTCTGCATCAAAGTTAGGTGCAGTATCATTTATTTTTAACGTCATAATTTAATCCTTTATTTTTTACAGTTTGGTTACCTAGCCTTTTCCAAAAAGGAGACCTCGAAGTAAATTGCTAGGTAACCTACCGAACTGAAGCACTATTTAGAATAAAATCCTAATTATTCAATAGTTAATGGTAAAATAAGTTAATAATGAATAATATTATTTAATTATTGATATAATACTATTATATATTATATATTTATTAACAAATTATTCTAATAAAATGAAAGATATAGATAAAAAAATTCTGCAAATTCTTCAAGAAAATGGTGGGATATCAATGGAGGAATTGGGTTCCAAAGTAAATCTTTCTCCTTCTCCTTGTTACAGACGTGTTAAAAATTTAAAAGACGCAGGGTATATTGATAAAAATGTTGCTGTTTTAAATAAGCAAAAACTTAACTTGGAACGCCCTTATTTTGTTCATATTAAAACAACTAGTCATAACAAAGAATGGACCAATCAGTTTAAAAAGATTATTCAAGAAACTCCTCAAATTGTAGAGTGTCATCGATTAATGGGTGAAGTTGATTACCTCCTCAAGGTCAGATTAAAAGATTCTGAAAGTTATAATGATTTTTATTTTAATCTTATCAATAAAATTAACTTTGCAAGCGTCAGTGGATTTCCGTCATTAGAAGAATTGAAAGAAACGACTGTTCTTCCACTAGATTATATTTAAATTAATGACAAGCTTCGCCAAACTTTTTTAAACGCCAATAATTATAAGGCCAAGGCGTAATAAATCCTACAAATAACATAATAGGTATTACCCACCAGGTTAACATTGCTCCACCAGTTAAATAATAATCAGTAAGGTTCATGGCAACTTCCATGGAAATCATTGAAATAAAACTCATTCCAATTGCAACTTTAAAAGCTTCTTTAAATTTAAATTGTTGCCTCATTAAAATGATCGTCTCAAGAATAATACTAGTAATCAATCCATTGATAATTGCTAAGGTCATGATAGCTAAAACTGGCCATGGAATTTTTGTTAATTGAAAAAATAAAATAGTACCAAAATCTCCAATTGAGCAACCAATTAAACACCATAAAGTATTTTTAGCACTTCTTTTCCAAGTATGTTTGCATTTCCAGTGAAATTTATTTTGCACAACATCCATTATTTTAAAGGTCTAGTAATTAATTTAATTAAAGATTGCTCCTGGTCTCCTTCAACTCCTATAGGCATACCTTTATATCGTTTAAATTTTGATTTAGTACCAAATAACAAATCCCAAAAACTAAAAATAGCGCAATAGTTTGCATCAGTTTCTTTTTGTCTTTTATGATGATGTACCCAATGAATAGAAGGTGTTACTATTAAATAAGATAATATTTTTTCAAACTGAACTGGTAGCTTAATATTTGAATGATGGAATGCAGAAGAAATTAATACTGCTGCCTCTATTAATAATAAATTCATTAAATTAATATTAAAAATAATAATAATTAAAAAACGCACCGAAGCACTTAAAATTACTTCACCAAAATGAAATCTAATTCCAGAAGATACATCTAGTGTCTCGTCTAAATGATGTACATGATGAAACTTCCATAAAAAAGGTATTTCATGATTAGCTCTATGCCAAAAATATAAAAAGATATCATAAACAATTAAATGAAATAAAAATTGGCCAAAAACATTTTCGATTATAAATGTATTGTGAATATTTATTGTTGTTGCGTAAATTGTTATTGGCAAGATTAATATTGGCGTAAGGCCAATGTTAATTAACCAAAAAAATATATTTTTAAACGTTCTATTAATTTTTTTTTTAAATTTAATACTTTCTTTTGGAAATAAATTTTCAAGCAAAAGAAATAATATTAAACTAACTCCAACAATCCAAATTTTCTGACTGAATAGTTCCATAATTACTTACTCATCACCCATAAAGCAGAATTGCCATTTGATAATAAATATATTTTACCTTCGGGTCCAATTTTAATATCTCTAATTCTTCCAATCATATCTTTAAAAATGATTTGTTCATCACCAACCTTTTCTTGACTAAGAAATTTTAATTTTCTCAATGTTTGATTTCTTAATGAAGTTATTAATATATCACCATTCCACTCTTTAAACTCTTTGCCTTGGTAAATCTGAACAGCACTCACTGCAATAGATGGAACCCAAGTATATAGTGTTTTAGTAAAGCGTTTATCCCACTTTTGGACATCCCCACATTTTGTGAGGTTATAATTTGTACCTCCCCAGCACCAAATTTCCCATCCATAATTTTCACCAAACTTAACTTCACCAAAAAAATCGCCGCCTCTTGCACCGTGATTAGAAATATAAACTTTATTATTTAAGGGAGATAATGTCATGCCTTGGGGGTTACGTACCCCTATTTGATATATTTCCGGTAGCCAATTACTTTTACCTTTAAACTTTGGATTATCTTGTGGAATAGATCCATCAAGATAGATTCTTATAATACTACCTGGGTGTTTTTTTGGATCTTGCGCAATATTACCCTCTCCTCTTTCACCTGAACTTGCGTAAAGATATTTATCATCCTGAATAACCATACGACAACCAAAGTGATATCCAGAATTAATAGGGGGATTAGATTGGAAAATATTTTTAAAGTCTAAAGTTATTTTTGAAAATGTTGCTTTTGCAATTGATGTACTAGTTTTTCCATTGCCACGATCCTCTGTATAACAAATAAATATACTGTCCTTATGTTTTAAAATTTCAAGTAAACCACCCTGACCATCAACTTTAAAATTTAAATTATGTTTAATGTTTTTTTTTGTTTTCTCTAATAAATTAACTAAAAATATTTCCCCTTCTTTATCAGAAATCAAAACTTCATTTTTTGATACAAATGATAAGCTCCAAGGATTATTAAGATCAATAATTTTTTTAATATTGAAGTCTTTTGAATAGACAATTGAATTACTAAAAATAAAAAAGAATATAATAAAAATTTTTTTAATTAATCTCATATTAAAAATATTATGGTTACATATGATACTAATCCACAAATTACGGTAATCAATATATTCTTTGAAAAATATGCAGCTAGAAGGGCAAATATAAATGCTAACACTTCAGTATTATAAATTTCAAAATTATTTTGCTTATAAAAAATTGCTGGAAATATTAGTGATGGAAATACTGCAGAAGGGACATAAGATAAAACTTTTTTTGTAGTTTCGCTATAAGTTTTAGTATTCGCAAAAGCTGTAACAATATATCTTGAAAGAAAAGTTAATATCCCAATAATAATCGTATATGTCCAAATACTCATTTGATTAATTTTTTAAATTTTGTGTTTATTAAATACGCTAAGTAAATACCTGCAATAGCCGCAACAATTACATAAGCCTTAAGTGGTAAATTATAAAAAATAAGAGAGCATATTGCTGAGACGATAATTATAATAAAGTGATCGAGCTTACCTAAATCTTTTGCAATTAATGCAAGAAATGTAATTGCAACAAAAAAATTTAAGCTTAATTGATCACTTACAATATCTCCTAACCATACTCCAATTAAGTTTGATAATTGCCAAATGACCCATACTGTTATTCCAGAACCAAGCATATGATAATGGGCAAATTTATTTTTATAATTTTTTTTTAAGTAATCATTTGAGACAGCGAAACATTGGTCTGTTAAAAAAAAACTTAGAATAACTTTCCATACACTACTTTTTTTTTCGATGTATTTTGAAAAAACAGCTCCATACAAAAAGTTTCTGGAATTATTCATGATCACAGAACCAAAAATAACCCATGGAACGGCTCCCGCGGTTAATAACGTTATAAAAATTAATTGAGAGCCACCAGCAAAAATTATTAACGATGTTCCAATTGCAAAATAAGCCGAAAACCCTAATTCAATACATAATACTGCATAAAATATTCCAAATAATATGACTGGAATATTTAGTGGTAATACATCTTTAATTCCTTGGAGAAAAATTTGCCTTCTTTTCATACGCGTAAAAATAGATTGATACATCTAAAGGATTAAATATTAAAGAAACATGTGTGGTCGTTATGCAATTACAAAAGTTGTGAAAAAAACAAAAAATATCATTCAAAATAATGAGGGTGTAGAAGATCATGATAATTTTAATGCCTACCCCACACAGCCATTACCCATAATAAAAAAAGATGCGGACAGTTTATCTTTAATTAATTACCTTTGGGGTCTTGTTCCTAAATGGTCTGAAAAAATGCAAGATTTTAGACCTTTAAATAATGCAAGATTAGAGACTTTGATGGAAAAAAGAACTTTTAGTGGTTTGATTTCTAAACAAAGATGTGTGGTTCCGGCAGATGGTTATTATGAATGGAGAAAAAATGATGAAGGAAAAAAATTTCCCCAATTTATAAAACGTGAATATAATGAAACCTTATATTTTTGTGGTCTCTATCAAAAAAATACTAATACTGAATTTTCTATTATTACGACTGAAGCTAAAGGAGAAGTAGCAGATATTCATCATAGAATGCCGGTAATTTTAAAAGATGAAGAAATTAATAATTATTTAAACTCTAAAGATCCAATGATGTTTTTGAATAGTCATAAAAATCCCGATTTAGTATTTTATGAAGTAAGTCGAGATGTGAATAATCCGTCAAATAATCATGCGGGACTTTTAGATCCTGCATAAAAAAAACCCCGCTACATAACCATTCATAAGAACAGCTACATGCGGAGCTTTAGTTGCCGTGTGATTTAAGCACTACTCCCACAGCGTACTTAGAGGCGTCGAAGTGCTACCTTCCCTCTACTTTCACCACCAAGCAATTAGCCGAAACCTCTCTCTTGGTGAGTGCTGAAAACTTGCGCTCTCAGTTAAAAGCACAATAACTCACTCCAATCAATAAAGGTATCTCCGTATAGTTGATTCTTATGTTGGTCTGTGAAGTGTGTGGATTATTTTTTTCTTCTAAAATCCCACGGAAATTCAAATTCCATTGCCCATAAACCAAGTTTATTTTTTTTCGCAAAATTCTCATTTTCTACAAATTCTATGGAATATTTTCTATATGCAAATGCATATCCATTTTTCACTAGATAATTTGATAAACTTTCATTGTTTACAAAACATTCAGCAACTATTCTTTTATAACGATCTATAGTCTTTTTTTTACATTCTACTTTTTGACTACTAATTTTTTCTACCAGTTTGTTTCTAGATAAAACTCCACATTTAATATTTTTATTATCTTTTCTACAGATTTGTGACATCTCGGGTGCATCAATACCATGAAATCGATATTTTATTTTTCCAATATGAATTGTATCACCATCTATAACTTTTAAATCTTGAGCAAAAACTAAGGTTGGAATAAAAAAAATAATAAAAAAAAATCTCATCTAAAAGATGATATACCTATTTTTTTTAAGCTTAGATTGACATTTTCTCATTTGTGTTCTGTATTTTTTTGCAGTCTGAGAAACTTCTTTAGCATATGGTATGGACTCTGGCCTCGTTTTTTTGCTCCAACCATTATAATAGTACAAATATTGTCTAAAATAATTATCTTTGGAAACTTTCATTTTTTTATAAGTTTGATCAACATACCATCCAATAAAATCAGATGAGTCTTTAAATAAAACTCGTGTAACATATTTTTTTCCAGTACTTCTTTTATATGTTTCCCAGGTATCTTCGACTGCCTGTGAGTACCCTAAAGAGCTTGATTTTCTTTTCCAGGGAATAACTTTAAATAATTTAGTTCTTTCAGGTCTTGCAAGCCAATCAAATCCACTTTCTTTCTTAATAATTGCCATTTGCAATTCAACTGGCACGCCCCATTTTCGTTCTGTTGATTTTGCAAATTTATACCAAAAATACTTTTCATCAAAAATTGCGCAAGCGTTTACGGTATTTTTTGGCACAGAACTACAAGCAATTAGAAATAAAAACAAAAAAAATAAAAAATATTTTTTTAACTGAATCATTAAATGCTATATTAAAAATCATAAACAAACAGTAAAGAGAATGATGAATAATTCTGGATTTAAATTTGATAATACATACGCTAACTTGCCTAATATTATGGCAACAAAACTACCTCCAGTTGCTGTAAAAAAACCAGGATTAATAATCCTAAATAAAGCTCTTGCTGATGATCTAGGATTAGATTTGTCAAAAAATTCAGATCAAGAAAATGCTAAAATTTTTTCTGGTAATAAACTTCTTGAAGGATCATCACCGTTAGCACAAGCATATTGTGGTCATCAATTTGGTCATTTTGTAATGCTTGGAGATGGACGAGCTATTTTATTAGGTGAACACAT
The DNA here is from genome assembly GCA_038133865.1 of Candidatus Pelagibacteraceae bacterium. Classification (GTDB taxonomy): domain Bacteria; phylum Pseudomonadota; class Alphaproteobacteria; order Pelagibacterales; family Pelagibacteraceae; genus HIMB114. The sequence continues at coordinate 7,019 of JAYPUB010000025.1, forward strand.
CGATCCTAAAAATAAAAGATGGGATATCCAGTTAAAAGGATCGGGCAGAACACCTTATTCAAGAGGTGGAGATGGTCGTGCTGCCTTAGGTCCAATGCTGAGAGAATATCTAATTAGTGAAGCAATACATTTTTTAAACATTCCCACGACTAGAAGTTTAGCTGTTGTGACCACGGGTGAGGATGTTTTAAGAGAAACAAAACTTAAAGGTGCTATTTTAACAAGAGTTGCATCCTCCCATTTACGAGTAGGAACGTTTCAATATGTTGCAGCAAAACAAGATATGAATGCTTTAAAAACTTTAGTGGATTATGCTATTGAAAGACACTATCCAGAATTAATCCAAGCTCAAAATAAAGCTATTGCACTTTTTAAATCAGTTATGAAAAGGCAAATAAAACTGATTGTAAATTGGATGCGTGTTTCTTTTATTCATGGTGTGATGAACACAGACAACATGTCAATTTCAGGAGAAAGTATTGATTATGGTCCGTGCGCATTTATGGATCACTATGATACTAAAACGGTTTTTAGTTCTATCGATCATTATGGTCGTTATGCTTACGGAAGCCAACCTGTTATTGGACAATGGAATTTGGCACGATTTGCAGAAAGTTTATTTGTTCTTTTAGATCAAGATGAAAAGAAAGCAGAAAATATTGCGAATGATTTGATTAAAGATTATGAGCAATTATTTGCAGATGAATTTCATCTTATGATGAAAAATAAATTAGGAATGATTTCAGATGAAGACCAGGATAAACAAATGATGAGTGATTTGTTTAAACTCATGCATAAAAATCAAGCAGATTATACCAATACTTTTAGATATTTAATTAATGGAAAGTTTCCTCAAGAAAAATTACTTAATGATCCTGATTTTATTATCTGGGAAGCAGAATGGAAAAAAAGATTATCTAAAAATCAAAAGAGTAAAGATGGCTATCAATTAATGATGGAACATAATCCAGTATTCATTCCAAGAAATCATAAAGTTGAAGAGGCTTTATCAGCTGCAGATGAGGGTGATATGTCTAAATTTTTATCTTTATGTGAAATAATTAAAAAACCTTATAATGAAGACGTTAATTTTGAGGAATACACAAAACCAGCACCTGCAACTGACCGGGTATACAAAACATATTGTGGAACTTAATTTTTATTTTAAAAGAAAATTATGGATATAAAAAAGATTAACCAAACAAGAAAAAAACTCACTAGATTTATGAATAAAATTAATCAAGCAGGTAAAAAGAAAAAAAGAGCTAAAAAATGAGTGAGCAAATTATTATGAATATGGTGTCCTTAGTTTTGGGGATCATGTTATTTTTTTCTTTTATTTTAGCGCCAATGATTTTTAAAGTTTTGCCACCAGATAATGCTGGTGTATTTATTCGAGCTATCTTTCCGTATTACTATTTAGTCAATTTGCTAATCCTTGGGATGATCTTAGGGTTTTATATTTTTTATCAAACTTTTATTTTAGACTTTTATTTAGTGTTAACTTCAGCCTTATTATTCTTTTTTAATTTAGTTTATTTAATGCCAAAGATTAATAAATTAAAAGATGAAAGAAATGAAAAAGCTTTTAAAATTTCTCACTTCATTTCAGTGGTCATAAACTTTGTACAACTTGTAATGTTAGGAATTGTACTAGTTTAATTTGCGCCCATATCAGCACCACAACATTGTGGAGATTTAATTTTACCTTCGCATTTTGGACATTTAGAAATTTGAACTTGAGCTCCATTTACTTCTAAATGATCATTAGCTAAAGGCTCATTGCATTTTGCACATGAAGCATTTACTGACATTCCACATTTTTTACATTCATATGTAGACATATTGAAAATATAATCAGTTTTTAGAGGAGTTGCAATAAATTACGCAATACGATTCTTGAAATTATTTAAAATTGTTTCAACTTTCTTATAATTTTGAGACATGGTACCTTTTGGATCAAAATAAAATTTATCTAATTCTTTTAAATCATAATTAATTTCTTCAAAAATTTTAATCGCTTCATCATGTGTTCGTTTTAGTTCAAAAGCTAAACCTTTTAGTTTTGCATCATTAGTTTCTTCTGCAATTTGTTTTGAAATTGCGCTCGCTTTTTTAAGTAATGCAAAAGCTTCTTCTTCTTTCTTAGTATTTTTTTTTTTAAAAATATTTAAAAACGAAAACATATTTAAGCTATATAATGATTTGTTTTAAATTTAAACTGATTTACTAACCATCTTACTTGCCCAAACCTTATCTAAAAAATAGTACCAAACACCATTAATCATTGGTTCAACGAGGGCATCGATGGCTGCAAGATTCCAAGGTGCTCCAGTGATAAGATTGTTACACGTCATTGCAATCACAATGTGACCTATTGTGTAAATCACAGCTCTTCCTATACTGGTTCCAACCAGTTGTCGCTTGATCGTTTGAAAAATACCTCTTTTAAATTCAGTCATAAAGTTTAGCCTTGGCTAAACTTATTACTTGCAGAGAAAATTGCAAGTGTTATTAAATATTTAAAAGAAAAATCTATGAAAAATACTAGATCTAGTAGCCCCCAACTCTTCAAAACTACTCAAAATAGAAAAAGTATTGAGCTACTAGAAGACTACGTCGAAGCAATTAACGAAATATTAAATTCTAAAGGATCGGTTAAAAATGTTGATCTGTGCAAATACTTTGGAGTTTCAAATGCAACTGTAAGCAAAAATATATTACGACTGATAAAAGCAAAGTTAGTTCATAGTGAAAAATATAAAAATATCTTTTTAACAATAGATGGAAAAAAATTAGCTGAAAAATCAAACATTCGACATGAAATTCTTTTTAACTTCTTAACTAAACTTGGGGTTCCCAGAAAAATTGCAGAAATAGACTCGGAAGGCATGGAACATCATATCAGTAAAGAAACACTTAGAATAATGAAAAAATTTAATAGCTCTAATTAATTACACTATATTGATAACCAAACCACTTAATTAATCCATCTTTGGAAGGCATTGTACAATTTAAACGCCCCCTCCTTTTTTTAAACGGTTGATCAAAGATAAGTTCAATTTCATTTGATTGAATAAAATTAATTTTAGTATTTTTCCAACTGCCACCAGAATTATCAAAACAATTAATACCTTTAACACTTTCATTAAAAGATAGCTTCATGTTTGTAGGATTATTATTTTGATTTAAAAGAATTGTTTTAGGTTGATAAGATTTAATGTTAAAAGCACGTGATTTTAAAATATTTTTAAAACGTTTTATTTTTCCATAATTTTCATTTAAACTAAACCTTGGTAAATAATTTATATTTTCATTTAAACTGATTACTCCCGAATGTTGCCCAAAAATAATTTTATAATTAAATTCTCTAATCAGTTTTATAATTTCTGCACTCGTTTCTCCAAAGGTATGAGCATATAAATCAGGAATGGCTTTTAATTCTTTTAAATAATCTTTATGCGATTTTTCTATATCTTTTTTCACATCCTCAATTTTCATATCTACAAAATATTCATGACTCCATGAATGACCACCAATAGTAACTAGGCCAGAGTCTCTTAATTCTCTGATTTGTTGCCAAGTCATATAGTTTGGATGATTATTTGAAATCTCTCTCGTGTTAACAAATAAAATAAATGGAATTTTATTTTCTTTTAAGATTGGCCAGGCATTTTGATAAAAACTTTTAAATGCATCATCTACTGTTAGTAAAATGTATCTTTGTGAAAATGCTTTTCCTTCTAAAATTTGTTTCTTAAATATATTGGGTTCAATATACTTTAAACCACTATTTTTAATTTCCTCTAAATGTTGCTTAAACATCTCAGGTGAAACATTAGTGCTAGGATACTTTGCTTCACCTACACGGTGATACATCAAAGAAATTACACCTGGTTCATCCGAAAAAGTTTTAAAAGGATATAAAAATAATAAAAATAAAATAATAATTTTTTTCATTAATTTAATTTAAAACTTTTAAGTTTGTATTCCCATTTTCCTTTTTGATTTAGAACTTGATGTACAATCATTCTTGTTTTTTTGTCAAACCATACTTGGGTATCGAGCTTCTCGCCTTTAATATCAAAAACCCTTGTATCAAACGACTTATCATGAACGTTAAATATTTCTTCTTTTAAAAAATTTACTTTTTGTTCTTTAATTCTACATGTAATACCTGATACCTGATAAGGAACGGTAACGATATCATGATTCCAATATGATGATATTAAAAAACTTTTTTCAAAATTACCTTTAAAATTTGTCCCATAAATTTTGTAAACTGAGTTATCAAAATTGATCTTACAAAACTTTTCTTTACCATTATCATCAGTTTTAGATTCAAAGCTTATCAATTTACCTGATGAGTCATATTTCTCAGTTCCTTCGGACTGATATTTATAAAATGTAATTCCTAACTTCTTGATACCAAATTCAATGATATTCTTCACCTCGACACTTCCATCTCTAGTCCATTGAAAATCAATAGAGTGAAAACCAGCATATTGCCCATTTCTATAAATATCAAATTTAAGATTTTTAATATTAGAATGATGAGAGACATGCGCGTGGCTTGGACAGATGTTTGATAAAAGTATTATAAAAGTAATTAATTTTTTCATTTTGTATTGTTTATCTTGTAATGAAAATGCATAAAAGTAAAAGATCTCAAAATTATGTCGCTTAATATTTATTTTAAATTATTTGAAGTTATTTTCCCTGTATTTTTTATTATTGGAATTGGTTACTGGTTTGGAAAGAAAAATCCAAAATTTAATAGCGATATAATTACAACATTTGCTGGAACAATTGGAGTGCCTGCACTTTTATTTTATTCAATTGCGGCATCAACAACTTTGAATTTTGCAACATTTATAAAATTTGGATCTCTTACACTTATGTATGTTTTTATTTTTAGTGTGATTGGAATAGTAGTTTTAAAAATTTTAAGAAGAAATTTTATCACTGAACTCGGTCCATTAATTCTAACAAATACTGGGAATTTAGGAGTTCCAATCTGTTTATTTGCTTATGGACAATCAGGATTTTCAATTGCAAGCTCTATTGCTGCGGTAAATATGTTACTACATTTTACTATAGGAATATTTATTGCAAGCAGTAGAATTAGTTTTAAACCTTTGCTTAAAAGCATACCAATGTATGTAATTTTTATTTCTGCGTTTATGCTTTTTTTTAAGATTAAGCCACCAACTTTTATTATAAATACTACGATGATACTCAGCTATGCTGCAATATTCTTAATTCTTGCTTCTTTAGGTGTTGCTTTAAGCTCATTAAAAACAAAAAATTTTAAGTTTAATCTTATTATTGCTCTTGTAAGACTTGTTAGTGGACCTTTGATAGCTTTGTTAATTATTTTTTATTTTAACTTAAAAAGTATTGAAGCTGGAGTGCTTTTAATATCAGCATCTATGCCATCAGCAGTTCTAAATTTTTTATTAGCAAAAATGTATTCTAAAAAAATTCATGCAGACAATATTGCATCGGTCATTGTAA
>JAYPUB010000026.1:0-12395 GCA_038133865.1 Candidatus Pelagibacteraceae bacterium
CAATATCTTTATCTTCTAAAGATTTAAGATATCGAAGCATCTCAGTTTCAGAATGGTAAGAGTTAAATACTTTATGAGTTAAAAATTTTGATGATCTTTGAAGCGAATTATTGACTGAAAATACTTTTGTATTATCAATTTTTTTTATCTGATCATTTAAACCAAAAATTTTAAATAAATTATTTATATCTTCTATCTTTGTTGTTTCATCAAAAGAAACTGAAATACCTTGGTTATCAATTAATCTTAAATTAACCTTAAACTCTAAAGCTTTAGCATAAATTTCTTTGGTTTTATCTTTAGTATGAATAGTTACAGTATCAAAAAAATGATCAGATAAAATTTCAAATTTAGTTTTTATTTTTTCAGCAAAGGCATTTGCAAATTTTAAAGTTCTTTCACCTATATGCTTAATACCTTCTGGACCATGATAAATTCCATAAGCTGCAGCCATAATGGACAACAAGGCTTGTGCAGTACAAATATTACTTGTCGCTTTTTCTCTTCTAATATGTTGCTCTCTAGTTTGTAGGGCCATTCTCAATGCCTGATCATTATTACGGTCTTTAGATACACCAATTAATCTTCCAGGCATCGCACGCTTAAATTCATCTTTAGTTGCAAAAAAAGCTGCATGAGGTCCACCGTAACCCATTGGAACCCCAAAACGCTGAGAGTTACCAACTACAATGTCTGCACCCATTTCTCCTGGAGGTTTTAAAACTGTTAAGGCTAACAAATCAGTTACTAAAATCGCTTTTCCATTTTTATTTTGTACTGATTTAATAAATGCTTCGGCTCCACTAATTTCTCCGTATGTATTTGGATATTGATAGAGTGCACATAAAATATCTCCATCAACAGATTTAATTTTATCATCGTTGTCTATGATGACTTCTAAATTAAATGGTTCTGCTCTTGTTTTAACTACATCTATAGTTTGTGGGTTACAATTTTTGGATATAAAAATTTTATTTAATTTATTTTTATCTACTCTTTGACACAAAGCTACAGCTTCTGCAGCTGCTGTGCCTTCATCAAGAAGTGAAGCATTAGCAATATCCATTGCTGTTAAATCCATTACCATTTGTTGAAAATTTAAAAGCATTTCAAGACGTCCCTGGGCAACTTCAGGCTGATAAGGGGTGTATGATGTATACCAGCCAGGATTTTCCAAAATATTCCTTAAAATCACGTTTGGAGTATAAGTTCCATAATACCCCATACCAATATAACTTTTGAAAACTTTGTTCTGATTAGCAATCTGTTTTAGTTGTTGAAGAGCATCATGTTCAGAAATAGGAGCATCTAATTTTAAAGGAGTTTTTTCTAAAATCTTTTCTGGAACAATTTTTTTTATAAATTCATCTAATGAATTTGACCCTAAATAAGTGAGCATTTTTTTTTGGTCTTCTGATGACGGGCCAATATGTCTTCTTATAAATTCTTTGTTCCTATTATCTGTCATTAAGCATTCTCCGTCACAAATTTATCGTAATCAGCTTTGCTCATTAATTCATTAACCTGATTTGCATCTGAAACTTTTACTTTAAAAAACCAACCATTACCCTCTGGATCTTGATTAACTAGAGAAGGATCACTCACTATTGCGTCATTACTTTCCGTTACCTCGCCTGCAATTGGCGAGTAAACATCACTTGCAGCTTTTACAGATTCAACAACTGCAGCCTCTCCTCCTGCATCAAAAGATTTTCCTTTTTCGGGAACTTCTGTAAAAACGATATCGCCTAATTGTTCAGTTGCATGTTTAGTAATACCAACTGTAGCAATATCTCCGTTCAACTCAACCCATTCATGTTTTTTTGAATATTTTTTTTCAGCCATTTTTTATCCTTTCTATTTTACATAACTCTTTTTATAAAAAGGCATCTTAAAAACTTTTGCTAAATGCCTTTTGCCTCTTACTTCTAATTCTAAATCTTCACCTTCATTAGAAAACTCTTTTAGAACATAGCCCATAGCTATTGGTCCATTAACACTTGGTCCAAATCCACCGCTTGTAATCACTCCAATTTCTTTATTATCTTTAAAAATTTTAGACCCCTCTCTTGCGATAGTCTTTTCTGGTTTTATACCTACCCTTTTTTTTGGTGCTCCGTTTTTTATTTGCTCTTTAACAATCGAAGCACCTAAAAAATTTCCTTCTTCTTTATTTTTTTTTGATAATGCCCAAGTTAAGGCTGCTTCTACAGGTGTTGTTTTAGTATCAAGATCGTGTCCATATAAACATAAACCTGCTTCTAATCTAAGAGAGTCTCTTGCGCCAAGTCCAATTAATTTAATATTATCATTTTCTAATAATATTTTACAAAACTGCTCAACCAATGAGTTATTAATTGAAATTTCAAAGCCATCTTCTCCAGTATAACCTGACCTTGTAATAAAAACGTCCTGACGATTAAATTTAAATCCAGATCCATTCATAAACACTAATTCTGAAACTCCTGGTATTAATTGATTTAATATTTCAACTGCTTTTGGTCCTTGAATTGCTATCAAAGATAAATCATCATGGAGTTTAGTCTTTGATGAATCAATCACCTCATGAATTCTTTCAATATCATGATGCTTGCACGCTGCATTTAAAACGATATTCAATCCACTACCAACTTTAGTTACAATTAAATCATCATCAATCCCACCTTCTTTATTCATTAGCACAGTGTATTTTGATTGGTTAAGTTTTAATGATTTTAAATCAATAGGAACAATTTTTTCTAAAGGTAAATAATCTTCTTCATTACCATAAATAGAAAATTGCCCCATATGTGATACATCAAAAATACCAGCTGAAGACCTTACATGTAGATGCTCTTTCATTATTCCATCGGAATATTGAACTGGCATCTGATAACCCGCAAACGGAACCATCTTTCCACTTTGATTAATGTGAAAATTGTAAAGTGCTGTCTTTAAATCCGTAATTTTTTCTGCGCTTTGATTCATAATAAACTCTGCTCGTTTGCCCATCTGTCGGTTTACCTGAGAGATTTTAGCTCCTTCGGTGGGACTAAGTCCGCTTTCCAGAGTTTATTTCACGTACGGTCCATTTACCTGAGAGTTTCCTGGGTGTTGCTCCTTCGGTGCTGATTTAACAGACTCTCCCGCACAAATTCACAGTATATTTTAACTAGATGATTACAATAACGCAATAGTTGTAAGAAAATTGTTTTTTATTAACTAAAGTAAATTGTTAATTTTTTCAGACAATAATTTCCCATTTTTCCATGCATTTTCTGCACGTCCTCCTGTAAACCAATCTCCTGTAATTCCAATTTGCTTTGTTTCATTCCAATATACTGGGTGTGAATGATTTTCTGAAAAAGCATATAACCAACCGTGTACATCCTGATGAACTATTTCTGATTCATCAATTTTAAATACGTCTAGAAACTCGTTTGTAATCAGTCTTAAAATTTGTTCTTTATTTTCTCTATATTTTTTAAAATTCAAGTATCCATACTCTTCAGTAGTTTGAATCGTTAATAGTGTTAAATCTTGGTTATTAAGTTTTCGATTTTTAGAAGTCTCATTAGCACACCAAGAAATAATTTTATTATTTTTAATTACATAACCTGAGTGTTTAAAAATAGACGTTTTTTTTAAAGCTAGCATGACAGTAAAGCATGGTTTCATAAAATTTTGAGTAATAGGAAAATCTAAATTTAAATTTTTAACTAAAGAATTTGTTTGTTCTTGAGGTAGAGTTAAAATAAGTTTTTTTGATAAATACTCATTTCCACTTTCATCATTTAATTTCCAATGATTATTCATAAATTCGATTTTTTCAATTCTGATTTTAAAATGACATTGATTTAAATTTACTTTTGCTTTTACAAAATCATTATTACCATTTGATCCAATAAACTTTTCGCTTGGTGAGAGAACATTTATTTTTCCATCAATCTCTACAAAATCCCCATACCATTTTTTAATTGCTTTAATCTCTTTTAAAAATTTTGAAAATTCTGGATCTTTTGTAGAAATATATTGAAGGCCGTGATCAAAGACGCCAATATTATTTACCTTTCTGGTTGAAGATCTTCCTCCAGGACCTCTTGCCTTTTCATAAATTGTAATATCTTTATCTCTTAAGTAATGACAAAGCACAGCTGTTGAAAACCCAGCTCCTAAAATCGTAATATTATTCATTTTATTTCTTAAAAGATTTTAACAACAGAGCTAGGAAAATAATAGCCCCTCCAATAAAAACTCCCATTGATGGATTTTCACTAATAAATATCCAAGCCCAAATGGGGCCAGCTATGGCTTCAGAAAAAGCAAAAATTCCAACCTTGGCAGACTCTGTCGTTCGCGATCCAAGCGTTAAACAAATAAATCCAGGAGCATATTGCAACGATCCAAAAAGAAACGCTAAAAAAAAATCATGAGCACTCATAATTAAATTGCCACTCATGATAGCTCCAGCCAACATACAGAATATCCCAGATAACCCGACTGCGGGAACCATATCAATTTGATGATACTTCCTAATGATTGTTACTATACATGTAAAACAAATTGGAGTTATGAATGCAAAAGCATTTCCAATTATATTACCATTTGAGATTTTTGTACCAATCATAATATAAATTCCAATTGATGCCATTAGAATAGCTACAGCAGTCGAAAAATTTATTTTTTCTTTAAGAATAAAATAACCTGCAACAGCAAGCATAAAAGTTTGTGTACTTATAATAAAAAGAACGTTGGCAACTGTTGTATGTTTCATCGCAAACATATAAGCACCGCTTCCAGTTGCATAAAGAATAGCGCAAATGATACCAATTAATCCAAGGCTTTTAAATTTTCTAACAATTTGATTTTTTGCTGAGAAAAATAAAAAAAAAATTACAGCAGGAGTGAAAAAAAAAGATCTCCAAAAATATATTGTCCAAACGTCTTGATTTTCAAATAATTTAAATAATACGCCCCCTGTGCTTAAAAATAAGCCGCCCAAAGATACTAACAAAAAACCTGGTATTTTATAATTGGATAACATTATGCTTTAGTTTAAAACTTTATTTATGAAAATTGGTTTTATAGGAACAGGCACCATTACAACAGCGGTCATCGAAGGCTTACTTAAGTCAAAAGCTAGACTTGGGCAAATCAATATTTCTCTAAGATCAAAAAAAAACTCATCAAAACTAAGAAGAAAATCGAAGAAAATTAAAGTTTTTAGTAAAAACCAAGATATTATCGATAAATCATCAATTATATTTATTAGTTTATTACCAAAAATAGCAAGCAAAGAGCTTGTTAAACTTAAATTTAAAAAAGGACAAACTATTGTAAGTTTCGTTTCTACATTAAATTTAAAAACTCTTAAAAAATTATGTAAACCTGCAAAAAAAATTGTTAAGGCAGCACCTCTTCCAATGGCTAAAGATGGATTGAGCCCAACCATCATTTATCCAAATCAAAAAAGTGTAAAAAGTTTATTTGAAATAATTGGAGCTGTTGTGGTTGCTAAAAATGAAAATCAAAATAATCATCTTTGGGTGATGTCATCTTTTATGGCAACTTATGTATCTATTATTAAAATGCTTAAAAGATATTTACAAAAAAATAATGTTCATCATCAAGATGCAAATAAGTATTTAAATACATTTTTAACTGGAATGTTATTTGAAATAAATAATCAAAATTTTAATTTAGATAAATCAGTTAAGTTACTACAGACCAAAGGTGGAATTAATGAAGAGCTTTTAAAACGACTAGAAAAAGATCAGTTTTTTAAAAAAATGGAAAATAATTTTAATAAAATTTATTTAAGATTAAAAAAAGCAAACGGTAAATAGGAGGAAATATGTTTAGTGAAGTTGAAGGAAATTGTAAATCACCAGATCAAGAGACACAAGACTACAGACTAAATCATACGATGATACGTGTAAAAGATCCTATAAAGTCAGTTGATTTTTATACAAGAATTATGGGGATGAAATTACTTCGTAAAATTGATTTTCCTGGTGCTAAGTTTTCACTATATTTTTTAGGAAGCTTTGACGCTGAAGAAATCAAAGATGTTCCAGAAACAGACGATGAAAGAAGAGCCTGGGTATTAAGTCAAAAATCAATTTTAGAATTAACACATAACTATGGAACTGAAGAGGATCAAAATTTTTCTTATCATGATGGAAACAAAGACCCAAGAGGTTTTGGTCATATTGCCTTTCGAGTTCCAGATGTTCAAAAAGCATGTGCGCGCTTTGAGAAATTAGGAGTTAAATTTCAAAAAAAACCTTCAGACGGTAATATGAAGCATATTGCATTTATCAAAGATCCAGATGGATACTGGATTGAAATTGTGTAATGCAAATACTTAAGGCTAAACAAATACTCAAAATATTAAAAAATAAAAAAAAAAACATTGCCTTTCTTGATATCAGAGAAAGAAAAGAATATGTGCAAGGTTTTGCTTTTGGCTCAATAAATTGTCCACTATCTAAGTTAAAAAAAAATCTTAAAGATCTTGTTCCTGATTTAAATACTATCATTATTTTTATCGGTGTTAAAAAATTAACAAACTTAAAAAAAAATTTAAATTCTCTGAAATATAAAAATATTTTTTTCATTAAGGATGATTATAAAAGTTGGAAAAAGTCAAGATTACCTATTTGGGCAGGTGAATATACTTTTTCCAAAGCTTTTGGAGAATGGATTGAAGTAACCTCAAATGTTAAAAACCTTTTTCCTAAACAACTAAAAAAAATTCATCAATCTAATCATAACTTTATTCAAATTGATGCCAGGCCAAAAAAAGAGTTTGAAAAATTTACTTTACCAAATTCTGTTCAATGTTCTGGTGGTGAATTACCTTGTTTTATAAATAATACTCAAAACCTAAAAAAAAACTATATAGTTCATTGTGCAGGAAGAACTCGAAGTATTGTGGCTTATCAAACTTTAAAAGATTTTAATTTTAAAAATAAAAAATATGTTTTGAATGGTGGAACCCAAAATTGGGTTTTAAATGGTTTTGAGCGTCAATACAAAAAAAAATCTAAAATACGCTCTACACATATTAATTTAAAAGCAGATTTAAAATTGGCAAATCAAATTGCAAAAAAATTTAAAATTCCGAATACTTATAAAAAAAATAACAAACAAGACGCTTATTATTTTCAATTAACTTCTGAAATAAAAAATTTAAAAAAAATAAAAGGATGGAAACAAGTGAATGCTACAACATTGGTGCAAAATACTGATAAGTTTATCGCATCAACTCTTAGTAAAATTTTTATCTATTCTAGTATTCCAACATCTGCAGTATTTGCAACTATTTGGTTAAGGCGCATGGGATATAATGCAGTCTGGCAAATTAAAAAGCCAAATACTATGAAAAAAAAATTTCAGGTTACCAAAACTGATCCGACTTATTTTTTTCCTAAACGGCATTTAGGAAACAAGTCTCACTCCAGAGGATATTTAAATTGGGAACATTCTTTAATACCAACGCTTAAAAGATGGGGCTGTAAACAACCATGGATTTCTGCAAATCAAACTAATCTTAAACAAGTGCAACACACTTTGTATAAAGTATATAAAAATTTTAGATAATCTTACGGATACAAAATTTCTTTAGACCAATTATTACCAATACGGCTATAACATAATCTTTGATGTAATCTATTTTTTACATCTTTCCAAAATTCTATTTTATAAGGTGTTAATGCCCAACCAGACCAGTAAGGTGGTCGTGGAACATTGTTTTGATCAGGATATTTTTCTTTAAATTCTTTAATCTTTTCTTCAAATTCATCACGATGCTTCATCACCTCAGATTGTGATGATGCCCATGCACCAATTCGGCTATCGTATGGTCTAGAGTTATAATATTCATCAGCAGTCTTGCTATCAACCTTTTCAACAGAACCTTGGATACGAACTTGTCTTAACAAAGATTTCCAGTGAAAACACATAGAAGCTTTAGGATTGTGTCTTAAATCCCTACTCTTTTTACTCTCTAAATTTGTATAAAAAATAAAGCTCTTATCAGTAAGTCCTTTTAAAAGCACTATACGATTATCTGGTTGCCCTGAGCTATCAACCGTTGCAATATTAAATGCATTTGGATCATTTGGTTCTTTTTTTTCTGCTTCTTTCATCCATGCCTTAAATAAATCAAATGGATTTGCTTCATTTAAAAAAGCTGAATCTAATCCTAATTTTTCATTCATAATTAAGCCAAATTAACCTATATAATAGTTAATATGTCATTCAATACTTTTGGGAAATTTTTTAGATTTACAACATGGGGCGAATCCCATGGACCTGCACTCGGTTGCGTTGTTGATGGCTGTCCTCCAAATATTCCTTTAAAAGATAGTGATATTCAAAAGGAATTGAACCGAAGAAGACCTGGTCAGTCAAAGTATGTCACGCAACGAAAAGAAAGTGATAAAGTTCATATCTTATCTGGAGTATTTGAAGGTAAAACCACAGGTACACCAATTTCACTAGTAATTTACAATGAAGATCAAAAATCAAAAGATTATAGTGACATTAAAGACAAATTTAGACCTGGCCATGCAGATTTTACTTATTTTAAAAAATATGGAATCCGAGATTATAGAGGTGGTGGAAGATCTTCTGCTAGAGAAACTGCAGCACGTGTTGCTGCGGGAGCTATTGCTAGAAAAGTTTTAGAAATTAAACTTGGAAAGAAGTTTAATATTGTAGGTGCCGTGACTCAAGTAGGACCAATATTTTCTAATCCAAATAATTGGGATGATAAGCAAATTAATAAAAATCCATTCTTTGCTGCAGATAAAGATGTAGTTTCTATTTATGAACACTATTTGTTAGATATTAGAAAATCAGGTAGCTCGTGTGGCGCTATGATTGAACTTAGAGCAAGAGGAATTCCTGTTGGACTAGGAGCTCCCATTTATTCAAAACTTGATGCTGATATTGCTTCTGGACTAATGAGTATTAATGCTGTGAAAGCTGTTAATATTGGTGCAGGTATGGAAGCTGCAAGTTTAACAGGTGAGTTAAATTCGGATGAGATGAGATCATCTGGCAAACAAGTTAAATTTAAATCAAATAAAGCTGGGGGTATCTTAGGTGGAATTTCCTCTGGTCAAGAAATCGTTTGTTCATTTGTAGTCAAACCAACCTCTTCAATTTTAAATTCAAGAGATACGGTAAATAAAAAAGGTAAGAATACAAAAATTTCAGTAAGAGGAAGACATGATCCTTGTGTTGGAATTCGAGCTGTTCCAATTGGTGAAGCTATGTTAGCATGTATATTACTTGATCATTATTTGATGCACAAAGCTCAGTGTGGGAAATAAGTGATCCCACTTAAAGACGATAACCCAACACAATCGACTCCTATTATTACTTATTTTATTATTGGAATTTGCGTTATTATTTTTTTATTAGAAATTACATCACCAAATTATAATAGTGGCGCTCTATTTTATTCATGGGGAGTCATTCCCGCATCCCTTATTCATAATTTTACAATTCCAGATGAAATATACCGTGTTCCACCAGTTGTGACTTTATTTACCTCTATGTTTATGCATGGTGGATTTATGCATCTAATTGGCAACATGCTCTACATGTGGATTTTTGCAGATAATATTGAAGATGAGCTTGGTAAAACAAAATTTATAATTTTCTATCTACTATCTGGAGTGGCTGCTGCTTTAACTCAAGTTTATATGAATACAGAATCTACTATTCCAATGGTTGGTGCAAGTGGAGCAATTGGGGGCGTGCTTGGTGCTTATATTATGAACCATCCAAGAGCTAAGGTATTGGTTTTAATACCGTTGGGTTTCTTTTCGCAAATCATAAAAGTTCCAGCAATATTTGTCCTAGGAATTTGGTTTTTGCTCCAATTCATAAGTTCGGCTGGTTCAAGTGGTGCTGGAGGAGGTGTTGCATATGGTGCTCACATAGGAGGATTTATCTTTGGAGCAATATCAATCTTATTTTTCAATCGTAGGGTGAAGAAAAAACCAGCTCGTGAGAAAAAAATATTAAAAAAATCAAAAAATCCTTGGGATCAAGCTTAACCTGTTTTGGTGAATCTTAACCCTAAATTGGGTGTGGATAATATTGTATTAAAATTCTCTTAAGTTTTAATGCATTGCTATGAAATTTTTCAAATGTCCGTGCTGTAATAAGCTTCATTTTACAAGGCTTAATGGCCTATCATTTGAAAACAAGTTTCAAACCCTTAAAGATTTCACAATTAAAAAAAGACTAAAGTGCAGCAAGTGTCATAATAATCTAGCTGTCTTAACTCATAATACCAAAGGCGAGACTAAAATTATTTGGGAAGAATACTATAAAGTGTATGACGATGCTTACCAAAAACAACAAGGGCTTCAAGACGAAAAGAACCAAATTTTATCATTAGAAAGTGAAGATGAAAAACAAAAACAACTTGAAGAAATTTTAAAAAAAATAAGAAATCTTCAAAATGAAGTTGCTACTACCCAGTCAAAACTTAGAATTAAAGCTAGAGTTATTGCTCCTGATGCATCAGCAGGCATGAGCGAAAGACTATCGAGTTAATTTTTTCTTAAAATCTTTTTAGCAATCGTTTCAGCAATTAACATTACAGGCGCATTGGTATTACCTGATGTAATTGATGGCATCGCAGAAGCATCAATCACTCTTAGTTTTGAAACTCCTCTTAATCGGCATTCAGAATCTAAAACCGTCATTGGGTTTGATGCATTACCATTTGTATCAATCTCGCCCATTGCACAAGTTCCTACTGGATGAAAGATAGTTGTTCCAAGATCTCGTGCTGCATTTTGTAATTCAGACTCCGATTGCAAATTTGGACCCGGTAACATTTCCTCAGGAGTAAAAGGTTTAAGTGCATGGCTAGTCATAATAGATCTAGTTTTTTTTAAACCTTTAACCGCAATATCTAAATCTTCTTGTGTCGATAAATAGTTGCACATAATTTTTGGATACTCGAGTGGGTCAGAACTTTTTGCATGAATGTAACCACGTGAAGTTGGTCTTAAATTACAAACACTTGGGGTAATTGCATTAAAGGGATGTAATGGATCACCAAATTTTGGAAGTGATAAAGGTTGAACATGCCATTCAAGGTTAGCACTTTTTTGTGTCTCATCACTTTTAGCAAATGCTCCTAATGTTGAAGGTGGCATCGTTAATGGTCCTGTTCTAAAAAATAAATATTCTAAACCCATCATCATTCTTGAAAAAATATTTTTATACATTGTGTTCACAGTTTTACAGTTTGACACTTTATAAACAGTTCTTATTTGTAGATGATCTTGCAAATTTTCTCCAACACCAGGTAGATCATTAATGGTTTCTATATTAATTTTATCTAAAAGATTCTTCGAACCAATTCCAGAAACTTGAAGAAGATGCGGAGTACTCACTGCACCAGAAGATAAAATAACTTGATCTTTAGCAGTTACTTTTATTTTTTGATTATTATTTAAAATTTCTAATCCATAAGTTTCAATTTTCGAATTTGCCCAAGCTCTTTCATTAAATTTTGAAACTTGCTTTGTCTCTTCTGTTTTTTCTTTCGTTAAAACTTTAAGAACTTGTGTCTTGGTCATGATAGTTAAATTTTTTCGGTGTTGAATTGGTTTTAAAAATGAATCTGACATTGACCAACGAATTCCTTTTTTTTGATTCATGTGAAAATATGCACACCCCTCATTATCCCCTCGATTAAACTCTTCTATTTTAGGAATACCATTCTCATCGGCAGCATCTCTCCATGCATCAAGTATTGGCCAACTCACTCTTGGATATTCAACCCGCATTTCCCCGTTAGTGCCATGCCACTCATTTGCACCAGCAAAATAATTTTCTATGGATTTGTAAGTTTGAAGTGAACTGCCCCATTTCCAAGTAGGGTCACCAGTAACTTTACTCCAAATATCATAGTCACTTTCTTGGCCTCTCATATAAATCATAGCATTTATTGAAGAACAGCCACCTAAAACACGACCTCGTGCATAATGAATTGATCTTCCATTTAGACCAGGATCTGGCTCGGTTTTAAAGCACCAATCTGTTCTTGGGTTTGCAATAGTAAATAAGTAACCCACTGGAATTTTGATCCATATCCAATCATCCTGACCTCCAGCTTCTACAAGAAGAACTCTGTGATCTGGATCTGCTGATAAGCGGTTAGCTAATAAACAGCCAGCGCTGCCAGCACCTACAATAATGGTATCAAATGCGAGGTTATTTTGTTCCACTATGTTTTTTTAATTATTTTAAATTCATTTGCTATAGGCGTATTGAGGCATAAGTTACTCACATTTCACAAGTATTTTAAAGCAAATGTTCTCGTTTTGATTCTGTTTTGATTCCAATTTGATTCAAAAATACAACCTTAACAGGTG
>JAYPUB010000027.1:0-3837 GCA_038133865.1 Candidatus Pelagibacteraceae bacterium
TAAAAGATATTTATAAAGAAATACTTAACCTTTCTAAATTAGCAAATCAAAATACAATTGAGTTCAAAGAAAAAGTTAAAGAAATACAATCTGGCCAAAGAACAGCCAATCAGGCAAAAAAAGAAATGATTGAAGCAAACTTGAGATTAGTTATCTCTATTGCTAAAAAATATACCAACAGAGGCTTGCAGTTTCTTGATTTGATACAGGAGGGCAACATAGGTTTAATGAAGGCAGTTGATAAATTCGAGTATCGAAGAGGTTATAAATTTTCAACCTATGCAACTTGGTGGATTAGACAAGCTATTACGAGATCCATTGCTGACCAGGCCAGAACAATAAGAATTCCTGTGCACATGATCGAAACAATAAATAAAATAGTTAGATCTAGCAGGCAATTAATTTTAGAGCTCGGAAGAGAACCGACTCCTGAAGAGTTATCAGTAAGACTAAAAATGCCTATAGAAAAAGTGAGAAAAGTTTTAAAAATTGCAAAAGAACCAGTGAGTTTGGAGACACCAATTGGAGATGATGATGATAGTTTCTTAGGAGATTTTATTGAAGATAAAAACGCAGTAATTCCTGAGGATGCTGTAATGCAATTAAATTTAAGAGAAACAACAACTAAGATTCTCTCTACTTTAACGCCTAGAGAGGAAAGAGTTTTAAGAATGAGGTTTGGAATTGGTATGTCCTCTGATCATACTTTGGAAGAAGTTGGTCAACAATTTAGTGTTACAAGAGAGCGAATAAGACAAATAGAGGCAAAAGCTTTAAGAAAACTTAAACACCCAATTCGATCCAAAAAGCTAAAATCTTTTATGGATTCATAGAATCTTCTATTAAACACACTTCATTCAGCCTTGCTTTATTTTGTTCTACTAAGCTATTAAGTAAGTAGTATTTATCGATTAACTCGAAATCTAACTGATTTGGATCTATATTTTCCCATTTGTTTAGTATTGAATAGGCAATGTCACACGCACCTTGGAGATCACCACTTTCAAAAGTTGATTTAGCTTGGAGTATTAAACTATATATTTCCAAGGATATATTTTTGATGTCTTCTTCTGTTGGGCTAGCAGTTAGGTAGTTAATATCTAATGCTAAAAAAAAACAAATATAAAAAAGAACTTTTTTAATAAAATCTTGTATTTTTAAAAATTGCATATAATAGTATCAAATTCTAACTTTTGGGCCTGTAGTTCAGTTGGTTAGAACGCGGTGCTCATAACGCCGTTGTCGCAGGTTCGAGTCCTGCCGGGCCCACCAAGCTAATACATTCCTTATTTTGTTTCTATCTCTAAAATTAATAAGTCTAAATTATTTTTATTTTTTCTTAAGATTTTAGAAAATTCACTTTTTTTAGTAACAAAATAAGAGGTATTTTCAACTATAACATCTAATATTTTAAATGAATCGTTCAGTGTAGCTACTTTCCAATATAGTTTTACTCTACTATCTTTATCAACGATCTCTGAATCTATTATGTAAATACTATCTTTTGATTCTATACCAATAAGCTGTATTTCCCCGTTATAGTCAGGGTCTGATAAATTATAAATAGTATTAGTAAGATAGTTTTCAAATACTTGAACGTACAAATTTAATTTTTCATCATCGTTGCTATTAATAACTTTTTCATTTAGCAAACCATACGCAATTGATTTAATAGCAAAATTTTTTTTGACAAAGTCTAGGTATAAACCAAAACGAGCATTATTATTCTCATTTTTCATTAATTCTAAAAAACCTTGAGATTCCTTTATAAACCATTCATTAATATCTTGAGAGTAGGCAATAGGGCTAAAAAAAATAACAATTAAAAAAATTTTAAATTTATAGAACATCTTTGATTTTTATTAACTATTCAATATATATTTTCGGAACAGGTAAATCACTAACAAAGTCTTCTTCTATTTGAGACTGTCTATTTTGATAGTAAATTGATTTTATCATTTCATATTTATCTGTAGATGATTCATTAACTTTATCAATTTGTTCGTCTATTTCTACCCTGGCATTAAAACCATTTCCAACAGCTAAGTATTCTCTTTCTGGGATGTTGTTTGCAACCGGGTCAACAAAATATTCTATCACGTCGCCACTTAAATCTCTTAGGTTACTAGGACCAATAATTGGAATTATCAGATATGGACCACTTCCTATACCACCCTTAGCTAAAGTTACGCCAAGATCTGTTTTATTTTTCTCTAATCCAACCTTACTTGCTAGATCATATGTCCCAAATGATGTAATCGTATTTAATGTAAATCTACCAACAGATTTAAAAGATTTTTTTACCTCCCCCTGGAGTAAAAAAGAAATAGATCTTATTGGCTCCTTTAAATTACTGAAAAAATTTGAAACTCCTTTTTCAGCAAAGTCTGGCATTATAAATCTGTAAACTTTTACAACAGGCCGGATTGCATAATCATCAATAAAAAAATTAAATTTTAATACCGCTCTATTGACAGGTTCTAAAGGATCATAAATTTCTGCGTACTCTACTTTAGAAGTAGAATTTTCATTATCGGCAAATAACAATCCCTGATTTGCGATTGCTAAACCGAAAATTAAAACTAATACTTTCAAATATCTCTTCATCACGTAAAATTATGATTCTAATTATATCTAATTTTAAATGCATCATAATAGTCTAAATTTAGAACAAAAAACTGCAGTTGAGCATCAAAAGGGCCCTCTGTTGGTTTTATCAGGCGCAGGTACAGGTAAAACACGTGTTCTAACAGCAAGATTTGTTTATCTGGTCAAAAATTTTAAAATCGATTTTAATAAAATAATTGCAGTTACTTTTACTAACAAAGCGGCAAATGAAATCAAGTCTAGAGTAAATACCGAAATAGGCTTGGATATTAGTTCGCCTTGGATAGGGACATTTCATTCGATATTTGCGAAATTTTTGCGAAAACATTCTTTAGCTGTAGGGCTTAAAAGTAATTTTTCAATTTTAGATACGGAAGACCAAAAAAAACTTATTAAGCAAACGATAGAATATTGCAAATTAAATAATGATATAAACGAAAATATTTATTTAAATGAAATACAAAACCTTAAAGATAACAAAATTACTTTTTTAGAAAAAAACCAAATTACAAAATTTAGTTCATTGGAGAGTATTAGTGAAGTATATGAAATTTATCAAAAAAGATTAATCGAAATAAACGCTGTAGATTTTGGTGATATCTTATTACACAGTTACACAATTTTATTTTCTAATGAAGATCTTAGGTTAACATATCAAAATTATATCGAGCATATTTTAATTGACGAATTTCAAGATACTAACTTAATCCAATATGATTTAATTAAACTTATACTAAATAAAAATAAAAATTTATTTTGCGTTGGAGACGATGACCAATCTATTTACGCATGGAGAGGGGCAAAAATAGAGAACATTCTTAATTTTCCTGATGAATTTAATTGCTCCGTTATTCGTTTAACAAAAAATTATCGATCTACAAATTCAATATTAACTGCTGCCTCCAATATCATTAAAAATAACAAAAATAGATTAGGTAAAGACCTGTTGAGCTATAATGAAAAAATTAAGGATCAAAAAATTGTACTAAAATCATTTTACTCTCAAGAAGAGGAGTCACTTTGGTTAGCTGAAAATATTTCAAATAAGTTTAATGAAAATGAAAGCTATGGAATATTAGTGCGCTTAACAGCTCAGATGAGAAGTATTGAGGATAAATTAATTAAATTTGCTCTTCCTTATGAAATTATTGGAGGTCCTCGATTTTTTGAAAG
This sequence comes from Candidatus Pelagibacteraceae bacterium, assembly GCA_038133865.1. Taxonomy (GTDB): domain Bacteria; phylum Pseudomonadota; class Alphaproteobacteria; order Pelagibacterales; family Pelagibacteraceae; genus HIMB114. Next base: position 3,781 of record JAYPUB010000027.1, read on the forward strand.
AAAAGAAATTAAGGATATATTGGCTTATTTAAAGCTTTCTAATAGTTATGAAGATGA
>JAYPUB010000027.1:3937-12029 GCA_038133865.1 Candidatus Pelagibacteraceae bacterium
GGTTACTTAAAAATGCTTGAAAATGAAAAAAATAAGTTAAAACAAATTGAGAATGAGTCGCGAATAGATAATTTAAAAGAGTTTGTAAATGCTTTATCTGAATTCAATTCCATAGATGATTTTTTAGAGCATGTCGGTTTAGTAAACGAAAATCAAAAAAAAATATCTAAAAATTCTATAAAATTAATGACTTTACATGCGGCAAAGGGCTTAGAATTTGATCATGTTTATCTACCAGGGTGGGAAGAGGGGATATTTCCTAGTTCAAGAGCTCTTGAACAAAATTCCAATAAATCTCTCGAGGAAGAGAGAAGACTCGCCTATGTTGGAATAACAAGAGCAAAATACGATCTTAACCTAAGCTATGCTACTTCTAGATATACTTATGGTATTAATAATTATTCAATACCATCAAGATTTTTAAGTGAAATAGGAAAGGAAGATATAAAATTTGATAGTTCAATTGATGTTATTCCTACTAAATTTGAAAAAAATAAAGATATTAAAAACTTTGAAGATTTAAGCCCAGGAAAAAAAAGAATGCTTGAATATTTAGCGAGGCATAAAAAATGAATAATAAAATAAAAAAAATTCAAAATTTTCTCGTTAACTTCAAATATGATTTTATATTAATTACCAATAACGATTTACATTTAAACGAAAGTCCAAACTTACTTTGCAAGGATATTTTCAGTCTCTGTGGTTTTGATTGTTCAAATGGTTATTTGATAATTTTTAAAAATGAAATTTCCTTTTTTACGGATTCTAGATATTTATTAGCTGCTAATAAATTTTTTAAAAAAAATGTAAAAGTTTATGATTTACAAAAATACCCTATTACTGAATTTTTATTAAAAATTAATTCTTATTCAGTGGGTATTGTTGATCCAAAGCTAATTTCAGCCAATATGTTTGTATCTCTTAATAAAATTCTTTTTAAAAAAAATATTAAACTTATTTCTCATAAGAAATTGCCTTATAAAAAAAATTATTACCCAGATTTTAAATACTCCTACGCATTTAGTTTGCCATCATCCATCGTTGCTAGGCCTTTTAGGGATAATCTAAATTTAATTAAAAAAAAATTGAATTCAGATGGGGCTCTTATTTGGAATAATTCTCATGTGGCTTATTTGCTTAATCTTAGATCTTTTGAATTAGATAATTCAACAAAACCATTCGCAGGTCTTTTTATATTTAAAAAATCAGAGAAGCCTATTTTAATAACTAAAAATAGCTCCTTAATAAATATTAATAAAATTAAAAAAAATTTTAAAGTTTTAAATCAGAGTAAATTTATAGATTATATTTTTTCAAAAAAGCTAACCTCTATATCGACAGATCTCAACGAAATTAATTTTGAAATATATAAAAAAATATCAAAAAGAATAAAAATTTTACAAACCAAAATTGATATTGATCTTCTTAAATCAAAAAAAACTAATATTGAAATTAAAAATATTAAATTTTGTCACGGGGAAGATGCTATCTCTATGATCAAATTTATTTATCTTGTTAAAAACAAATTAATTGAATTAAAATCTGAATTTCATCTTTCTAATTTGCTTTATCAAATTAGAAAAGAGGGTGTCAATTTTTTTAGAAATTCATTTGATTATATAAGTGCTTTTGATGAAAATGCAGCAATTATTCATTACAAACCTACAGAAAAAAAATCAAAAAAATTTGTTAATAATAAAATATTATTAATTGACTCTGGTGCTCATTATCTTGAAGGCACTACTGACATAACAAGAGTAATTTCCTTAGATAAGAATATTTCAAAAAATATTAAAAAAAAATATACTTTAATTTTAAAATCTTTAATCAGGCTCGAAAATTATCAATTTAAAAGAGATATAACTGGTTCCGATATAGATAATTTTGTAAGAGGTTATTTATCAAATAATGGTATTAACTACGGTCACAGTACTGGACACGGTGTAGGCTACTTCAATGATGTACATGAGAAATATCCTGTAATTTCTAAAAAATTTACAAAAAAAATTTTTAATAATAATTTATTTTCAATTGAACCTGGTTGCTATTTTCCAAATAAATATGGTTTAAGAATTGAAAATTTATATATTTCAAAAATTAAGAATTCTGTTTGCACCTTAGAAAATATTACTTTAGTGCCCTATGATACAGATTTAATTGATTGGTCCTTGCTTAATAAAAAAGAAATTAGCTATATTAATAAATTTCATCTGCGTTTAATAAATATTTATTCTGATAGGCTATCAGAAAATATAGTTGAGTATCTTAAAGGTTCATTAATCTACTAATTTTATAAATTCATTTTCATTTATAATTTTAATACCTAATTCTTTTGCTTTTTTTAGTTTTGACCCTGGTTTTTCACCGATCACTAAAAAATCAAGGTTAGATGAAACTGATGAGGCAATTTTGTAGCCTTTCAATTTTGCTATTTCTTTCGCTCTTTCTCGAGAAATAGAATTTAACGTTCCAGTAAAAAGAATACTTTTATTATTTTTAATTAAATTAATTTGATTGGTAATTTTAAGAGTTTCGAATAATTTTATTGCTTCATTTTGATTTTCTTTATCAATGAAATAATCGTAGATTGATCCAGCAGCTTTTTCACCTAAGCCATCAATATTAAATAGTTCATCCTTATTTAATTCATTTTCAATAAATTTTTTGAAATCATTTATACTACTAAAATTATTAGCTATAAGTTCTGAATTATTTTCTCCGATATATCTTATTCCAAGGGAGTAAATAAATTTTGCTAATGACGTTTTTTTTGAATTTTCAATTGCATTTATTAAGTTATTAAAAGATTTTTCACCAAACCCCTCTAAATTGATAATTTCTTTTTCAATAGATTTTAAATTGTATATATCATTAATTTTTTGAATAAAGTTAAGCTCGTAAAACTTTTCAATAATTTTTTCTCCAAAGCCATCTATATTCATTGCCTTTTTGGAAACATAATGTTTAATTTTACCAATTTTTTGGTAAGGACAGTCGTTATTACCACTACATCTTTGAACAGTTTCATCTTTATTTTTGACGATTTTAAATTTACCGCATGGACATTGATTAGGAATATTAAATTGTTTTGAATTTTGACTTCTCTTATTTAGGTCAACCCTAGAAATATAAGGTATTACATCACCAGCACGTTTAATCCACACAGAGTCATTAATTCTTATATCTTTTCTTCTAATTTCATCAAAGTTATGAAGTGTTGCATTAGATACCATTACTCCGCCAATATTAACTGTCTTTAATCTTGCCACTGGTGTAATGGCACCCGTTCTTCCAACTTGTAATTCTATGTTGAGAAGTTTTGTTAGTGCTTCAATAGAACTGAATTTTGCTGCTACGGCCCATCTAGGAAATTTTGATGTATGTCCCAATTTATTTTGAGTTTTAATATCATTAATTTTTATAACCATCCCATCAATATCAAAAGGGATTTCGGACCGTTCTTCTTCAAGTTTGTTTATATGAGGTTGTAAATCCTCAAGAGATTGGATTTTGGTCATATAGCCAGTTTTATTAAAATCATTTTTTAAACAAAAATTAATAAATTCTTCATAAGTATTGAATTCAACATTATCTGAAACATAACCATAACCATGGGGGATAAAATTTAAGGGCCTTGAGTGAGTGATTGAGCTATCTAATTGCCTCAAAGACCCTGAAGCCGCATTCCTAGGGTTGGAAAACTTATCTTTTTCATCTAACATTAAATTTAAGGATTCAAAATCTTTTCTATTAAAAAAAACCTCACCTCTAATTTCGATAAAATCCATTTTTGAATTTTTAAGAAATTTAGGTATTCCATTAACATTCAGAATATTTCTAGTTATTTCTTCTCCAATTATGCCATCACCACGTGTTAGCGCTAGTTCAAGTTTATTTTTTTTATAATGCAGAGATAGCGAGACCCCGTCAATTTTACAATCAACGATATATTCATGACTTAAAGATTTGTTGTTCAAAAAATTATTTGCTTTTTTAAAAAAATCTAGCAAATCATCATGTCCAAATGAATTGGATAAGGATAACATTGGAAATTTATGTTTTACTTTTTTAAATTTTGATTTTGGGCTTGCACCAACACCAATAATATCCTTAACTGAAAAGCTAGGATTCTTTTTTAATATGGCTTCATATTCAAGTTTGAGTTGATCATATTCCGCATCAGTTTTGGTAGGAGTTAGATTATAATACTCATTATTCAATTTTATTAAACTTGATTGGATTTTTTTAAATCTCTTTAACTCTTCGGTCATGGCGTTTGCATTAAATTAAATGCTACTTTTTTAGCATCTTCAGTAATTTTATTGCCGCTTATCAGTGATGCAATTTCATTTACTCTTTCTTCATTGCTTAACTCAATAATTTTACTTTCTAAACTCTCATTGTTTATATTTTTTGTTATTTTCCAGTGTTTTAAAGCTTTTGAGGCTACTTGGGCTGAGTGTGTAATAGCAATGACCTGATTATTCTTTGAAAGTTCTAAGATTTTTTTTGCAACATTCTCGGCTACTCTTCCACTTAGTCCACTATCTACTTCATCAAAAATTATTATACCTTCTTTAGAAAGTTGAGTGGATATAGATTTTATAACTAAAAGTAGCCTAGATAACTCTCCACCGGATGCTACTTTTTTAATTGAACTAAATTGTGCTTTCTTTGAGGTTCTAAAAAGTACATCTAATTTATCAATACCATTTGATGAAAAGTCTTTTTCCATTTTTTCATTAAATTCAAATTTAATTTCTCCCTGCTCAATATTCAAACTGGGTAATTCTGAATTTATCTTTTTTGTTAGATTTGTTGTTTCATCTTTTCTAATGTTAGATATTTTTTTACTTTCATCTAAAAATAAATTTAAAGATTGTTTATAAAGTTTTTCCTTTTTAATTTTTTCAATGTCAAAATTTTCTAAATTATTAATTTCATCAGATATTTGATCTAAAAAGTTGTGTAATAAATTTGGATCAACATCGAAAAATTTAGATAGGTTTTGGTATTCATAAATTTTTGCTTCTATTTCATCAAAATTAATGTCACTAAAGTCGTAATCTTCAATTTCTGTTTCAATATCATTGATATATTCATTTAAATCTAATACGCATGAAGAAAGTTTATCTGAAATATTTTTAAATTTATCATCTAAATCACTTATTTTTTGTATACTTCTCTCTAGCTCAGATAAATTTGCATGATTATTTAAGTTTGAAATAATATTTTTTATTTCTAGAGTAAGGTCACTTATCTTTTTATTATTTTTATATAAATTTCTTTGATTAAGTAGTTTTTCATATTCATTTATTTTTGGATTTAAACTTTTAATTTTATTAAATTTGGTTTTTAAAATATCTAATTTATCTTTAATTTGACCTTCATTTTCAATATGGTTTTCATATTCTTTTTTAAATTTTAAATAATTAACAAAATAATTATTTAATTCTTTTTTTTCAACCTTTGCAAATTTATCTATAAAGTTTAAAAAATAAATATCATCAAATAATTCTTGTTGTTCAAAATTTTCTTGAAATTCTATTGTACCATTTAATAATTCTCTTACTGTAGATAGGGAAGATAATTTACCGTTGATAAATACCTTTGATTTCAAATCAGAATTTATTTCTCTTTGAATAATTAAATAGTCATCTTCAAAACTAATATCTAATTTTTCTAAGTTTTTTTTTATTATTTCTGTAATATCAAAAACAGCCGTGATTTTTGAAATTTCATTTTTTTCTATTTGAAGATTGTTGTAGTTTTTGCTTCCTAATACTAATTTAAGCCCCTCAATAATAATTGATTTTCCTGCTCCAGTTTCCCCAGTAAAGGCATTAAAACCACTATTAAAATTAATTGATACCTTTTTAATTAAAATAAAATTTTCTATTTCTAATGAGTTTAACATTAAAAATTATTCAATATTTAAAATATCATCTTTATTGGGCTTTTCATTTTTATTTTTGATAAATATCTTGATTGGATTTAATCCCTCATACCAATTTTCTTTTTCGGTATCCACTATTGAATTAATTAGATTATATGATTTTTTGTACCAATTACTTTCAGGAAAATTATAAGCTAATATTGATGCATATTTTATAGAAAGATCTTTTTCATCAATTCTATTATAAATAAAAACAAGATTATATAAAGTTTCCTCAATACTTAATGATGATTGGTAGTTATTAAATATATCCTTAAGATAAACCAAGGCGGCATTAAAGTTATTTCTTTTAATATAAAATTTTGCTTTCAAAAGGTTATCACTAGCTAAATTATTATCTATGACTTGAAGTTTTGTAATAATATCTATTTCATACTTACTGTTAGGGTAGGCGTTCAGAATAAAATTAAATTTTTCTTTCGCTAGATAGGTATTTTGTTGACTATAGTTCGGTTTCTTTATTAATATGTAATATGTCATAGCATCCAAGTAATTGGCATAGACTATATCACTACTACCTGGATAATATTTTTTATAATTTTCAACTATTGCTCTTGTTTGCTCGTAGTCTTTTTTTAAAAAATTAACATATGCATTTAATAAAATACCTTTATTAGCATAAATACTACTTGGGTATATGACATCAATTTTATCTAACTCGGATAGCGCTAGATCATATTGGTTTTGATTTATAAATTTTTTTGCTCTTTCAAATAATTCAACTTCAGAGTAAATATTATTACTGTATTTAGATAAATCAGAAACATTTGATATATCTTTGTCTTTAGAACAAGATAAAATTAAAAAAAGAACTAATACTGGGAGAATCTTGCTAATCACCCATGAATTATAGCTTTAGAAAAAAAAATAAAACAGTCAAATATGTAGTTTTGCACTACACCGGAATGGAAAGTCTTCAATTGGCATATAAAAAATTAAATTCTTTAAGTTCAGATGTCAGTTGTCATTACCTCATCTCAAGAAATGGTTTAATTTATAATCTTCTTTGTCCACAATTTAAAGCATGGCATGCAGGAAAATCAAAATGGCATAAAACATCAAACTTAAATGATGAATCAATTGGTATTGAACTTGAGAATAAAGGCCATGACCATGGATACCAAAGTTTTACTCTTAAACAGTATGCCTCTTTGAGGAAACTTTCTTTATTCTTAAAAAAAAACTTTTATATAAATAATAATGATTTTCTATTTCATTCCGATATAGCACCTAATAGAAAAAAAGATCCTGGTGAAAAATTTAATTTTAATAAAATTGCTATAAAAAGAAACAAAGCAGAAATAAAAAATTTTAAATTTAACAAAAAAGATATTAATAAACTTTTAAAACTCTACGGATTTCATAATTACTACATTAGCAGATACAGAAAAGATTGTATTATTGCTGTAAAAAGATCACTTAATTATAAAATGGAGTTAATCAACTCTAAAATTACTAACATTTTTTTAAAAGATTTTTATAATTCAATATTTAAATAAATTATATATTATTAGATTGGGTAGCTTGCAGTCGCTTTAACATAGTTAAAGAGGAAAGTCTGAGCTCGCGTAGAAAGTGATAACGGATAACGTCCGTCGAGGGTAACCTTAGGGAAAGTGCAGCAGAAAAAAACCGCCTTTGGGTAAGGGTGAAAAGGTGAGGTAAGAGCTCACCGGGTATTGTAAAAAATATCGCAATATGTAAACCCTATCACGAGTAAGATCAAATAGAGGTTAAAACTATTTCTACAGTTGACCTGGGTTGATCGCTTGAGCTAGTCAGTAATGACTAGCCTAGATAAATGACTGCTTTTTAATAATAAAAATACAGAACTCAGCTTATAGCTACCCATAATTGAATTTACTATTTCCTTAAATTCCCATATAATCCCATGAAATACCATGAATGTATTTCTATCTTCTTTTATCGGAACTATTGACTCAAAAAACAGAGTTTCAATACCTTCTAGCTTTAGAACTACAATTAAAAATTCTAAAGAGCAGGTATATCTTTTTAAAAGTTTAAAATACCCATGTTTAGAAATACACCTTTCGTCTAAAATTCACTCTCTAATATCTAGTTTTGAGGAAAAAGATTTTTTTTCAAAAAAAAATGATCATTTTAAAACAGCTATAC
>JAYPUB010000028.1:0-11208 GCA_038133865.1 Candidatus Pelagibacteraceae bacterium
GGTGTGCTTAAATTTAACTAACAGGGGACATGAAGTGAGCAAACTCAAGCACACAATTAATCTCTAATGCTATTCGTTTTATTTTTGAATGAAAAATTAATTTGATTCCCCTAATACGAGTCTATAACAAATTTAAATCGCTATTTTCCTAGCCTTTTCAATATACTTTTCACGTAACAATTTAGTAAATTTACCAGGGTTTCCGTCGCCAATCGTTGATTTATTAATTTTAACGACAGGTGTAACAAATGTTGTTGCGCTAGTAATAAAAGCTTCATCGGCGCTTTGTGCTTCATTTATTGTAAAGTTTTTAAAATCTACTTTATAATTTAATTCTTCTGCACATTCTACTACGGCGTCTCGGGTAATTCCTCTTAAAATTAAATTATCAAATTGCCTTGTAATCACTACTCCTTTTCTTATAATCCATGCGTTATTAGAAGTTCCTTCGGTAATATATCCATTTCTAACCATCCAGGCATCGTCAAAACCTAATTTTGCAGCAGATGATTTTGCAAACGAAGGATAAAGAAGTTGAACAGTTTTAATATCGCAACGTTTCCATCTCATATCATCAATAGTCATTACCTTAATGCCTTTTATTGCTGCATCATTATTTAAAAGGTCTTTGACTTGAGTGAATGCAGAAACTGTTAATTCTGTTTTAGTATCAGGAAAATCAAAACTTCTTTCCGCAACTCCTCTCGATACCTGAAGATACACCACCCCTTCTTTCAAATTATTTTTTTTAACCAATTCTCTATGAAATAATTCAATATCTTTATGATCTAATAGTTTTGGATAATTTAATTCAGTCATAGATCGATCAAGTCGTTTCATGTGATTTTTAAAATCAATTAATTTACCATCTAAAACAGATGTTACCTCGTATAATGCATCACTAAAAAGTAATGCGCGATCAAAAATTGATATTTTTGCCTCTGACTCGTCTACGTATTTACCATTTAGATAAACTATTCTGTTCATATATTAGATAGCTTTTTTAAATTTTTTATTTAAGTATTCAACTAAATCATTTTGTTGAAATACGTTTCTTTTTAATAATAAATTATTTTGTTTTGGATAATCTGTTCTAAAATGTGTTCCACGACTTTCTTTTCTCTGAATAGCTGCGAATGTAATTAATTTCGAAACTAACAACATATCTTTTAATTTTGCTGATAACTTATCTGCCTCACGTTCAATTCTAAAAAATTCTACAAAAGCTTGGTTCAAAGTAGACTCATTTCTTTCAACTCCAACAAGCTTATTCATTGCTGAACGTAATTGCCAAATATATTTTTTTGCTCTTAGTTTGCTGATTGTTTTTTCTTTCGGTAGAAAATTTTCAATATTAATTAGTTTATGACTTTGTTTAGGGGGCTCTGAATTAATTTTATTTGCAATACGTCTTGAAAAAACAAAAGCTTCTAAAAGTGAATTACTTGCTAAACGATTTGCACCATGTGCGCCTGTTGAACTACACTCACCACATGCCCATAATCCTTCGACACTTGTTTTGCCATCGATATCAACTTGAATCCCCCCCATATGGTAATGAGCCGCTGGAATTATTGGGATTAAATCTTTGATTGGATCAATCGAAGCTTGTTCTAAATAATATGATGCTGTTGGGAACATTGATTTAAAATCAATTTTAAAATGTCTGCAATCCAAAAAAGTGGAATGCCCTTTTTGTTTATGACTATGAATAGATCTTGATACAATATCTCTTGGAGCCAATTCACCTAAATCATTATCATTAAAAACAAATCGATCATTATTTTCATCAACAATATAAGCTCCTTCTCCTCTAATTGCCTCGGTTAATAAAGGAGCAGGATCAATTCCAACATCCAAAGCTGTAGGATGAAATTGAATAAATTCTAAATCAACCAACTTTGCCCCAGCTTGTGCGGCCATAGCAATTGCTTCTCCATAAACATCTCTTGGATTTGTAGTATGGGCATAAATACTTCCCAGTCCTCCTGTTGCTAAAATAATATTTGGTGATTGAAAAAATATAAAATTATCAGCAATTTCATTTTTATGAATATGCCCCATGATTCCATGACATTGATTGTCTTTTTGAATTATATGATCGACAGAAACATCTTCAACAAAAGTGATGTGCCCCTGTTGTTTTGCATAATCAATTAAATGATTTACTAAATATTTTCCAGATTGATCACCATTAATTTTTAAGACTCTTCTAAAAGAATGGGCAGCTTCTTTTGATAAGGTAAATTCACCGTTACTTTTATCAAATTCAACACCAATTTTTTCTAAAAACTTTACAATTTCTAACGCATCATTAGTAATAGTTTTAACAGCTTGCTCATTGCTTAGCCCGGAACTTGCTTTAATTGTATCTTCAAAATGTTTTTTTGGACTATCCTCTTTTGTCACTGCTGCCGCAATACCACCTTGTGCCCATGCACTAGAAGACATTTCTCCAAGTTTTCTTTTAGTAACCAATGTTACTCTTCTTGGATAAAGTGAAATTGCAGTCATTAATCCAGATATACCTGAACCTACAATAACAACATCGGATTTATAAATACTTTCCATAAATAAATTTTAATATATATGAACACCTATGAAAACGTTTTTAGTCCTTTTTATGTCAGTTTTTTTATCATTTAATGTTTATGCCGCAGGCAGCGATAATGATGATACAAAAGTTAAACCAAGTTCTTATAAAAAAGCAGTAAAATTGATTAAAAAAGAAAACTATTCAGAGGCTGTAAAAATTTTGGAAAAAATTTTGGAAAAGAATAAATATCAAAAAGATCCTGACATATTAAATGAATATGCATTTGCTTTAAGAAAAAATGGTGATCTTTCAAATGCAGAAATAAATTATAATAAAGCTTTAAAAATTGATCCTAATCACAAGGGTGCACTTGAATATCTTGGTGAACTTTATGTTGATACCAACAGAAAAGATAAGGCGAATTCAATTTTATTAAGATTAGAAAATTGCAAATGTGAAGAATACTCTGAATTAAAATCTTATATTGCTAAAAATTAATTTGAAGATTCTAGTAACCTTAAAACACATTCGCCAAATTTTTCAGTTTTTGGTTTAAAACCTAGATCTTCACATTGTTTTTTATATTTTTCAAGATTAACACTTTGGGAAGGTTTTGATTTCTCTTTTTTTGGACGATCTTCATCTTTGCCTACTTGTTTTAATACTTTCGTGAATTCATATTTAGAAAAATTAATAAATTTAATTGAACATTTTTTTGAATTCTTTATTTTTAATTCTTTTCCATCCTCAGTTTTTAAATTTTTTACTTTTGTTTCGTTACAATGGTCTAAAGCCATATTAATAAAAGTATCTTTAGAGAGCTCTGAATCATCTACAACTTTTGGTTTTAGATAATCACATTTTTGAAGATTTAACGGTCCTACAATTAAACCTTTTTTTCCAACACACTTTGACTTTTTATCGCCAAAGAAATGGTGTTTGCTATTATATATGTGCTGATTTACTATTTCTTTTCCATTCACAGTCATTTTTTGAGATAATAAAGCTAAATATTTTGGCTTTACTTCTAAATGCTCTTCAAGCTTAAACCAATAAGCGTTGGTCTTGGAATAATCATCAGCATAAGCATCTTTTTTATTATATCCAATATTTAATAGCTCTTTATAATCACTCGGTCCTAGTCTCTTTTCTGCAAAACTGTAAGAAGAAAAAAATACTATAAAAATAAATACAATTCTAAACATCTGCTAATTTTTGTATCAATTGACTTTATTTAGTCAACATAGTTAAATAATGCTATGTACAAACATATTAAAGTCAGTCCAAACAAAAACAATGTCGGGGCAATTATTGATGCTGAATTGTCAAAGTTTAATGATGAAATCATTGAAGAGATAAAAGATGCTTTGGCTGAATATGGTGTAGTTTTTTTTAGAAATCAAAATTTAGACTCGGAAACTTATATTAAATTTGCAAAACAATTTGGCCCGCTTGCTGAGTATCCTATGCTTAAAGGTTTAGAAGGACACCCCGAAATTACTGTCGTAGAAAAAAAACCTGATGAACAAATCATGTTTGGAGAAGGTTGGCATACAGATTCTACTTACACAAAAGAGCCCCCAAGATTTACAATGTTATATTCAATTAAAACTCCAGAAAAAGGAAAGGGAAATACACTATTTGCATCACAGTACAGAAGTTATGAAACGTTGAATGATACAATGAAAGAAAAATTAAAAAATTTAAAAGCTGTATTTAGTGCAGACGGTCCTATTTCAAGAACAAGGCAAAATAGAGTGCAAGAAAAAGGAACTGGTATTGATCCTAAATCATTAAGTGCAATTCATAATATTGTTAAAGAAAATGAAAGAAACCATAAAAAATCAATTTACCTGTCTCCAGGTCATGCAATTAAAATTTGTGATATCGAAGAAGAAGAAAGTAAGAAATTAATGACAGAATTGGTTGAGCATCAAACAAAAGATGAATTTGTTTATGGATTTGAATGGGAACCTAATTGTTTAGCATTATGGTCAAATTATTCTGTATTACACAATCCTGTAAACGACTTTAATGCACACCGAGTAATGCACAGAATTACTATTCAATAATTACCACGGTAATTCAGATCCATCCCAATTAAAAAACTTTCCAGTTTGAGATTGATCGACTGAGTCTATAATTTTAATTAAGTGTTTTGCAGACTCTTCTGGTTCTTGTATTTTAAGATTAGTTTTTTGAAATGGCTGAGATAAATTAGATTTAACCGTTCCAGGATGAAGGGCTAGAAATATAGCCTGTTTATTTTTTACCTTCATTTCTATTGATGCCGTCTTGATAAATTGATTGAGGGCTGCTTTTGAAGCTCGGTAAGAATACCAACCACCATAACCATTATCACTTATTGATCCAACTTTGGCAGATAGCGTAGCAAATACTGATTTATTTTCACTATCAAGCAATGGAGCAAAATGTTTTATTAATAAAGCTGGTCCAATTGCATTAATTAAAAAATTTTTCTTTGAAAAATCAAGATCAATATTTTTGAAAGTTTTTTCAGGCATATAACTTTCATGATGGAGAATTCCAGTTGCATCAAATAAAATTGATATCGATTTATTAGTATTTTTAATAAATTCGACTGTCTTTAAAATTGTATTTTCTTTGTTAAAATCAATTGAAGGATTTGTTTTTGTTCCAATTTTTAAAATATTTTTAAAGCCAAGTTTTTCTATTTCAATAGCAATAGCATTTCCTATTGCTCCTGTTCCACCAACAATTATTGCTAAATTTTCTTTATTCATAAAAAAAGGCCGTAAGTAATATTACGGCCTTTTGAAAATTATTCAAACTTATGCATTTAATGCCTGATCTAAATCGGCAATGATGTCATCTGGGTGTTCAATACCAATTGACAATCTAACATAACCAGGAGTCACCCCAGCTTTAAGCATATCTGCTTCACTTAATTGTGAATGGGTTGTACTTGCTGGGTGAATAGCAAGTGATCTTGCATCGCCAATATTTGCAACATGATAAAACATTTTCAAACTATCAATAAATTTTTTACCAGCTTCTATGCCGCCTTTTAGTTCCATGCCCATTAAAGCCCCGTTTCCACCTTTAAAGTATCTTTTAGCTCGATCTCCAATTTCACCCTTGTGCAAAGTGGAATAAATAACTTTTTCTACTTTTTTATGCTTTTGTAGAAAGTCTTTAACTTTTTCAGCATTAGAACAATGTTGCTTCATTCTTAATGCAACCGTTTCTAAACCTTGAATAATTTGAAATGAGTTAAAAGGACTAATTGCAGAGCCTAAATCTCTCAAAAGAACAACTCTAGCCCTAATAATGTAAGGTATATTTGCTCCAGTTAACTGAGGAACTGCATCTCCCCAAACGGCTCCGTGATAAGATGGATCTGGTTGCCAAATATTTGGTTGTCTTTTTTTATCTACAGACCAATCAAATTGTCCTGAGTCTACAATTATTCCTCCAATACTATTTCCATGACCTCCAATAAATTTTGTAAGTGAATGCATAACAATAGCTGCACCATGTTCGATTGGTTTACAAATCACTGGACAAGCTGTGTTATCCATAACAAGCGGTATACCCAATGGTTTTCCAATTTCAGCTACTTCCTTGATTGGAAATACTCTAAGTGATGGGTTTGGAAGAGTCTCTGCATAAAATAATTTTGTTTTATCATCGACTAATTTTTTAAAATTTTCAGGATCGACTGGATCAGCATATCGCACTTCAATACCCATTGTCTTTAAAGTATTGTTAAATAAATTTACTGTTCCACCGTATAAATCAGTTGAAGCAACAACGTTATCTCCTGCATTACATAAATTTTGAACTACAAAAGCAGAAGCTGCTTGTCCTGAACTTACGCAAAGGCCAGCAACTCCACCTTCAAGAGCTGCCACTCTTTCCTCCAACACATTATTTGTTGGATTCATAATTCTTGTATAAATATTACCAAATTCTTTTAAACCAAATAAATTTGCTGCATGTTCTGCAGAATTAAACTGGTAAGATGTCGTTTGATGAATTGGAACGGCTACAGAAGTTTGACTTTCATCTCTCCTATAAGTTCCTCCGTGAAGACCGATGGTCTCTGGGTTTTTACTTTCTGTTGTCATTTTTTCTCCTTAATTCGCAAGCTATATCTAATTGAAAACAAATTTGTATATTTTTTATGAATTTGAATCAAGCAGTTGTTTTATTTTTTTTCTAAATTTTTCATCTACAGTAAAGTAATGGCCCGCTTCCTCATGTAAAGAATTCCCTGAAGAGTGGTATTCTAATATATGCTGATAAAAACTTTTTATATCTACTTTAACTTCATTTTTATTATCATCAAGAATTTTTACTTTTTTCATTTTAATTTTTTATATCTTCCGAAATTATGTTTTGAGTCAATTGATATATAACCATCAAAAATTTTTTTATAATATTTTAATAAATCCATTGTAATTCTTTGATAGAAACTTATAAATTTTTTTAATTCATTATTATTCATCCTCAACTTTTTTGGTATTTGTTTTTCCTGTTTTTTTCTCCAGTAAAAAACCTGATTAAATGATGGTATTTTCAAAAAAATTGAAAAATCTGATTTTTTATAAATTAAAGATGCATACTTCTTACTCATTGTATTTACATAATTTCTCCATTTAAAATTTTTATCTAGAAGTTTTTCCATTTGATTAATTGACTTTCTTAACCTCAATTTTGAACTACCCTGATAACCAACACACCAACCTTCTAAAATGAACACATCATATGGAAAATTCAAATTTATAAATTTTGATTTTAAAATATCGTCATGTCCTTTGGAGAATAGTGGCAATTTAAATTTACTTTTTTTCTTAGATTTAAATTTTTGTACAACTTTGTTTAACAATTTTAAATTATGTGTGCCAGGCACACCTCTAATTAAGAATAAACTTGAAACCTTATTTGATAAATTCTGTCTATCTTTTTTACTTAAGTAAAAATTATCTATTGATAATACCAAAACCTTAATTTTATTTTTTTGCAAAGTGCTCTTAACATGTGATGAAAATGTAGTTTTTCCTGAGCCTTGAGGTCCTGAAATTAAACAAAAAATATTTTTCTTTTTCTTTTTTAAACTAAAAATTTTATTAGAAACTTTATTTACTGTATCTAAATATGTTTTATTAATCACTTATTAATGCAATTTTGACTGTCAAATTTTTCTATAATATCTTTTTTTGGATTAATATAAAATCTTCTCTCACAAGTTATGATTAATTGACTTTTTTTATAAACATAAATTTTATATGGAGACGCAAAAACAATATTTGTTGGTTCTCCCAATCGTCCTTTTAAAGATGAACTTTTTTTTCCAAGATATTGCTCCAGTATTTTTTTTTCTTTTTCTTGAGATTTAGAGATCTCTTTATCCACGTAGGCACACTGACTAGTAAAGAATATCAAGGAGAGTATTGTTAATTTTGAAAAAATATTCATAACCTTATTTTATATTTTTTAAAAACGAATGAAATATGATTTTGCAATTATTGGTAGCGGAATTATAGGGTTAACACTTGCTTTTAAACTGAAGCAAAAATTTAATAATTCCAATATTATAATATTTGAAAAAGAACCAAACTCTATTTCTCATGGGTCAGGAAGAAATAGTGGTGTTCTTCATAGTGGAATTTATTATGAACCAGGGTCCCTAAGAGCTAATCTTTGCGTTAAGGGAGTTAAAGAACTTAAAGAATATATTAAGTCTGAAAATCTTTGGATCAATGAATGTGGCAAGTTACTTCTTCCAACCTCTGAATATTCTAATTCAAATTTAGAAAATTTATTTGAAAGAGCAAAAAAAAATGGAGTCGAAATTAATAAAATTAAAAATGATGAAATAAAAAAAATTGAGCCTAATGCAAATTGCCAATTTGAATATGGTTTATATGTACCATTTACTTCTGTTGCTGATCCTAAAGAAGTTTCAAAATCATTAATTGATAATTTGAGAAAAATGAATGTAAAAATTAATTATAATTCTAAAATTTTTAAAATTAACGAACAAAAGCTATTTACTAAAAACGACACAATTGAAGCGGGGCATATTTTTAATTGTTCCGGTTTATTTGCTGATGAAATTGCTAAAAATTCAAATTTAGAATTTCGCTATAGTTTTTTACCTTTTAAGGGAAAATATTGGAAAATTAAAAATAAAAATTTTAAACTTAATCATTTAGTTTATCCTATTCCTGATCTTAGGTATCCTTTTTTAGGTTTGCATTCTTCACATAACCGATATGGAGATTTTTATATTGGCCCAAGCTCTACTCCGGTATTTGGGCGTGAACAATATCATGGAATTTTAGGAGAAAATTTAAAAGAAAGCATAAATTTATTTTTCAATTTTAGTAAAAAAATTATTTTTAATGAAAACAAACTTCGTACTTTAGCATTACAAGAATTATCTTTATTAACGAAACATGGTTTTTTTAATCAAATTAAAAAAATGTTTAATAATATAAATCCTGAGGATCTAGAATTATCTGATCAAAAAGTAGGTATACGATCTCAAATTTTTGACCCTCAAAGCAAAAATCTCGTTAATGATTTTGTTGTGATTAATCAAAAAAACATAACGCATGTACTTAATGCTATTAGTCCAGCATGGTCAGCATCTTTTGCTTTTGCGGACCACTTAATTAGTGAAGCTAAGCTGTGATGCTTCCAATTGTTAACCATCCTGATTATGTTGCTCAAATAGGTGATGATCATCGTTTTCCAATTAAAAAGTTTGGTGAACTAATAAAATTGCTTAAAAAAAAAAATATTGCGACAAGTAGCAATACTTTTGAGCCAAGCGAAGTTTCAAAATCAACTCTATTAGGCGTTCATAGCGAAGAATATATTAATAAAATAAATAACTTATCTTTAGATAAAGAAGAAGTTAGAAAACTAGGTTTTCCATTGGTAAAAAGTGTCAGAAGAAGATCCTTTGTGGCAACAGGAGGAACGGTCCTTGCTTCAAAACTTGCAGTAAAACATAAACTTGCCTGTAACACAGCTGGTGGTTCTCATCATGCATTTTCAAATCAAGGCAATGGCTATTGTGTCTTTAACGATGTAGCTGTTGCTACTAACTATTTAAAGAATAAATTCAAATATAAAAAAATCTTAATCTTAGATCTAGATGTGCACCAAGGAGATGGGACTGCTAAAATTTTTGAAAAAGATAATAGTGTTTTTACTGCAAGCATTCATTCTAAAAAAAATTATCCATCAAAAAAACAAAACAGCAATATTGATATTGAACTTGAAGATGAGATGAAAGATGAAGAATATTTAAACATTGTAAACAAGTTGCTACAAAAAATTGAAATATTACGATTTGATTTCGTTTTTTACGTAGCTGGAGTTGATGTTCATTTTGAAGATAGGCTTGGAAAACTTAATATTACTGAAGAGGGTATAAAAAAGAGAGAAGAGTTAGTCATTAATAATTTTTTTAAAAAAAATATCCCTTTATGTGGTGTTTTAGGTGGCGGATATAACAAAAATTTTGAACAATTAGTTCATTTGCATTCTATACTTCATGAAACTTGTAAAAAAGTTTTAGAAAATTAAAAAATTGTAACTAATTCCTCTGACGAGGTTGGATGAACAGGAACAGTTTGTTTTAAATCATTAAGATATAATCCTTTTTGAAAGGCAATTGCTAAAGATTGAATAATTTCAGCAGCACTTTCTCCAATATAAATTAAGCCTAAGACTCTTTCAGATTTTGGTTCGTACATTACTTTAATAAATACTTTGCTCTTTTTATTTTTCATAAAAGAATATTTTAGTGGTCCAAACTCAG
Organism: Candidatus Pelagibacteraceae bacterium; assembly: GCA_038133865.1. Lineage (GTDB taxonomy): Bacteria > Pseudomonadota > Alphaproteobacteria > Pelagibacterales > Pelagibacteraceae > HIMB114. The sequence continues at coordinate 10,359 of JAYPUB010000028.1, forward strand.
TGGTTAAAACTTTATATTTTTTCTTTAATTTTATTAAATCATTTTCACCATAACCAACGGATCCAACCTCTGGCTGAGTAAAAATTGCAGAGGCCACTTTGTTATAATCTAACTTTTGATGAGGTTTTTTTCCTCTGATATGATCAAACAAAATCATCGCTTCTCTAATTGCGACAGGAGTCAGGTTTTTACGATTTGTTACATCACCAATTGCATAAATCTGATGATCATTTGATCTTGAGTTTTGATTTACTTTAATTGCTCTTTTTTTATCTAATTTTACTCTTGTGTTTTCTAACTTTAAACTATCTACATTTGGCGATCTTCCAATTGCATAAATTAATAAATTAGTTTTAACGGTTTTTTTATTAGTAATAACACTAATTTTTGTTCCAGATTTTTTAATTTCTTTTAATAAACTCTCGTTAAAAACCTTTATTCCTTTTTTAACTGCATACTGCAAAACTCGTTTTCCAATATCAGAGTCAAACTCATTAAGAACTGTTTTTTTTCTTATTATTAAATTGACTTCATAATTTAAATTTTTTAACAAAAAGGCAAACTCTAAAGCAATATATCCACTTCCTACAATAGATATATTTTTGGGTAATTTTTTTAATTCAAAAAATTGATCAGAACTTATGCCAATTTTTGAACCTGGAATATTTGGAAAATTTGGTTTGGAACCTGTTGCTACTATTATTTTTTTTGCATAAATAATTTTCTTATCTCTTTTTAACAGGATACTTTTTGATGATACAAATGATCCATGATCTTGGATTATTTCAACACCGGCTTTTTTTAAATTTTTAATATAAATTTTATTTAATCTTGAAATTTCTTTATTTTT